>CAZGML010000006.1:0-1816 GCA_964526965.1 uncultured Sphaerobacteraceae bacterium | reverse complement strand
GTAAGTTTGGCGCCAGCAACGCTGAGCATCAGGCGCGGATCGGGCGAAGCATTAGTCGTCATTGAGGAACCACAATCCATACGTTTTCAAGTTCATCGAAGTTCGCGGCGGGCACAATCGTGAATTCGAGCTCCCCGGTTTGTGCGTTCTCCACGGGCTCACCGGTGATCCACCCTATCGGGATGTTGCCCGGAACCTGTGCGGTTTCGCTCTCGAAAAGATCCGAAGTCATCACCCACTCGTTTTCCACGGGGCTCACGCTACGGTTGATATGCCGCAGGGTAAGGTTCGGGTTGGCGCGACCATTGCCGTACAAAATTCCATCGGCCCGTGAGTCGTACATGCGGGCACCGACGGATGCATTCGCGTCGGAAATAAGCAGCACGCTGGAGCGATGCTCCTCTACATCTGTCACCTGCCCAATAAAGTGCGTGCCGTCGATAACGGCCATTCCCTCCCGAATACCATCAGACGTGCCACGGTTAATGATAATTTTTTGCTGTAATCCGCTCGGGTCGGTACCGAGCACCCTGCCTGGCAGCACCTGCCGATCGGTGTAATCGCTCTGGATTTGCAAGGTTTGCAGAAGCACTTCCTGCTCATCGAGCTGACCTTGCAGCAGCATGTTTTCGGCGCGGAGTTCATCGCGCTCGGCTTCTGCAGTGGCGAGCTGAACTTCAAGCGGCTCTGTTGGACCTTCCTCGCGACCAACGCTCTGAAGTTGCGTTACCACCGGGTTCAGCACCACACCGAGTCCGCTACGCAGCGGATCGAGCAGGTTTCGGGCATCCATCAACAGGACACCCAGACAAAAAATGGCAAAGAACCCGATCGCCATGGCGAGTCGTTTGAAAGGTAGCTGTCTCATCGCATCGACTTCCCGGCGCTATCCGCGGCGCAATTCCTGTCCGCTGGCCAGCGCTCGCTGGTAGAGATGCAGGGCTTCGGCGACTTTGCCCGTACCGCGTGCCACGCAGGTAAGCGGATCATCTGCGCGATGCACCGGCATGCGGAGTTCGCTCTGAAGGCGTCGATCCAGGCCCATGAGCAGGGCGCCACCGCCCGCGAGGGTGATACCGTTTTCCATGATGTCGGAAACCAGCTCTGGCGGAGTTTCCTCGATGCTGGTTTTCACCAGTTCGATGATGGTGTTCAGCGGCTGGCTGATGGCATCGCGGATTTCTACGGAGCTCACCTCAACCGATTTTGGCAGCCCTGTGAGCAAATCGCGGCCGCGCAGCATAACGCGGACTTCCTCTTCCAACGGATATGCGGAGCCGGAGGCGATTTTCGCGTTTTCGGCGGTGCGCTCACCGATTACAAGGTTGTGATCACGGCGGGCATAGTGAATGATGGCGTCATCAATCTCGTCGCCAGCCACCCGCAAACTGTGGTTTACCACGATACCGCCGAGCGAAATCACGGCGATTTCCGTGGTACCACCACCGATATCGACGATCATGCTGCCGACGGGTTCGTTGATCGGCAGGCCGGCACCGATGGCCGCGGCCATAGGCTCCTCGATGGTGTACGCCTCGCGGGCACCGGCGCTGAGGGCGGCATCCTTGGCCGCTCGCTTCTCAACCTCGGTCACACCGCTCGGGATACCGATCACCACGCGCGGATGTGGCGCGAGCAGGCGCTGCATGTGCACCTTACGAATAAAGTGGTGCAGCATCATTTCGACGGTGTCGAAATCGGCAATCACGCCATCTTCCAGCGGTCGCACGGCGATGATGCTTTCCGGCGTTTTGCCGAGCATCGCCTTGGCTTCCATGCCGACCCAGAGGGCGCGCTTGGTGTATTTATCGATCGC
>CAZGML010000005.1:98884-111831 GCA_964526965.1 uncultured Sphaerobacteraceae bacterium | reverse complement strand
TCAGTGGATAGAGCGTCGTCGTCCTAAGGCGAGCGTCGGGGGTTCGAGTCCCTCCTCGGGCGCCATCGCAGGGTTTGATAAATCAGACCCGGATGGTTTACGCGGCCGTTCGGTATTCGCCTGCGATCACCGCACTACTCGTTCACACGCGCGTTCGTGTGTTGAGAAGGGAGGCGTTTGTGGAACTCAACATTCGCACCAACGGAGTGAAAGTCTCCGACGGGCTGAGGGAGTTTATCGACAAGAGAGTTGAGAAGCTCGACCGACTTGCAGATCGGGTTGTTGATGCAAAGCTCGAACTCAAGTCCGAAACCACGCGCACTGGCGCCGAGACCTCGACAGCGCAGATCACGCTTCAAACCGGTAAGCACGTGCTCCGTGCTGAAGCAGAAGCGCCAGAGATCGCCAAGGCAATCGATATGGCTATCGACAAGCTGGTGAACCAGGTGCGCAAGTTCAACTCCCGAAAGAGTCGGCGCGGCGCCAAACCACTCTACGAACTCGTGGACCCGGCACCCGTACCAGACGGGGAGCCACTAGATGGTGAGCCGACCGCTGAAGACCTGGAGTCGCAGGTTGGTCAGATCGCGCGAACCAAGACGTTCCAGATGGATCCAATGGGCGTCGAAACCGCCATCGAACAGATGGAACTTGTTGGGCACGATTTCTTCTTCTTTAAGAACGAGGAAGACCATACCTTTACGGTCCTCTATCGTCGTAAGGATGGATCCTACGGGTTGCTTTCGCCCGATTAGATCCCAAGGCAAAAGCAGACCGGGCAAGGGCCCGGTCTGCTTTTGCATCAGGTTTTAGCTTTCTTTCTGCTTCTTCTTGAGTTCGCGGTAGTAACTCTTCGGCTTGGCGTTGGCTATGCGCTCTTCCTCTTCGCGCATGCCGCGAAACTCCTCGGCCTGTTCTTCAAACTGTGATTCGACCTTTACAAGATCGTTATAGACCGTGACATTTGCGGCCGACACCGGATTGCGCATCAGCATTCGCACGAGTTGCAACAGCGAATCGGCGTGAGCTCCGGCGGCAGCGGGCAAGGAAGCTCGTTGGGCGATGAGATCAACCATCTTCACAGTTTCCTTGTCGGCGCGGTTCTCAACCAACTGTTCTCGAATCTGCATTAGTCCCTGTTTTACATCCATGAGGGGGCTCCTTTGGGTAGGCAGGCGATTTCATTCGCTAGTAGTATAAAGACAATCATGCATTCAGTTCCGGATGCATGCATAACTCCCGGAAACGGCAACTGGAGGATACTGTTCCATGACATCTCAGCGCGTAATCAAGGCAATGACCATAGCTGGCTCGGATTCCGGCGGTGGTGCCGGTATTCAGGCAGACCTGAAAACGTTTGCAGCGTTGAGCGTTTATGGATCCAGCGTGGTAACGGCGGTTACCGCGCAGAATACGGTGGAGGTTGCCGCCATCGCCGAAGTTCCTGAAGAGGTCGTGATAGCGCAGATTGATACCGTTGTTCAGGATATCGGCGCAGATGCCGCCAAAACCGGTATGCTGAGCAGCACCCCGATTATTCAGAATGTGGCAGACCGCCTGGAAGCCTGGGGAATCCCCCACCTGGTGGTTGATCCCGTTATGGTGTCGAAGGGTGGAGTTGCGTTGCTGCAGCCGGATGCTATCGATGCGATGAAGAAGGATCTCCTCCCCTTCGCATCGGTCATTACGCCCAACATTCCTGAAGCGGAAACGCTCGCCGGTCGCAAGATCGCATCTCCTGCTCATGCCCAGGAAGCCGCGAAGGCAATCGCGGCGATGGGCCCGAGAACCGTCATTATTAAGGGCGGCCATCTCCCCGGATCACCGACCGACCTCGTTTATCACGACGGCATCTTCACGCCGTTCGAAGGTAACCGGGTTGATACAAAGAACACCCATGGAACCGGCTGCACGTTTGCCGCAGCTATAACGGCTTTCCTCGCTCATGGTTTCCCGACGCTCGAGGCGATTCGATTGGCCAAGAGCTTTATCCAGAATGCACTGGAGCAATCGGTGTCGGTTGGCGAAGGCCACTCGCCGGTGAACCATTTCGCGCAGCTACCTGAAGACGTACGTTCCGCGCTGAGTGGCGTACTGAATTAATGGACTTGCAAAAGGCTCTCCGTCTTTACCTGGTCGCTGATCCGGAGCACTCACAGGGCGACTTCTTAACTACTATTGAATCTGCGCTGCGTGGTGGTGTGACCATGGTGCAGCTCCGGGCCAAAAACCTAACCGATCGCAAGTTGTATCAGCACGCAGTCATGCTACAGGAACTCTGTTCCAGGCACGGTGCCAGTTTTATTGTCAACGACCGTTTGGATATTGCACTCGCAGTGCAAGCAGACGGTGTTCATCTTGGTGTTGATGATCTTCCGATCGCCCAGGCGCGGGAGCTCGGTGGCGCTGAATTCATCATCGGCTATTCGCCGGAAGCTGATAGTCACATCACATCGGCGCGGTCACAGGGTGCCGATTATCTGGGAATTGGGCCGGTATTCGGAACGGGCACGAAGGCGGACTCGGGAGTTGCACTTGGGCTCGATGAATTCCAGAGACGACTCCAGTTGGGCGGATTGCCGGCGGTGGGTATAGGCGGCATCACCACCGAGAACGCAATGTCAGTACTTGAGGCCGGAGCAGATGGAGTTGCTGTTGTTTCAGCGATTCTCAGCGCGGAAGATCCTGAATCGGCTGCCAGTCAGCTTTCTCGAAATTCGTAGAGCTCATCCACACGTGGGTCCTCTGCCGGATCCCAATAGTGCTTCTCCATATCAACCGTAATGTCGTCGATGAAGGTCACACCCTCTTCCTCGAGCAAATCATGCATGGCATCTGGATGTCCGAAATGGGCTGCTCCGGTGAGTACCCCCTTGCGATTCACGACACGCTGGGCGGGAACATCGTCGGGAGAGCCGCGTAGTATCCAACCCACCAGCCTCGCACCCCGGGGTGCTCCCAGGGCTCGCGCGATGCTCCCGTAAGATGTCACACATCCTTGCGGTATCATGCGTACAACTTTGTATACTCGTTCAGAGAATTCCATAATACGACACCAGACCCAACAACGACTCGATTGAAACCGGGGGTTTGAGCAGGGTCAGTATACTGTACCTACGAATGTTGACGGTGTGTGACGTTCAACCCCGCCACCACAATGGAGACCACCTTACATGCGAACTCTGATGAAGAAAATACTGGGGGATTCCAGCAGCAAGGAGCTAGACGAAGCCCAAAAGCTGGTGGATGAAGTCAATGCCCTCGAGCCGGATTACGAAGACAAGTCTGATGAGCAGCTCAAGGAAGCGTTCCAGGCCTTGCGCGTGCGATACAACGATGGCGAATCACTCGACGATCTGCTGCCCGAGAGCTTCGCGATTACGCGAGAAGTCTCGAAGCGCACCCTTGGTCTACGCCACTTCGACGTTCAGCTCATCGGCGGTATCGTGCTCCATCAGGGCAAGATCGCCGAAATGAAGACCGGTGAAGGTAAAACTGTCACCGCAACGCTTGCAATCGCCCTCAACGCTCTTGCCGGCAAGGGTGCTCATCTCGTAACGGTGAACGATTACCTCGTCCGCCGTGATACGCAGGAGATGGGTCAGATCTATAACGCCCTGGGACTGAGCGTCGGGTGTCTGCAGCACGACTCAGCGTTCGTTCTCGATTTCGATTATGAAAACGAAGACGAATCCCTGGCTAACCTCCGCCCTGCCGGACGCAAGGAAGCCTACGCTGCTGACATCACCTACGGCACCAACAACGAATTCGGCTTCGACTACCTGCGCGACAACATGGTCGTCGAGCCAGATGCCACCGTTCAGCGCGGCCAGCACTATGCGATCGTCGACGAGGTCGACAACATCCTCATCGACGAGGCTCGCACTCCGCTGATCATTTCTGGTGCGGCCGAAAGCGCAACTGATCGCTACTACCAGTACGCACAGATTGTGAAGCAGCTCCGTAAGGACCGCGACTACGAGGTCGACCTCAAGCACCGTACAGCCACGCTGACGGAAGATGGTATCGACCGGGTAGAGAAGTTGGCAGGTATCCCGGAAGATGAATCTATCTTCGATGAACGCTACCTGGATCAGACCCACTTCCTGGAACAGGCCCTTAGCGCCGAGGCCGTTTATCACCGTGACAAGGACTACATCGTTCGCGATGGTGAAGTCGTGATTATCGACGAATTCACCGGCCGCATGATGGACGGGCGTCGATACAGCGAAGGTCTCCACCAGGCGATCGAAGCCAAGGAAGCCGTAAAGGTTCGCCGCCAAAACGTGACCATGGCGACAATCACCTTCCAGAACTACTTCCGCATGTACGACAAGCTCGCCGGTATGACCGGTACGGCCGAGACCGAGAGCGAAGAGTTCTACCGAATCTACAGCCTGCCGGTTGTGGTGATTCCGACCAACAAGCCCATGATCCGAGAGGACTACGGCGACCTGGTATTCAAGACTGAAGTCGGCAAATACGAGGCTGTGGCAGACGAAATTCAGGACATCACGGCGGCTGGTCGGCCCGTACTCGTAGGTACCACCTCAATCGAAAAGTCAGAATACCTCGGTGAACTGCTGAAGAGACGAGGTGTCGAGCACGAAGTTCTCAACGCCAAGCAGCATGAGCGCGAGGCGTCCATCGTCGAGAACGCCGGTCGAAAGGGCACCGTAACCATCGCCACAAACATGGCTGGTCGTGGTACGGACATCAAGCTGGAAGAAGGCGTCGCAGAACTTGGCGGACTTCACATTATCGGTACCGAGCGGCATGAAAGCCGACGTATCGATAACCAGCTGCGTGGTCGTGCCGGTCGTCAGGGAGACCCTGGTAGCTCGCAGTTCTTTGTGAGCCTCGAAGACGAACTGATGCGTCGCTTCAATTCGGAACGCATCGCCGGCTTCATGGACCGAATCGGCATGGACGATAACCAGCCGATTGAGCACAAGATGATCAGTAAGTCCATCGAAAGCTCCCAGACCAAGGTTGAAGGGCACAACTTCGACCGACGTAAGCACGTTGTTCAGTACGACGATGTCATGAACCGGCATCGCGAAGTTATATACGGCGATCGCAACAAAATCGTCGCGGGTACAGATGTCCACGAGAAGATCATCGAATTACTCGATGGTCAGATCGAATCAATAGTCGCCGCCAACACCGATGAAAAGGGCGCTATTGATTACGAACGCCTGTTGGAGCAATACTCAGCACTCGTGCTTCCAAGCAAACTCGAGCTCTCGGATATCCAGGGCCAGAGTGAGGATGACCTCGTCAACACGCTTATCGATGATAGCGAAGTGGCCTTCCAGGAAGTTGCGGATCGCTTCGAAGATGAAGACATGCTGGAGCGGGTTGAGCGAAGCGTGCTGCTGATGGTGATCGACAAACTCTGGGTCGAGCACCTTACCTCCATGGACGACCTGCGCCAGGGCGTCGGACTTCAGGCCTACGGTCAGAAGGATCCGCTGGTGGTCTACAAGACCGAAGGCTATCGCATGTTCAATCAGTTGCTGGAAAACATTCAGCATGATGTCGTGCGTTCAATCTTCCGCGTGCAGCCAGCTGTGGCGCGGCAGCCAGTACAAACGAGTATCTCGAGCGCGGAGACGAGCACGAACACGTCGGAGAGCGAGCCGGCATCGCGCACGCCACGACGAGTCAACAAGGTTCGGCCAAACGAGCCCTGCCCGTGTGGAAGTGGCAGGAAGTACAAGCACTGCCACGGATCACCGGCAGCCCGGCGCCAGGCTGCAGCCGTCTAAAAGCAACAAGAAAGCCGCGGAGCTGTTTTTTGCTCCGCGGCTTTTTTGACCCTGATGTCCTAGGCGGACGTATCGCCTTTCATGTCGCTATACATGTCACGGGCTTCGCCGAAGACTTCAAATGCAACTTCCTTGAGTTTCTTCTGCTGATCTTCATCGAGGAACACCGTGAAGATGAGGATGCCAGCCAGTGCCAACCATAGCAGCAGTGATCGGGTTTCTCGTCCGCCCTTCTGAACTGCTTTGGTTGCTTCCTTGCGCTTCTCTTCGGCCTTCTCGCTGGTTTCGCTCCAGAACTTCTCAGCATCCTCGCCGAGATGTTCAGCTGTCTCCCGTGCATGCTCGGCGAATTCCGAGGTGTACTTCTGGGCTTCCGGGATAAACTCTTCCCGGGCTCGCTCGACAAATTGAGATGCCTGCTTTTGAGCTTCCGGGATGTAGTCCTCACGGGCGTGTTTTGCAAAGTCAGACGCCTGCTTTTGTGCTTCCGGGATGAAATCCTCACGGGCGTGCTTCGAGACTTCCTCGAAGCGCTTCTTGCCAGCCTTGCGGGCCTCTTTGGCTGCCTTCTTTGCTTCAGGCAGGACGTCTTTCTGGAATTGCCTGGAGGCTTTGGAGCCCTTCTTCTTACCCTGCTCAGCCATCTCCCGGGCTTCTTCACCGAACTCTCGGAAGCGTTTCATGAGTTCGGATTCAGCAAAACCTTCGACCATTCGGTCGAGTTCCATGTTGCCCGAGCGGATTGAATCAAGGATCGCGGAGACTTCGTGCCGCACTGCATCAGCGGATTCCGATGCGACCTCGCGTCCCTGCTTCCGAAGTTTGTCAGCATCCTTCCGGGCCTTCTCGCGCTGTTTCTTCATTGCCTTTTCGGCCCGCTTTCGTTGCTTTCGTGACTGTTGGCCGAAATCGGTCTTCTGGGCTTCGTCCAACGTATTGCGAAGATACTCGCGTGCCGATTCCGTTTTACTTGGAGGTGTCTGCTCCTTCTCAGTGACAAGCGCGAGCAGTCCGGCGGTTGCACCGGCAGCTGCACCTGCAATCAAAAGAACTTTCCCAACAGATGCCTGCTCAGGAAGACCGACCTCTTTAACTTGCACGGTCGGTGTAGGATTTTGTGTGGATTGTTGGCTCACGTGTTATCGCCTCGCTTCGTTCACTTCCATCGTTACTCAGGGACTTCGTTTACAATTTAGTTTATCGCCAGTCGTGTGCCACCGGCTTTCTATTCAGGATCACAATTGTAATGTCTGCTACAACTTTTTATGACGTCATAGTAATTGGTGCTGGCCATGCCGGCACTGAAGCAGCACTTGCCTCCGCCCGAGCAGGAGCTCGCACCCTTATTGTTACACCGAACCTCGATCGTGTGGGGTTCATGCCATGCAACCCGTCGATCGGCGGGCCGGCCAAAAGCCAGATTGTCTCCGAAGTGGATGCACTTGGCGGCGAAATGGCCAAAGTCGCTGATGCCACCGCAATGCAGGCGCGCCTTCTGAACACGAGTAAAGGCCCCGCAGTACAGGCGATTCGGGTGCAATGCGACAAGAGCCTGTACGCCGTGGCAATGAAAGAAGTGGTTGAACTTCAGGAGAACCTGGACCTCGTACAGGACGAAGCAACCGAAATCGCAATGACAACGTCAGCCAAGCCCCAGGTCACAGGAGTGACATTGAGAAATGGCGGAGCTGTTGGCTGCCACACAGTTGTGGTCACTGCCGGCACGTTTTTGCGTGCCCGTATGGTGAGCGGCGACTCCAGCCATGATGGTGGACGCGCCGGCGACCCACACGATACGAAGCTTGCCGGATCGCTTGCGGAAACTGGTTTGCGCCTCAAGCGATTTAAAACCGGTACCCCTCCCCGACTCGATGCCCGCACGATCGATGTATCTCGCTGCGAGGTGCAGCCAACAGACGATACGCCGCGGTGGTTGAGCCGTGAGGGTACAGCTGGTCGCATTGAGCAGATGATGTTGCCACCGGCATCTACCGGCATCTTCTCCAACGCTGAGCGACGCGGGGGCCGCTGGCAGGTCAACGTCTTCCAGACGTCAACGAATGAGGCTGCTCATGATTTGATCCGGGCCAACCTCCACCGGGCACCGATGTACAACGGCAGTATCGATGGTACCGGTCCCCGCTACTGCCCCTCTATTGAGGACAAGGTTGGTCGCTTCGCTGACAAGACATCCCATCCTGTCTTTATCGAGCCCGAGGGTTGGCGTAGCCATGAAGTTTACGTTCAGGGCCTGAGCACCAGCTTGCCGGCGGAAATCCAGACCGAAGTGGTGCAAAGCATCGTTGGGCTTGAAAACGCTCGCATCACCCGCTACGGCTATGCGGTTGAGTACGATGCGCTCGATGCCACTGAGTTGCTGCAGACGCTGGAAACGCGTCGCATCGATGGCCTGTTCATGGCGGGTCAGGTCAATGGCACGAGCGGATACGAGGAAGCCGCCGGACAGGGACTCATCGCCGGGGCGAATGCCGCAGCGAAGTCCCTCGGATTGCCCGAACTGATCTTGACCCGCACCGATGGCTACATCGGCGTGATGATCGATGATCTCACTTCGCAGCAATTCAGCGAGCCCTACCGTATGCTCACCTCCCGGGCGGAGTATCGCCTGATATTGCGCTCAGATACTGCAGATGCTCGGCTCGCTGACCGGGCGCACGCCATGGGCCTTATCGATGACGAGCGGTATGAAACCGTTGCCGCCGAGCAGAACCAGATCCAGAGCATTGAGGACAAGCTCTCGAAGACCTGGCTGGGCGATAACCCACGCCACGGTGCTGCGCTTGAAGCAGAAGGGCTTGCCCGGGCTGCGCGATCGATGACAGCGCTTGATATTGCCCGTCGGCCGCATGTGGAACTTACTTCGGTACTCAATGCCTTGGTGCGACTGGAGATGTGGGACGACCCAATTCCGACTGGCGTAACGCTGGAGCGCGCGCAAATCTCAATTCGGTACGGCGCCTTCATCGAGAAGGAAGAGCGAGAAGCCGAACGGCATCGGCGGGCTGCCGAGGATCGTCTCGATCCAGAGCTGGACTACTCGCTGATCCGTGGCCTGCGTGTGGAGGCTCAGCAGCAACTCAATGCAAGCAAGCCGCTCACCATCGGTCAGGCCCAGAAAACCCCTGGAGTTACGCCCGGTGATATCAGCGCGCTGCTTGTGCATGTAAGCAGGATGAGAGCCAACCCTGTACAATACGGCCCGTGACGCGACCTGACCTGGTGTTCACCCGGCAACAGTCGTGTGTGTCAATGGAGGATGCAGACATTGTCTGGTATTCGACAGGTACTTCGAGGGCAATTGCACTTTAGCAAGGAAGAGCGCAATCGACTTCTCGTGCCGCTTACTGGCAGCGACACCGATTCGCAACTTCTCAAGTACGCAACAAGAATCGCACATCGCAAGAATTCCGATGTCACGTTGATTTATGTCGTGGAAGTGGATCAGGAACTCCCGCTGGATGCTGACCTTCCGGACGAAGTGAGGCGTGGCGAAAAGGTCCTCGACAACGCGCGCGAACTTGTTCGCAAATCACTTGACAGCCGTAGCTCATACGTGTCCACCGACCTCTTGCAGGCCAGATCTGCTGGACCGGCGATTGTCGATGAGGCTGTGCAGGACGGGGTGGACGCGATACTCATGGGAGCAACGGTCCATAAGCGTTTCGGTAAACGTACCGTTGGTGAAACGGTGGATTATGTTATGCGTAATGCCCCGTGCGAGGTGGTCATACTGCGTGGCGCAATGTCCGATTCGATGCTGCGCGACCTGGAAATGGAGATCGAATGAACGTCGTTATCATGGGCTGCGGACGCGTCGGCGCCCGCGTGGCGACGCTGCTGGATGAAGATGGTCACAACGTGACCATGATCGATCGTATGAGCACGGCTTTCGAACGGCTTCCGCGCAAGTTCAGCGGCAATACTGTCATCGGAACCGGTATTGATGAAGACGTGTTGAAGATAGCCGGCATCGAAAAGGCCGATGCGTTTGTCGCAACAACAAACGCCGATAATCGGAACATAATGGGTGCCCAGGTTGCCCGCACAATCTTCAACGTGCCGCACGTGATTGTGCGAATCTATGATCCTGTGCGCGCTGATGCATATCGGGAAATGGGACTTATTACCGTCTGTCCAACCACCACGATTTCTGCGGTAATTCTCGACCAAATCGCCGAGGTTACCTCGAATCAGCTGGGGATCTGAGATGTATATCATCGTTGTTGGAGCCGGCAAGGTCGGCTTTTACCTCACCAAAACGCTCCTGCAAGAAGACCACGAGGTACTACTCATCGAACGCGACGCAGCAACCGTTGAGTTCAATCGGGAGCGCCTCGGTTCAGCCGTTACCCGGGGCGACGGAGCTGAAGCCTCTACTCTCGCGGCAGCCGGCGCCGCCCGGGCCGACGTTGTGATTGCCGTCACCGGAGATGATGAGGACAACCTGGTGATTTGTCAGGTCGCGAAGAACAAGTTCAACGTGGATCGGACGATCGCCCGTGTAAACAACCCGAAGAACGAACACCTCTTCCGGCTTCTTGGCGTAGATGTCACCGTCAGCCAGACTAATTACATCCTGAACCTCATCGGTCAGTCGATTCCGAAGCAGTCGTTCATCCACTTGCTCAACCTTCAGCATGGCGGACTGGCGCTCGTTGAGGTCACTGTTACCGAGCGGTCTCCGGTGGTTAACAAATCGCTGACGCAGATTGAGCTTCCGGTGAATTGTGCGATTGCGGCCGTTATTCGCGGCCCGGAAGTGATCGTTCCAGACGGCCAGACCGTACTGACCCCTGGCGACGAACTTATCGCCGTCACAAAGGAAGAGGACGAAGATGAGCTGCGAGAACTGCTCGCAGTTGATTAAGATGAAGCTTGCAACCAGTTAAGGGGTGCATGGTGTTTCTACCGTGCACCCCTCTTCTGTCGCTCCAGAATACCGAATTGATATTTGAGCGTTTAGTTGGTTTTTGTGTCTTAATGTGGGATATGTCGCCTAGGGGTACACGCCCCGAATTCGGGTAAACTCAGCCACACGTTCTACCGCGCGAAGCATGGCTCCGGTTCGGAACGGGACGTTGTTCTCCCGACTGGTATCTCGCATGGAGGCGTAGCTCTTCGCCATGATCAGGCGAAGGCGCTCATTCACCTGCTGTTCGCTCCAGGGGAACGCCTGCATTGCCTGCACCCACTCAAAGTAGCTCACCGTCACGCCGCCAGCATTGGCATAGATATCTGGCAGCAAGGTAATTCCACGATCGTGGATGATCTCATCCGCCTCCGGCGTGGTTGGACCATTGGCTCCTTCGGCAATCAGCGTCGCCTTGATCCTGTCGGCGTTGTGCGAGGTCAGCGTGTTTTCAAGCGCAGCCGGGATCAGGATGTCGCAGTCCAGCTCGACGATCTCCCCTGCACCAATATCGTCCGCCTCGGCGAATCCCGTGAGCACCCCGGCCTCGTCCTTGTGCCGAATCACTTCGTCCAGATCAAGACCGTTCGGATTGTAGATACCGCCACTTGAATCGCTGAGTGCGACAACGCTTGCACCGAGGTCACGAATCATTTCCGCGGCGTTTCGGCCAACGTTTCCGAACCCCTGAATTGCCACCCGGGCGTCTTCCATGTCGAAGTCGAGGTCACGGACAGCCTCCTCGATAGCGAAAACTACCCCGCGGCCAGTGGCCTCCTCGCGTCCGGCAGATCCACCGAGCACGATGGGCTTGCCAGTGGTGACACCTGGCACCGAGTAGCCGACATTCATCGAATAGGTATCCATGATCCACGCCATCGTTTGTGTGTTCGTGTTCACGTCTGGCGCGGGAATGTCCGTATCGGGGCCGATAATCGGCATTATCTCGCTGGTATAGCGACGGGTCAGGTTTTCCAGCTCTTGCTGGCTGAGCTTCTTGGCATCGATGCGGACGCCGCCCTTTGCACCGCCGTAGGGAATACCGACCACTGCGCACTTCCATGTCATGAACATGGCGAGCGCCTTTACCTCTTCGAGCGTAACGTCCTGGTGGTAGCGGATGCCTCCCTTGGTCGGCCCGGGCATGCGGTTATGTTGTACCCGGTGACCTTCCACAACCTTGATCGAGCCGTCGTCCATCTTTACCGGGAAATTGACGGTCAGTTCTCGTTGGCACACAGAGAGACGGGCCCGAGTGCCGTCATCTATCCCGAGTATGTCTGCGGCGATATTGAGCTGCTCGATTGCGACATCGAACAGCGTGCGATCTTCAGAGGCGTGCTTCTTAGCACTCTCCACGTTTTCCGCGGAAGTTGCCATGGTTTCGATTCCTTTCCTGGCAGTTAGTCCTGGTTGAGGAGATCGAGAAGCGCTGCGCGCACAGCGTCGGGCTTTGCGCGCCCCCCGGTCCGCTTCATTGTTTCACCGATAAGTCGACCGATTGCGGCCTGTTTGCCACCCTTGAAGTCTGCAACGACGGCAGGGTTTGCCTCGATTGCCTCCTTCGCGGCTTCAATGACGGCACCGTCATCTTCAATGGCAAGCACGTTGAGACGTTCGGCCGCTGCAGTGGGAGTTTCGTCTTCTCCCAGTTCGGCCAGCACGCTCTTTGCTGCCGAGCCAGTGAGCTTCTTACTTTCCACCAATTGCACCAGTTCATGCAACTGTTTGGCCGTAATTGGGAACTCATCCATAGCCAGGCCACGAGACCGCGCCAGGCCCATTACGTCATTCACCAGCCAGTTGGCCACCGCTTGTGGGAACTTGCCGGATGTGTTGCCCATGAGGGCCGCTTCGAAGTAATCCGCGATGGACCGTTCGGCATTGAGCGTGGCTGCATCCTTGGCCGAGAGGCCGAGCTCGTTCATGTAGCGTCGCTCGCGGTCCTTCGGCAGTTCACCGACGGACTCTCGAATCTGGTCGACCCATTCGCGTTCAATTCTGAGTGGGGGCAGGTCCGGCTCCGGGAAGTAGCGGTAATCGTGCGCCTGCTCCTTGAGCCTCTGGCTGACCGTGATGCCACGGGCATCGTCCCAGCCGCGTGTCTCCTGGTGCAGTTCCTCGCCATTGGCGACAGCCTCACGTTGGCGGACCTCTTCGTACTTCAACGCGCGTTCGACCGCGCGGAATGAGTTCATGTTCTTGATCTCGACCTTGGGGCCGATAAAGCTGCCATCCTCGGCGCG
>CAZGML010000005.1:0-98784 GCA_964526965.1 uncultured Sphaerobacteraceae bacterium | reverse complement strand
AGTTCATGTTCTTGATCTCGACCTTGGGGCCGATAAAGCTGCCATCCTCGGCGCGAACGGAGATGTTCGCATCACAGCGGAACGCCCCGTCCTCCATGTTGCCGGTGGAAGCGCCGATCGCACGCAGGATTCGTCGCAGGGCAACCAGGTACTCTCGCGCCTCTTCTGGTGTATTGAGGTCCGGCTCGCCGACGATCTCCATCAGCGGCACCCCAGAGCGGTTAAGGTCAACAAGGCTGAGGCCTTCAGACGCAGCTGCATCATGTACCAACCGACCGGTGTCTTCCTCAATATGCACACGGGTAATACCGGCGGTGCGTGTTTCGCCATCGACGGTGATTTCGATCTCACCATTCAGGCATAGCGGCATATCGTACTGGGAGATCTGGTATCCCTTCGGCAGGTCCGGATAAAAATAGTTTTTTCGATCCATCTTGGAGTGCTCGGGGATTTCGCAGTTCAACGCCAGGCCAGTTCGGATTGTGGTCTCAATGGCGTATTTGTTGATGACGGGCAGGGCACCAGGCATACCCAGACACACCATGCACATATGCGTATTAGGTTCCGCATTGGCGTAATCGGCCGAGCAGGAGCAGAACATCTTGCTCGTGCTGAGCACCTGTGCGTGAACTTCCAGACCGATAATGGTCTTGAGTGTGGATGCGGTGGGACTTGCCAACGTTGTAGTCAACGAACTGTTTCCTTTACGTGAAATCGTACTCACGTGCCGCGAACCCGGCAGGTGCGGCCTGAATCTATCTCACTAAAGATAAATCAATTCTCCCGATCTGTGATGGGTTGCAGCAATAGTCCAAAAGGCAGAGTGAGAATAACTCTCATGTGTTACCATCACAACAATGTAAATGGCGGATAAAGCGCCCGTTTTCACGTGCGATTCGCCACATGGGTGGACATAGGGCCTGGCCCACAAATGGAGGCATTCCTCAACAATGGTGGCAACCACGCAGCAGAAAATGGTTACCGGCACCATTAACGGTCAAAGCGTGACCGTACCTGCCGGTACAAGTATCCTGGAAGCGTCACGATCTGCTGGAATTGATATCCCGAACCTCTGTTTCCAGCCGCTGATGCGAGCCTGGGGGTCTTGCCGTATCTGCACGGTGGAGATTCTCGGCCGACGAGGTGGGCTCGATACTTCCTGCTCCGCGCAGTTCAACGAAGGCATGGAGGTGCTCACGCACTCCGAGGAAGCCCTTCAGTCTCGCCAGTACATCCTGCAGATGTACCTGATTGACCACGCACTTGATTGCCCAACCTGCGACAAGAGCGGTGAATGCTACCTGCAAGACAACACGTACCTGCATAACATCAACACAAACCCATACCGCCGTCCGAAGAAGGCAACTCCGTACGAGCATTTCAGCGCAACCATTGACTACAAGTGGGACCGCTGCATCATGTGCAACCGCTGCACCCGCGTGTGTGACGAAATTATCGGTGTGACTGCAATCGAAAACGCGAACCGCGCGCTCGAAGCAACCATCACCCCGGCCTTCGGCGAAGACATGATCACGGAAGGCAGCTGCGTAAACTGCGGTATGTGCATCGCGGTTTGCCCGGTGGGTGCCCTCACCGACCGTCACTTCGGCCATCACCCGTGGGAGCTCGATACCACCGAAACCATCTGCGGCTTCTGCGATGTGGGTTGCACCATCAACATCGAATCGAACAAAGGCATTGTCCGCCGCTCCACCAACCTCTGGGAGCGCGGCGTGAATCATGGATACATGAGCGAGAAGGGTAAGTGGGGTCACGAGCGCATTCAGAGTTCCGATCGTCTCGTCAACCCGAGCAGCCGCGACGAAAACGGCGAAGTTTTCCAGGTTACCTGGGATGAGGCACTCGGCCTCGTGGCAGATGGCCTGCAGGCGTATCGAAATGGTGAGTTCGGGGTTCTCGCCAACGGTGAAGGCACCAACGAGGAAGCATGGGTGCTGCAACAGTTTAGCCGCGCCGTTATGCAGTCCAACACCGTCAACCGCCTGATGTCACCGACGCAAGCAGCCGTGGAGCGCTCCACACGCAAGGCGCTTGGTCACGACATCTCCAATACCAACAACATGCAGGAACTGCTCACTGACGCCAAGAACATCCTGGTTGTTGGACCGAGCATCTTCGAACACGCCCCGGGCGCGAGCTACTGGATCAACCACAGCCGTATTTACCGTGAGGCGCGCATTGTCGTTGTTTCGACGCAGCACTACCTGCTCTGCGATCGTGCAGCACTTTGGCTGAAGCCGAACCCGGACACAACATCGCTGGTAATGGAGGGAATCGCCTCCGAAATCGAACGACTCGGCCTCGCCAAGACTCCGGGAGCCAAGCCAGTTGACCTGGATGAAGTCGCTCGCAAATCCGGCGTGCCGGCCGAGAAGATCACCGAAGCGGCGATCATCTTTGTTACAAGCCAGCACGAGATGCCAGCAGAAGAACCGGAAGGCGGATATGCACCGGGCGCAGTGTTCCACACCGTCGCTCACGATCAGCCAGTGGATCACCTGCTCGAGCGCCGCAACGATTACGACAGCGTCGGCGATTACGACGATGCTGAAGCCATCGCCGCGGCCTGCACCAATATCTCCATCATGACCGGCAATATCGGTCGCGCTGGTGGCGGTGTTGCGGCTCTGCGTGGTCCGGCAAACTACCAGGGCGTCACGGATATGGGATTCGTGGCCGATCTGCTGCCTGGCGGAGCACCAGTAACCGACGATGCCACTCGCGGCAAGCTCGAAAGCCTGTGGGGCACGAGCATCCCGTCCGGGCCTGGCGTTGATTTCGATAATCTCGTCGAGGCCATTGAGTCCGGCAAGATCAAGGCGATGTGGGTTGAAGGCGGACACGGCACACGACACAAGATTTCTGACACTCGCCTCTTCGAAGCACTACAGAAGCTTGAGCTGCTGATTGTCACCGATTACTACGACTCCCCGCTGACGGCGATCGCGCACATTGTGCTTCCCATGGCGACGAATCTTGAGAAGGACGGTACGTTCACCAACTTCGACCGAACAGTCCAGCGCGTACGCATGGCTGTTCCGCCCATGGGCGAAGCTCGAAATGGCATCGAGATAATCTCCGAGGTCGCTGAGCGAATGGGTTACGATCTGCCAGCCGTACACGCCAGCCGGATCATGAGCGATATCAGCAAGGTCGTTCCTGGTTACGGCGGTGTCACATACGCCCGTCTCGAACGAGGCGGTGTTGTAACACCAAACTCATCGCTGAGCGACAGCGGTGAATCGGTACTGTTCTCTGACGATCCATCCCGTCCACAGATCGTGACGGTCTAGAACCGAAAGGGTTACTCATTCATGCTAGATGAAGTCAAGGGCTTCCAGGTCACACTGAGACGACTATTCCAGCCGAAGCTCACGCAGGAATACCCGGAAGAACGACGTGCAATGCAGAGCCGCTTCCGCGGCCTCCCTGCCCTGCGAGCTGATCCGGAAACGGGAGAGGCACTATGCGTAGCCTGCGGTCTTTGCGCCCGCATCTGCCCAACCTCTTGCCTTGAGATGCACGTGGTTCCTTCGGAAGAAGGCGACCGCGAACTCGGTGAGTTCATCCTCAAGTCTGGCCGCTGCCTCTTCTGTGGTCTCTGCGCGCAGGTCTGCCCGGTGGACGCAATCACCATGAGCCAGGAATATGAGCTGGCCACCTTTAACCGCGACGGCCTCGTGTACACAAAGACCGAGCTTGCGGCATTCGGTGCCCAGGCAGAAACCTGGTGGGACGCCGGTGTTGGGCCGGAGCACCAGCAGACCAATGCTATCAACCGGTTCGATCCGAACCGCAACGTCATGGAAAACCTGAAGGACTGAACCAGGTTCAAAACGTGAGAAATCAAAAGGCGCGACTGGCGAAATGCCAGTCGCGCCTTTTTGTCACTGTAAAACGTTTCTTTAGGCGCGAACAAGAGACCGTAGAACCTCCAGGTTCATGCGGTCGTAGTCGCCTGTGGCGTCTTTCTCTGTTTCGAGGATCCCGGGCAATCCGACCAGGCGCGGATCGTTGACGATCGCCGAGAACGCCGGCAACCCAATCTCGCCCTTGCCGATGTGTTCGTGGCGATCCTTGTTGCTGGCGAACGGCTGTTTGCTGTCGTTCAGATGCAGCACCTGCAACTTGTCGAGACCGATCACACGATCGAACTCATCGAAGACTGCGGTCGTCGATTCCTCGGTGCGGATGTCGTACCCGGCAGCGAAGATGTGACATGTATCCAGGCAAACACCCACCCGAGACTTCGCTTCGGTTTTATCGATGATTTCAGCGATCTCTTCAAACGTGCGGCCGAGAGTCGTTCCTTGTCCGGCGGTTGTCTCCAGGCAGACGATGACATCGTTATCAGGAAGATCATCAAAAACGCGATTGAGCGATTCGGCGAACTTACGGATTCCTTCTTCAATGCCGCTGCCAGTATGCGCGCCCGGATGGGTCACGAGGTAACGAATCTTCAGTTGATCGGCGCGCACCAACTCATCTTCGAATGCGGCCATTGATTTCGCGATCAGGTCTTCTTTTGGTGATGCCAGATTAATGAGGTAGCTATCGTGGATGACCATCTGTTCGATGCCATGCTTCTCCCGCTCCTCATGGAAGCTCTCGACTACTGCCGGATCCAGTGGCTTTGCGATCCATTGCCGCTCGTTCTTGCTGAAAATCTGACTACTTGTGGCACCGACATCTACTGTGCGTTGTATGGCCTTATGAACGCCACCGGCTGCGGATGCGTGTGTTCCAAAATCCAGGGTCATGAGGCGGTATCCCTTGCTATCAGATCCTGAATCTTGCTTTCATTGAAGCCCACTACTGCACTGTCACCGGAAACCAGGATAGGTCGCTTGATCAAGCGTGGCTCCTCGGTCATCATATCCAAAATCTCATCGTCATTGAGATTTTTCTCGGCCAAATTTCCTTGCTTGTACGGATTGCTTCGGGTGGAGAGGATGTCTGAAACCGTGAGTCCGGTTGAGCTCAACAAATTATCGAGCTCCTCCCGGGTGACTGGTTGCTTGAAGTACTCTCGCACTTCGTAGTTGGCACCCGTTGCGTCGAGCACATCTTTCGCCTTTCGACACGATGTACATGAGTTATACAAATACGCGGTGATCATTCTGCCCCTTTCTCTTCGGACCATCGTTTGCCTTAGTGTACCCGCCAAATAATTCCCTGGCCCGTGCTAGACTTTCGACTTGATGCAACCTGGAGGAGTAAGTACACGGTGAGTTCGCAGAGTTCCACATCGCCGGACATTAGCGTCGTGATCCCCGTGTTTAACGAATCTCACCGCATACAACGCACGTTGGATGAGGTGTGGGAATTCTTCCAGCATCGGAATGCCGAGATTCTCTTCGTCGACGATGGCAGCTCCGACAATACCATTCAGGTAATTCGCGACTTTGCGTCCAGCCATTCCGGCGTTCACGCACTTGCAGAGACCCACCGCGGCAAGGCCGCCACTGTGCTTACGGGAATGAAGCGTGCGCGCGGTAGTGTTGTTGGCTTCATGGATGCAGACCTGGCGACTCCCCTGGAGACGTGGAATCGATGCGAGGAAGCCCTCCAGGAGGGCGCAGGTGTGGCGATAGCATCACGTGAGGGTGATGGGTCGAATCGCGTCAAAGAGCCGTGGTACCGCCATTTTATGGGTCGCGTCTTCAACGCGCTCGTGCAACTTCTGCTCCTGCGAGGAATCGACGATACCCAATGCGGATTCAAGCTCTTCAGTCGAGCCGCGCTGGATGACATTCTGCCGCGCCAGCGACTCTATGAAAACGCCGATGAGGTGCGAACTCCGCGTGTAACGGCTTTTGACGTTGAACTCCTGTACATCGCCCGCAAGCACGGGCACAAGATCGCGGTGATTCCGATTACCTGGCACTATGGCGACCATAGCAAGGTGAATCCGGTAATCGATACGATCCACAACGTCGTCGATGTGCTGCGGGTGAAATGGAACAGCATCCGCGGCAAATACTAGGCACTACCGTCGATTGAACTGGCGCTCCAGTTCGTTCTGGCTCATATGCAGCATGGTGGGTCGACCATGTCCACACGCACGGGGGTGGTTGCAGCGCTCCAGTTGCGCAACCAGTTCACGCATTTCCGGCAGACTCAGGGCCTGCCCGGCGCGAATGCTGGTGTGGCAGCTGGCGCTGATCGCAACAGAATCCATCCAGCTATCGCCAACTCCACCATCCACAAGCTCTCGCAAGATATCATGGATGCGCTTCGAGATATCGACGCCCTTGATCAATGCAGGTATGGCACGAACGATGATGGAGCTTTCGCCAAATCGCTCGACATCGAATCCGATCTGGTTCATTTCATCGACCGATTTTTCGAAGATCGCCAGCTCATCGGGTGGCAGTTCGATGACCAGTGGATCCAGCATCGGCTGCTGGTCCACAGCGTTGGCCTGCATCTGGGCGAGAATCTTCTCGTACATGATGCGCTCGTGGGCGGCATGTTGATCAATCATGAACATGCCCTCTGGTCCCTCGGCGATGATGTAGGTAGCACCGACCTGGCCCAGCACGCGCAGCACCGGAATCCCGGACGGATTCGGCGCGCTGTCCTGTGCGGGCACCACATCCTCGGCCGACTGTTGAGCATGCTGCTCCCGGGAATCGAGTCGCTGATCGTCTTCCAGCGGAATAGGATCTGCTCCAGAACTGAACGTGATCTGGTGTGGTTCCAGCTTCGCACGTGGCACTGGCTCGAACGATACCTCTGGCAGCACATCGTTCCGTTGCTGCATGAGAGCGGCATGGGCAGCACGCTGGACCGCACGGGCCACGGCACGTTCATCCGCAAATTTCACTTCTGCCTTGGTGGGATGAACATTCACGTCTACCGCGGCCGGATCAACGTTAATCCGCACCATGCCGATCGGGTGTCGCCCAACCATAAGCAGGCTGTGATAGGCATCCATGAGCGCGTAAATCAGTGCTCGATGCTGAATGAGCCGGCCGTTCACGAAGAAATGCAGGTTTTGTCGATGCGAACGGTGGACGTTGGGGGAACTGATCCAGCCAGTAACCTCAACACCAGGCACACGCATATCCTCACTCACATCACCGAGAACAAGCACATTACCGGCCAGCTCAGGGCCGAACACACCGATTGCAGCGGACTCATCGTCCCCTCGCCCGTCGGTTTTGATCGCCCGACGCCCCTCGCTGGTGAGCGTCCATTGAATATCGCTGCGGTGTGTCGCGTATGCAGCAATGAGGCGATTGACGTACGTTGCTTCAGTGCCGGGCTTGCGTAGGAACTTGCGGCGAGCGGGAACGTTCCCGAAGAGGTCACGCACCGTCACCGTGGTTCCACGCGGAGCAGCCTCTACGCGAGCGGCATCCACGTTTCCGAAATCGATATCGATGGAGCCTCCACCATCGGCACTACCGGATCGGATGGAGAGGCCGGACACGGAGCCGATGCTCGGCAACGCCTCGCCCCGAAATCCGAGGGTGTGGAGCTTTTCAAGATCTTCAAAGGATGTGAGTTTGCTGGTTGCATGGCGCGCAATCGCCAGCGGCAGCTCGTCGCGATTCATGCCTTTACCATTATCGGTGACACGAATGAGCTTGTTGCCGCCCTCCTCGATATCAACATCGATACGGGTGGCCCCGGCATCAATAGCGTTCTCGATGAGTTCCTTGACGACAGAGACTGGTCGCTCCACGACCTCTCCGGCGGCGATTTTTCCGATTGTTTCGTCTGTGAGTAACTGAATGAGCATTGGATATCCGGATGAAAACAAGAATGTCCAACATCTATTCTAGCGGGTTCTTCAACGACTCGATGAATTCGCGGATGGTTTCGTAGCTGGCAGGATCACCACGACTATGGACGGAGACTGCTCTCGACGTCGGGTCGAAGAACCGCCAGGGGTTATTAACGGCCCTGGAAATACCGATACGAGGACTGCCCCAGACCTCGGCTGGCGGCTCTCCCGGTTCGAGTTCGAACACTTCGCCGGTGAACAGATCGTCACCAACGTCCGTGAGCAGTACCTCCATCGCTTCGCCGACGTTACCCGGTCCGCGACCGATCTGTCGATCGGGCACACCGCCACGCCGTGCCCGCATCGTTTCGATGCCGACAACCGGTTCAATAGCGCGGATGAGCACACCGCCGGCCTCGCCCTCTTCGTGCGCCACGATGTTCATACAATGATGAATTCCATAGGAACGGTAGACGTAAATAGTGCCGGGAACCCGGGCCATTACGTCCTTAGCTACCGTGAGCTTGGCACTGTGCGATGCCTCGTCGCGCGGGCCAGCGTAGGCTTCCGCCTCCACAATCTTGCCCGTGGTCATAATCCCGTTTCGCCGCACAGTGAGATGGCATCCGATGATATCGAACGCCACCTCGGCGGGGTGTCGTGTTAGCCAGTTTCTATCCATTGAGAGCTGCAATACGATCCTTGATTGAAGTTATTTGGTCCTGTGCGCGAACAAGTCGATCGCGCTGCACCTGCACCACGTGCTCTGGCGCGTTGTCGACGAAGCCCTTGTTCGCGAGTTGCTTCTCGGCGCGCCCCTTCTCCTCCTCCGCTTCAGCAAGTTCCTTTTCGAGCCGGGCCTTCTCTGCGTCGAGATCTACCATGTCCGCCAGTGGCAGAAGGGCAATCGCCTCAGCCGTGCGGGCACTGAGCGTGTTGGGCGTATTCTCGGCCGATCCGGCATGAATGCGTAGTTGATCATCAGCAACGCGGGCCAGGAAACCGAGCTCCCGGCGGGCGGATTCGAACGCATCCTGATACTTGCCGGGGTAGACGTCCGCAGCGATCCATCGGGCAGGCTCGACTCCGGCTTCCACGCGCGTGTTGCGGATGGCGTGAACCAGATCCTTCAGCGATTCGAACGCGCTCTCTGCCTCGTCGTCCTTCTGGCCGGGTTCTGGCCACGGGGCCACCATGATGCTCTCACCCACATGCGGCACCTGCTGCCAAAGCGATTCGGTGATGAACGGCATGAACGGATGAAGCAAGCGGAGACTACGCTCGAGCGTGTACGCCAGCACTTGCGCAGTGACTGCACTTTCGCCTTCGTTCTTGCGAACCTTACTCGCCTCGATGTACCAGTCGCAGAGTTCATTCCAGGTGAATTCGTTGATCTGGCGGCCCGCCTCTCCAAAGAGATAACGGTCCATCAGGTTTGTGGCTGATTCGGTGACCGAATCGAGCCGACTAATAATCCAGCGGTCCGCCAACTCCAGGTTACCGGTCGGGCGGGCGGGCCCCTCCTCGTCCATGGCGATGTCATGCTCGCCAATGGTTCGCAACGCAAACCGGGTAGCATTCCAGAGTTTGTTGCCGAAGTTACGGCTCGCCTCGACTTTCTGGATGCTGAGGCGGCTGTCGTTACCGGGGCTGGCTTGGGTCACCAACGTGTAGCGGAGCGCATCGGCACCGTACTCGTCCGACACCTGGATCGGATCGATCACATTGCCCTTGGTCTTGGACATCTTGGCGCCTTGTTCGTCGCGCACGGTCCCGTGCAGGTACACCGTGTGGAATGGCACTTCGCCTGTCATCTCCATACCCATGAAGACCATGCGCGCAACCCAGATGAAGAGGATATCGTACCCGGTTTCCATGACTGAACTCGGATAGAAACGCTTCATATCCTCGGTATCATCCGGCCAGCCGAGTGTGCTCATGGGCCAGAGGCCAGAGCTAAACCAGGTATCGAGCACGTCCGGATCCTGCTCGATATTCCCGCTGCCACACTTCTCGCACTGTGTGATCGCTTCCTCTTCGCTGGCGAATTGGTGGTCGCAGTCCGAACAGGTCCAGATCGGGATTCGATGCCCCCACCAAAGCTGGCGGGAAATCGTCCAGTCATGGATGTTCTCCAGCCAATTGTCGTACACCCCTTTGAAGCGCTCGGGCACGAAGGTGATTCGTCCATCCTGGGCGGCCTCATAGGCTGGTTTGGCGAGATCGGCCATTTTCACGAACCACTGCTCGCTCACCATTGGTTGAATCACGGTGTTGCAGCGATCGCAGTGACCGACACTGTGCGTGTGCGGCTCGATTTTCACAAGCAGGCCGGCATCCTCGAAGCGGCGAACAACTTCCTTCCGCCCGTCCTCGACCGTCAGGCCCTCAAGGTCTTTACCCTCGGCGTTGATCGTGGCGTCCTTGTTCATCATTGTCAGGAACGGAAGATCGTGTCGCTTGCCGATTTCGAAGTCGTTGGGATCGTGTGCTGGCGTTACCTTTACCGCGCCGGTACCGAACTCCATGTCAACATGTTCGTCCGGGATGATCGGCACCAGCCGATCGACAATCGGCAGGCGTACCTGCTGTCCCACCAGGTGGCCGTAGCGTCGATCCGCTGGATTCACGGCGACCGCGGTATCACCAAGCATGGTTTCGGGGCGAGTAGTCGCCACAACCAGCTGCTCGTCTGATCCCTCAACCGGATATGCGAGGTGCCACAGGTTTGTCTGTGTATCCACGTGGTTTATTTCGAGATCACTGATTGCGGTGTTACAACGTGGACACCAACTAATCAGCCTCTCTCCGCGATAGATGAGGCCCTTGTCATACAGATGCTTGAACGCACGGCGAACAGCCCGCGCCGGCCCGGCGTCCATGGTGAACGCAAAACGGGTCCAGTCGGCACTCGCGCCGAGCAGCTTCATTTGCTGGCGAATTTGCGGACGAACATGGTCCATGTACTCCCACATGCGCTCAAGGAATTTCTCGCGCCCCAGGTCGTGGCGGGTCAGCCCTTCTTCTGCGAGTTCCTTCTCCACCACCCACTGACCGGCGATACCAGCGTGGTCTGCTCCTGGCACCCACAGAGTGGGATCGCCCTTCATGCGGTGCCAGCGGATCATGATGTCTTCCAGCGCGACAAACATGACGTGACCGACGTGGAGAACACCGGTGACGTTCGGTGGCGGCATGATGATGACAAACGGATTGCGGCCTTCGGTGAGGTCCTTGTCGTTTGGCTGGAAGAATCCCTGTTCATCCCACCAGTCGTAAAGCCCGGATTCCACTTCCTTGGGGTTATAGGCTTTGGCGAGTTCTGCTGGACGGGAGTTCGCTAGTGTCACGAGTGTTCTCCTATTAACTATACGCATCGGCGCGATTTTCGATGTTATTTGGGTCGACCACGAGGGGTGACGCTACCAGGATCAGCATTACTTTCTACTATTTCTTGATTCACAACAATGAGCGTTGAATTCACTCCCGCGAAGATTTTGGACCGGCTTCGCCGGGAGATTCTGTGTCTGCGCCGCCTCGCGGCGCAGACACAGAAAAACCGCCCTGACTTCTGCCAGGACGGGGAACACCCGCGGTACCACCTCGCTTCGATGGACGGATCCATCGCTCTTGGATCGCGATATCGGGCGAACCCGTCATCGGCTACTGCGCGCCTCACCGATGCTCCTCCCGGGCGACGTTCAATGTGGCGATCCTCGCGACAACTCTCAGCCTGTGGTCGTCGCTTTCTGGCAGGTGGCCACACCTACTCCTCCCGCTCGCAGGATTACTGAAAGTATAGCAAAATTCGTCAAGCGGGCCGCCCGTTATGGTATGGTCAGAATTTGTTGAAACGGGTCAATGTACGGAGGCAACGTGACCGAGGAGAACAGGCCGATAGCCACTCGTCGGATCTCCTTCTTGCTCATCGTTCTTATGGTGAGCGCGTTGTACGCTGGCGTGCGGATGCACAACTCCGAATCGCTCGTCACCAACGACGAACCGTTCTGGCTCGGGCGATCCGCCAACTTCGCTCGTGCGATCTCGCAATGGGAGCCGGAAGATACGTACCAGATGGTCCACCCGGGCGTGCCTGTGATGTGGGCTGGCGCGGTAGCGTACTGGCTAAACGCTCCGGAATACTTCGACCACTACACAGAAAATATGTTCGCGCCGTTCTTTATCGATGAACGGCTCACTCCGGTCGGTATCGATACCCTCGAAATGCTGCAGGACACTCGTTTGGTGAAGCTCGGCCTGGAAACGATTCTGTTCGCCGTTTCGGTCAGCCTGGTACTTGCACTGGGGAGTCGATTGCTGGCAGCAACTGCGGGAGTGCTGATCGCCCTGGACCCATTTGTGGCGGGATTCGGGCCGCTATTGCATTTGGATAGTTTTTTGACGATATCGCTGTTCGCGGCCTCGCTGGCGATTGCATGGGCGATGAAAGATCCTTCCAGCCGACATCGCTGGTTACTGGCAGGGACACTCGCCGCGATCGCAGCTCTTACGCGCACCACCGGGTTAGCCATCGGTGTTCCGTTGCTCATCGCTTTCATTATGCTGTGGAAGCAGCAAGGTTTCCGACTCACCCTGCGAGCTGCGATCCCCTGGGCGATCGGGTTCGCGGCGACATACATCCTGGCGTGGCCGGTGCTGTGGGTCGATCCGGTGGATACGGCCAGAGCAATTATCGAGTGGACTGTGGGAGCAGCCGGCGGTGGTCACGAGCATCCACTCTTCTTCAACGGAACGATTGCGTTCGGTGATCCGGGATGGCTCTACTACCCTGTCACGATTCTTTGGCGCACCACGCCGGTGGTATGGCTCGGAATTATTCTCTGCCTGGTATTTCTCAAGTCCAAAGCGGTTCGAGCCAGAATCAAGCCGTTCATTCCGGTGCTGATCATGGGAGCCATATATCTGGTGGTGATGAGCTTCGGTGCCAAGAAGTTCGACCGCTATGTACTGCCGGTGTATCCGGTAATCTCGTTGATTGCGGCATTCGGATTCGAGGCCTCTTTCCGCTGGATTCGCACAACGCTCCACAAATTCGATCGCATTGTCCCCGCCATTGGCCTCACTGCGGTTGCGCTCCTGAGTCTGATACCGCTCTCCAACGCCGGGCCATACACGATGAACTATTACAACGAGATCATGCGGCAATTCGAGCGCCCCGAGCACGCGATCCAGATCGGTTGGGGAGAAGGTGGATCCGATGTGGTTGCATTCCTGGAAAGCGAAACGGAACGACTCGGAAGGCCCGTGATCGTACAAACGTACTCCAGGCCGCAGGAAACCATTCCGCAAGTACTGAAATACTTCATGATTGAGGACGCTGTGCAAACTGATCAAATTCAGTTCAACAACGTCGGTTTCTCCACCGAACAGGACTGGAATGAAACTGACTACTACGTATTCAACATCCAACATACCCAGCGCGACATGGTGGATGACTACGAGTTCTTTGCCAACGTCGAACCGATACACACCGTTCAGCTGGGTGGTGTGACGATCTGGGAGATCTACGCGCCGAATCAGCTGCCGGTGCCAGACTCACTTCAGGGCGTATGAAGGCTCCTCGCGGTCAAGGGTTTCAGGAACCTATGGCGGAATGCCTATTTCCCTGCCTCATGCTTCAGATCGGCTTTGGGCTGGTACTGGCGGAGATTCACGATCCTGTCTAATCGATTCGCTACCAACGGATCGTGCGTCGCTACAATCAACGCTGCCCCTTGCGATTTCGCCTGTGCGATGAGTTGATCGGCAACGAGCTCGGAGGTTTCCTCATCGAGCGCCCCGGTCGGTTCATCCGCAAGCATCAGTTTTGGATTGGCCACCAACGCTCTCGCGATTGCAACGCGCTGAATCTCCCCTCCAGATAAGAGTTCTATCCCCCGATCAGAAAAGTCCCCAAGGCCAACACTTTGCAGTGCATCACGTGCGGCCTCCTCGGCCAGAGTCCTCTTGGTGCCTCTTAGTTGCAATGGAAGTGAAACGTTACCAAGCACTCTGAGTTCCGGGAGGAGATCGCCAAACTGAAACACAAGGCCAATATTCTCCAGTCGGAACTTCGCTCTCTTGCTTCCGGACAGTTGATTTACCCGAGCTCCACCTATAACTATCTCACCACTTGTCGGCAGCCTAATACCGGCAAGAGTTTGGAGCAGCGTAGACTTGCCACTGCCAGATGCTCCCATAATTGCCAAAGACTCGCCTTCGCGAACGCGAACATCTAGATTTTCGAGCAAACGACGACCAGGAACATCGACGCAAAGATCCTCTACTGTGATCACTCTGACCTCCAATCCGCCAGCGCCACACGCGTGTTTAGGGCTGCTACAAGCAAACCAGCCAGAACGACGCTAACTAAACTTACGACTATGACCGGTACGATAGGTACAGCGGCAAGAGAGAACGTCACCAACCTGCGGAAAATCAACAGTTCTACGAGGCCGAGAAATAACCCCAGAGCTATCGCTACTACCCCAGGAACAATGAACAAAACCAGATGGGTTAGGCGCACCGTCGATAGTGATGCGCCAATTGCGATCAATCGTTTGGCGTACTGCTGGCCATTCATCGATTGATCGATCGCCGTCAACAACACAGCAAGCCCCAGGATCGCGACCGCTGCAATTGCTCCTTGCTCTATCCAGGGCGTATGCTCGGGCTCGCTTATCCGATACGACTCCGGCGTCGAAATACTTATCCCTGGGAATTCCGCTGGCGGCAGCGCTGCCCGGACGTTTCGGTCCACCATGTGCATCGACTCGTTGCTCACTACCATTAGTGAATCGGGTGGAACTCCATCGTCCGGATATGATGGGTCAAAATAGGCTGATTGCATGTAGAACGTCGGCCATAGAGAATCGGAGCGACCTTCGACATCCGATTCACAAAGAGACTGGTCCGAATCAAGGAAACCAGCTACATCACTGCATGCGATACCGAAAACGGCATCTGTCACCTCTCCGCTACCGGCACCTCCGTAGTAAACAGGGAACACCAATGCTTCTGGGAAACTCGACTTAATCTCTGTTTCCAGCGTGTCAAGGGGAATTGCTGCTCGCACCTCTGCAGAACTGGGGGATATTGAGTTATCAACAAACACCGCATAGCCCTTGAACATGGTGACCAAACCCAGTAGCTGCAGGAGCACCACAATTGCTAACGATATGCCCACCGTGGGACCCACGCCAAACCGGGACAAATAGCCCAGCCGTGCTCCTCCAAGTTGCACCATTGTGCGCCCACTTCGCGCCAAAGAGTCGCCGATTGCAGCCAATAGCGGTCTCAGCAGCAGCGGAACCACAGCCAGAACAATCATGAGATTCGCCATGAACAGGGCAATGGCTCGACCGTTACGCATATTCTGCGGTGCCAGAATGATCGAGACGTATGCAGCCACGAGCAATGCCGCAACGACGAAGAGCTTATGTAGCTTCGGCAGGATGTGACCGATTCTTCGGATGCGACTGACAACAAACACCCGGATGAAGCTAACCAGGATCACCATACCAACAGCGGAACCAACGACTGCCAGGCACTGCACCACAGAAAGGCTCAAATCGCCCTGCACCACCTGTCGACCGATGAACGGAGTACGATCCAATGTACCCAGATACAGTGATGTGAGTGGTGTGACCACGAGCGCAATCGGTATCAACACCATCAGCGTTTCGAGAATACTGAGCTGGAACAGCCACCGGTCACCCACACCAATCTGGCGAAGCAACGACAGCCTACGCTCCCTCTGGCCATCGTGAGCACTGATACCAGCGAATAGCAATACAGTGATTGGTACTACGATCACCAATACCATGAACATCATCACTTGACTGCGAGGTACTGGAGTATCGAGTGTAGAGCCCCACGGAACCGGTTCATTGATATCCGCGTTAAACGCTTCCACGAATACCACGTTCTGGTTAGACAGAAACAGGTCCCGGTCCGCCGGACGTACCCAGGCGATGAGTTCGTCGGCATTGGCCACGCCATTCCAATCGAGGGTGTGGTACGAAGGATACCTGTCCGATAGAGAGGTATCCTGTTCAATCAGCGTCGCCAGTGCAGGTGAAACAACAGCCACACCGGGATCAGGCATGGAATCCATACCTGGCGGAAGCACAGTCGTGGTTGTCCCTGCAGGTTCAACCCAATTGACGAGAAACTGAGTGTCTGCGTATCTGTCCAATCCACTCAGAAACCATACTCCGTCGACTCCCTCTGGAACACGTGAATGATCTTCGATAAGTATGGCAATTGCTCGAGACTGAGATCTTTCTTCGCTCCGCTCAATTGAGTTGATAACAGCGAATCCGAAGGTGAGTGCGATTACTGCCACAGTTGTGGAGACGCCTACCGCCACTCTTCTCCATAGAAATGTGGCACCGTGGCCGAATGCCAACGCACGAGCGATTGTCCAAACAGCAGTCATCGCCAGCTCCCAGGGAGAGCGGCATTTGCGATACCTTTGCCGCTCTCCATTCATGCAGACTTACGGTGCGGCGTCAGTTCGCCCAATCTCCACATGGATCAGGCGTCCAGGGAAGGTCTCTACACACCTGATGCTGATAGAAGCTCAACGTCAAGTTGGAACAGTTCGGATTTCCAGGAGAATCGAGGCGGAGATTGCCTCCAGAAATACGCCTGGCTATACCATATGCGGTGCCATTACCGGGTGTCCTATCGCAGACTGTCCAGTAAGTCCCAGACTTGTTAGAGAAGTCGTCGCCTAACCATGAAGAACCTGCATTAGCCATGACCGGAGTCAGGCCCATAACACTGAACAACGCAAGTATCGACAGAATGCCGCGAGCGTTAGTCTTGAGTACTGTATACATGAGGTTATCCTTTCGACATGTACCTTGACTGCACGGTCGTATTAGGGTGATCAGCCCAATACCCTTCTCGCTATGATTCGTCTCTACAGACCTGTATGAGTGCCCCTACCATACCCCCCCCCTCAAGAGAAATGCAACACCTGGTTTGCAAAATAACAAAACGACAACGGTTTGGTGAATGAACCAAAGCTATGACGTAATCATTGGCAAGGCGGTCACACGCTGTCCACACAAAATGACAACATTTCCCCACTATCATGGCACTCACCGTGCGTGCTACACTATCAGATGCGAATAAATGTTCGCATTGTGTTTTCTCTCTGATCCCGAGGACAGCATGCCCCAATTCGATCACATCAGCATCCAGGGTGCCCGCGAGCACAATCTCAAAAACATCAATGTCGATATCCCCCGCGATAGCCTGGTGGTTTTCACAGGCCTGTCCGGCTCGGGAAAATCCTCGCTCGCCTTCGACACGATTTTCGCCGAGGGTCAGCGCCGCTATGTGGAATCGCTCAGCGCCTATGCGCGCCAGTTCCTGGGGCAGATGGAGAAGCCTGATCTTGACCACATCGAGGGCCTCTCCCCTGCCATCTCTATCGACCAAAAAGGCACCAGTCGTAACCCTCGCTCAACCGTCGGAACAGTCACCGAGGTCTACGACTACATGCGCCTTCTCTGGGCGCGCATTGGCCATCCGCACTGCCCAAACGATGGTACCCCGATCGAGCGGCAAACCCCTCAACAGATGGCGGATATCCTTCTCCAGCAGGAAGATGGCACCCGCCTGATGCTGCTCGGTCCCGTAATTCGCGATCGCAAGGGCGAACACCTGGCAACTCTGGAGGAAATCCGCCGCCAGGGATTTGCACGTGTCCGCGTGGATGGCGAGATCCGCACGACAGACGAAGACATTCGGCTCGCCAAAACGAAGAAGCATACGATTGAGGTCGTGGTCGACCGAATGGTCATTCGCCATCCAGAGGAACTTGGTGAGGACGAACAACATCCGGACAAGGTGCGGCTTATCGATTCACTCGAAGTCGCACTGCGCATGAGCGAAGGAATCGCGATCGCACAAATCGTCGATGGCGATGAAATCACCTTTTCCGAGCAGTTCTCCTGCCCGGTCTGCGGTTTCAGCTTCGCAGAGCTCGAACCTCGAAACTTCAGCTTTAACAGCCCGCATGGTGCATGCGATACCTGCATGGGCCTTGGTACGACGATGGAATTCGAGCCCGATCTCGTTATCCCGAATCGGGCCCTCAGCATCGCGCAGGGCGCAATTGTGCCGTGGGTTCGAAGTGGGCTCGAAAACAGCAAGTGGTATGGCGCCCTCCTGAAGGGCGTCGCCAAGGCCTACGACTTCTCGCTGGATGTGCCGGTGATGGAAATGGATCCGGCGCATGTCGATCTCCTGCTGAACGGTACCGGCGACGAGAAGATCCAGGTTGAGTATTCGCCGCGTTCTGGTCGGCGACGTAAATACAACGTCGCCTTCGAAGGCGTTATCCCGAACCTGCAACGCCGGCACCGGCAAACCGAATCCGAGTTCATGCGAGAGCAGATCGAGCACTTTATGGCCACACGACCGTGCCCAACGTGCCATGGGCAGCGGCTGCGGCCGGAGATCCTCTCGGTCACGGTAGCTGACAAGAGCGTGATCGACGTCACCCGCATGCCGGTTCACGAGGCCAGCGCCTGGTTCAATTCGCTCAACCTCGATCCGGCAGACAACCCGGCTGCACCACTTAGCACACGTGAATACCTGATTGCGCGCCAAATTCTCAAAGAGATTTGCGAACGGCTCGGGTTCCTGGTGGATGTTGGACTCGATTACCTCACGATGGAGCGCAGCGCCAACACGCTTTCTGGAGGCGAGGCACAGCGAATCCGGCTGGCGACGCAAATCGGCTCCAGTCTTATGGGTGTGCTCTATATCCTCGATGAACCGAGCATCGGCCTCCATCAGCGGGACAATGCCCGGCTGATCAAAACGCTGCAAAGGCTGCGCGATATCGGCAACACACTGATCGTCGTCGAGCACGATGAGGACACCATGCGCGCCGCCGACTGGATCATCGATATCGGGCCTGGCGCTGGCGAGCATGGCGGCCATCTCGTGGCCGATGGCCCGCTGGAGGCCATCAAGGCCAACACAGAATCGATAACCGGCGATTACCTGAGCGGGCGCAAAACCATCAAGGTGCCGAAAAAGCGTCGGGAAGGCAACGGCAAGAAGCTCAAGCTTATCGGCGCCCGAGCGAATAACCTGCAGAATATCGACGTCGAGTTCCCTCTGGGTACATTTATGTGCGTGACCGGTGTTTCCGGCTCCGGAAAGAGCTCGCTCATTACGGATACGCTGCACAAGCGGCTGGCGATGGACCTGCACCGCGCCCGCCAGCGCCCGGGTTCGCACGATGCGCTTGAAGGCGTTGAACACCTGGACAAGGTTATCGAAATCGACCAAAGCCCCATCGGGCGAACGCCGCGCTCGAATCCGGCGACGTATACCGGTGTTTTCACAACTATCCGTGAACTCTTTGCCTCCATGCCGGAGGCCAAGACGCGCGGATACAAGCCGGGACGGTTCAGCTTTAACGTGAAGGGTGGCCGTTGTGAGGCGTGTAAGGGCGAAGGCATCATCCAGATCGAGATGAACTTCCTGCCGGACGTGTTTGTTCCATGTGAAGTCTGCAAGGGAGCCCGCTACAACCGGGAAGCCCTGGAGATTCTCTACAAGGGCAAATCCATCGCAGACGTGCTGGACATGAATGTTGAAGAAGCCCTCACATTCTTCGAGAACGTGCCGAGCATCAAGAACAAGCTGCAAACCCTCTTCGATGTCGGACTTGGGTACATCAAGCTCGGGCAACCGGCTACGCAACTCTCCGGTGGTGAGGCGCAGCGAGTGAAACTCAGTAGCGAACTGGCACGACGATCTACCGGTAAAACGATGTATATCCTTGATGAGCCGACAACCGGCCTTCACTTTGCGGACATCGAACGATTGCTGGCAGTGCTGCAGCGACTCACCAACGGAGGGAACACCGTGCTCGTGATCGAGCACAACCTCGACATCATCAAAAGCTCGGACTGGATCATTGATCTTGGCCCCGAGGGAGGATCCGGTGGTGGCCTGGTAATCGCCGAGGGGACGCCTGAAGACGTCATCGAGATCGAGGATTCCTACACCGGCCAGTATCTCAAACCCTACCTGGTAGACGTTCCTGTCGGCGTTTAATTACGCTCTTAACATTGGTTTTACCCCGCTACCCTTGGTAAGCGGGGGCAACCTTTGCTAATATCCCCTGCAGAGAAGTCGCAACGGTTGCATTCGGTACCTGGTGCGAAGGTAATCCGCGGCAATCCTGATCCGAAAGGTTCGGCAGGGTGAACAACGCCGTATTGGTGCTCAACCAGAACTATGAACCCTTGAACGTGTGCGACGTTCGACGTGCACTTGTGCTCACATTTGGGGGCAAGGCAGATACGCTTGTGCAACGCCCTCAACAGCTTCACACAACCAGCCGATCATTTCAGGTGCCCTCAGTCATACGACTGCGGGCATTTGTGCGTCGGCCCCGACCACGCGTAAAGCTCAGTCGCCGCGAGATATTCATCCGTGATCGCTTCACGTGTCAATATTGCGGAATCGTCCAGCACGACCTGACGGTCGACCATGTGGTGCCGCGGAGTCGCGGTGGTCGGCATGAGTGGACGAATGTCGTAGCCAGCTGCAAGGCGTGCAATCATCGCAAGGGCAACAAGACCCTGCAAGATGCTCGCATGAGGCTGGCGTCTGAACCCTACGAGCCGCGCCCCGGTATGTACTACACCATCGAGCGCCGGCTCGACCTGCGACGCCAGCCAGATTGGCACGCCTACCTTCCCGGTATAGAGCTTAGTTCCCCCACTCAGGATTCCAGTTCTACCAGCCCCGCGGCGGACTGATCGGCACGAGAGTTAGCCAATAACTCCGCAGGCCGATGAGCCCCGCGGGGCATAACCCCTTGTCAGCGACTGCCCATTGGCGGCACGCTTGTAGAAGCATGGAATCGTATATGGAAAGGCATAATCAATGAACGATATTCGCATGATCCGGGAGAACCCCGAAGAGTTCAAAAGACGTATCGAGACCCGCGGTGAAGAAGTGGATGTCGACCAGCTCCTCGCACTTGATGAGAAGCGGCGAGCACTTATCCGCGAAGCGGAAACGGTAAAGGCCGAGCGCAACGCCGGATCCAAAAAGGTAGGCAAAACGAAGGATCCAGACGAGCGCCAGAAGCTGATTGAAGAGATGGGGGCACTTGGCGACCGTATTTCTGAACTCGATGCCCAGGCGAATGCCGTAGATGAAGAGCTGCACAACCTGCTGCTTGGTATCCCAAACCTGCCGGATCCTGAAGTTCCTCTCGGCAAGGACGAAAACGACAACGTTCCCGGGCCGATTCAGGGGACTCCGCAACGTACGTTTGATTTCACCCCAAAGCCACACTGGGATCTGGCCGAGGAGTTGGATGTCATCGATTTCGAGCGTGCTGCGAAGATCGCTGGTTCACGATCATATATCCTGCGCGGAGACATTGCCCGCATGCAGCGAGCGCTGGTCGACTGGATGCTCGATGTCCATACAGAGCGCCACGGTTACCTGGAAGTACATCCGCCATACCAGGTAAATAGTGACGCCATGGTCGGCACAACCCAGTTGCCGAAGTTCGCAGACACCCTGTTCAAGGATCACGAGGAAGACAAGTGGCTCATTCCAACTGCGGAAGTGCCACTCACGAACATGTACCGGGAAGAGATTCTGGATAACGACGTCTTACCAGTCTATGTCACGGCGGGAACTCCATGTTTCCGACGAGAAAAGGTCTCGGCGGGCCGGGATGTTCGCGGCATCAAGCGCGTATTCCAGTTCATGAAGGTGGAGCTGGTGAAGTTCGCGCATCCGGATGATTCCGACGCCGAACTGGAACGACTGATTGGTGAGGCGACGTATATCGCTGAACAGCTTGGACTCACCTACCGCTTGCTTGATCTTTGCACGGGCGATATGGGTTTTGGTGCGGCCCACACGTATGACATTGAGGTTTGGGCGCCCGGTTGCGAAGAGTGGCTGGAAGTAAGTAGCTGCACGAACTTCCGTGATTTCCAGGCACGCCGTGCGAATATCCGTTATCGAACCGAGAGCGGGAAGCCGGCATTCCTGCACACGCTCAACGGATCGGGCCTTGCGATTCCGCGCGTGATGATCGCGATTATGGAGAACTACCAGCAGGAAGATGGCACGATCGTGGTGCCAGAAGTGCTGCGGCCATATATGGGTGGCAAATCCATCATCGGCAAACAACAACCAATCGGACCGAGCAAGCACGCAGTTTAGCAGAACAATAAGCGGGGCGAGACACGTGTTGTCTCGCCCCGCTTTTGCGTGACATTGATTTACTCTTGAGGTTTACGAGCCACAAGATTGATCAACGCCGATTGTCCTCGATGACCCTTCCCCTCCTCGATCTCGCGGTCTTCTTCGGTAAGCTCGATAATCTCGAAGTCGCTGAACGCCTCCCGAAGCATCTCCTCGGTGTACATGTGGTCCGGATCTGGAGGCCCACCGGTGCCGAGTTCGACCTGCTCCGGACGATACCCGTGCAGCAAGAGATAACCGCCGGGCTTGACCGCGTTCTTCATGTTCTCGAACAGTTTCGGACGAATCTCTGGATCGGCGAACTGGATCATGATGCCAACGACGTGGTCGTAGGCGTTTTCGTACCAGGTCCAGTCGGTGACATCCGCCTGCTCCAGCACCAGCTGTACACCGGCTTCGTATGCCAATTTCTTCGCCTTCCGAAGTGCAATCGACGATCCATCGACAGAGTGCACACGCAGCCCCTGCTTCGCGAGGTAGACACCATTGCGCCCTTCGCCATCGGCAACCAGGAGCGCGACCTGACCCGGTTGGAAGTACGATGATCGCTCCGTCAGGAAGTGGCTCGGTTCTTTCCCGAAGAGATAGTTCTTGTTGGCATATCGCATGTCCCAGGAGTTCATTGTTTACGCTCCTTTCCGAGGCGCATCACTGCCACCATACTACTCCTGTGGGCCTTAGGAGTCGGACCAGCCGCGGGCGTTGCGCAAGCGGATCCCGCTGACGTGAAGTGAGGTTTCCCACAGCTCCCGGAACGGAACGAGGCTCTCGACGACGCGCAGATCAACGCCGAGATTCACCAGCTGATCCCTCAAGTTGGTGATCGTATCTCGTCGGATCGGTGTCACCGTTTCCCTGCTCACCCACATACCTGCGTCCTGAAGATTTTCAAAGGAATTCGAAGGGAACTCGTATCGATAGAGCGTGGTCGAATCCAATTCATCCAGGCAATGGCGTTCGATGTAGGCCACGGTCTCGCTCGTTCCCAGCCAGGCTTCCTTGTCCGAACCTGACGATTCGGGAGTAGCCCATATCAGGATACGGGGGCAATCGCGGGGGAAGAGGTACATCGGCTGATGGCTCTCCTCAATCGCCCACACGAGCGGACCGTTGAGCCATTCCATTCCCGGCGGCCGCTGCGCCGGTACCTGAACCGAACGAGGAGTAAAGACCTCGATCGAGGGATCATCGCTGAAATGGAACAGCCTGATGTCGGCCACAGATTTACCCCCAGGTTCACTCCGTGGAAACGGCTCGGCACGGGTCTGTAAAGATGGACTTAGTTGGGTGATTAGACGGGTGCGCTGATGATGGCGGAGGGGGCGGGATTCGAACCCGCGGCGGCTGTGACACCGCGACGGTTTTCAAGACCGCTCCAATCGTCCACTCTGGCACCCCTCCGGGAGAGATTGTACCGCAGAGATGCGATATCTTGCACCACCAGGCATATTTCCCGTAGCCCAAATGTCAGCTTGACGATACTATTTCTTTTGTTGAGTTGGCATCAGCGGAGATGAGCGACACAACGTCTCATTTACACACACAAGTACAACGAAAGCAGACACAAGCAAATGCCACAGTATCGATTTCGTACAACCACGCACGGACGAAATATGGCCGGGGCACGCGGACTATGGCGAGCAACCGGTGTGAAGGATGACGATTTCGGCAAGCCGATCATCGCCGTGGTGAACTCGTTCACCCAGTTCGTGCCGGGGCATGTCCACCTCAAGGATCTCGGGCAACTCGTAGCACGGGAAATCGAAAAGGCCGGTGGCATCGCCAAGGAGTTCAACACCATCGCCGTAGACGACGGCATTGCCATGGGACACGACGGCATGCTCTACTCGCTCCCGTCCCGCGAGATCATTGCCGATAGCGTTGAGTACATGGTCAATGCCCATTGCGCGGACGCGATGGTCTGCATTTCCAATTGTGACAAAATCACTCCCGGCATGTTCAACGCCGCCATGCGGCTCAACATACCGGCAATGTTCGTTTCCGGTGGCCCCATGGAAGCGGGCAAGGTGAACCTGGATGGCGTTACCCAATCGCTCGATTTGGTGGACGCCATGGTTGCCGGCGGCGACGATACCTTCTCCGATTCCAACCTCCTCGCGATCGAGCAGGCTGCCTGCCCCACCTGTGGATCGTGCTCTGGCATGTTCACGGCAAATTCCATGAACTGCCTCACTGAGGCCCTTGGCCTTGCTCTCCCGGGCAACGGTTCAATTCTCGCTACCCACGTGGATCGAGAGAAGCTCTTCCTCGATACCGGACGGATCATTGTCGACATCACGAAGCGCTACTACGAGCAGGATGACGAATCTGTGCTCCCACGCTCAATCGCCAACAAACAGGCTTTCGAAAACGCGATGTCACTGGATATCGCAATGGGCGGATCCACCAACACAGTGCTACATATCCTTGCGGCAGCACACGAGGGCGAAATCGACTTCACAATGGAGGATATTGATGCGCTCTCTCGCAAGGTGCCCTGCCTGTCCAAGGTGGCACCAGCAAAGGCGGATGTTCACGTCGAGGATGTCCATCGGGCCGGCGGAATCATGGCGATTCTGGGACAGTTGGACGAAGCTGGTTTGATTCACCGCGATACGCCGACCGTGTACATGCCGTCTATTGGCGATGCCATCGACTCCTGGTCCATTGATCGCACCGATTCGGAGGCCGTGCATCGGCTGTACCAGGCGGCTCCGGGCGGCGTGCGCACGCAAACGGCGTTCAGCCAGGATGCACGCTGGAACGAACTCGATACCGATCGCGAGAACGGTGTGATCCGCTCGGCACAACACCCATTCTCCGAAGATGGTGGCCTCGCCGTGCTCAAAGGCAACATCGCGCTGGATGGATGCATCGTTAAGACCGCAGGCGTGGACGAGAGCATCCTCACCTTCACCGGGCCAGCTGTGGTATTCGAGAGCCAGAACGATGCCGTGCGAGGCATTTTGGCCCGCGAGGTCAAGGAAGGCGACGTGGTGGTAATTCGGTACGAAGGACCGAAGGGCGGCCCGGGCATGCAGGAAATGCTCTACCCGACCAGCTATTTGAAATCACGCGGCCTCGGCAAATCCTGCGCCTTGCTGACAGACGGACGGTTCTCCGGTGGCACATCGGGACTTTCGGTCGGTCATGTCTCTCCAGAAGCGGCACAGGGCGGCGCGATTGGTCTGATTCGAACCGGCGATATGATCGAGATTGACATCCCAAATCGAGCCATCAACCTGCAAATCCCCGATGAGGAGCTCGAGGCACGTCGTGTCGAGCAAGATCAAATCGGCTGGAAACCAGCACAGCCACGCAAGCGAAATGTGACTCAGGCGTTGCGCGCATATGCGGCGTTTGCTGCTTCAGCAGACAAGGGCGCGGTGCGAATATTGCCAGAAGTTTCAGAATAGGGTCGATTGGCCGGAGCTTGGCGCTCAGAAATTACAATTGATGTAATGACGAACCCCGACTGTCGGAAAGTAGATGGGAAGTCAACGTTCCGTCGAGAAAGGAAGAACAATATGCTCCAGCTAATCTTACGAGCTTCCGACAATATTTGGCGTATGCATTCAGCTTACAACCTTGTCGGGGGCATCTGGGCCGTGGTGCATATGCGTTCTTTCGAGGCAATAACTGGACCGAAACATGACCGCTGGCTCGTGCGAACAGTTGGAGCCCTTATCAGCGTGATTGGCGCGGCTATCGCTGCGGCTGGTGCTCGAGATCGAATCACTCCTGAGGTCACCGGGGTGGCGATTGGCTCCAGCGCGAGCCTGGCTGCCGTCGACATCATCTACGTATCCCGCGGACGAATTTCTCGAGTGTATCTTCTGGACGCTCTCGCGCAGTTTGGATTGATTTCTGGATGGCTTGTGAGGCGACGAAGCAAGTAGTCCCAAGTCATTCCAGACTGAGATGCGGCGTCGTATATGCGTAAGCGAAGTGTGCGAAGACAACGTCGACGCTGGTGGATTGATCTGCTAAACTACACCGGCAACTGGGGAGGTGGCCGAGCGGTTGAAGGCGCTCGCCTGCTAAGCGAGTATGCAGTGTTAAGCTGTATCGAGGGTTCGAATCCCTCCCTCTCCGCCACAGTTGCCGGGCCACAAGTGTCCAGGAGTTTGCAACTCCTTATGAATGCGGACTATACTGTGGCTCGCACCCTCATGTGCCCGTAGCTCAGGGGATAGAGCGTCTGGTTGCGGACCAGAAGGTCGCAGGTTCGATTCCTGCCGGGCACACCACACGAACGAAAACCGCCCCAATCAGGGCGGTTTTTGTGATTAAGCAGCCATTCCTTACCCACGCGCCCAATTCGAGATGGGAATTGTCCAACGGGAGGTCGAATCAGATGGTTCAGTCTCACATCCTGCATCCAGCCCCACTTCAACGAGGCGACACGATTCGGGTGATTAGCCCGAGTTGGTTCGGCGGCGAGACGTTTGTACCGCGAGCCCTGCGTGGTGTGGCGATGTTGGAATCGCTTGGCTTTCGAGTTGAAATTGGTGACCATGCATTCGGCAACCGGGGTCATGTCTCTGGCACGGTCGATGAACGCATCCATGATCTCCACGCAGCGTTTGCCGATCCAGGTGTAAAGATGGTGATCGCGACCATTGGCGGTACACACGCCGCTGATCTCCTGCCTCATATCGATTTCGATCTCGTCCGGGCGAATCCGAAGATCTTCATGGGGTTCTCGGATAACACGATCCTGCATACCGCCTTCAGGGTAGAGTGTCACCTCGCGACGTTGTACGGCCCAGGACTCCTCACGGACTGGGCAGAGCACCCTGAAATGCCCACAGAGGCGCTACAGACGGCATTGCACCTCATGACCTCAACCGAGCCGCTCGGCCCAATTAAAAGCCCAACCTGGTGGACCGATGAGTTCCTGGACTGGGAGTCCGGTGAAGACACCCAACGATCACGAACCAGGCACCCGAATTCGGGCTGGAAATGGATTCGGAGCAGTAGTGCGACCGGCAAAACGATTGGCGGATGCCTTGAGGTATTCCAGCATCTGCGTGGCACCAAATGGTGGCCAGATTTCTCCGGTGCCATTCTGTGCATCGAAACAAGTGAAGAATGTTCCAGCCCGGAAGAGTTCGACATCATGTTCGGGGACTATGCCCGCATGGGTGTCCTCGATGAAATCGCGGGGCTGCTTGTGGCTCGTCCGTACGGTTTCGACAGGGTGCAACACGGACGATTCCTGCAGTACCTCACGGAACGGACTGCTCCCTACTCCTTCCCCGTGGTTGCCAACATGGATTTCGGGCACACCACCCCAATGATCACCATGCCGCTAGGTGTGCAAGCAACCATTGATGGACCAAATACAACGGTGACGATTGACGAGCCTTATGTAGCAACCACCACCTGACACGAGAAATACCGGTAGTCGCTCCGGTATACTGAGGCTCCCTTGAAAGGAGCGCTCATTATGTCGCTTTCTCATTTGCTCCGTCAGTCATCGCAAATTGCATTCGATCCTGCGCAGGGTGCGTCTCGTGCAGAATATCGGGAAATACACGGCGACCTGATATCCAGCGGGGAACGTGTGATGCTCCATTGCTGGGCGATCGTCTTCGATCACGAACTTCTGGCGCAGTCTCGATACGACGTCATAGTGGCTTTATTGGGAGAAGTGCGTGGGGATGCGCGGGCGCTTATCCGCCTGACAGACGCTCCAGTAGACCGGTTCGGAAATCTCAGTGAGCGTGATGACCTGATTGGCGAACTCGCCACCATCTGGGTGACAGCGAACCAATCACAGGATCCCGCCCGAGGAGCGGTTCTACTCTCCGTGGATACCACATTGGTGCACCTGATCGTGATTGATCCCTACCTCGCCACCGGCCATGAGCGGGCAGTACGCATTGTTGAGCAACTCGCCAGAGCAATGGCGCAACGCCAGGCGGAAATCATGTTGCCGCCCGGTGCAGATACGATGGCGCGCCTGCCAATCCTGGCGGACCTCGGCGACTCGCTGGAGAACACAAAAGTCGGTATCAATCGGTACACTGCCCGGCCGCAATAGCGCATACAACAGGAGGCTTTTTGTGACAACGCCCTGCCAAACTGGTACAATCTCGCGCGGAGAGGTGTCCGAGTGGTTTATGGTGCTGCTCTCGAAAAGCAGTGCGGTGTGAAAGCCGCCGCGGGTTCGAATCCCGCCCTCTCCGCCGCGATTATTGCGGTATCATTCATTGGCGCATGGAGGGGTCGCATAGTCTGGCCTAGTGCGCACGATTGGAAATCGTGTAAGGGGTAAAACCCTTCGAGGGTTCGAATCCCTCCCCCTCCGCCAAACATTAACCCCGGGCTTTCAGCCCGGGGTTTCGTGCTTTTCAGCTTTTGGCCTCGATCTCATCCCGGCGGGGAATCGAACTCTGCGCTCCTCGCCTGGTCACCGAAATCGCCGCTGCCCGGTTGGCGTACTGCATGGCGGTGTCGAAAGATGCCCCTCGCATCATCTCTGCTGTCCACGCGCCGCTGAACGTATCGCCGGCACCGGTCGAATCGACAGCCGTGACGGGCTCTGCCTGGATGGTGTAATCATTGTTCGCGTCGAATCCGCGCACTCCATCTGCACCAAGCGTGATGACGACGCGATTCACTCCGAGGGCGCGCAGGCCCTCAGCCAGTTGATCAATCGACTGATCCTGGCCACGCACATTCAGAACATCTTCTGCCTCGCCACGATTTACGATCAACGTATCCACCAGGGGAACGAGTTCGCGAGCAGCATCGGAGAAAGGCGCCACATTGAACCAGACGGGCACATTGTCTTGCCGTGCACGCTGAAACAACGCCTGATGACAAAGGAACGAAAGTTCATTCGCAGATAGAATCGCATCCGGTTTGGCCAGCTCATAGGCCTTGAGGCATTGTTCCGGCGTCATTTGCTCCCGCGCACCTGGCAAATCACAAATGCGATTTTCACCCGTTGGTTCAACGATGATTACTGCTACGCCCGATGCAACCTTAGGAATAGTCGCGATGCTCCCGGTATCAATGCCTTCAGCCTGAAGTTCCTGCAGCCGGGTACGTCCGAAATCGTCCTCACCAACCGCACTCAACAGCGCAACATCTGCACCGGATCGAGCGGCAGCCACGGCCTGGTTGGCGGCTTTTCCGCCGCCGTGCTGTTCAAAGTGTCCTCCGGCCACAGTCTCACCCGCGAGCGGAGCACGCTCAACGAAAGCGATCAGGTCGGTATTTATCGCGCCAACAACAAGCAACCCACCCATATTTCTCCCTACCTTCGGCGCAGAAGCCTGAACCAATTCCGCTTAATTTCGTTCCAGGCGCTTCTCGCCTCAGCTATCACCTGATCACGGGCATCACGAGGACCAAACGTCTCAATCTCGTACGCACGCGTGATGCGCTTCACCGGTACCGAAATGCCGCTCGCAGTATTTTCGAAATTGCGCGCATATTCCCGCGGCGTTGTAGTTGAATTCGAGCGTATTCCAAGCCAGGAGCCGACTCGTTGAATCCTTCGCATGAAGCCGGCAGCCGGTGCAAGGTTACGCAGCGACCAGCTCCACATCATCCAGATGCCGCCAGCGAGCACAGCCGTCACCATGGCCACGGCACCAGAAACCAACAGCCATCGCGGAGGACCGCTCGATTGATCGGCTTCGAGCACTACCGGAGGTTGCGAGAGTTCATTCTCCTCTGTCGGTTCGGGTGTTGCCTGAGACGTGTCCGTGGAAAGGTCCGGAGTTGCGACGTCCGCCGTTGGAATCGGTGGTTCCGTGGGCTGAGCTTCTTCCAAGCTTTGCTGGTTTAGGTCGAGATCGGAGTCACCGGGCTCAACGTCAAACTCACCCAGTGGACGATTCGCAGTTGGCTCAAATGGTACCCATCCGTAACCGGGGAAATAAACCTCCACCCACGCATGGGCGTTGTTGTGCCGATAAAGATAGGCGGCGGAAGCTTCGTCCCACTCACCCGGCGCATAGCCGACAGCAACCCGGGAGGGCACGCCGAGCGAACGCAACATCACTGTCATGGCTGCCGCATAGTGCTCGCAATAGCCGTAGGTATGATCAAAGAGGACGTAGTCGACGAGGTCCTGATCGCCCGGGGGCGCATCGACCGATTCATCGTAGCCGATATTCTCACGTAACCACTGCTCTAGCAGAACGGATTGCTGATACGGGTTCGTCTCGTCGCCAACGATGTCCTCCGCCAATTGCATTGTCCGGTCAGTGGCAGTCTCACCCTTATTCAAATAGCGCTCGATTACCCAGCCCGGATAATCGGTGCCGGCGGCTGCAAGCTGATCCGGCGACGCGGTGCTGGTAAGGCTGGTGGTCCGATAATCCGAATTCATCAATTCAGCCTGCTGGTGACGGAACACCGCTTCCACGTCATCGAATACCGGCAACTGGCCTGTGACGTAGAGTGTATCCACGATTCCCTCGCTGCTTGCCGTCCATTGCACTTGCATTCCACGCCGGGCGAGATCATCGACTTCCTGGTCAATCGCTGCCTGCATCGTGCCACTGGTGGCGGCCGGCCCCCACGGCGTCGCGCCTCCCGTGAGTTCGGATTGCAACAGCAAGCTGCCAAGCCGTTGAACGTCTGGCGGTAGCTGGTTCAGTGTTTCAACGCTTAAGGTCAACGGCATTTCTGTGACAGACGTCCAGCCCATGCGCACTACCGTCTGCATATCTGCCGACAGAAACGAATCCACAGATAGCACAGTGTCGACGTCCGGCGTAAGCGGAGAGACGTTGAGGGTCACGGATTCACGTTCGCTACGGGCATCATTCGAGAGCGCGACCTCCCACCCGGGGTTGTAGCGGAGCTCCTGCGCTTGAACCATTGTTTCCGGGGTTTCATCAGTTGCACCAGAATTTGAGGTCCAGCCCCGGCCAGTATATTCATCGTATGAACGGGCTTTCAGATACGGAGCGGAGTTTACATCGGTCTGGACCAGCACCTGCGGCTCATCGGTCAGAGTGAGCGGTCCGCCGATCTCGAATCCATCCGAGAAGTCGGAGTAGCTTCCCCCGGCTGGGTCAGCTGAGTTGGTGCCAACAAGGTCGTCGAACCAAAACTGTGCATCGGTTCGGGCTGACTCCAGCCGGTTGACGGTACGTTCAATCATCGGCTGCAGCACGGTTTGAGACCACGCTTCTGGCGACACCATAATGGTAGAAGAAACAACGACAGCGATTGCCAAACCGGTCAGCAACGCCCTCCCCGCCATGGAATCGGAAACCGGCACTCGATGATAGTTCCACACACGTCGTTTCGACGCGTATCGTTGTAGAACGGCGACCAGAAGACTTAGCCCGATCATTGCGATAATGATCCAGCCGTCGACACCGCTGGCGAAGTGCTGGTTGGCGAGGATAAGAATCGCCGGTGCTAACAGAGCCATGGCAACGAAACCAACGCGCACCAGCAACCACATCCCGATCCAGGCGCTCATCCAGATTGTGAGGGAAAGAAGGGTATCTGCCGTTAGTTCGCGATTCGCACCGGTAATCTGGTCCCGAAACAGAGCTTCAATAACGGGCTCGGGATAGCCGCGCAGTTGCTCCCAGAAGCTTCCCTCAAGGTGGCCACCGAATGCTGCGATGATCGTCCAGACAAACGCTACACCTGTGGCGATAGATATCACGATCGCAAAGCCATCCAGCACCCTGCTCTTCGCCAGCAGCCCTGAAACAACTCCGGCCACAAAAGCAACGAGCGTGAACCGCCAGACATTGTGACCATCCCAGCCCTGTGAGACCGCGAATCCGGACAGCGTAACCAGAAACACCATCAGCGCGAAAACCAACCAGCCCAGCAGGCGATCGGGATCGAGCATCTTCGTATCGGTTGTTCCGAGCGTACGGTCAGCTGACATGTTCATGAATCAATGGTACATCCGGAGTTGTATGAGTCGGGGCCGTGTGCGTGGGGTATCGGTGAGCGTGTACTCGGGCAGAGGCAAGGCGATGCAGGAGCGGACCGATATCATCCTGCCCTTCTCCGCCGGCATCCACCACAACTGCGGTGACAGGTACGAGCCGCTCCACCAGCGATGCACCAGCAGCAACCCAATCGGAGCGAGGGTCGGCCGTTACAACCACCAATCCGCTGTTGCGGGTGAACCGTTGATGGTCCGCCGTAATGGACTCCGTAATCGAACGCGAGCCCGAGCTGGTCACCACAGCGAGAGTCTCTGAGATGCGGAACCACTGTCGCTCAGAGTTATCCGGCTCCAGTCGAATGGGGTTTCGCCGATTCAGGATAAGGCCCACTTTCTTGCCCAGTTTTAGTTGTTCTGTTGCCAGCGATGCGCCAATCGAAACGATATATTCCACTGTGGTGTTCAGGTGTCGGTACGCACCGGGGATCTTCTCGCGATGGTGTAAATCGAACTGACCATCGTCGTTCAAATCCAGCAGTATCCAGATGTCAGCGGTTGGGTCAGGATCAAACTCTTTCACCATCATCGAGCCACGATGAGCCGTCGCACGCCACGCAATCCGGTTCATTGGGTCTCCCGGACGATATTCGCGAATGGTGTTGAACGTGGCCGAACTCGGCATCGACATCCTCGGGGCGACGAATCCGCCGTCCAGTCGCGCCGTTGGCAACTGAATACCGCTGACGTCTACGTGGGCCGGATAGACCATCAAGTTGTGCGATACGGGCAGGAGTTCTTGCGAGTTGAACAATCCAATCGGATCCCCGGCCGCGATGCGGATCGGTCCCAGCTTGTACCTGCCTCGTCTCACAGCAATCGTCTCAACCTGCCACGTGACGGAACTCTTTCCACTCAGCGAAACCACCCTGCCAGCCATATGACCAGGCAGACTGCTTCCGTCAACAACTTCTATCCATAACTTGGGGATGCGCGAATGGTTGGTGAGCGTGATTTCTTCCACCACCCGTTCACCCACGTTGACCCGATCGTTCTGCAAATGGCGCTCGAATCCGATTCCGCTCAGACTCAGTCGATTCCATAGCCAGGCGAGCATGAGCACAACCACCATCGCCGCGATCACCCGGTCGAGTACCGCGAGATCCCAGGTGATTGATGCGAACAGGAGAACTGCGATGAGAAGAAGAAGTCGCGACCAACCCATGGCTACACCGGCGCCGGGGAGCGCATTTCCTGTGTTTGCTGGGGAACCGGGATATTGCGAAGTAAATCATTGACGACGTTGCGGCTATCGTAGCCCTGCATGCGAGCAGCTGGTCCGACGATGATGCGGTGCGAAAGCGTTGGCTCCGCGAGGAACTTCACATCGTCTGGTAGCACGAAATCGCGACCGCGTATCGCTGCCCAGGCGCGAGCCGTATTGAACAGCGCGAGCGAACCACGCGGGCTAGCTCCAAGGAAAACATCGTCGTGGTTACGGGTTGCTTCTACCAACGTGACGATGTACTCACGCACCGATTGGGCAACGTGAACGCTTTTCACCGCCTCCTGGGCGGCTCGAAGATCATCGACCGAAATCACCTGGCGCACATTCTCCAGCGGGTGTCGCTGGTGCTGGCGATCCAGCATCTCGAGCTCGCCCTGTCGGCCAGGGTAGCCAAGCGCAACCCGAATCAGGAAACGGTCGAGCTGGGCCTCAGGTAGAGGGAAAGTGCCCTCGTAATCGATCGGATTCTCGGTAGCGAGTACGACGAACGGTTGCGGCAGCAGGTGGGTGGCACCATCGATGGTCACCTGCCCCTCCTCCATCGCCTCAAGCAATGCCGACTGCGTTTTCGGCGTGGCGCGGTTGATTTCATCGGCAAGCACCATTTGACTCACAATGGGACCAGGGCGGAACTCAAACTCGCTTCGTTGCTGGTTGAAGATGTTCACACCAGTAACGTCGCTCGGCAGCAAATCCGGCGTGAATTGAATGCGTTTGAAAGAGCTCCCGATACTTCGCGCAATCGCCTTGGTGAGCACCGTTTTGCCGACGCCGGGAACGTCCTCAATCAGCACATGCCCCTTGCAAAGCAGCGCTGTCATTACCAGTTCGACTTCGCGGCGCTTGCCAATGATCACGCGCTCCACGTTATCTGCAGTGGTTTCTACCAATGATCGAATGAAAGATGAATCCATGTTGTGAACTGGGCTCCAATGTGGCGCGGGCTGGTACGTATGCGTCCAGTATAACGAGATACGCCGTATCCCTGACGATGGTTCTATACTAGCGATATTGGTACACGTGTTCTGAATTCCCTCCGGAGTGATGCATGACCTCAACTAAAACACCCGGCTCTATTGTTTTGGTCGATGGATTCGGCCTTATTTTTCGCGCATATTTTGCAATTCCCCCAACGTTGAGCACCTCCTCCGGAGAGCAAACCAACGCGGTGTACGGGTTCGCCAGCATGCTGCTGGATGTGTTGGAACAGCGAAAGCCAACGCACGTGGCTATTGCAATGGAAACCGGAAAGACTTTCCGCCACGACCTCTACCCGGAATACAAGGGCACCCGCGAGGAGATGCCAGAGGACCTGCGTGAGCAACTCGACCGCGTACGCGAGCTGATCGATGCACTCGGCATTCCGATTGAGATGCAGGAAAACTACGAGGCCGACGACATTATTGGCACGTTGAGCAAGGAGCTTGCCGAAGACGGACACGAGGTGATCGTTATCACCGGTGATTCCGACCTGCTGCAACTCGCGGCGCCGAAAGTAACGATCGTGCTGCCAGGGGCGCGTCGCTTCGGTGATATCCGCGAGTACGGGCCGGATGAAGTTGTAGAGAGATTTGGCTTCGGACCCGAATACGTACCCGATTACAAGGCGCTTGTGGGCGATACGTCGGACAACATTCCCGGTGTTCCGGGGATCGGTGACAAAACAGCCAAGAAGCTCATAGCGGAGTTCGGCAGTGTTGAGGAGATCTTCAAAAACCAGGAAGACCTAACCCCAACCCGCGCCCGCAATGCCCTTAACGGCAACCTGGAGCAGGCGCTGGAAAGCAAGCACCTCGCCACCATCGTGACCGATATGAATCTCAAGTTCGATCTCGAATCGGCACACCTTGGTGATTACGATCGCGATGCTGTTATCGAGCTCTTCCAGACACTTGAGTTCCGCGGATTGCTGAACAAATTACCGGAATCAACTCGCATTCCCGCCGAGAAGTTCGATGAAACGGTAGAAGCAAAGCCGGAGAGCATCCAGAAAATCGTCACCACCGAGGACGATCTAGAGACAATGCTCTCCCGGATCAAGGAAGTTGGCGAAGTAGCGCTGGACGTGGAGACCACTTCAACAGACCCGATGACAGCGGTGCTTGTTGGTATCGCTCTCGCGGTGAGCGACCACGAGAGCTTCTACGTTCCCGTCGGCCATAACGAAGGTGAGCAGCTCAGTGCCGATACCGTGCGGGAAGCGCTCGATCCCGTCATTGCCAGCGATGATGTGAAGGTCTATACGCACCACGGCAAGTACGATCTCCAGGTACTCATTCGCCACGGATATAGCGACCAGCCAATCAGCTTCGATACGATGATCGCGGCGTACCTGTTGGGCGAGAACTCAATGCGCCTCAAGGATCTCTCGTTCAACCGACTGGGTATCCAGCAATCGGAAATCTCTGAACTGATTGGCACGGGCCGGAATCAGAAGACGATGGATACCGTTTCCATCGAGCTCGCTGCCCCGTACGCAATGGCCGATGTCGAGTGCACCTTCGCGCTGGTCGACCAGCTTCGCAAAGAGCTCGAAGACCGGTCGCAAATGGAGCTTAACGAGTCGATCGAGTTGCCGCTCGTGAACGTACTCATGCACATGGAACGCTGTGGCATCGCAATCGACCCGGATGAACTGACCAATTTTGCCGGGGAGATGGGCAAGCGAATCCTGGAGATCGATGAAAAGGCAGATGAACTTGCCGGCAGGCCGGTAAGCATCGCCAGCAACAAACAGATGTCTACCCTCCTCTTCGACGAGTTCAAACTCACGCCCGGCCGCAAGACCAAGACCGGCTATTCGGTCGATTCCGAAGTGTTGGAAGGTATTCGGAACGAGCATGAAATCGTCGAGCTGATCCTGGAACACCGCTCGCTTTCCAAGCTCAAGTCAACCTATGCAGATGCGCTACCTACGTACGTCAATGAAGAAGATGGTCGCGTTCACACTACGTTCAACCAGACCGTAGCGGCGACAGGTCGGCTCGCCAGTACGAACCCGAACCTGCAGAACATCCCGGTCCGTACGGAGATGGGGCGTCGAATCCGACGAGCCTTCGTGGCGGACCGTCGCGACGAATACAAACTGGTGGATAACGCCATTTTGCTTGGTGCCGACTACTCACAGATGGAACTGCGAATCCTTGCCCACATGAGTGGCGACCCGGCACTGCTGGATTCGTTCAACCAGGGTGAGGATATTCACCGCGCCACAGCCGCGCTTATCCACGATGTTGATATCGCGGATGTCGACAGGGAACAGCGAAGTATCGCCAAAACCGTGAACTTCGGCATCCTCTACGGTATGCAGGCGTACGGACTGAGCCGTGATACCGGCTTGCCGCGCGCGGAGGCACAGGCCTTCATCGATCGCTACTGGGAGCGACTCCCGGGCGTGCGCAAGTTCTTCGATGACCAGATCCAGTTCGGAAAAGATCATGGGTACGTGCAGACGCTCGCTGGAAGACGTCGATATCTGCCGGACCTCAACAGCAGCAATCGCATGCGCCGGCAGGGTGCAGTTCGCATGGCGATGAACATGCCGATTCAGGGCACCCAGGCGGATATCATCAAACTCGCTATGATCGATCTCCAGAAGAAACTTGCCGATCAGAAGCTGCCAGCGAACATGCTGCTGCAGGTACACGACGAACTCGTTCTTGAGGTTAATGAATCGCGGTTGAGTGACATCGCGAGGCTCCTGCAATCCACCATGGAGAACGCGTTCAAACTCGTTGTGCCCATCATCGTAGAGATGCGAACCGGCCTGAACTGGGAGGATATGAGCCCGTACGAGCCGGAATAGCCAAGAGTTGGTAAACTATATGTCGCCCGCATTCCGCGGGCCACGTGTATTTCAGTTCACTAAACAGGAGTGGTGGGTAAAATGCCCGTTTATCAGTATCGTGGTATCGAGTGCGATCACGTCTTTGAAGCGCGCCAGAGCTTTTCTGACGACGCGTTGACTGACTGCGATGTCTGCGGCAAGCCCGTGCGCCGGGTTATTCATGCCTCGCCCATCGTATTCAAGGGAAGTGGCTGGTACGTCACCGATTCCCGCCCAACCAGCGATCCCGTTGGTGGCGTTCAGGATCCGGACAAGGCAACTGCCTCCAGCAATGGAGCCAGCGATAGCCCCGCCGAAACAGAGACGACGAAGAAATCCGAAAGCGAGCCTGCGCAGACCAACGCAGCGCCTGCTCCAGCATCGGCCGATTAACATCATGCGTACGCACACATACAACCGAACACCCAACACGGTTACATACAATGTGTGCGCCTTCTGCTGCGTCTGTACTGAGGGGTCTGCCGCGTAAGTCGGCCGGCCCCTTGTGCCCTTGACCTATCATTTCAAGCACAGACCAGGAGCATAAAGATGCAGCAACCAATCTCCATCTACAACACCCTCACGCGCAAAACTGAACCGTTTGAAACAATCGAACCGGGCAAGGTTCGTATGTATGTCTGCGGTGTGACTGTTTACGACCATGCACACATCGGACATGGCATGAGCAGTATCGCCTTCGATGCCATCCGTCGCTATCTCGAATACAGTGGCTACGAGGTTACCTACGCCCAGAACTTCACAGACATCGATGACAAAATCATCGCCCGGGCCGCCGAACTCGGAATCGAGGAGAATGAGCTCACACAGGGACTCATCGACACCTGGCAGGAAGAAATGGCTGCTTTCAATGTGATGAAGGCGACGATCAGCCCTCGTGCCACAGAGGATATGCCGCAGATCATCAAGATGATCGAGGGGTTGATCGAAAAAGGTCACGCCTACCAGGCTAATGGTGATGTTTACTTCCGCGTGCGCAGCTTCGATGAATATGGCAAGTTGAGCAACCGGGAAATCGAAGAGCTCCTCGTTGGTGCGCGTATCGCCGCCGGCGAGCATAAGGACGATCCGCTCGACTTTGCGCTCTGGAAGGCAGCCAAGCCGGGAGAGCCAACGTGGTCGAGCCCCTGGAGCGATGGCCGCCCAGGTTGGCACATTGAGTGCTCGGCGATGTGCGCTCATCACCTTGGTGACCAGATCGATATCCACGGTGGTGGTGCCGACCTGATCTTTCCGCATCACGAGAACGAAATCGCACAGTCCGAATCCTATTTCGACAATCGATTCGCACGCTACTGGATGCACAATGGCCTGCTGCAACTTGGCAGCGACAAAATGTCCAAATCCATTGGCAACGTCGTGCGACTGCGAGACATCGTTGAGCAAGGCAGGGCCATGGCGTTCCGCCTGCAGGTACTGGGGTCGCACTACCGCATGCCACTAACCTGGACCGAAGAAGGACTCGAAGCCGCCCAAAACGGCCTCGATCGCTTGCGGGCTGCTGCTCGGGAACTGGATTCGCCAGCTAGCGACGCGCGCGATGCCGAGCTCGATTCGTTGGTCACCGACGTGGAAAACCGGTTCCACCAGGCCATGCGAAACGACTTCGATACGCCAGTTGCCGTAGCAGCCATGTACGATCTCGCCCGTGCAATCAACCGTGCCCGCTCTGCGGACGCCGTTTCGACATCGGTGGAAGATGCTCGCGTGAACCTGAAGAAACTCGCGGAGATTCTCGGGCTGGACCTCACTTACGAACAACCAACCTCGCTGCAAGACGCAGCACCATTCATCGACTTGCTCGTTGCCGTGCGCAACGACCTGCGCGCAGCTCGCCAGTTTGAACTTGCCGACAAGGTACGGGATCAACTGAGCGAACTTGGAGTCACTATTGAAGACACCCGACAGGGGACGACCTGGAAGTCGTCGTAACAATCCCACATCGCAACGAGGCGGCCGGCCGCAGGGCGGCCCGCGGCAACAACGCGGCAACAGGAATCGATTTGAGGACGATCGTCGCGGCGGACCGCGAGGTCGTAAACCGGCTGCGGATAGCGGCCCCAGGGAGCGCCGTCCTGCCCGACAACGCACACCGGGGATCCAAATAAAAGGTGATCTCCTGTACGGTCGCAACGCCGTGCGCGAAGCCCTCCGGGCGCGAAAGCGGAACCACAGCCGGCTCTTCATTGCCGAAGGCGTGCGTGAGGATGATCGTATTCAAGAGACCATTGACCTGGCTCAACAACAGGAGGTGCTGCTCGACCGCGTCCCACGCATGCTGCTGGACGACCTCACCAAAGGCGGCAATCACCAGGGGGTCGCGCTGGAAACCGGCGATTACCAGTATGTCGATCTCGAGGATGTCATCGAGGCTGAAGGCACGATCCTGATCATGGATCACCTGAACGATCCGCAGAACTTCGGCACCCTGCTGAGGGCGGCAGACGCCAGTGGTATTGCCGGGATCGTGATTCCGCAGGATCGATCGGTCAGTGTGACCCCGGCGGTGGTGAACTCGTCGGCTGGTGCGGTAGAGCATCTGCGTGTGGCGCTCACGCCAAACCTCGCACGGGCATTGGACAAGATCGAGGAATCCGGCCGGTGGATTGTTGGGCTGGATGAAGATGAATCCGACACAAATATCTTCACAACCGATATTCCAACACCTGTCGGATTGGTGCTCGGTGCCGAGGGAAGCGGCCTCACGCCGATCGTGCGCAAGCGTTGTCAGGTGATCATCAGCCTGCCCATGCGCGGCGCTGTTGATTCACTTAACGCCGCAACGGCGGGCTCGATCGTGTTGTACGATCTCCTCCGCCGTGAGATTGCCCAGGATTAAGTCTGGCGCAGGTGCACGACAGTCGCGCCATCGCCACCTTCATTTGGCCCGGCCGTTGCCAGGGCGGAAACGGCCGGGCTGTTTTTAAGCAGGTCGCGCACAACGGTGCGGAGTGCGCCTGTTCCCTTGCCGTGAATCACACGCACGTACGGCATTCCCAGCAGGTAGGCATCGTTGACGTAGCTATCGACGATTGGCGGAACCTCATCGACCCGTTTGCCGCGAATATCGAGCTCCACCGGCATGCTGCCAGTGGCTGCCTGACGCTCGCGTGCAACGGATGCGGCCGATTGCTCCCGCCGCTTCTCCTTGCCTTTCCCAACTCGCTCCAGCGCCGAAATGGGCTGTCTTACTTTCATACTGCCCATCATCACTTCGACTTCATTGCCGTGGACGCTCACCACATCTCCCAGCTCATCGAACGCGAGAATCCGCACACGATCGCCCGGTTTGATAGGTGTCTTGTCGACCTGTAACTGCGGGGTCGAGGGCTGCTTCTTCCGCGCGACTTCCCTCACCTGCTCTTCGGCGGCCTTGATACGGCGCGCAGTTTCTGAACGATCGGGTACCTCTCCTATACCACTGCGACGAACCCGATCAATCTCCCGTGCCGCTTCTCTCGCCTCCGAAAGCTCTTGCTCGATTTCCGCCAAAGCTTCGGCACGCGCTTCCCGCTTGATGTTCTCCGCCTCGCGCAGAACCCGCGATGCCCGCCGTCGGAGTTCACGAGCGTCTTCGTCCGCCTGCTTCGCCTTCTCAAGTTCGGCAGTGATGTCATCTCGTCGCGTACGGATATCGTCGATAAGTTGCTGGGCATCCTCATCATCCGGATCAAGCAGCGATTCCGCCTGATCGATCACGCGTTGAGGCACACCTAACCGCGATGCAATTGAAAGCGCGTTGGATTTGCCCGGCACACCGATCATGAGACGGTAGGTAGGCTTAAGTGAAGCAACATCGAACTCCACACTGGCGTTCTCCACACCGGGCGTGGCATACGCAAACGCCTTCACTTCGGAATAGTGTGTGGTCGCAATCACCATGGCCCGGCGCTGCAGCAGTTCATTGATAATCGCCCGGGCCAGTGCAGACCCCTCTTCGGGATCCGTACCTGCACCAACCTCGTCCAACAGCACCAGGCTATCGCTGTGGACCTTCTCCAGCATGCCAATGATGTTCGTAATGTGCGAGCTAAAGGTACTGAGACTCTGCTCAATGCTTTGCTCGTCGCCGATATCGACGAAAACATCAGGAAACACGCTGATAACAGAGGTGTCGTTCGCGGGGATAAAGAACCCAGTTTGCGCCATGAGCGACAGCAACCCGACGGTCTTGAGGGCTACGGTTTTACCACCGGTGTTCGGACCAGTGATGAGCAGCACCCGGAACTTGTCTCCGATCTCCAAATCGATCGGGACGACAGTTTCGCTATCGAGCAGCGGATGCCGCGCCTGGTCGAGCCTCACGTAATGGGTGGAGTGGCGGGATTCCTCACTCCGCACCTTTTGTCCGCCGGTCCCCCGATGTACCCGGGGCATGGTTGCTTCCATATTTTCCGCAAGCCGGGCCTTGGCGATCGCCAAATCAACGTCTGCAATCGCCTCGATCATACGGGCCAGGCCGTCGGCGTGGTCACCAACGACGCCTGTGATCACATCGAGAATGCGATCAACCTCCCGCTGCTCTTCCAGTTGCTGTTCACGCCAACGGTTGTTGAGCTCAACAACATCGAACGGCTCGATGAACAGAGTGTGCCCGCTGGAAGAGGTGTCGTGCACGATACCCTTAATCAGTCCACGTGCTTCAGCGCGAACCGGGACAACATACCTTCCTTCGCGCATGGTGATGATGTTCTCTTGCAATGCGCTACTTGCACGACTCCCGGAGATGAAGTTCTGCAAGCGATCACGCAACCTGCTGTGTGCGACACGTACTTCTTGCCGAATTCGGCTTAGTTGCGGGCTGGCTCCATCCAACACGTCGCCGCGCGGCCCGATTGTGCGATTGAGGTCAGCTTCGAGAGAACTGAAATTATCGATGGAATCAACGAACTCCTGCAACTGCGGATAGCGCTCGGCGGAATCCGGCAACTTGCGGAAGTGATTGCGCAAGTCTCTCGAGGCCCGCAGCGTGTCCATTAGCTGCATCAACTCGCCCGGCTGCAAGCGACTGCCCTTGCCGGACTTCTCAATCAGACCGCGAATATCACGCGCACCGCCAACTGTGAACGTGGGGAACTGGACCAGCAGTTCAGTGGCTTCCTTTGTGGTTGCCAGCAGGGATTCCACTTTCTGCGGGTTGCTGGTGGGCCGCAGTTCGCGGGCTCGTTCGGAGGCGATGGAGTATTGGCATTCGCGTGCCAGCCTGTCCAATATTTCCCCGTATTCGAGTTTTCTCAATGTATGCTCAGAAATCATAAATGTGCTCTTTATCCCGGCCGAAGGCGCGGGCATATCCTAAACATCGAACAGATGATCTGATTTGGGTTGACACGAACAAGTGTTCGAAACTATACTCAACGTGTCGATATGTCACGAGCCAACTCGCCTGGCTCAGCGAAGTGAGGCCCATGATCATGAAGAAACTCTCCGAACGCCAACAAGCTGTTCTCGATTATATCGCGGCGTTTCTTGACCAGAATGATTACCCACCCACAATCCGGGATATCAAGAACGAACTCAACATCTCGTCAACCAGCGTTGTGGATTACAACCTGAAAGTGCTGGAAGAGCGAGATCTCATCCGCCGCAACCGCAACATCTCCCGCGGCATCGAGCTCGTTGGCCGCGTGCCGCAGCGCAACAATACCACCGTACCGGTAAATATTGTGGGACAAATCGCGGCCGGTTCGCCGATTGAAGTACCAGAAGCATTCTCCGAAGAAGACATTTTGGGAACCGTCGATGTCAGCCCAAGTATTGCCCCGGGCGACGGTGAAGGCCTGTTCGCACTGCGAGTCAAGGGTCTTTCGATGATTGATGCGCTCATTAACGATGGTGACATCGTTGTACTGCGAGCGCAAAACACCTGTGAGAATGGCGAAACTGTGGCAGTTTGGCTCGAATCCGAGCGCGAAACCACACTCAAGAAGTTCTATCTCGAGGGCGACCAGGTACGCCTGCAGCCCGCCAACGTCACCATGGATCCTATTTACACATCAGCCGATAACGTGCGTGTACAGGGCAAGCTGGTAAGCGTTGTTCGCCAGATTGACTAGTTGATCTTCTCCTCACAGAGCGAGGATGCGGCAGTTTTCGTATAATCGAGCACTGCCGCATTTTGTGGTTTTCCACGTTTACTCACCTGGAGCACATCCCACCGATGTTTACGCTGTTTCTCACCGGAGCTGGACTCGCCGCAAGCGCAGGGCTCAACGCCTACTTTCCGATTTTGGTGCTGGCGCTCGCTGACCGAACCACCGGCTTCGTCAACTTGCCAACCCCTTACGACTGGCTATCCACCAACCTCGGGCTACTGGTGATCCTGCTGGCCTTGCCGCTGGAGCTGGTGCCGGACAAAATTGCCAGAATCGACCACATCAGCGATTTCATCCACACCGCACTGAGACCCGGAGCGGCGGCGCTGGTATTTATGGCGGTAGCCCATCAAAACGATCATATCCATATCGTATGGGCGCTGATATTTGGCCTGGTAATCGGTGGCGCCGTGCACTGGATGAAAGCGTCCACCCGGCCTGGAATCACGGAATCTACCCGCGGCCTCGGCAATCCGATTGTGAGCCTGATGGAAGATGCTCTCGCAGCGGCCCTTGCCATCATCGCTGTCTTCCTGCCGTGGGGTGTGCTTGTTGTCGCTCCGGTCGGATTCTGGTGGCTAAATCGCGGCTATCGACGCATTCAAACGGGCGACTCACGCCTGATCAGCCCCTTCAAACCAGTGATCGAAGCAGCGCAAAGCCAGCCAAGTGAAGATAGTTGACACAAGACGACTCAACCTCGTAGAATAGTGTTATTGATACCTGTTCTGAGGAGAAACCATGCCAGTAGCATTCAAAGACTATTACGCGGTGCTGGGAATTCCTCGCACTGCATCTGAAACTGAAATCAAATCTGCTTTCCGAACCAAGGCTCGCGAGTTCCATCCAGACGCCAATCCCAATGATCCCGCAGCCGAGGACAAATTCAAGGAAGTTAACGAAGCGTACGAAGTTCTCGCCGATGCTGAAAAGCGCAAAATGTATGACCGTTTCGGAGAGGACTGGCAACGATACCGCGATGCCGGAGTTGATCCGGACGACATGTCGTTCAACCGGGGCACTGGCCGTACCACCTATCGCACCAACGCAACCTCATCCGATGAAGACTTCGAACGATGGTTTACGGGTGGCGGCGCACCTTCTGGTAGCTGGGAGTGGACAGAAAGCGGCGGATTCCGCGAAGAAGGCGGTCGATTCTCCGATTTCTTCAACCTGCTCTTCGGCAACGATGGTCGAGGCGGCCGTGCATCCACACGCACGAGTCGCCCGGCTCGCGGTGAGGATCTGGAAGTCCACACCGACATCACGATCCAGGAAGCCTTCGAGGGCACCAATCGCCGCATGACCGTCAATTCACCGGAAATCTGCGGAACGTGTAACGGTACCGGAATGGCACGAGGTGCCCCGTGCCCGACGTGTAATGGAACCGGCCAGGTGAGCCATACAAAAACCCTGGAAGTACGGATTCCACGCGGGGTCAAAACAGGATCACGCGTACGGATCTCCGGTCAGGGTGGACCCGGTGTAAACGGTGGACCGAACGGGGACGTGTACCTGCTCATCAATGTGATCCCTGATCCCCGATTCGAAATGGACGGTCGCAACATTCGCACGAAGGTCGAGGTTCCGCTCTTCACCGCCCTGCTCGGTGGCGAGACGATCGTACCTACCCTGAGCGGACGCGTTGCGTTGCGCATTCCTGAAGGCACCCAAAACGGTGATGTCTTCCGCCTGCGTGGTAAGGGAATGCCGGCGCAGGGCAAGTCAACAGCGGGCGATATGCTTGTGACCATCCAGGTCACATTGCCAACCGGTTTGTCTGAAGAAGAGAAGCGACGCTTCGCGGAACTTCGCGACATGCGACAATAGCGCTGGCAATCATTTCGGAATTGCAATTGTGCATTTGAACTGCGGTACAGAGAGGCTGAAATGCCAGCAACAGTCATTATGGGTGGACAGTGGGGCGATGAAGGCAAGGGCAAACTTACGGATGCCCTCGCTTCGCAAGCGAGTATGGTTGTACGCGCAAATGGCGGCAGCAATGCTGGTCATACTGTAAAGACTGATGAGGGCACATTTCAGCTCCATCTCATTCCGTCGGGCATTCTCAATGAAGATGTCACTTGCGTAATCGGCGCGGGAGTCGTGATCGACCTGGAGACGCTGTCCACCGAGTTGCGAGACCTCAACGCTCGCGGCATTGATACGAGCCGCCTGCAAATTTCAGATCGCGCACATTTGGTACTCCCCTATCACGCCAAACTCGATCAACTGGAAGAGCAACGTCGCCAGAGCGACGAGATCGGCACCACCCTGCGTGGCAATGGACCGGCCTATGCGGACAAGGTCAGTCGGCACGGCATTCGTGTATGCGACTTGCTGGATCCAGAGATACTCCGTCGCAAGCTGGCTATCGAAGTCGATAGCAAAAATGCGATCTTCTCAAATGTCTTCGGCGCTGAGGAAATCGAGTTCGATAGCCTCTACCAGAACCTGCTGGAATGGTCGGAGCACCTCCGGTCGCAGATAACACCGACCGAAGTGTTGGTGCAGGACGCGCTGCAAAAAGGTGAGAACGTGCTCGTGGAGTGCGCCCAGGGATCAATGCTCGATATTGATTACGGAACCTACCCGTATGTCACAAGCTCATCGCCCACGGCTGCTGGTGCCTGCCAGGGTGCTGGCATCGCTCCCACGCAGGTGGAGCGAGTGCTCGGTGTGTACAAGGCGTACAGCACCCGGGTGGGGGCCGGCCCCATGCCGACGGAACTGACAGACGATGTTGGCGAGGAAATCCGCCAACGAGGCAACGAGTTCGGTACCACCACCGGCCGACCACGTCGCACCGGTTGGTTTGATGGCGTGGCTGCTCGCCAAACCGGACGCCTCAATGGCGTTACCGAAGTCGCGCTTACCCTGGTCGATGTTCTTGATACGTTTGAATCCGTAAAGGTCTGCACCGATTATGATGTCGATGGACGTCAACTCACACACGTTCCTGCCCAGCTAGACAACCTGGCCGGTGTCACGCCATCCTGGCAAGAGATTGAAGGTTGGCAAGAAGACACTACCAGTATGCGCGCATTCGACCAACTTCCATCCCAAGCGCTTCAGTACATCAGCGTGATCCAGGAACAGATCGGGGCACCGGTTAAGTATGTCGGAGTTGGACCAGCGCGCGAACAGTTGATTTCACGCTAGACCTTCTCCCGCCGCGGTTCGCGGACCATAAGCTCGCGAACCGCTTCCATCGGCGACTTTCCTTCAAACAGTACCTTGCTCATCTCGGTGGCAATCGGCATCTCGATGCCGTGATGTCGTGCCATCTCGACCGTTGCCCGCGTGGTATCCACACCCTCGGCAACCTCGGACATTGATGAAATAATTTCGTCCAGCGATTTACCGGCAGCAATCCCGGCACCCACCCGATGGTTACGCGAAAGGGTGCTGGAGCAGGTGCAAATAAGGTCACCAATCCCGCTGAGGCCGGCGAACGTGAGGGCATCGGCACCGAAATGCGTGCCGAGTCGGGTGATTTCAGCGATCCCGCGCGTCATAAACGCAGCCTTGGCGTTGTCCCCAGCGTCAAGTCCGTCGCCGATACCGGCGCCAATCGCGATGATATTCTTCAGCGCCCCGCCAAACTGCACACCGATCACATCCGAAGCCGTGTAGACGCGGAACATCTCCCCCATCATCATCGATTGCATGGCATCTGCTACATCCAGATTTTCGCTGGCAATGACCGTAGTGCCGGGCTTGCCGACAGCGATCTCCCCGGCCAGGTTCGGACCGGAAAGCACGGCAATCGGTGTATCAGCAAAGGTGCCTATGACATCTTCAAGAATCTGGCTCGGCAACATCGACGTCCCGATCTCGATCCCCTTCGAGGCAGTGTTCACGATCTTGCCCCGGAGCCGGGTCGCGATCGGCTCAATGGCTCCACGCAGTTTTTGTGTGGGCACCACGAAAAGTACCGCATCCGCCCCATCTATCGCGCTCGTTACATCCTGTGAAAGGGTGATCTCTCGCGGTATTTCGATGCCTGGCAACGAGTGCGGGTGCACTCGAGCGTCGCGCATCGAAGCGAAAACCTCATCATTTCGAACCACAAGGGTGGTATCGGTGCCAGCCCTGTTCGCCACGAGCGCGAGGGTGGTTCCCCACGCCCCAGAACCTATAACGGCCAGCTTTCCTGTCGTGCGCTTCATTGACGGGCTCCAGTGATACTCCGTAGACTGCTCGTACATTTACCTATGGTACCCGCAGTTCTGAGAGGAAAAATCAACTATGGAAATCACCCTGCCAATGGACAGTCTCGCCATTCGCGAACTGCTCCCCCACCGCTATCCGTTCCTGCTGGTGGACCGGATTATCGAACTGGAACCGGGCGAAAAGTCAGTGGGGGTGAAGAACGTGACGGCGAACGAGCCCTTCTTCCAGGGACATTTCCCCGAATACCCTGTCATGCCAGGAGTGCTGATTGTTGAAGCAATGGCGCAGACCGGCGGCGTTGCGTTGATGGTTCTTGACGAATACAAGGACAAACTCGCCATGTTCGCCGGCATCGACAAAGTCCGCTTCAAGCGCCAGGTGAAGCCAGGCGACCAGCTTCTGATGACTGTGGAGCTTGGTCAGTTTCGCCGTGGAGTTGGCACCTGCACGGCCACTGCAACCGTCGATGGCGAACTTGCATGCAGGGGCGAGCTGATGTTCGCTCTCGTTCCCAGCCCAATGGCCGATTAATTCGTGCCTGGGCCAGATCAAATAATCGGCCTCGACGCCAGCCGCGCGGTGGGCCGGATTCGCACGGGCACGGAGAACTACTCAGCAGAGCTCATCCGTGCCCTGGTGAGCCAACCCGTCGACTACGGCTGGCGTCTGTATGTCAACGGCAATGCCGGCGACCTTGGGGTAGATGAATCCAGCAGCGTTGAAATTCGAGACATTCCAGGCCGCCGACTCTGGACACACTGGCGACTCTCGCGGGAGTTAATGGCTAATCGTGTTACCGGACTTTTTGTGCCGGCACATGTGGTGCCTCTCTATCATCCGCCTACGGTCGTCACCATTCATGATCTTGGCTATCTCCACTGGCCAGAAGCGCATCCGCCCGGCCAGCGCCGCATGCTGGACCTGACAACACGTTGGAGCGCCAAAACCGCGCGCCACATCATCGTTCCCAGCAGGCAAACGGCGGATGACCTCGTGAACTTCTACAACACCCCTGAGCAGAAGATCGGCGTCGTGCACCATGGAATCAACCCAGCCATGACCGCACGAAAAGATGAGACCGATGGTGAGCTTCGGCACCAGTACGACCTGCGCCGTCCATATGTTTTGGCGGTAGGAACCATTCAACCGCGCAAAAACCTTAGCGTGCTAGCGAAGGCGGTAAGTGATGTGCTGCAAGAACACGATATCGATCTGGTCGTAGCCGGTCGCAAGGGGTGGATGTATGACGACGTGATCGGGCAACTCAACCAGGCCGGGCTCGGCGACCACCTCAAGATTCTGGATTACGTGCCATCCGCCGATTTACCTGCACTGTATCGAAATGCAACCGTGTTTGCTCAGCCATCGAAATTCGAGGGCTTTGGCATGCCGGTACTGGAAGCCATGGCCAGCGGAACGCCCGTGGTTGCTGCTCACGGCAGTTCCCTGGATGAGATCGGAGGAGATGCCACCATCCAGTTCATGCACGACGACCAAGCCGCGCTGGCAGATGCGATTACGTTGCTCATCACCAAGTCGGATACGCGGGATCAGCTAATCAGACAGGGACAGGCGCACGCCGAAAAATTCACCTGGGAACAAACCGCACATAAAACGCGTATAATTCTGGAAGATTACCTCTTGAAGTGACCCCGCAATCGGGGCAAAGGAGCAAGGTGTGCACTCTCGTGGCAAAACCGTTGGGCTCATACTCACGGTGGCTGGAGTTGTCCTCGCTATTGCGCTGGGACTGTGGCTCTTCTTCGGAAACCAGGAAGGAACAATCAACGCTTCCGGTGCCGCCTTCGGTGCTGCCCTCTTCGGGGGCGTACTCATTCTCCCCCTTCTGGGCGCAGGAGTTTTTCTGTACAGGAAAGGCAGTGAGGAAGAACGAAACCTTGCCCATGTGCGCGAACAGCGCAAGCTCCTCGATATGGTCAAAACACGTGGCCAGGTTGCGATTTCTGACCTCGTGCTCGAGCTTAACGCCACGACGGACAAGGTCCGTAACGACATTTATGACCTGGTCGGACGAGGGCTCTTCTCCGGCTATGTGGATTGGGACCGCGGCGTACTCTACTCCGTAGATGCAACGGCACTACAGGCACAATCGAACTGCCCAAACTGCGGCGGGCAACTTGAACTCGCTGGTAAAGGGGTCATCAAGTGCCCCTACTGTGGATCTGAAATCTTCTTGTAAGAACCGTCTCATTCGGAAAGGACGTTATCGCCATGTCCAGCGTTGAAAACTTCATTCAAAGTGGCCTCAATAAAATCCCCGGATACAAGGGATATAAGGACAAGGAGACCCGGCGCGATGCCGACAAGCAAGTGCGCGAATCTGTAGCTAACGCGCTGGTATCGCAGGTGGATACGCTCACGCGTTACAACGCGGAGTTGAGCAAGGCGCGGGATTTCGAATCCCTTGCTGCAATCGAGCCGGCCATTGGTCAGATCCGACTGTTGGCCGATCGGGTTCGAACTGCATCTTACGGCTACGGCGGCATCTTCACGGACAACAGCATCGACGAATCCGCGCTTGAGCAACTCCGACTGTTCGACTCTGCCCTGCTCCGCGAAGTCGACGCCCTTGCAGCAGAAGTGAAGAAGCTCACGTCCTCCACGCCGCCAGACAATGATGCTCGTACCCGGATGCTGGATGAAATCAACAGGCTGTCCACGCTCTTCGATAGCCGCGGGACGGTTGTGCAAAACGGTGAACCAACCGCAGATGAACAGGCTTTGCAGTTGCTGGCTTTGCCGGAACCGGTCGAACCATCTCCCTTGTTGCAACTCAAAAAAGGCGATGCGCTAAGCGTGTTGGGAGACAACTACATCGCCAACGGCATTATCTCGCTGAAGACTGATGACGGAAACCTGCTGCTTGCCCGCGTGACCGCAGAACAGGAAGGCGCCACCTGGTTGTTGGGCTCTTCTGTTACCGGCATGAATTCTGCGCACCTCACCGAGCAGTCCTCAAGCGACGGTGGTTTCCAGACCATGGTGCATGGCACTGCGAGTATCGATACCAGCCAGGGTCAGGAAGATGGCGTTCCTGCCCGCTATGCGTACCGAGATTTGGGGGATAACCGGGTGGAGCTTACCCTGGCTTTCGGCGATACCATTAAGCAGTTCTCAGGTACCACGCTTGTGGACAAGGATATCGAAGTTTACGGCGTCGCCTGACGTGATGTCACAATCGGAGGAAACATAATGGGTATTTTAGATCGCATGTCCCGACTGATTCGAGCCAATATCAACGATGTACTGGATCGCGCAGAAGATCCTGAAAAGATGATCGACCAGATCCTTCGGGATATGGATTCCAACATTCGCACCGCTCGTTCTCAAGTCGCATCAATGATTGCGCAAGAGAAAGAGTTGGAAGCCGACCTCGACGAGACCAAACAGCTTGCCACCGAGTGGGCTGCCAAGGCCAAACGCGCTGTAGACGCCGGCAAGGATGACCTCGCACGCGAGGCACTGCGCCGCAAACGCGACCAGGACGAAAATGCAGCTGTTTACGCCAAGCAGCATGAAATCCAGGTTCAGACTGTCTCTCGCCTGAAGGACCAACTTCGCCAGCTGGAGAGCAAGTACCAGCAAACACTGAGCCAGCGTGATTCCATGATTGCCCGCCAGAAGCGTGCGCAGGCCACCAAGCAGGTTTCGCAGATGGCGAGCAACGTCTCGCTAACGCCCCTGGATGCCAGCGATGAACTGGAACGCATGGAGCGCCGTATCCGCGCGACCGAGGCTGAAGCCCTTGCGATCGGCGAAATGCAGTCAGACTCCTACGATGAACAGTTCCGCGAGCTCGATTACGACATCGATATCGAGAAGGAACTTGAGGCGCTCAAGAGCGGCCACAGCGGCTATCTCGAATCTGGAGAGGATGCCACTACGACTGATCTCGGCTCATCCGCTGAGAGTCAGGTTCATCAAGGTGAGATCGTTACCGACGATCAGAACTCATAGATTGGTGTGGCTCTCCCAGGGAGCCGAGAGCAGAAGGGGCAATAATGGCCATTCTTGATCTGGTTCAATATACCGATGAGGGATCAAACGATATCGTCCGCCGCGTGCCGGAACACGGCGCTGGCGAGTTTCGCCTCGGCTCCCAACTCGTCGTGCGGGAAAGCCAGCGCGCGGTGTTCATGCGAGATGGCAAGGCGCTGGACATGTTCGGTCCAGGCCGCCACACACTCAGCACGAACAATATCCCCTTGCTGGGTGGGTTGATCGGTGCGGCCTTCGGTGGAGATTCACCGTTTACGGCCGAGGTCTATTTCATCAACATGCGCGAGTTCACCAACATGAAATGGGGCTCAACGCAGCCAATCACGTTCCGGGATACGGACCTGGGCATGGTGCGACTTCGCGCGTTTGGAACCTACTCAATGCGAGTGAAGGATCCGCAGTTGCTCGTGAATCAGATCGTCGGCGCCCGTGGCAGCTATACCACCAGCCAGATTGAGGATTTCCTGCGCAGTGTCATCATTCAGGATTTCACTGACATTCTCGCGGATGTTCAAACTTCATTGCTCGACCTCGCACGCATGACACGTGAAATGAGCGATGCCACCAGGGCTGAGTTAGCGGATGATTTCGCCCGCTACGGCTTCGAGCTTACGAGCTTCCAAATCCAGGCAATCACCCCGCCTGAAGAAGTCCAGGCGATGATCGACCAGCGGTCCGGTATGGGCGCAATCGGCAATATGGACGAATACCTCAAGTTCAAGACCGCACAAGGCATCGCCGATGCCGCCAATAATCCCGGTACAGCCGGCGAAGGTGCCGGTATGGGTATGGGCATGGGAGCCGGTCTTGGAATGGCTGGTGCGATGTCTGGCGCCTTCCGCGACGCCTTTAGCGGTGGTGGCAACCAACAGAACCAGCAACAGCCACAGCAACAACAGGGCAATGCCGGTGGTGCGGCTGGAGACACCAAGTTCTGCACCGAATGCGGTGCGCAGATTCCGGCAAACGCAAAGTTCTGTCCCCAGTGCGGAACACAGCAGCAGTAACACGGCTGGCGTGGCAAAATTCAACAGGAACGGTGGTGGGGGCGATTCCCAAGGGAGGCGCCCTCACCTTGTTAATTAAGTACGTCCCTCAACGCTATTTCCCCTAACCGCTCCGAACCCAATTTCATTGATAAATCAATGAAATTGCGGTATTCTTAGTTGTTAGGCTCACGATTCCTGTTAGCTTTGTGGGAGCCCTGTATATGGATTCAATTGGAAATGTTCGGATAGCCAGCATCGAAGAAGAGATGCGGCAATCATATCTTGATTACGCCATGAGCGTCATCATCCAGCGCGCTTTGCCTGACGCGCGTGATGGCCTCAAGCCCGTTCACCGTCGTGTTCTTTACGCGATGAATGAAATGGGCCTGCGGGCGAATACCCGTTATCGAAAGAGCGCCGGTATCGTCGGTGAGGTGATTAAGAGTTATCACCCTCACGGCGACCAGGCCGCGTACGACACGCTCGTGCGTATGGCGCAGGATTTCTCGCTGCGCTACCCATTGGTCGACGGACAGGGAAACTTCGGATCGATTGATGGCGACCGCGCGGCAGCCATGCGCTACACCGAGGCGAAACTGACGGCAATCGCGGAAGAAATGATGGTGGATATCGATAAAGATACCGTCAACATGATTCCGAACTACGACAACACGATGACGCAACCGGAGGTGCTGCCAGCGCGCGTGCCCCAGCTGCTTATCAACGGAAGCGCCGGTATCGCCGTCGGTATGGCTACAAACATCCCGCCTCACAACCTCAACGAGATTTGTGACGCGGTGTCCCTTGTGATCGACAATCCCGACGCCACCCTGGACGAGTTGCTCGAAGTGGTGCCTGGGCCAGACTTCCCGACCGGTGGAACGATTCTCGGCCGAGAAGGAATCCACGCTGCATACGCCACGGGTCGTGGTCGTGTAGTTATGCGGGCCAAGGCATTCACCGAAGAACAGGAGCGCGCTGGTCGATTCCAAATCGTCGTGACTGAACTTCCATACCAGGTCAACAAGTCGACGCTGCTCGAGCGCATCGCAGACCTGGTGCGTGAGGGCAAGTTGGGCGGCATTAGTGGCCTGCGTGATGAAAGTGACCGCAGCGGCCTGCGCATGGTGGTTGAACTCAAGCGCGACGCCCAGCCGATTAAGGTACTGAACAACCTGTTCAAGCACACGCAATTGCAGCAGAGCTTCGGCGTGAACATGCTTGCGCTGGTGGAGAATGGTTCACAGCCACGCGTACTGACCCTTAAGCGGGCACTTACGGAGTTTATCGACCATCGTAAGGTGGTTATCACCCGCCGCACCAAGTTCGAACTGGACCGAGCACAAAAGCGCGCGCACGTCCTCGAGGGGCTTAAGATCGCCCTCGATAACATCGACGAGGTCATCAACACCATTCGCAACTCGCCAGACACCGAGACAGCGCGCAACAACCTCATGAAGGGGTTCAGCCTGAGCGAGATTCAGGCACAGGCGATTCTCGACATGCGACTCGCCCGCCTTGCCGCTCTCGAGCGCGAGAAGATCGAGAACGAGTACAAGGAAGTCATGGCAACCATCGAGTATCTCGAAGGGCTCCTGGCGCATCCTGAGCGCATTCTTGGCCTGATCAAGGACGACATGACCGAGATCAAGGAAAAGTACGGCGACGCTCGCCGTAGCCGCATCCAGGATGTCTCCGACTCTCTCAGCGTTGAAGACCTGATTCCGGAAGTCGATGTACTCGTCACCATAACGGAGCGTGGATACATCAAACGCGTACCGAGTGACACCTACCGCCAGCAAGGTCGAGGCGGTCGCGGTGTTATCGGTGCCACAACCCGCGAACAAGACAAGATGAACATCATCATCAGCGCCAACACAATGGATTCGCTGCTGGTGTTCACGGATCGTGGACGCGTGTACCAAACGAAGGTGCACGAGCTACCTGACGCCACTCGCCAGTCGAAGGGATTACCGATCCAAAACGTCGTAAACATGGAGCCGGGCGAATCGGTTGCCACGATGCTGACGATTCGGGACTTCGATCCAAGCTGGTATCTCTTTTTCGTAACCCGTAAGGGAATCGTGAAACGCGTCAGTCTCGAACAGTTCAAGTCCGTACGATCTAATGGCCTGATCGCAATCACCCTGGACGCAGAGGATGAACTCGCCTGGGTACGCGAAACCGAAGGTAATGGCGACGTAATTCTCGTCACCCACAAGGGTATGGCCATTCGGTTCAAGGAAACAGATGTCCGCCCGATGGGTCGACCGGCCGCCGGCGTTATCGGAATCCGAATGGATGAAGATGATTACGTGATCGGATTCGATCCCGTGAAGGAAGACTACGAGCTGCTCGTGGTAACCGAGCACGGTCTCGGCAAGCGAACGCCTATTGAGGAGTATCGCGTTCAGGGCCGCGGTGGTAAGGGCATCCAGGCGATGCGCATTACCGAACGCACGGGCAAGATCGCCGGCGCAGCGATGGTAACCGAGGAGTACACCATCGTGATGATGAACTCCGCGGGAGTCGTCATTAAGCTGCAGGCAAGCGATGTTCGGCGAATTGGCCGCACCACCCAGGGCGTGAAACTGCAGAGGCTGGACGATGATCAAACCATTCGTTCCGTCACTGCTGAGGCACCGCGTGATCCCGCCGCCGAAGCGAAGCTGGCCGAACTCCCGGAAGATGGTGAGCAGGTCGAGCCAGCCGAATAGACCAGGAGAAAGCGAATAATGACAAGAACCCCTTGGCGCGTTTTCAGCGCCAGGGGGGTTTTTCTCTCTCCTCGGTGGTTATCGGGTTTAGTGCGTTCGGGATGGCTCCACGGACTGGCTGTTTACCAGGTCTCGCACCTGGCGCACCCAGCCAGCAAGACTCGGCATGCCGACGGTAAGCCCCACTGTGGCAGCGAGCACCACGAAGAACAAGAGCTTGGATGCAGTTCCCGCACCAAGCGGGAATATCGGTACGCTATCGGCAAGTGGCAGGATAAAGAATTGAATCGCCAACGCTACCGGCGCGACCAGCATCGGGTAGGCGCCCGGCAACATGCTTGCAACAACGGTGAGCAGGCTGGCAGCGAGAAAGACACCAATCGCGATAATGAGCGAAGTGGAAAGGCTCATGATCTCTGTAGCACCAGCGTAAAACGGCACCAGCATTGCAGCCGGCAGGAAGAGCACACCGGCATATTCAGGGTCTTCCTGGCTCATCCAGGCTGCGCCCAGCGCGATCAACGCGAGCAGAATCACGATCGTCGCCGTCGCTGCCAGTGGCATCTGCAGGGTGCCATTCCCCCACTCCACATACGGTACGCGCACATAGCTCTGGCGCACGATCAGCAGTGGATAGAACACGCCGACAATGCCCAGGTTCATTATGGCGCTGCGTCGCCACATCGGGTGCACCTGTTTGTCGGCGAGAAGGAAGAGCACCACCGACGGCGTCAACACAATTGGTGCCCATAGTCCTTCAAGGGATGGCAACCGCTGGATAACGATAAGGCCAAGCAGCAGTGACAACGCCATAACTAGCGTCGGAAGCGCTTGCTCCAGGATCTGTCGGAATGATGGAAATACAATGCGAGACCAGCCCCACGAAGAACTCCCGCTCCGGCTATTACGCGCCCGGCGCGAGCGGGATCGGGGGATACTGCGAGTTCCGGTCACAACATCTGCTGGCACAGAAGCGGTGCGAAGCGTGGTGTCTGTTACCTCATCAGTTTCGCGACGGTGACGACGACCAGGACGCTGGTAAGTGTCAGGCTGAATGTCGTCGTAGATGATGTCGCCAGCAGCAGCCATCTGTGCCTCGCGTCTGCGTTCCCTATATGGCTTTCGGCGTGGCTGTGGCCCCGGTTCGGAGACATGATCTTCCTGTCGACCCGGCGCTTCGGGAAGCTCGGAAAACCGATCATGGATTACTAGGTCCGGCGCGTATCGTTCGGAATCGAAATCGCCCTGGAAGTTGCTTTCGTCCCAATAATCGTATGCCGGATAATCGGGAATTGGTGGATAGAGATCTGCATCCCGACCATAGGAGTCACCCGGAAGATCGGGCATGACGGGATCATACTGATTCTCACGGTTTGATCGGTGCGACACGAAAGACAGGCTCCTGACGGCAGCGGGACGGGACACTCACGGTTTACGGGACCGCGAATACCTGTCCGCCGGAACTGCGTGCGATACTTGCGGGCAGAGGAATCGAATTCGTGCATGCTCGCACGCGGGATCCCCTGCCTTTCTGTCGATCAGTGTAGGGGCGTTGAATCAGAAGTTCCAGCGTGGTTGCTGGGATTTTCAACGAAATTAGCCGTCGAACACGAGAAAATATCGTTCGACTTTGTCTTGTAAAGCGCGTACGAACATATGCACGTACGAGCAATTTTCGGGGAGGCGGAATTTGTTCGATGACGCAGCGAGAAAATTCGGAGAACGCGCTCTAGATTTCGTGATCTATATCGGCGAAATCGCAGTTGTGGCCGCACTCTATTTGGCGGCTGCCTGGATAGTGGTGTGGTTGCTCAACAATCGCCTGCGAGAAAGCCGGATTATGGCCCGATTCGGGAAGCAAGGCTCACTGATCGCCTATCGAATCGTCTCGATTGCCGCCTATGCGCTTGCGGTTATTGGTGTGCTTTCATTTATGGGCGTGAGTTCTACCGGACTTCTCACGCTGGCTTCTGCTTTCACAGTCGCAATTGGCCTGGCATTGCAGGATGTCATGCGCAACCTGATATCCGGCCTCTTCATGTTGGCCGAACGCCCCTTTGCCATCGGCGACCGGGTGATGATTCGGACCCACGTTGGCACTGTTCAGGGTATCGACATCCGCACAACCATGTTGCGCACGGATGACGGCGCGTTGCTGATGGTGCCCAACCAGCTCATGTTCACTGAAGTTTTGCAGAACCACACCCGCTTTAACATGCGGGTGGTGCGCTATCGCATCACGTCGCCGTTACCCGCAACAGAGCTCATGTCGACACTGGAAAAGGTGGTCGAGGGTATCGAGAGCGTACGCCCTCCCCTTGAACCGCCGATTCTCGTACAACACGCGGAATCGAACTCCGAATGGGAAGTGAGATTTTCAGTGAATGCCAAACAAATGATCAATGAGCACGAGATCGGCGAAGCGATCGTCGCAGCACTGCCGGACGCCACCATCGTTCGGGTGGAGGATGTATGAGGCGGCTAGGCATTCTCGGCGGGACATTTGACCCTATCCACATCGGCCACCTCGTGATGGCCAGCTACGCGACTGATGCGATCGATCTGGACGAAGTGTGGTTCATGCCGGCACAGACACCTCCACACAAGCACCACGAAATCACTCCGGTGGAGCATCGAGCTGAAATGGTGCGGCGGGCGGTTCACCTCGACAGCAGGTTCGCATTCAGCGGTCTCGACCTGCGCGGAGACGGCCCATCCTACACGTCCGAGCTACTCGCATCGCTGGCTGAGTCCATGCCAGATACCGAGCTGGTCTTCCTCGTCGGTGCGGATTCACTGACGACCTTTGCGAACTGGCACGAGCCCGAGACGATCCTGAAACATGCGACCCTTGGCGTAGCTGAGCGCCCAGGCTCGACCATCGACAACCGCATTCGCAATGCATTGCCTGGCCTTGCCGAACGCATACACGAGTTCGATTCGCCGCTCATCGAGCTTTCCTCAAGCGAGATTCGAGAGCGTCGGCGCCAACGAAAATCCATCACGTACCTCGTGCCAGAAAACGTCGAGAATTACATTCTCGAACGTGGACTTTATCGCGCCAAAACTTAGAACTGCGATACCCCTGTTTCATTAACGAAAACTATGTGATAGTAACAGCCATATCACATCTCTTAGGGCACGCGTATGGTCGCGTGTCAAAAATCTGGCGATTCAGCTCTCACAGGGGAGGGATTTCGTGAACTATATGGTTCTCTACCTGCTTCCGGTAGTGGTCTTTGGGCTTATTGGCATTGGCTTTGCCTGGTACATGGCCAAAGAGGTACTTGCGGCAGACCAGGGATCTCCAGAGATGCGAGACATCTCGGATCGAATTTACGAAGGTGCGGTTGCGTACCTCACGCGCCAGTATCAAACGATCTTTGCACTGGCAATAGTCGTTGCCGCTATTATCGGCGGTCTGGTCTATTTGTTTGAACACGAACACGCACTGGCCCGCGGCATCGTCACGGCCCTGGCATTCCTCGCCGGTGCTGTTTTATCCGCTGTCTCCGGAATCATCGCGATGTGGGTGGCCGTGAAGAGCAACGTCCGCGTTGCGGCCGGAGCGGTCAAAGGTACTGGCCCGGCGATGACGCTGGCGCTACGCGGCGGAGCCGTCTCCGGCTTCCTCGTCATTGCGCTCGGACTACTGGGTCTCCTCGGGGTCTATGGCATTGTTTATCAATTCGCCGAACCTACCCAGGAAGGCTGGACGAAAGTCGCAGAGACGCCGTTCTGGATCGTTGGATTCGGGTTCGGTGCCAGCTTTGTCGCGCTGTTCGCGCAGCTCGGCGGCGGCATTTACACCAAGGCCGCAGATGTCGGTGCCGATCTTGTCGGCAAGGTCGAGGCCGGCATCCCGGAAGACGACCCGCGCAACCCGGCGGTGATCGCTGACCTGGTTGGCGACAACGTGGGTGACTGCGCAGGCCGCGGCGCAGACATCTTCGAAAGCTCGGCAGCAGAGATGATCGGTGCAATGATCCTGGGTGTAGCGTTGTTCCACGCCGCAGGAGGCGCCGACGATAATCAAAACATCATCTGGATATTCTTCCCGTTAATGCTGGCCGCCTTCGGGTTGATTGCATCAATCATCGGTGTTTTCAGCGTAAAGCCACCGCAGATGACCGATACACCAATGGTGGAGCTTAACAAGGGGTTCTACATTACGGGCGGTATTTCCGCTGTGATGTTGGTCATAGTCTGTATGCTGCTGCCATACGGACGATGGGAATTTGCACTCTGCGGACTCATCGGCCTGGCAACGTCCGTCGCGTTTCTCTACATCACGCAGTACTACACCGAAAGCGATTACAAGCCGGTGAAGGGAATTGCTGAAGCCAGTAAAACCGGACCGGCCACCAACATCATCAGCGGCATTTCGGTGGGATTCGAAACCACCGGAATCCCCGCTATCGTTATCGGCATCGCCCTCTTCAGCTCTTACACGCTCGGATCCAATGTGGAAGGGTTCGACACCTCCATTGCCCATATCGAGGTCTCGGCAGGCATCTTCGGCACGGCCGTCGCCACAATGGGAATGTTGATGACTGCTGCGTACATCCTGGCGATGGACACATTTGGCCCCATCACGGATAACGCCGGCGGCATTGTGGAGATGAGCGGCGCACCGGATGAGATCCGTGACGTTACAGACACGCTCGATGCAGTTGGCAATACCACGAAGGCACTCACCAAGGGATACGCCGTCGGTACAGCGGCGCTCGCTGCGTTCCTTCTCTTTTCCGCATTCATCGATGAAGTGGCCCGGTTCGGCGCAGCCTCCGGAGCAAATATCGAGGCCGCGACTGCACGGATCGTGAACCTCGCTGAACCGAAGGTCTTCATCGGCGCGCTTTTCGGTGCCGCGCTGGTCTTCGTCTTCTCGGCGTTTGCGATGAGCGCGGTCGGGCGCGCAGCAACGGACATGATTGAAGAAGTTCGCCGCCAGTTCCGCGCCGATCCAGGCATTATGGAAGGTACTAGCCAACCCGATTATCGCGCATGTGTGGATATTTCTGTGCGTTCTGCACTGCGGGAGATGATCCTTCCGGGCGGGCTGGCCGTCGTTGTTCCAGTGATCGTCGGCGTACTGCTCGGCTGGGAAGCCGCGGCAGGCATGCTGATGGTCGGTACCATCGCTGGCGTGTTGATGGCGCTGGTGATGAACAACGGTGGTGGCGCGTGGGATAACGCCAAGAAAGCGATTGAAGCTGGCGAGCTCCGCGACGCCGATGGCAACGTCTTGGGCAAGGGATCAGAGGCCCACGCGGCCGCTGTAGTGGGCGACACCGTTGGTGATCCATGGAAAGATACCGCCGGCCCGAGCCTCCACGTGCTTGTGAAGTTGCTGGCTACCATCACCCTGGTGCTGGCGCCAATCTTCATTTAGCAGGGCATATTCGCGAAAAACATACTACAGTTACCGGGAGTCGAAATCGGCCCCCGGTTCTGTTTTGCAACGTATCAAGGTGGACACATTTATGGCAGCGGCGCCAAAGAATATCGGTATTATCGGTGGCGGTTACACTGGCCTCACAGCAGCACTTCGGTTGGCTCAGGCCGGTCATAACGTAACTGTTTGGGAGCGAGGAAAACTCGGCGGCCAGGCCGCCACCATGCCACTGAACGGCACCCACATCGAGATCTTCTACCATCACCTCTTCCAGAGCGATGTGCACATCCAGAACCTTTCCAAAGAACTCGGGCTTGAAGGCGAATTGATGTGGCTGCCCAGCGATGTCGCCTACTTCGCGGACGGACGGATCCTGCCACTTAACGGCGCATTTGACCTGCTGAGGCTCAATATCATCCCTATTTGGGATCGCATACGCGTGGGCCTTGTCACGCTTTGGTTGCAACGACAAAAGGACTGGAAGAAGTACGAGAACATCACTGCTCACGACTGGCTCACACGTGCGATCGGCGAAAACGCCTACAAGAAAACGTTCGGAGCCCAGCTAAAGGCGAAGTTTGGTCGCTACTACGACCGCGTGAGCATGGTGTGGTTCTGGGGCAAAATCTATCTGCGCACCACCAGCCGCGAAAACCCGGTTGAGCAGGAAAAGCTCGGCTACTTCAAGGACAGTTTCAAGACCTTCTCCGCCGCTCTTGTTGAAGCATGCCGCGATGCCGGTGTGACCCTGGTTGAAGGCACCGGCATTGAGAACCTGGAGCAGACGGATTCCGGAGCCTGGCACGTACAGACGTCGTCCGGGACAGACGAGAAGGACGTTGTGCTTGCGACGACACCGAGCACCGTATTCCAGAAGCTGGTTCCGAATCTTCCGGCAGAGTACACGTCCCGTCTTAATGCACTTGAGTACGAAGGCGCCATCGTTACGCTCCTCGAGTTGGATCATCAGGTGACCGATACGTATTGGCTCAATATTGCCGATGATGATATGCCATTTACTGCCGTTGTAGAGCACACCAACTTCGTTGGCCCCGATAAATACCAGGGCAGCCACCTGGTCTATCTCAGCAAGTATGTCGAGCAGGATCACCCCTACTTCGACCTCAGCGACGATCAGATTTTCGCCGAGTACCTGCCACACCTGCGCAAGCTGAATCCGGACTTCGAAGAGAGCTGGATCAAGAATCGCTGGATGTTCCGGGAGCGAGCAGCCCAGCCGATTCCGCCGCTCAACTATTCCGAAAAGATTCCGGACCTGAAAACGCCGCTGGATAATCTCTGGTTGGCTAATACAACACAGATATACCCGGAAGATCGCGGTACGAACTACGCCGTGCGCCTGGGCGAGGACGTTTCCAAACGAATCCTGAAAGATATCGAGACACGCTGATCGAGTACCATCGCGCGCGTGTCGCCCAATCCACATTACCAGTTGTTGAATACCCCTCCTGATGATCTCCGGTTGCACGTATAATCGTCCCGGAATACTCGAGTTGTGCCCGGAGGGGTGATTGCGATGCGACATATTGTGGCGGTGGAACAGTTTGATCGAGCGTGGATCGAGGCGCTGTTTGCCGACGCCGACGCGATGCGCGAACTTCCGGCCGATGCTGAACCGCTGCGCGGAAAGATACTGGCATCGATCTTCTACGAACCCAGCACCCGCACGAGGCTGAGCTTCGAGAGCGCGATGATGCGACTCGGTGGCAACGTGATCAGCACCGAGAATGCACGCGAATTCAGCTCTGCCATGAAGGGCGAAACCGTGGAAGACACGATCCGCATGATCTCTGGCTACGCTGATGCGGTTGCCATGCGTCACCACGAGGAAGGAGCTCTTGCACGCGCTATCGCCGTTGCCGAGATTCCCATCCTCAATGCCGGCGACGGTCCCGGTGAGCACCCAACGCAGGCACTACTCGACCTCTACACCATCCACCACGAAATCGGACGCATCGACGATCTCCGCATCGCCATGGTTGGCGATCTCAAATTCGGCCGCACGGCGCGGTCACTCAGCCTGCTTCTGCGCCAAACCCATAACTGCCACATCATGTTCGTTTCGCCTCCGCAGGTCCAGATGCGCGACGACATCAAGGATGCGCTCGATGCGGCCGGCGCAACCTGGGAGGAACAGCCGGATCTGGAAGAAGCGATGTCCACCGCAGACGTTGTCTACCAAACGCGAATCCAGAAGGAACGATTCGCTAGCGAATCAGAATACCTGGAGGTGAAGGGCACGTACATCATCACACCGGATCAGATGAAGAAGCTCGGCGACCACGCCATTGTGATGCACCCGCTCCCGCGTGTGGATGAGATATCCGTCGAGGTGGACGATGACCCTCGCGCAGCTTACTTCCGTCAGGCAAAGAACGGCGTTTATGTTCGCATGGCGCTATTGAACCAATTGCTGGGTACGCAAGCAGTGTAACTCCACGGATTACGTCCGGTCTTTAGGCTTGGGTAATGCATCCGGACCAAGCCGGTGCCTGGCACGCGTGCGCTGCCATCTGGCGATCCGCGACTGGCGCGCATGCAAGATCTGGAAGAGCCCCAAGCCGCCCACAATCGCTGCCATAACGAGCAGCACATTCACCACACCAAAAAGGTCAGCAGCGGCCGCAGCGAAGAAAATCGGGATAAACGCCACACCGTTACTGATGGTGAAAAACGTGGCGTAAACGCGGGCGCGAATCGCTTCGTGGCTACGCTCCTGCAGCATAGTCTGCGAGGGCACCAGGATATATGCATTACAGATACCAAGCACAGCGGCAAACGCGCCCACCAATGCTGCCACGGTGCCTACCTCCGAATCGCCGGGAACAATCCAGTCCATAACATTTCGGGTGATAGCCATGAACGCCATCATGATTCCCGCCAACACCATGGCGATGCTGATAAGCCAGCGTCTTCCGATGCGCCGTACCACCCTCGGGACAGTCAGGACGCCAATCAGGATTCCTGCCCCTGCAGGAGCAACCACCAGGCCGATATCCTCAGTGGCAAGACCAATGACGCTGGTAACGAAATCCGGCCCAAGCGTCGCGATGGTGAGGAACGTCGTGGATGCGAGCGTGAGGTAGCCAATCGACTTCATTAACGCCGGGTCCTGCAGGATATAGACCAGCCCATCTTTCATATCCGACCAAAGACGCTGCATCGGATGAATCGCAAGATCCTCTTCGGCATAGGTTGGCTTCGGCGTGCGGGGCAGGGTAAAGACCAGCCCGGCGGCCAGCAGGTATGCAACGACTGCCACAGCGAAAAGACGATCGACGCCCAGGATTCGTGCAACGAGCGGTCCGGCAGCAGCGAAGCCGATTAGCTGTGCCGCCGTGTTTGTCAGGTTGAAGAGCGCATTGGCGCTCATCAGTTCTTCTCGCCGAGCCACGATTGGAATCGTTGCCCCAAGCACCGGGGCGAAGAACTGACCGGCGATGCCGAACAGGAACGTCACGATATAGAACGCGGCCAGGATCGTTTCGACGTGCCAGCCCGGCTGGATGGCAAGGAAAAGAACCACGGCCACGGCGCGGCCGACGTTTAGCACCGCCATGAGAATGCGCTTGTTCGAGCGGTCGGCTATAACACCGGCCAGGGGACCAAAGAGAACCGCCGGCAGGGAGAAGGCCAGAATCACCAGGCTGATTGCGGTGTTGGCATTGGCCAGGTCATGGATTTCAACGACTTCGCGCACACGGAGAAGTAGCGCGAAGTTGACCATGTTCTGCAGAACCTGCGTAACGGCCTGAATGCTCCAGAGGCGCACGAAAGCGCCGTTCCGTAGTACATCCCGTATGCCACCAGCGTGTTGTGTGCTGCTCACGAATCTTCGCCGGGTTCAGTGTATTCCGGTCCGCGTTCCACAAACGCTTTCAGGCGACGCTCCAGCTCTCGCCTGGGGAGGAGAACTCGCCTGCCGCAGGTGCGACAGACGAGTCCGATATCAGCTCCAAGGCGCACGACTGTCCACTCGTATCCACCGCAGGGATGCGGTTTACGCAAACGGACAACATCGCCAATGAAGAAAGGCACGGGCTCTTTGAGAACCATTTGCTGTGCCCTCCAGGGACTACATCAGGCCAGGAATCTTCATTCCGCCTGTGAGTGCGCCCATCTTCTCCTCGTTGAGCTTCGATGCCTTGTCCATGGCATCAGTCACTGCGGCAAGCACGAGGTCTTCCAGCATCTCGACGTCTTCGGGATCTACCGCAGACGGATCGATTTTGATCGACTTCATCTCACGCTGCCCGGTCACCTGCACGGTAACAACACCACCGCCGGCGGTGCCATCGACAACGGTTTCTTCCAGCTCTTCCTGAATCTTCATCATGCGATTCTGCATCTGCTGGATCATCTTCATGTTCGGCTGCATGGGTACTCCTGTTAGTGTCCGGGTCTTAACCGACCCGATTTGAACGTACGACCAAGTATAGCGCGCTAGCGCTGGCGGCTCGCCCGGTAATCGTGGACCCTCTGAAGCATGGCCCGGGCATTGGCAAGGGATTCGGGCGTCGCAGGAATGCCATCAAGCATCGCAGCAAGCTCTTCCTCGCGCGTCAACCGGTCAAGTTCCTCGACATCGGATACGATCCGGCCGTCCTGCTCGTGCTTGGTGATGCGGAAGTGTTTGTCAGCAAATGCAGCGATTTGCGCGAGGTGGCTGATAACGATGACCTGGTGCCGGTCGGTAAGACTCCACAATTTCTCGCCCACCATTTGGCCCGATCGACCGCCCACACCGACATCGATCTCATCAAAAACGAGTGTGGGTGTTTCGTCCACATCGCTCAGGATGGATTTCACCGCGAGCATGATTCGCGCGGTTTCACCACCGGAGGCGATGCGGCCAATCGGCTTCCGAGTCTCACCCATATTCGGCGCGATGAGGAATGTAACGGTGTCTATACCGGTACTGTCGACCCGCACGCTGCGATCGTCATCGATCGGCAGGCCGTTTTCGTCATCGGTCTGTTCGACCCGAATTTCGACATCGGCGTTTCCCATCTGCAAATCGGCGATGCTCTGCATGGTTGCTGAGGCGAGTTCTGTTGCCGCCCTGGCTCGCGCTTCAGATAACTGCACAGCAGTATTAATCGCAGCAGATTGGGCTTTCTCCAGGCGCTCGTTGAGTGCCGCGGGATCATATTTGTCCGCAGATAGCTCGTCCAGCTCCGTGGCGGCCTGATTTCGGTACTCCAGCACTTCTTCGAGGGTGGCACCGTACTTTCGCTTCAGCACAAGCAAGCTGTTGAGCCGATCATCCACGGCTTGCAGTCGCTCCGGGTCGCCTTCAATTTCCTCGGCATAGTCGCGAACGTCGCGGGCAAGGTCTTCAGCCAGCACGAGTATTTCTGTCGCTCGCTCGCCGAGCGATTTTGCGCCCGAATCCAGCTCCCCTACTTCCAGAACACTTCGCTCCATCTCCCGAAGCAGTCCGACTGCGTTGACCTCTTCCGCCTCGCCGGTAAGCGCTTCAACTGCTTTCAGTGCACTGATACGGAGCTCGTCGGCATTCTGCAGGACATCCCGCTCACGACGAAGCGATTCGTCCTCTCCCGGCTGGGGAGAGACCTCATCGATTTCGTTTACCTGAAACGAAAGCAAATCACGGCGCTGCTCACGTTCCCGCGAGCCGGTGTTTAATTCCTCGAGCGCACGGCGGGCAGATCGCCATTCTGCGATCGCTTCGCCAGCACGTTGACGCAAGGATTCAAGCCCGCCATACCGATCGAGAATTCGACGTTGTTCATCCGGATCAAGGATTCGCAGGTGGTCGCTTTGACCATGGATGTCCACAAGCAGCGACCCGATAGCGCTGAGTTGACTGGCCGGAACCATCCGTCCATTGATACGTGCGGTGGAGCGGCCACTGGCAGAAATCTCGCGACTCAGGATCAGCGCCTCAGAGGGATCGTGCTCAACTCCCAGCTCCGAAAGCATGGAGAGGATGTCATCCGTTCGTTCAACAGGTAGGTCGAACTGCCCTTCTACCAGTGCCGATTTCGCACCGATACGCACGAGTTCGCTGCTGACCCGAACACCTAACACCGCTCCCAGAGCATCCAGCAATATCGATTTACCAGCGCCAGTTTCACCAGTAATCGCGTTCAGGCCATCCTGAAAGCGAATACTGGTGTGGTCGATAATGGCCAGGTTGGAAATCGATAGTTCGAGCAGCATCGCGCCGTCCTACTCGTCGGCTGCCAGCACCGTCGCCGGATCCCATTCCTGCACTGCAATAGGGTGATGATCCATTTCACTCATGAAGTGATAGCGCTCCATGACCTCAAGAATATCATCGGCAGTTTTGGCGTCCCACATGGAGAAATGACGCTCATCGTGCAGATCTGGCGAAAGTGTCTTTATCCAGCGGGTGCGGGCATCTTCACCTGCGTGATCACGTGCGAGTTCAGCTAACTGGGTGGGCGGGAAGACCGTTTCATCGTCGATATCCTCTTTCGGCGTGTGCACAACGAGATAGAGCGGCATATTGAGTACTCCTGAAATTAGAAAGATTAGTTGTCGGTTTTCTGGTGGGACCTGGATCGACGACTGCGCCGACGTCGTCGGTGATCGCCTTGCGGTGCACTATCACCCGAACCGGAAGGTCCATCTCCACGGCGCCCTCTTGGTTCTCCCAAAACTGCGGATGCGGGAATCGTCTTCACCTCGGAGGTGTCGTCGAATTTTACGGTGACGAGTTCCTTCAGCACCTGCAGGGAAACCACTGTGCCAGTACCTTCCTCTGTACTGACAGTGTTGCCCAATCGGGGGAGGATTCGCTTGGCCTGGCGATATTGCTCGTTCTCGTAGCTTAGGCAACAAAGCAGGCGCCCGCACAGCCCTGTCACCTTGCTCGGGTTCAGGCTGAGATCCTGGTTCTTGGCCATACCCATGTTTACGTCCGGGTAGAATGGCAACCACGATGAACAACAAAGCGTACGGCCGCATTTGCCAAGTCCACCGAGAAGACGGGCCTCGTCTCGCGAGCCGACTTCTGCCATCTCGACCACGACGCCGAATTCGGCCTCCAGCAACCCCTTGATCTCCTGCGCGCCGAGCTGGTTGTTCTCGGATGTGGAATAGCTAACCTTGAGCCGACTGCCATCGACGTTGAACTCAGATGCAACGATTTTGAGCTTGATGTTGTTTTCACGAGCTATCTTGCCGGCCGTTTTAACCACCTCTGCGCTCTTGTCGCGCAGGGCTTGCATCGCCTCAACATCGTCCGGAGACATGCGTCGCTCAATCGGACTCAGGTCACCGTCCAGCTGGTTAAGCAACATCTGGCGAGGGGCAATAACGACCCTGGCCGCCTCAACGCCGCGGGATGATTTCACAACTACCCATTCGCCATCCGCTATATCGCTGTCTTCTACGCTGTAGAAATAGACGCGGCTGGAATCACGAAACCGGACACCAACAACCTGTGCCGAATCCCCGCCGAGTGCGTTAACCGCCTCATGTTCGGTATTGCAACTGCAATCGCCGACCTTCTCGCCGTTTTCCAGGCGCTCCTTGAATCGCTGCCGGGCGAATGCACGAGCCTCGTCCACGCCGTGTGTCCAGGGCTGATTGCTCGGATTTATTGGTTGGTTATCGGCCATTGCAACACCATCGTTTGTAGTGCCAGTTTTGGACGTACGTTGGCATCCAAATCCCGGAAGCACATTTCGATACTTTTCAGTGCATTTACATTATCAGTGATTTTGGCCGGGGATGCAGTAATGTCGTCCATTACACGCTGGCGCCACTGCCGCTGTACGGCGGTGAGTCGTGCGTATACGGCCATGCGGTCCTTGGCGAAGGCGTCTCCAAGGCGGGTTGCTTCAGCGAGTTGATGGTAGCGCTCGGACTGAATCCAGTTCTCCGCCGCAGCCTGTTGCTCCAACCGTTCAGTGAGCAGCTTGTCATCCTTCGCGGCGCGGATAGCCCACCCTGGGCGACCATCGCTCACTTCGGCAATCTGTTCGGCTTTCTCGCGATCCACGCCTTGAGTCAGCAGCCCTTGCTGTATCCGCTCCGCCGGTACGTTTTGCAGGTGAACCGTCATGGCGCGGCTGCGGATGGTTTCCAGCAGCAGCTCAGCATCCGTGGTGAGCAACAGGATCACCGCATACGCTGGCGGCTCCTCAAGTGTTTTGAGAAATGCTTCCTGTGCCGTTTCCTGCATGGATTCAACGTCGTCAACGATGATGATTCGATTGCGGGATTCCAAAGGCCGCATCGAGATGCTGCTTGTGATCTCGCGGACAGTCTGGATGTTGAGCGTGAGATTGCGAGATGTGGTCGACTTCTCCGCCATTTTTGCCTGGCGTTCGAGGTCGAAGGTCGTGCAATCCGGATGAGCATCTCGTGCAACGCGTTTGCAGGCCCGGCACTCCAGGCAGGGAACGCCAGGGGCTGGAGGCTGCTCACACAGCAGCGATTGGGCGAATATCCGGGCGATGGTGCTTTTGCCAAGATGATCAAATCCGCTAAGGATGTACGCGTGACGCGGCCCCTTTACCGAGGCCGCGTGCAGTTCCTTCACGGCATGGTCGTGGCCCCATATGGGCCAGACCGAAATGTTGTCGTCAGCAACTCCATCCATCATGCAGACTTACGCTTTGACTGCGTGACCTTCGGTGCAGCCCGGCGACGGACCGGACGCGGTCGGCGACTGGAGCGCTCCTGCTCCGGGGTCTCAACGCCTTCACCCTGGGAGAGCAGCTCCACAATGCGGAACTTCTCGTCCTGCGTGAAGTCCTCGTCTGGTTCGAGTTCGCGAACGAAGTCGGGCAATTCTTCAGCGTGCAGCACTGGGTAATCCGGCTCTTCGATCTCCAGTTCTGTACGTGGGTGCAGGAACACAGTAGCGGCAATCACATCGATTTCAAGCTGATTGTCAGCGAGCCATTGCTCCACAGCGGGAACGAGGCGGTCGTTCTCGAAGCTCGGGTTACCAAGTTGCGGCCCGCTAAAGCTGAACATCTTGCGGATGAATCCGCCCTGCTTGCGCCAGGTCGACTTCTTCTGCTGGATCTTGCCATCAACTTCCTTGGCGTTCAGAACCAGCAAGCCGCCAGCGTAGACCAACATGTGGTCCACTACCTTGGGTCGACCCTTCTGATCCGTAATGCTTGCGTAATGCACCAGTGTGGTCTGGTCGGACAGGGCCTTCATGCGGATATCCAGGACCTGATCGTTACGCGGATTACGGGTCCAGCGGCCGATACCCTGCATACCGATATTAAACATAACGAAGCCGCCAATCATGGCGATGTAAGCGAACAGCAGTGCATTAGGCAGGGTAGCCAGGAACATGGCGCTTGTGAGCACCAAAAACCCGATAGCCGCTAACCACTTGCTTTTTCGCTTCTGTTGTTTGATGTGTTGGGAGTGACGAACAATACGCATGTGAGATTAAGGGTTCCTTCAATACCGCTCCAGCAGATTATGTCAGTAGTTGGAACGGGCAACATTCAACCATTACACGTTGAAACGCGCGCTTGTTTGAGTGTACCAAAGAGTACGGTCTCAAAGTGTGGAAGGAATACCCAGCGTGCTCTCCAGCCACTGACGTCCCATGGCGAGCATGAGCATCGCTGCCAGGCCGAGCAGGAGTCCCACTGCACCAGGGATATGCAACTGCGCGCGCTTGACGATTCGCTCATCGAATCGGCTGATCAGGAGTACCGTCACGAGTGCCAGCGTGCCAAGTACGAGCCAGGCGCTTATTACCAGCAGCGAGGAGAATGGCACGTACAGCCACGCAGGTGCTGTCCACAGGATGACAAACACGAGTCCGAGCGGAGCGACGGAATACACGACGTCCCGCCAACTATCCATCACCGGTCGCCGATCGGACACCTGGAAGACGGTGCCAGAGACCAACCAGATCAATGCAATGGTGAGGGTTACCCCGGAGAGGTAGCCGGTGATGACGCGGGTTGTGTTGGTCGTCTCCCACGGATGCCAGACACCGATATCGGTGAACAGAGAGTTGAATCCATCCAGCCCCATGATCACGACGAAAAATGCCAGTGCGGCAAGAATTCCCTTGCCAGGGAGTTGCTGGGCCAGGAGTCGACCTCGCACGGCCAGGTATCCCGCGGTGCCGAGCACGCCCGTGTAGATGCCTGTCATCCGGGCATCGAACGGCAATGGCTGTCCCCCAATGCTGTAGGTATGATCCGGTGTTTGTGCGCACAGACCATGCAACATCAGCTTGGATTTTTCGGCAAAACCGCCCGGCACCAAAGCCAGCACCAGCAACCCGCCGATGATAATTGCGGGCCACAGCCAAAACGTACGGATGGGATGCGGCGCTTCTCGTTCCATGGCTCTATTGTGCCACCACGGGCGGGTCTAGGTCTGGGAGTCGTGCCTCATTTTTAACACCGGGATCATGGCCAGCGCCACAATGATCGCCGCGGCGAGAAAGGTCTCCTGCATTACCTGCACGCCCAGCGGTGAGAGCACCTCGTTCACGAACTCCTGTTGCCGTGCGAAATACAGGGCAGTGCTCTCCCCTTCCCTCTGTACCACCGGATCAAGCTCACCCGTCAACTGCTGCAGACGATAGATGCCGGCAGTGGTGACCAGGCTCATGCCGATGGTCATGCCGAGCAACCGGCACAGCAGGGCCGTACTGGTGGCTGCACCACGATTCGTCTTGTCCGATGCATCGAGGGCTGATGCGCTGAGCGGCGCCATGAGCAGGCCGATACCCGCGCCGGCGATGGCGAGCCCGGGTGCCATTTGCCAGAGGTTGCTCATATCGATCATGAAATAGACCAGCGCGAACCCGACAGCACCGAGGAGCACACCAAGCCGGGTCATGTGCTGTTGACCAATACGATTGCTGATCGTGCCGCTGGCAAGGGCGAAAACTGCAATCGCGAGGGTGAGCGGGATGAGGAGCAATGCGGAATCGCGACTGGCGGAACCTTCGCTCGCCAACGAGACAATGACCGGTATGTTCACCATACCCACCATCAGCGCAGCACCGATTAGGAAGTTGGCAACCATTGAGGCAACGAAGAACCCCTGGCGAAACAGCTCTGGTGGGAAAATCGGATGGGCTGCACGCCGCTCCCACATTACTAATGCGACAAAAGCTACAACAGCGATTGTGAGCAAGAGTGGGATATGTTCAGCCAGCGGGTTTGGTGTGCCACCGAACGCACGCAGGCCGGTATTGGCACCGGCTCCATAATCGCCGCCAGAGCTGAGGCTGAGATTGGTGGCGACCAACACGACAGCCAGCAGCAACGTTCCGAGGATGTCGAGATTGCTGAGTCCGCGTTGGCGAGTGTCCGTGCCGCGCGGGAATCCTCGCCAGATCGCAGCGAGGGCAATGAGGGCAACCGGCACATTGGTCCAAAAAACCCAGCGCCAGGGGTCGTACTGCTCCGGGACAATAGCGACGATGGCCGCACCCCACGTTGGCCCAAACACCCAGCCAAGCGTCTCCACCGCGCTAACGAGCCCCACGCCGGCAAGGCGCATGTTTCGAGGCAGAACATCCCCCACCAGCGCGATGGTGACCGGCAACAGGCCACCGCCACCAATCCCTTGAATCACGCGTCCAATCACGGCGATGGTCATCGAATCGGCCTGGGCCATGATCACCGAGCCGATCGCGAAGATAACCAGGCAGCCTATAAACGCAAACTGGCGACCAATGTGATCGCTGAGGCGGCCGACGATGGGGATCGCGACGACGTACGAGATCAGGTACGCGTTGACGATCCAGATATATCGGTCGAAATCGGCAGTATTCACGCCTAGATCACCGATCATGCCAGGCATAATGCTGGCAATAACCGTTAGATCAACGGCACTGATGAAGTTACAGACGAGCGCAGCAACAATCGCCGGAACCTTGAGCATCCGGCGAAACGTTTGCATTGCAGAGGGCGGCGGACTAGTCGGTTGGCTGCTCAATAGTCACATCTTTGTCGTGATTAGAGAGTTTGAGCGTCATGGTGGCCGGGTCTTCGATTCCCTCATCTGTAGGTTCGCTGATATCGATTTGAAGGATGTCGTTGGTTTCCTTGTCGACCCAAACATCGAGACTGAGCTCACTGCCCTGCATGGTGTTACTGGTCATTTTTTGGATGATTTCGCCATCGGCAGTCGCAGAGATATGCCAGGCATCACGGTCGTTGATCTCATCGCTACCAACGATCTCAGGGTCGTTCATGCGGCTCATCACCGGGCCGAAGCCATGTTCGTCGTCGTACAACACCGAGGGGTTGTAGCCGAACTCGGGCGGGCTGGGAACCCACTGGCCAGTGACGATATCGGTGATCCAGGAATCGTCCCCGATATTGATCATGCGAATGCTGATTTGCTGCCTGTCCAATACCACGGCGGTGAAGGTGACATCCACACGGTTGGGGCGCTGCATTACACCTTCGGCGCTGGATAACTCGATCGTTTCGGCGCCGTCTACAAAGATCGTCCCCTCAAGTTCCAGCACGAAGTCCATCGTCTCGGTTTCCTCGAGCCGCTCTGCCGTGTCGGCGAGCAGATCATCGATGGGCGGTTCGTCTTCGGCCATCGCGTGTGGTGCTGAAACCAACGAGATGATCAACGCGGTCACCAGGAATCTCATCAGATATGTGCGCATGCAAGGACCTCCAAATCGATCAAATGCTACCAACTGTTTGTGTCTGATCTGTGTCACTTGCGCAGACTCCATCGCTTCACGCGTCGGTACAACGACGTGAGGCCCACCAGGTAGGTGGTACCGAGCAAATAACTGGCCATGGTGTCGGAAGCCCAGTGGTGACCAAGGTAGACCCGACTGGTACCGACAAGCGCCACGAGCCCGGTAAGCGCGCCCACAACCACGCGCCGAACGCTCTTTGTTTCAATCCATAACGTGCAAAGATAGGCCAGGAACCCGTATACGCCTGTGTAGATTATGACGTGTCCACTGGGGAAGCTGGTTCCACCGATATTCGCCGGGACCACGGTAAGGTGTGGATGCTGCGGACCAGGCCGCTCTCGCCTCATGATCCGTTTGAAGACCGAACTGACCCCGCCGGTTCCCCATGCCAAAAGTTGAAAGACAGCTTCAAGGCGAAACCCGCGAAACCACAGAAGGACCGCCAAACCAGGCGGAATGATTCGGCTTTGCGGAGGAAATCCAGGCCAGCTAACGATGTGCATGAGGCGATCGAACCACCGGTGACGCTTGCCCTCCACCTGCACGGTGTGGGTGATCTTTACATCAACATCCTGCGTGCGGTTCTTGCGAACCCTGGTGAACAGAATAGAAAACGCGCCAATGGCGGCGACGCTCCAGAGTAGCCCCACGAGGCTCCTGGAGGGTGCAATCCGGTTGGGATCAAGGTGATTGTTGCGAGACGTGGTAAGAAACCGCAGTAGCTTCTTCAGCATGCTTGCTCCATGCGAAATCGGACCATCAGATCAAATCGTACTCGATACGCTTACGGAGTTCGTATGGAGCCTAGCGCCCGGCCTGTCGTTTCAGCGCGGCAATGTTATCGGCTATGCTGCGGCCTTCGGCAAATGTGGCACTACCAGCAACAATGCTATCTGCACCCGCGGTGACAACCCGGCCGATATTGTCTTCGTTAATGCCACCATCTACCTGCAAGCGACAGGTGGGATTCACCTCGTCGATCATGCGGCGCAGGCGCTCGATCTTGCGAATGGATGGCTCGATAAAGCTCTGGCCACCGAACCCGGGGTTCACACTCATCACGAGGATCTGGTCGACCTCGGGCAGGATCTCCTCAACGGCTGTGAGTGATGTTGATGGGTTGATGCTGACCCCGGCCTGCTTCCCGCGCGATTTGATCGCCTGCACCACACGATGCACGTGCGGAGTCGCCTCCGCATGAAAGGTGATGGCATCGGCTCCGGCGTCGGCGAAATGGTCGACCCACCTGTCTGGTTCAACGATCATCAGGTGCACATCGACTGGCAGCGATGTGCCAGCAGCTGTTGCTTTCAGCACTGGCAACCCAATGCTGATATTTGGCACAAAAACACCATCCATTACATCGAAATGAATGTAATCGGCCCCTCCCTCTTCCAGTTCCTTGAGTTGATTACCCAGGCTAAGGAAATCGGCGGAGAGAACAGAAGGTCCGATGATCAATGGTTGTGCCATGCAATAACACCTCGTGACGTGTGACTAAATCGCATTCGGTCGTCGCTTCGAGTGTACGGTATCATCTGCCTGTACGCGCAGTAAGCGCTACCGGAATGGAAACGAATTTCTGCGGAGGCACTACGTGATTACACAGGCACCCGAACTTCAGTTGCAGGTTGGTGGAGTCAGCCAGACCGGTGGACGACCAAACAACGAAGACGCGATTTTGGTGGAGGAAACGGCCCCAACAGCCGACCTGCCAGATGGCGGCTGGGTGTTGGCAGTGGCCGACGGCATGGGAGGTCACGCCGATGGCGATATGGCCAGTTCGCTGGCGATAGAGACGTTGAAGGAGACCTTCGCCGATACTCCCCAGCCGGACGCTGCCCTGGCCCTGAAACAGGCCTACCGACGTGCCAACGAGGCGATATACAACGCTGGCACCACACCGGATTCGCGCCCTGGCACAACGCTGGTGAGCGCAGTGGTTCGCGGCAAGTACGTGACGATCGCCAATGTCGGAGATTCGCGCGCCTATCTCATGCGGGCCAACCAGCTAACCCAGATTACGCAGGATCACAGCGTGGTTGCCGAGCAGGTAGCGGCTGGCGAGATCGATGATGGTGAAAGCCGCAAGAGTCCGGCCCGTAACCAGCTCACAGCCGCACTGGGAACTGCGGAGAAGCTGGAGAAGCGGCTGCCGGCGATTTATGAGCTTGTGCTGCTACCAGAGGACCGCCTGCTGCTCTGCAGCGATGGCTTCTACGATGTGCTGCAGCAGGAGGACTACCTGCAACTGATGAGCGGCGAAGATGCCCAAAGCTCGGCGGTTGCCCTCACCGACCTCGCCACCCAGCGCAAGACTACAGACAACGTGAGTGCCATTGTGCTCGCCGTTGGTAGCAGTGCCGCCACCACGCAGAGGGAGGAGATCATCCGCGAGCTGGCCGAGCATCGTGCAGAGCATGGCACCAGCATCCTGGTGCCGGTGATCATCCTGGTGGTGATTACAGCGCTGGTTGCTGCCGGTGTCTGGTACTGGATGTTCTAGGCTAAAACTTGCGCAATGAAGACCGGCGGACGTTTCCCTTCGAGAGACGTCCGCCTCATTGTCTTAATCCGGTTTACGCCATTCCCGCGAGTGTCTGCGAGAGGTCATTCCACAGGTCGTCGACATGTTCGATGCCCACGGACATACGGAGTAGCTTGTCTCCAATCCCGATTCCCTGGCGAATGTCGGGATCCATAATGCGGTGACTGATAGCAGCCGGGTTTTGGATGAGCGTATCTACACTGCCAAGGCTAACGGCCGGGGTGATGAGCTTGACGCCGCCAATGACATCTGCCGGATCGCCTGCTACTTCGAACGACAACATCGCTCCGCCGCTCTCCATTTGGTTAGACGGTCTGCTTGCGTTGAGACCTGGATAGTAGACCGAGGTGATGGCCGGGTGGCTTGCCAGCCGATGCGCCAGGATGCGTGCGTTCTCGGATGCTGCCTGCATTCGGATTGGGAGTGTCGAAAGTCCACGCAAGAGCAGGTAGCCGGAAAGCGGGTGCAACGTACCGCCGGTTGCGTAACGAATATTGCGGATCTCGCGAGCGTATTCCTCGCTACAGGCGATAACGCCAGCCAGCACATCACCATGGCCGCCCAGAAACTTGGTGGCGCTATGCAACACGATAGACGCACCCAGTTCGGCCGGGCGCTGCAAAACCGGTGTCGCAAATGTATTGTCCACCAACACTGGCACATCGCCACAATCGTTTACGAGTTTGCGAATGTCAACTTCGTCCAACGTGGGGTTTGCCGGCGATTCCACGATCACCAGGCCGGTATCCGGTCGGATAGCTGCCCCGGCTTCTTCGGCATTTACAAAAGTGGTTGTGACGCCAAGCATTCCCGATTCGAGCAGGAAATCAGACGTGCCGTAGAGCGGGCGGACGGCGACGATATGTGGTTTTTCAGCGGCAACGGTCGCCAACAGGCAGGCAGTGAGCGCAGCCATGCCGGATGCAAAGGCGACTGCAGCTTCCTGGGATTCCATGGAAGCAAGTGCTTCCTCGAAGCGGTGCACGGTTGGGTTATCGACCCGGGCATACACCGGCTGGCCGTCGTCCCTGGCACCGGTGGTGAGGAGATCGAGCCGCTCTGCTTCGGCGTGCATATCGCGATTGGGATACGTGGTGGAGAGATCGATGGGTACAGCATGCACGCCCAAATCCGTCAAATCGTCCCTGCCGGCGTGAACAGCGCGAGTGTGCAAATGATGTGGTGAGCGCATGGGGTTCTCCTTTGGTGCTTCGTCTTTTGTATCCATTTTCGGCCAGGTGTTTGATTCGATCAATGAGGTCTGCACCAACAATTCATGGATATCGCTGGTCAAATATTGGAGCCTGTGGAAGGTGTTGCCACAGGCTCCAGTACATCTTTATCCGGTTGTTCGCATCTCAAGTGCCGCCGGGTTAATCCCTGGTGAGAACGAGGCTGACCCAATCCTCCGCGAAGCGACGGTTGGTTACCCGGGCACCGGCTTGTTCGAACGCGTCGATCACATCCTGTTCGCGAGATTCGATGATGCCGGCGAGCACGATCTTTCCGCCGGGTTTGGCGTGCGCCACGATTGGCTCGCAGAGTTCGATGAGAATGCGGGAGATGATGTTCGCAAGCACGACATCGTACTGCTCGCCCCAGAACGGCTGGCCCTCCCCCACGCTACCAAGTTCAACCGTGATTTTGTCTGACAAATCGTTGAGCTCGGCATTTTCGGCGGTGGCTTTTACCGCGACTGTCTCGACGTCGACGGTATCCACCTTCTCTGCGCCGAGTTTGGCAGCGGCGAAGGCGAGGATGCCGCTACCGGTACCAACATCGAGCACGGTATCGCCGGGTTTCACCACCTCTTCTGTACCAAGCATGCTCAGACGCGTGCTGGGGTGAAGACCGGTTCCGAACGCCATACCAGGGTCGAGGATTACTTCGATGTCGTCACCTTCGGGCTCGAACTCGCGCCAGGGCGGACGAATCACCACGCGCTCGCCGATGCGATGCACCTGGAAGTGTTCCTTCCAGGCGTTGGCCCAATCCTGCTCCTGCAGATTGGTCACGCGAACATCGCTGATTCCACGCAACTGACCAAGGTAATACAGGGCCTGACGCAACTCCTCGATGATCGCCGGATCGAAATCCTCATCGGGGATGTAAGTATGGATGGTGAACGGCTTTTCCAGATCGATGCCGAGGTTATCGCCATCCTGGTCCTGCACGTAGGGCTCGTCGATAGCGACACCGTTGTTGAATCCATAGCGACCAAAGAGCTCGGTCACGGCTTCAACGGCCTCGTTGTCCACGTCTACGGATAGCTGGTACCAAACGCGGTCTGGCGTATGCGTAATGGCGTTCACACTAATGCTGTGTGGGGCCTTCTCGTTATCGTCGGTCACAGGTATACCTTGCCGTTTTCGCCCACGCTAATGCTGCGAGCGCTGCCATGGATGGTGACCTTGCTACCTACAACGGACTGCTGCAGGATTGCGTCTACCACTTCTGAGTCATCTTCAACGATCGAATCGCGAATCACGCTGTTGCGCACCACGGTACCCGAGCCGATGCTGGCGTACGGGCCGACAACAGCGTCTTCCAGCACGGCATCGCGGTGCACGTAGCTGGGTGGAACGATGAGGCTGCCGGTGCGCTGGGCCGGGCTGGGCGGCTCGGACCCGAGCAGGTAGCGATTGGCATTCAGGAGTGCTTCGGCGTTGCCGCAATCTTCCCAGACCTTGATCTGCTCGATTTCGAACTTCGCGCCTTCGTCGATCATGATCTGAATTGCATCGGCAATGAAGTACTCGCCCTTGAGCATGATCTCCTGCTCGAACTGCTTTTCGATGGCCTGCATCAACTTCTGCCATTCGCGGAAGTAGTAGATGCCAGTGAGCGCCTCGTGGGACACAGGCTCCTGCGGCTTCTCGATCAACCGGGTGATGAACCCGTCATCATCGAGCAGGGCCACACCGTAGGCACTTGGGTCTTCTACATAATAGGTGTAGGCGATGCCATCGGCTGTGGAATCGGCGATTTTGTTGAAGCTGGCTTCGAAAAGCGCATCCGGGAAGATCATCAGCGCGTCGCCATCCACATGCTCACGCGTGCGGTAGAGCGCATCGCTTTGGCCGAGCATTTCGGGCTGCTCAACGAAAACCAGTTCCGTATCAGGATAGTTTTCGCGTGCCCACGCCTCAATCTGGTCACCGAGGTAGCCGGTGATGAACACGATCTTGCCGGGCTTAAGCGGCATCACGCGATCGAGCACATGCGCCATCATGGCCTTGCCGGCAACGGTCACCAGCGGCTTCGGCTTGCTCCAGGTATGTGGCCGTAATCGACTGCCCAATCCTGCAACCGGAAGAATAATATCCAAAGTTCGCTCCTCACCTGATACACACAAAACGAGCCACGTCGTGACGAATTGTTCCTATTATGCCCCGTTGGCCAAATAGCTGGTAGCTATGGTGGCGACTTCGGGCGGCAGGGCGTTTAGGTCATCCTGCGTGGCCAGTTCGAACCCATCTTCGTAAAAGCCGGGGGTCATGGTCGTGCCGAGCAACGCCCACTCGCCACCTTCCAACAAGCGGGCTCCCTGCCAATGGCCTTTCGGCACAGAGGTTTGCACCTGCTGGCCAGCGAGAATGTCGCTGCCGAGGGTCGTTGTTGTGAGGGTTCCGTGTTCGTCAATGACGATTTGCTCGCAGGGGTCTCCCATATAGAAGTGGAAGAGTTCGTCTGCATAGAGCCGATGGAGTGCGCTGAACGATTCCGGGGTCATCAGGTAATAGATAGCTGTAGCAAGCGGTGGACCAGATTCTGACGGAAGCGTCCACGATCGGCGGAAGAACCCGCCCTCGCCTTCCAAGGGTTGCAGGTTCAGGGTTGAGATGATCTGCTCCGCAGTCGGCACGAATCGGTCCTCCTCAATGAACGTGCGAGTTAACGAGAAGAGGCCAGAGCAATGCTCTGGCCTCTGGTACCCCGTACCGGATTCGAACCGGTGGTCTTCACCTTGAAAGGGTGACGTCCTGGGCCACTAGACTAACGGGGCGCAGCGGGATGAATAGTACGTGGTAATGCGAAGGGTGTCAAGGAAACCCGTCAACGATGCGCGGATCGGGGTTTGGACCAGGTATCTGGTTGAACACAAAATTCAACTCCATTTGCCCCGCGGGGGTTTTGCGCTTATTATTGGACTCGTAGATATCGCCTTGAGTTGATAAGCGAGCAGGGTTCACGCGCAAGAATTGCCGGTTCAATGTGGAACAGCGGCTGCAAAGGTGGCGAATGAGCACCACGTCGCAGACCGTGTTCGTACCTGGAACTCCACATTCCCAGCGTTCTCACGTTGAATTTCCATGCGGCTGAGTATCACAATAGGTGTATACCTGCGCGTAGCGTTACGGTGTGTTCAGGATACACGTTGCCATCCTGAGCCGATGGAGCGTCAGAGTTGGCGCTTCAGCGAGTATTTAGACTAGGGGGTCTAAAGCATGAACAAGTTGGAGATCAATGCCCTTGTGGATCAGCTCCGCGAAGGCAAAGTAAGTCGCCGAGGCTTTATGCGCCGCGCAACTGCTCTTGGCGTAAGCGCCGGTGCAGCAGGTATGCTGGCACGCTCGGCAGCCGCGCAGACGCCAGAGGCAAGCCCATCTGGCGGTGGCGAAGTTATTACCAACACCATGACCCGCGAAGAGGCCATGGCCACCATCGAAGAAGCATTTGATTTCGAAGAGCCCGAAAACATGGGCGGCGAGATCATTTACCAGGAAAGCACCGACATCGGTACGCTTAACCCGGTGCTCTCGACGGACGTCTACTCCAGCTACATCTGGAACCAGGTTTTCGAGACCCTCATTGGTGGCTCGGTTGTTGACGGCACTGATATCCCCACCGGCCTCGCCGATGGCTGGGAAATCAGCGCCGATGGCCTTGAGTACACCATCTACCTGAACGAAAACATCGTTTGGCACGACGGCGAGCCCTTCACCTCTGAAGACGTGATCGCCACATTCGACGGTGCCCTCGCCGAGAACAGCCAGAGTGTCCGCAAGGTCACCGTTGAGAGCGTTCTCGACAGCTACGAAGCCGTTGACGACTACACCGTCAAGTTCTACGCCAAGGCTCCGTCCGGTATCTTCCTGACTGAGGCCCTTGGTCAGTTCGGCATTCTGCCGGCACACATCTGGGCTGATGTTGACCCGGCTGACTGGCCGAGCGATGGTGGTTCCACCGGAACCGATCCGTCCCGCGTTGTGGGCACCGGCCCATTCAAGTTCGAAGAGTGGAACCTCGGCGAGACCGTTTCCCTCGTGAAGAACGAAGATTACTGGCAGCCGGACCAGGTGCCGAACATCGATCGCTTCATCTACCAGGTTGTTGCCGACGGCAACACCGTGATTGCATCCCTGCAGTCTGGTGGATCCGACATCGGTGGTATCGGCTTCGACAGCGCCGACGTAATTGCCGAGTCCAACCCTGAACTGCAGATCGTGGCATATGACACCACGAGCATGAACTACTACCACTGCAACCAGGACGAGACCAAGACCGAACTCTACACAGATGTTCGCGTGCGCCAGGCCATGCTTTACGCACTCGACCGCACCCTGCTCGCCGACATGGTGTACTTCGGTTACGCCATCCAGGCCGATGGTACGCAGCCGGTTCTCTCGATTGCGTACGATCCGAGCAGCGTCAACACCATCTACAACTACGATCCGGAAATGGCCATGTCCCTCCTCGAGGAAGCTGGCTGGGTCGACGAAGATGGCGATGGTATCCGCGAGAAGGATGGCCAGAAGCTGACCATGGACGTGATGTACTCCGAAGGTACAACCACGTACCCGGTGCAGATCCCGTACATGCAGGACGCATGGAGCGAAGTTGGTATCGAGGCGATCACCTCGGCCGTGCCGTTCCAGACCCTGCTTGATGACACCGATGCCGGTAACTACGGCGTGTGTGTTCAGGGCTTCCAGTGGAGCATCGATGGTGGCCAGGACGCCATGTTCGCCACCGAATCCACTCCGCCGAACGGCTTCAACAGCATGCGCTACAGCAACCCGGACTACGATGCGCTCATTGAGCCATCCAAGACCGAAGTTGACCAGGAAGCTCGCATTGAGATTCTTCAGGAAATGTCGAATATCGTCAATGACGACGCTGCCATCGGAATCAACGTATTCCGCCAGAACATCATGGGTGCAAGCCCACGAGTTCACAACTTCTTCCCGAACGGCTACAGCGCCTTCTGGTGGCTGAACCGCGCCTGGGTTGATGCATAACCAAACACAACAAATCTCTTCGATTTGATTGTGTGAGATTTGGGGGCAGCACGTGCTGCCCCCAAATCCCGCCGAAATCCAACTCTCGTCGTATCCCTGCCTGGCTCCAGTGAAGCTTCATAATCTATACAGGGATTAGAGGATTCGTAATATGACGCGGTATATTGTTCGCCGGCTATTGGGTCTTGTGCCTCTTTTGCTAGGGATTTCTTTCCTTGTGTTCGCCCTGATGAATATGGTTCCGGGCAGCCCCACATCGCAAATTGAGTTCAACCCAAGCATTACACCGGCAGATATTGAGCGTATTCGTGAAAATCTCGGTCTTAATGACCCATGGTATGTACGGTATTTCCGCTGGCTCGGTAACGCCCTGCAAGGCGACCTCGGATTTAGCTTCCTCAATGCCCAGCCAGTTACCCGCGTTATCGGCTCCGCAATTCCAAATACTCTTGCCTTAAGTATTCCTTCCATTCTTTTGGCTGCTGCGTTTGCCATTCCGATCGGTATCCTGGGCGCTATCCGACGCAACTCCTTCTTCGACCGCATTACCACCATTCTGGCAACACTCTTCTACTCCACGCCGGTGCTGTGGCTCGGAATGATGATGATCATCATCTTCGGTGTTCAGTTCCAGAATTGGGGTCTGCCAAGTTTGCCAGTGGCCGGTACGTATGACTTGCGTGCTGACCACACGGGTATCGATTGGGTTCTGGATCGTATACAATATCTGATCATGCCGGTGGCGGCGCTTACGGTAGGCAGTATGGCCGCCTGGACCCGCTACGTGCGCGCCCAGATGCTGGAGACCATTAACCAGGATTACATCCGCACAGCTTCCTCAAAGGGCATGAAGTATCGCTCCGTGGTGATGACGCATGCGTTGAAGAACGCCATGCTCCCGCTGGTGACGCTGATTGGCCTGAGTGTGCCGGATATCTTCGGCGGATCCCTCATTGTTGAAAACGTGTTTGGGTACCGCGGAATGGGTCAGGTAACGGTTAATAGCCTGAGCCAAAGCGACTATTCAGTGGCTATGGCGTGTGTAATGTTCTACGCTGTGCTCACTGTCTTCGGGAACCTGCTGGCAGACATCCTCTACGGCGTGCTTGACCCACGCGTTCGACTCGACTAGCCGGCGAGAGAAAGGAATCCCATCGTGGCAAACTCTGCTACCAAAACCGATCAGTCGACCGGCACAACACCCCAGAAACGGGCGTATACAAGCCTTGGTGCCGCTGATCGCGATGCGCTGAAGGAAACCCCGGGCTTTTACAAGCGGTCCTGGCGCCGACTCAAAAAAGATCGCGTTGCGGTTGTTTCGTTGATTATTCTCGGTCTTATCGTGCTTTTCGCGCTGGGTGCACCGCTGCTGGAACGGATGACCGGGCTCAACTACCAGAGCACCAACCTGCGTGCAGCCCTGCTGCCCCCGGGCTCGACGTATACCGACCCGATTTCGGGTGAGAGTGTACGGCACTGGCTGGGTACGGATGGTGCCGGGCGCGATATTCTGATTCGTCTTGCCTATGGCGGCCGAATCTCGCTCATGGTGGCCTCACTGGCGCTCATTTTCTCGCTGCTCATCGGTATGTCGATTGGTGCAGCGGCGGGCTTCTTCGGCGGATTCGTCGACAACCTGCTGATGCGCTTCGTGGACACCCTCATGAGTATCCCCAGCATTACGCTGCTGCTGCTCTTCTCGGTATGGCTTTCGCCGGGTCCGATTGGACTCTCGTTCATTATCGCGATCCTGGGCTGGACAAGTGTCAGCCGTCTCATCCGTGGTGAGGTGCTATCGCTGAAACAGCGCGACTATGTGGATGCAGCACGAGTAACCGGTGCCAGTAACAGCGCGATTATCGTGCGGCACATCTTCCCGAACGTTGTTTCGCTCGTTATCGTGTATGCATCGCTCTCACTGCCAAACCTGATCCTGTATGAGGCAGCACTGAGCTACCTCGGCTTCGGTGTGCAGATGCCAACTCCAAGCTGGGGCAACATGCTGGACGATGCCCAGGAAGTATTCCGCCGCAGCTGGACGTTTACGTTCATTCCCGGTATGGCCATCACGCTGACCGCACTCTGCATCAACCTGCTGGGTAACGGACTGCGCGACGCTCTCGATCCACGGCTTAACGACTGATAGAGAATGTATTGTTCTAATTGCGGGCACGAGCTCGCCCCCGACGCAAATTTCTGCCCTAACTGTGGTGCCCCGGTTGATGATTCCGGGGCATCAAGTACGAGCGCTCCCCGAGGAAAGAGTCCGCTGGATTCGGATCGGGACTGGGGCGGCTACTCCACTGGCGGCGAGGAAACGCGCGAGGAATCGGCTGCCCCTCCTCCGCCACCCGGCAATGAGCCCTATACCGGTGACGGTGGTTTTGCTGACCGCAAGCCGGATTGGGAGATCGAACGCGAACGGCTCCGCAGCAGCAGCCAGGACGAATGGGCGATGTCTGATCTCGGCCCGCCGCGGGGACGTCCGCGTCGCACATGGCTGTGGGTTCTGCTGGGTTTGATCGCGCTGGTGGTGATAGCCTGCTGTGTGTTCATGTTTTGGGTACTCGGTACGGAATCGGGTACCGAGTGGTTTGAGGGTATCGCCACACAGGCAGCTGAAACCCTGGAAGCCACCCAGCGGGCGGAGGATAACGCGACTCCGTTGCCGTAGTGGCGCACCTATGTGTGCGCCCCGGCCAGGCGATGACACAGCATCGCCACTACGTGCGAAGGTCGATACTACCGGGAACCCTCACCGCGGGTCCAGTTATCGCTATCGATCTTCTCGATGATGTGCACGGCCACGGCAGCGACCTGAACCAGTTCCTCACGCAGGTGGGCGAGATGGTCATGTTCGCCGTGGAACACAACCCTTAGGGCGGCCTCGGCCACCTCACCGCACTCCTCTGTGAGGACGGCGCTCCAGACCGGCATGGAGTGGACCTGGTTACCGAACTTCGCGTCTTGTGCGTCGCGTTCGGTGGAGATGTCAGCGAAGATCTGATCCCGATTTGTCATTCACAGTACCCCATACATACGGAGAAGCCCGGGGATAAACCCCGGGCCTACGTCCGTCACCAAACAGGCTTAGTTGTCGCGTGGGCCGCGATCCCGGGGGCCACGGTCACGTGGTCCTCGATCGCGCGGGCCTCGGTCGTCACGACGACCACCACGGTCGCCACGGAACCCACCGCCGCCACCGCCACGTGGGCGCTGTGGCTTGGGCTCTGGCAGTTCGCCGGTGAGTGCAGCACGTCGGCTGAGGCTGACCTTGCCGTTCGGGGCGACGTCGATCACCATGACGGTGATTTCCTCACCCATGTTGACAACATCTTCCACGCGCTCGGTGCGGATGGTTGGATCTTCGCTCAGCTCGGAGATGTGCACGAGGCCATCCCGGCCTGGTGCGATTTCAACGAACGCACCGTACGGCATGATGCTCACGACCTTGCCGTTGTAGATCTCGCCACGCTCGACCTTCACTTCCGGAATATCTTCCGTCAGCTCCTGGATCTTGGCCTTGGCCTTTGCGATGCCTTCGCTATCGCTGGAAGCAATCGAGATGGTGCCATCGTCCTCGATGTTGATCTTGGAATCGGTCTCTTCCTGAATCTCGCGGATCATGGCGCCACCCGGTCCGATGACCTTGCCGATCTTGGCCTGGTCGATCTTGATGGAAACGACCTGCGGTGCGTACTTGTTCAGTTCTGCGCGCGGCTCTGAGATGGTTTCGGCCATCTTGTCGAGGATGTGCTTGCGACCGACAAGTGCCTGGCTGAGTGCCTGGCGCATGATATCGAAGGAAATGCCCTTGACCTTGATGTCCATCTGGATCGCGGTGACGCCATCGGGCGTACCGGCGACCTTGAAGTCCATATCGCCGAGGGCGTCTTCCATGCCCTGGATATCCGAGAGCACGGTGTAGTTATCACCGCTGCCATCGGTAATGAGGCCCATGGCCACACCGGCAACCGGCTTGGAGATCGGTATACCAGCATCCATAAGCGCCATGGTGGATCCACACACAGACGCCATGGAGGACGAGCCGTTGGAGCTCATGATGTCCGACACGACGCGAATGGTGTACGGGAACTCATCTTCCGGCGGGATCACGTTGATCAACGCGCGCTCGGCGAGGGCTCCGTGGCCGATATCGCGGCGGCTTGCGCCTCGCATACGGCGGACTTCACCCACGCTGTAGGGCGGGAAGTTGTAGTGATGGATATAGCGCTTGCTGGTAGCCGGGGAGATAGAATCCAGCCGCTGTTCTTCGGCCATGCTTCCGAGCGCTGCAACTGTGAGCGCCTGGGTCTGGCCGCGTGTAAAGAGCGCGGAGCCGTGGGTGCGTGGCAGGTAGCCGACCTGGGTCCAGATTGGGCGGATTTCCTCGGGCGAGCGGCCATCCGGTCGGATGCCCTCCTCCAGGATTCCGCGGCGAACTTCGTCCTTCAGCAGTGCCTCGTAGGTCTCATTAACCTCGGCGGCGGTGAACTGGGCCTCGTCGCCTTCGGTGAGTTGGGCCAGAGCCTCGGCCTGGAGTTCGCTGGTGGCTTCGAGTCGCACGACCTTATCTGCGTTGCGAACGGCTTCGCGGAGGCGATCGCCGATAACACCCTCAACCGCGGCGAAGAGTTCTTCGTTGCGTGCGGGGCTCTCGAACGGCCACTTCTCCATGCCAGCCATTGAGCGGAGCTCGTGCTGCAGCGCAACGATCTGGCGGATGACTTCATGCGCCTTCTCGATGCCCTGCACCATCTTCTCTTCTTCGATTTCCTTGGCCTCGCCCTCAACCATCATGATGGCGTCGTCGGTACCGGCCACCACCATGTCGAGGTCGCCTTCATCGCGCTCGTCGAAGGTGGGGTTGATGATGAACTCGCCATCTTTCATGCCGATGCGGACGGCACCAACGGGACCCTCAAAGGGCACTGGGCCGATGGTGAGGCCGGCGGATGCACCGATAATGGAGAGGATGTCGGCATCGTTCTCCTGGTCGGCGCTGAGCACGGTGGTGATCACCTGCACTTCGGCCTTGTATCCACGTGGGAACAGTGGGCGAATGGGGCGGTCGGTCAGGCGTGCAGCAAGAACGGCGGCCTCGGTGGGTCGGCCTTCTCGCTTGGGGAAACCGCCAGGGATTTTACCGGCGGAGTACATTCTTTCCTCATAATCGACGGTAAGCGGGAAGAAGCCCATATCTTCCTTGGCTTCGCGCTCGCCAATTGCCGAGGTGAGCACCATAGTATCGCCGTAGCGAACGGTGACGGCACCATCGGAGAGTCCGGCAATACGGCCGGTTTCCAGGGTAAGTGTGCGACCAGCGATTTCGGTGCTGACCACTTTGATTTGCTGTTCTACGTCTTGGGGTAGTGACATTCACGTCTCCATGAATAAACCACGCGGCCTTTCCGCGCGGAGCGTTGATGTTTGTTTTTGCCTGCTGGAGACCAGAGGAACTGGAGCGATGCGACCTTCACAGGTGCTGCCACACCATTTGCATTCGTAGTGGCGGACCTCTGTGTCCGCCCTGGGCGATGACGTAGCATCGCCTCTACGATACATCGATGATCGATGCGGCCTTCACAGGTGCTGCCAAACCGTTTGCATTCGTAGTGGCGGACCTCTGTGTCCGCCCTGGGCGATGACGAAGCATCGCCACTACGATACGTGGATGATCGACTCGCTCCAATACCTCCCGGCCCCGCCGGCGCTCACGTTAGTCTGTTTGCCTCCTTTCAAAGCACACAAAAGCCCAGGACATGCGCCCCGGGCTCTCGTTCATGCGAGCGATTCCGACTCATTAAATCGGTCGTACGCAATGTGTTCGCGTGTGCAGGTCAATCCCATCGAGCCTACTTGCGCAGGCCGTGGCGGGCGACTGTTTCGCGGTATCGTTCGATATCGGTCTTCTGCAGGTACGCCAGCATCTTGCGGCGCTTGCCAACCAGCTTCAGCAGGCCACGGCGGGAGTGATTATCCTGCTTGTGGGTGCGAAGGTGGTCGGTGAGTTCGAGGATGCGCTCGGTCAGGATCGCGATCTGGACCTCTGGGGAACCAGTATCGTTCTCATGTACCTTCGCACTCTCGATGATATCTTTCTTCTGTTCTACTGGCATCGCCATTCGGCGGTATCTCCTTAGTCGAATTATTGACTGGTCAAGATTTCAGGACACGTAAAAACGCCCGTGGCGAGGGGCTTACCCGATGAGTATACCACGGTTGCTGCACTGAATCAGCAATTAACCAGTCACCCAACCGGTGTCGGTTTCGCCTGCGTGATCAGCATGGATTCGACTGAAAACATGCAGGGTATGCTACACGTTACCATGTACGAATGCGCGGACAGGCGTGCAGTATGAAGGCAGGAGCAAACACGGCATGTTGGGAGTAATTGGCGGTACCGGGCTGTATGATCTGCCCGATTTGGTAGACGTGCAGCAGCAGGAGGTCGAGACTCCGTGGGGCATGCCGAGCTCCCCGATTCTTACCGGCAAGCTTGGAGACGGGGTTGACGTCGCCTTTCTGGCGCGACATGGCGTTGATCATCAATTCAATCCGTCCGAGGTGCCCTATCGGGCCAATATCGCCGCCATGAAGCTGATGGGTGTGACCCGCGTATTGGCAGTGAATGCCGTGGGAAGCCTGAATTTCGACCTGCCACCCCGCTCTGCTGTGGTGCCCGACCAGATAATCGATCGCACCGTTGGCATGCGGCCACGCACCTTTTTCGATGGCGGTGTGGTTGCCAGCGTGGGCCTGGCGGATCCGTACTGCCCGCACCTGCGGAGCGGGATTGTGAAGCATGCCCGCGAATCGCAGGAGCTGGTTTCAGACGGTGGCACCTACATTACTATTGAAGGACCACAGTTCAGCACGCGGGCCGAGAGCCACCTGTATCGACAGTGGGGTGCCGACATCATCGGCATGACGGCGATGCCAGAGGCACGGCTGGCACGCGAGGCCGGGCTTTGCTACGGATCGCTCGCAATGGTGACGGATTTCGATGTCTGGCACGAATCAGAAGAGGATGTCTCCCTGGAGATGATCCAGCGCGTACTGGCGGAGAACGCCGAGACGTCCCGGAACGTGGTGCGTGGTCTTGCCAGCGAGACACACCCGCAGTGCGATTGCGCCGCCGGCACTGCTGAGGCCGTGATGACGCCGGAGCTTGCCAACCGGGTCGAGCTGATTACGCGCACGCCCGGAAAGCTCAGCTAGCACATGCGTCGCTATCGTCCGGAATTACGCCTTACCGAGTTCAATCTGCTGCTGATAACCGCTGCGATCACGCTGGTTGGATCGCTGACCATTTTTTTGGTGGACAAGGGCACGGTTGAGTGGACCTGGCGGGATGTATCCGTGGGCATTGCTGCGGCAGTGGCGATGGTGCTGGTGAACATCACCTTCAGCCTGCGCCGCTTTCGGGGCGACCAGGTGCTCTTCCCGATTACGGCCACGCTGGCGATGCTCGGCATGCTGATGATTCAGCGACTGACGCCGGATTTGCTCGCTACCGGGGCGATTGGTTTCCCGCTCTCCAGCCGGCACCTGCTCTATCTCGCTATTGGCCTGGCAGGTATGTGGCTGGTGGTGATGCTGAGCGGCCCGCTACGCGTAATGGAGTGGCTACCCAGGTACAAGTACCTTTGGTTGATCGGCACGCTGGCGTTGCAGGCGGCGACGTTCTTTATTGGTACCGAGGTTGGAGGAGCGCGCCTGTGGATTCAGCTGGGGCCGATTCAGGTGCAGCCATCGGAGATATCCAAGATCACGCTGGTGATCTTCCTGGCGGCGTATCTGGATGAGAAGCGCGATTTACTGACGGAATCGTGGATGGTGGGCCGGCTGCGGCTCCCGCCGATTCCCTACCTGCTGCCGATGGGCGTGATGTGGGGCGCATCGCTTGTACTGCTCGTGGCGTTGAACGACCTCGGCCCTGCCCTGCTCTTCTTTGGCATCTTCGTGGTGATGCTCTACCTGGCCACTGGCAGTCGACTCTACATTTCGGTGGCGGCGATCTCGTTCCTGGCAGCAAGCTGGCTGGCCTGGACCTTTTTCGACCGGATCGCCATTCGCGTCAACAACTGGCTCGATCCGTTTTGGGATCCGTACGGATTCGGCTACCAGCCCGTACAAAGCGATTATGCCCTCTCTGCGGGTGGGCTTATGGGTACAGGCCTCGGGCAGGGGCATCCGGCGTTTATCTCGCAAGTACAAACAGACTACATCTTCAGCGCGCTTGGTGAGGAGCTGGGATTACTCGGGTCGCTGGCGGTGCTGGCACTCTTCTTTAGTTGGGTGCTACGCAGCTTTATCATCGCGATGCGGGCGCAGGAAGGCTTTGTGCAACTGGTAGTGGCAGGGCTTGCTGCCAGCCTGGCGTTGCAGACGATTATCATCGTGGGCGGTGTTATTCGCCTGATCCCGCTCACCGGTATCACCCTGCCCTTCATCTCGTACGGCGGGAGCTCGCTGGTGACCAACCTTGCCGTTGTTGGGCTGATTCTCTTCTTCTCCAGCCGACCGAAACGCGTGTAGCCGGGAGGAAATGCATGCCTGCGTTCATCAGATCACTTTTCCTGCTCGGGGCGGTTGGACTCATCGGGTTCGGGCTCTTTATCGGCAACGATCTCTCCGATGCCCGCTGGCTGGCGCTGTTGGGTGGAGCGTTTATCTGCCTGGTGTTTGCCACACGCATCCCGCTGCCAGAGAGCCTGCCGCCGTTCAACCACGGACTCATCCGTACCACCATGTTGCTGGCGTGTGTGTTCATCCTGCTCACGGCGCAACTGGTGCGCGTGCAGGTGGTGCAGCAAGAGGCTATCTACTATCGCACCGAAGCCGATGCCAGTGGCGAGGTGATCAGCAATCCCCGCCTCTACCAGCAGCAGCTCACGGTTCAGCGTGGGCAGATCGTCGATCGCAATGGTGTTGTGCTGGCGGAAACCACCGAGCAGGATGGCATCTACTACCGAAGCTGGCCGGTGGAATCGGCGCACACGGTCACCGGGTACTACAGCCCGAACCGCTACGGCAGCACGGGCATTGAGGCGACGTACGAGCAGGAGCTGAGCGGCCAGGCGGGTACGAACCCGATTGAGAGCACCATCCGCGGCCTCTTTGGCCGTGAGAAAGCCGGTGCCAACGTGGAGCTCACGATAAACGCCGACCTGCAGACGATTGCGTACAACTCGCTTGGTCCGCACAATGGTGCGATTGTGGTGCTGGATATCCACACTGGCGAGACGCTGGTGCTGGCGAGCAAGCCATCGGTGAACCCGAACACGCTCTTTGTGGTGGATGACCCGAGCCAGGCGGATGCGTATTGGGAGAGCCTCGCCAATGATGAGGAGGACCGTCCATTCGTCTCGCGGGCAAACCTGGGCGTCTATACACCGGGGTCGATCTTCAAGACCGTTACGGCTGGCATCGCGATAAATGAGGGCATTGCGCAGCCGGACACGATGTACGAGGACGATGGCGAGATCACGATCGATGGTCGCGTATTGACAGAGCTCAACCGACCAGATGAGAGCCGGGACCAGTGGAGCCTGCGTGAGGCGATCATGTGGAGCCTTAACGTGGTGATGGCGCGGGTTGGTATGCAGATTGGGCCGGATATGTTTTGGGAGTATGGCCCGCAGCTTGGGTTCGACCAGCAGATTCCCTACGACCTGCCGATCACCGAGAGTCAGCTTGCGAACAACAAGGAATTCCTGGAGGATCCAAACGCGCTCGCCGATACCGGGTTTGGGCAGGGACAGATTCAGATGAGCCCGATTCACATGGCGATGACCTCGGCGATGTGGGCAAACGGCGGCACGATGATGCAGCCGATATTGGTGTCTGAAGTGACGGATCCGGATGGTCGGGTGCTGTACCAGGCTGAACCGGTGCAGTACCTGCAGTGTGTTGATCCCGCCACGGCCGATGCGGTGATGGACATGATGATCGACGTGGTGGATTCCGGGTCGGCGCCACACGGACAGGCGTATCCGTACACGATTGGCGGTAAAACCGGCACGGCCGAGCTTGGCGATGCAACATCCAACAACCTGTTTATCGGGTTTATCGGCGACCCGGAGCCGCGCTACGCCATTGCGGTGGTTATTGAAGGTGGTGGCACCAGTGCGGTGACCATTGCACGCGATGTGTTGGTAGCGGCGATCGAGCGCCGCCCGGATTGACATGTCGTCATTCAGAGGACCTGAAGGGTCCGAAGAATCCCCCGGCGAAGCCGTAACAATTGATTTTGGCTGCCTGATGCGCTTCGCGCGGAGATTCCTCGACAATGCTGCGCATTGCTCGGAATGACGGGATTTTGCTTGACCCCCTCGGAACCATTTGGTATATTCACTTCGCTGCTGATGAAGCAGATGATCCCCGATAGCTCAACGGTAGAGCATTCGGCTGTTAACCGAAGGGTTCCTGGTTCGAATCCAGGTCGGGGAGCCAACGTGAGAAGCCTCTGGTGAGAAATCGCCAGGGGCTTTTTTGTGACACTGACCGCGCGAACACTTCTTTACACTTCAAACCTTGCCCCGCTATGGACTTAAAATGCCTCATCAGGTTATTATGTTCAGGGGACCACAGACATAGATGTCGGTGTTGAAAACTCCGGCAAAATACCATCCGGAAGGAGCGACAAAGGTACGCCTTGTTTACACGAGTGCTTTTCGGCCACGCGGTCAAACGACGCGGGCCCAGTATCGTTGTTCTTTTCAAGGAGTAAACAATGAAAAAAGCGTTGTGGTTGGTAGTCGCCATGCTGTTTGTTACACCTGCCTTCACGCAGAATGTTGATGCTCAGCTCCAGATGCGCTCATCTGTGGGTGTGCAGCGAACCTGTACCGATGAATTGGTCATCCAGTGGATTGCCTACGATCCCGTAAAAATCGAATACTCGGCTACAGACACCTCGTTGAACTGGACCAGTGGTATGAAGTCTGTTCCTGATGTAAATAGTCAGATTCACACGGATCCAATCGGCCGTGCGTTTGACAAAGTCATCGTGAATTTCATTTTCGCCGATGGCTCCAACGAGCTATGGGATGCGAATGTGGGCACATGCTCAGATCTTCCTGTCGTGCCAGGACCGCCTATTGACGCTGCTGATGCAACCATTATTGTGTGTGCCTTCTATGGTGACCAAGAAGTCGAAAAGGTGCTCACCGTAGGTGACTTGCTCGCGGACGATATCGTAACTGCAGATAAAGCTGGCAATCTCACCCTTACCGAATACGGAGTCTCGTTCATCTATCTTGAGCCGTGTAGCGACAAGTTCACCGAAAACGCAACACTTCAGGCGCTGGATACACCCGGCGATGTCGTAACAATCTGCGAGAACGGCGAGACAAGGCAATCAGAAGTTTCTTCCAACCCCAACCTGTCGCCGGCCGTTGTGAACACCCTGTTCAGAGATCCATATCGCATCGGTTTGGGTGGCTACTACCTTAACTGGAACGCAGTGAGTGGCGACGTAACCCCAGGCCCTTGTGCTGCGGAAGTGACTCCAGAACCAAGCCCTGACACCGGCACACCCGGGCAGACCATCCATCAACACGATGGCAGCTTCAACGATCCGGTTACCGGAAACAGCTTCGCGTTCCTGACAGCCGAGCGAACGTGCGAAGACGCCAGCTTCCGCACGACGTGGTCTGGAACGAACATCGATTCCGTAGACTTCGCGGTGCTCGGCACAGGTGGCGGCACAGACTGGATGCCAGCAGATACCACCATGCGCAGCTTCAGTGCAGACGTGCCCCTCGATACCTTCAACCGGGCACAGGCGGCGGTTACGTTTACTGACGGTTCCGTTGAAGCGATCATGATCAACATCGGCGACTGCACGTCTGAAACCCAGGTTGTTGATGCCGAGTTGGGCGAGAACGCCCTGCGCGTCCAGTTCAGCCTGCCAGATGGAGCCGATATCTCCGGGGCGCCGTATAGCCTGTACGCACCTCAGGTCGCTGCCCAGGCAATAACGACTCCGTTCCTCTCCGGATTCGTGGGCGCCAACAACTCCATCGCGATCGATGGACTCATTCCGGGGCAGTATCGCCTGGTGGTGACTCCAGCCGGCATGGATCCAATCGATATCCTGGTGACGGTTGGCGATCAGCCTGTAACGAATGCTGTTGTGACGGTAGATGCCGATGGAACGGCGAGTGTGGCGTACCTCGTCCAGGAGGAAACACCTGCGGCAACGACTCCGGCTGAGCAGCCGGCCGACACAACCCCGGCGGCAGCGGGTCAAACTCAAAGCGGATCGAGCGATAGTGCTGCATCGGCTGGTAGTGGCGTGACCGGGCTGCCCAGCACTGGTGCCGGGTCAACGTCTGGCACGGTCGTGCTGATGACCGCTGCGGTACTTGCGGTGATCCTGATTCCATCCGGTATTGCAGTTGGCATCCGACGAAAGGGATAAAACCTCGTTTACTTGCGCTCCCCGATCAACCCAGGTCGGGGAGCCATAGAGAAGCGCCGGCGAATAATCGCTGGCGCTTTTGTGTTTTCACGTTGTCAGCAGGCAATCGCAGGGTTTGCTGATGAGCAACTCCTCCTGCTCGTCGACGGGGATCAGCAGCTGATCCTGAATCGGAGTACCGGCGACTTCGGGAAGTGGCGAGTGGTGGCCGTAGCCGCGGCGGAGCATCTCCTCCACCACCCTGTCGTGCCGTTTGGCCAGGGCGGGCAGTTTGCCGATCCAGCGCAGGGTCTCGGGGTGGTTGCGGTAGCCGGTGCGGTTCTCGTTGAGAACGGTGAAGACGGCGTGGATCTCCCGGTGCTCGCCGAGGAGATGCTTGCGGCAAAGCTTCCGTGGATCAACGTCCCATACGCGCATTCCCGGTTCACCTTCCCGTTTATGTATCGTACGCGGCTGCGCCTGCGTAAACTGCGGCACGATGATGCTCATCACACCAATGACCACGTGCGGCCACCAGACCTGCTCAGCAAAGCCAAACACCCACGGAGACGTCGCCAGCAGCAAGCCAGTCAGCACATCGAGGCCGAGGTGGGCTTTCATCGGGATTGCTTTCACAACTCCCCGCTCGTAGTTCGTGGCGGCGCTGTAGCCGATCACCATGCCACCGGTGGCGACCGATACCCGCTGCTTCGCTGTGCCATCGGCGAAGCCAAGCAGCTTCGGCGCGGCGATGAGCGTGCCACCGACCACATAATCAACCAGCCCATGGATTCGCGTGGGAATGAAGCGCATCACTACTCTCCTTCGGTTCTGCTGCTGTGAGGCGATGAGATCGCCCACGTGTGGCAGGAGAAGATGCAAGCCCCGTGCCGCACGAGGCAGGCACAACAAAGCGCGGGCCACGCCCGCCACTGCAGCGTGATTCCCGCGTTTCAGCAAGTACTCTTTACGAGCCGGGGTGTGAATCCATGTTGCCGCGGTACTCGGGTTGGTACCGGGCAAACTTCGACTGCGAATCCATGTGCCCGGTGGATGTTCTGGTGGTGTTTGTGCTCAGGGCAGCCTCAACGGACTCCTGGAAGTCGTCGAGATCAAAGGGCTTCAGCAGTAATCCCGCTACGCCCTTCTGGCGGGTCCACGAGGCGACATCGGTGCTGGGGAGGGCCTTGCAGAGCACCAGGATCGGGATGTGGGTTGCCTGGGTATCCACCTTGAGGCGGTGGATGAGCTCCAGCTGCGGGCTCTGTGAGCCACGGGGCAGGTCGAGCACGAGCAGATCGGGCGCATCCTTCTGCAGGCTGGCGATATCCGGGGTGGTATCGCGCTGCCGCACATCATATCCGACCTCCATCAGCACTTCGGCCAACAGGGAGCGAACCATTTCGTCCGGCTCGCAGATGAGAATCTGGCGGGGTTTATGGTGCTGTGTATTGGTCATGTTGGTATTCGGGACGATTGACGGCTTCTCGTCGGGAAGGAAGCGCTGGTCCGGGAAATCCGGAGGAGTGATCTGGCGTTCGCGAGCTCTTCCACATATGGAAAGAACTGTTGAAACCAACACGCACCTTATCAGTCAGTGCTCATACGTGAAACTAATTATACACGAACCAATGTGTTTTGGCTTGTCTCGAATAGAGTACGGTGTTGTGGTGTTTTTTATTAACTAAATGTATTAACCCACGTTTAATATTCAGGTGGTGCACGTCATACATTCCCTACCCGGCCGGGGTGCAACACGGCACAGGTGGTGTTCCTCCAAATGCTGCTAGAATTGGCCGGAGTGACTATTGGATGCTGACGACGAAAGGAATGCCACGAGAATGGCAGAACTGTACAAGAACCTGATCAACGGTGAATGGAAGGAATCCAGCACCGGAGAGACCTTTGAGCGCAAGAACCCGGCGACGGGCGAGCTGGTGGCCACCTACACCAAGAGCTCCAAAGAGGATGTGAATGCAGCCGTTGCCGCGGCCAAGGAAGCCTTCAAGAGCTGGCGACTGGTTCCCGCACCGAAGCGTGGGGAAATCCTCTTCCGGGCGGCGCAGATGCTGGAAGAGCGCAAGGATGACCTCGCCCGCGAGATGACCGAGGAAATGGGCAAGGTTCTCGACGAGACCAAGGGCGATGTGCAGGAAGCCATCGACATGACCTACTACATGGCCGGCGAGGGTCGGCGCATGTTCGGCGAAACGGTTCCCAGCGAAATGCGGAACAAGTTCCAGATGAGTCAGCGCCAGCCCCTGGGCGTTGCTGGACTCATTACACCCTGGAACTTCCCGATGGCGATTCCCAGCTGGAAGATGATGCCCGCACTGATTGCAGGCAACACCGTGGTGATAAAGCCGGCGTCATTCGTACCGCGCAGCACCATTCGCCTGGTGGAGATCCTGATTGAGGCCGGTATTCCGGATGGTGTGGTGAACATCGTGCTTGGTGGTGGTGAGGAGATCGGCGATACGATCATGCATCACCCCGATGTGCCGATCATCAGCTTCACCGGCAGCACCGCAACCGGTAAGCACATTGCCGCCGCCGCAGCCGAGCACAACAAGCGACTCCATATGGAGCTGGGCGGCAAGAACGCCGTGATTGTGAGCGAGGATGCCGACCTCGACCTCGCCGCCGAGGGAATCCTCTGGGGTGCGTTCGGCACGACCGGTCAGCGCTGCACCGCCACCAGCCGCGTGATTGTGCACAAGAACGTGCAGCAGCAGCTGGTTGATCGCCTGAAGAAGGGCGCAGCCGAGTTGAAGATGGGCGACGGACGCGAGAGCGGCATTACGGTTGGTCCGCAGGTATCCGAGAACCAGCGCAACACCACCGTGAAGTACGTGGAAATCGGCCAGAACGAGGGCGCCGAGCTGGTGATCGGCGGCAACATCGCCACCGGTGGCGAGCTAGACAAGGGCTGGTTCTTCGAGCCGACCATCTTCGATAACGTGAAGCCGGATATGCGCATCGCGCAGGAAGAGATCTTCGGCCCGGTGGTCTCCATCATTCCGGTAGAGAGCCTGGATGAAGCGATTGAGGTGGCCAACGGTGTGGAGTACGGACTCAGCGCCGCCATCTTCACCAGCGATGTGAACAGCGCCTTCCGCGCCATGCAGGATATCTACACCGGTATTCTCTACGTGAACGCCGGCACCACGGGTGCGGAGATTCACCTGCCCTTCGGCGGCACGAAGAACACCGGCAACGGACACCGCGAGGCCGGCACTGCCGCGCTCGATTTCTACACCGAGTGGCAGTCGATCTACGTCGATTTCAGCGGCACGCTGCAGCGCGCCCAGATCGACCCGGTGTAAACCGAAGTACAGGTACAACACGAGCGTACGGAAAGGGATCGGCCTGCGGGCCGGTCCCTTTTTGTGTGGCTGACCTCAACGGCGATGATCACGCATCTGCCGGATTCCTCCCCTAGACTTCCCCAAAAGTAGAACATATGTTCTAAAATGATCTCCAGACACTGCGTGAAGCGTCTCCCCGATGCGTATTACTCATAGGGGCCTATGTATTTATCAACGGAGGAATCAGCACATGACACACACCCGACCACTGGCCGCAGAGCAAAACGCGCTCCGCATTGTTCTCGATCGCCTCATGAACGAGGAGACCAGCCTGGATAGCCTGTGCAAGCACCTGCCTCGCATTGCGAGTGTTGCTGCCAACGTGGCGCGCATTCAGGATGCCCTGGAAGCCAACGATAACGAAACGACCGACGCCCTGCTCAAGGTACTGGCAGACCTGGCTGCCGAAGACGAGGAGGAGGAGTACGCCTTCTAGACCACACACAGCGAAGAGACCTGGCCCTCTGCAAGGGGCCAGGTCATCAACCGCCGTCATTCTGAGGTGAGGCCCCTCTGAATGACGCGTTACCGGAGCGGCCCCACTCCCCCCCATCCAAGGAGGAACCACATGTTTTTTGACGACTACTTTTCGTATCGAGTCCGCTTTGAAAGCGAAGGAGACGACCAGATTTGCGTGATTGAGGCCGATGGGCCGATTAACACCCAGAAAATGCGCGCATTCATCGAAAAAACGAGACGCGTGTATAACCTGGATGCCAACACCAAAATCCGCGTGATCGAACTCCGCAAGGTGATTGAGCGCCATGATTTGAGCATGATGTTCCGCTTCGCGGAGATGCTCGATAACAGGCAGGATACCAGGGCCGATACCGGCAAGCAGCAGGCAAGCTAGGCGCGCCGTTTAGGGGCACAGCCGCCAATCGTCATTCTGAGTGTGAGGCCCTTGGGCCGATCCGAAGAATCTCCCGGCGGAGCCGCAAGGATACCAACTCGGCTGCCGGGCGCTTCGCGCGGGGACTCTGCCGGAGGCGGCGTAGCCCTTGCTTCGCTCTGAGTGACGAGAGCCATCATTCTGAGGCGAGGCCCCTGGGCCGATCCAGAGGGCTTCGCCGCACGCGATCC
>CAZGML010000004.1:110362-111955 GCA_964526965.1 uncultured Sphaerobacteraceae bacterium | reverse complement strand
TTTCCTCTCCGACGCTGTACCAGATCGCGGTACGGCAGGTATACCTCGGCAGCGATCGACAGAAGTTGACGCCCGGCGCAAAGATCGCCGGGCTTCACTTTTTAACTCGCTCATTCAAAGAGCATCCGAGATGACAAAAAATCCCGCTCGCAGCATCATGCTCCGAGCGGGATTTGTTCGTTTATGTCTGTAGCGGCATATGCATGTTACGTGCTAACAACCTTGCGCTGTGGTCGGCGCGGAACAATCGGTTGCTGACTCGCGCCCACCAGGCTTGGCCGAAAGATGGTGGAGATGTGCGCATCGAGCGCCGCAGCGTCCCGATACCGTCCTACCGCTTCATACGCATCCACGGCTGCCTGCATCTGGCCGCGGGTCAGGTTCCAGAAGCCGGGTACGGCAGTGAGATCCACATCAGCGCACTGTGCGGCCAGCGTGAAGTGCTCGGTGGCAACATCAATCGCACCCGCCTGGGCAGCATAGAGTCCGCGCACCGCCTTGCGACGTCCTTCCCGAACGTCTTCGGAAATCGGTGCCTCATACGCACGCAGCTGTGGATGCCGCCGCCATTTGTGGTCTGAATGTTGCGTCTTTCGTTCAGGCGAGGGCATCAGGCGCAATTCCGTTAGCGATCGCGCGGGGTCTGGCCCACGCTTCTCAGCTACGGGACGTTGGGCGTGGATGGGGACATCCTCGTCGCCAAATCCAATATAGCGGGAAATTGCTTTGGCAATGCGAAGTACCATTGGCTCTGTGCGCCAGCGCAATGTGCTCATAACTAGACGTGACCCCTACTCAGTCGATGTCCTGATGTGAGCCGATGGTCCCCACAACCGACTCACGATGTGTTGTGACCTTTTGTCACAGATTGCTGCTGAGAGCGTACCATGAAGGCCGTACGTACACAAGACTTTTCACCTTACAATTCTGCCCGACGTACCCTGGCCCTCGTCGATATTTTGGAGGTATTAATTGAGTTCACCATCTACATCCCAAACCCAGGCACTCAGCATGATGAAATCTGCTGAGCGCATGGTGTTTTTCACCGGAGCCGGTATTAGCACGGAAAGCGGATTGCCTGATTACCGTGGCCCGGATGGCGTCTGGACTACGGGCAAAATCCCCACTGTTTCAGAAGAGCCAGTGACTGATGAGCAACGACTCGAGTTCTGGCAACACCGGCGCGAAACCTATCCCTTCATGCAGGATCGCGAGCCAAACGCCGGTCATTTTGCGATTTCGAACCTGATGGCAAAGGGGCACGGAATCGCCGTGATCACGCAAAATATCGATGGCCTGCACCAGAAATCGGGTGTGCCGGAAGACCGGGTGATCGAGCTGCACGGCTCCACTCGCAAGCTGCGGTGTATTCCCAATGGCCACATTACCGATGGCGATGAGATTCAGGTACAGCTCGAATCCGGTGAAACCGATCCCCGCTGTCCGGAATGTGGCGGCGTCCTGCGATCCGACACCGTGCTCTTTGGTGAGCAGTTGCCCAAACAGGCTCTGGATATCGCTGCCCGCGTTTCCGCAGCGACCGATTTGATGGTGGTTATCGGAAGCTCGCTTGTTGTTTACCCGGCCGCGCAA
>CAZGML010000004.1:97194-110262 GCA_964526965.1 uncultured Sphaerobacteraceae bacterium | reverse complement strand
AGGTGCCTGGGCACCCTGGACACCTACCAGGAACTTCGAGGGCTACAACGGCATGATCCACGGTGGCATAATTTGCACACTGCTTGATGAGATCATGGCGTGGTCACTCTACGCGCGCGAAATCTGGGCCGTGACGGCGAAGATGAATACGGCCTTCCGCAAGCCGGTACTGGTCGATGAGCCCGTGCGCCTGGTCGGCGAGGTTGTGCGGGATCGCGGTCGGGTGCTACAGATCCACGGCGAAATCCGTCGCGAAGCCGACGACGTGGTGCTCGCCGAAGGCGATGCAACGTTCATGAGGGTTTCTGAAGCGCAGGAAGAGGAGTGGAACGAACGATACCTCACGCCAAAGCAGGATCTCTAGCAACCGCTACTGACACCTTTTGCTCCGGTGCCGCTTACTCGGTGGGCCAGGTGGAATCGCTATCGGCACCCTGGGCGATATCTCCACCCATTGCCTCGGCTGCCTGATCCTGCGCAGTTGCGACAAGCATATTCATGGTACGCAGGAGTGCTCCAACCGAGTCCTCATCCAGGAGGAAAATCGCGAGCTCGGTCTCGGGTTCGGTAAAGGCAATGACGCCAGTATCCGGATCTTCCTGCGCCTGACGCGAGGCTGCCTGAATGGCGTTGAGCCAGTTTTGCGCCTGGGTATTTGCTTTTTGCAAGAGATCGAACAGTTCAGTCGCGGCTTCGGCGCGAATTTCTTCGGTGTTCGTGGCAGTGAGACCGTCGTCTGGCTGGGCTTCGATGGAATCGGTAGATGTGGGGCCCATCAGTGCTCGGTAGGTACCAGGAGCAGTGGCCAGGATGAATCCATACTCGTCGGTATCCGCGTTGGCAACGGGTCGTGGACCCGGCGTATTGCGGGTTGCGGCCAGTTGGAGTGTCTCCAGGCCGGAGTCGTAGAGCTCCTTCCCGGTTTTTCCATCGCCACTGGTACGGTTTAGGATGTATGTATAGACAAGAAATCCAGCCAGCCCGATGCTTGTATCCAGTTGAATGGAGCTAATAGCCGCATTGGTATCCCGTTTCATCGGGGAGAGGTCGTTGGCAATCTCTTCCGGAGAGGAGTCCAGCTCCAGAGCCTGAATCAGGAACTGGGCGGTGGCCAAGGTAACATTATCGGGACTTGCGGGAGTGTCGGTCATGGGGCGGTATCCTGCACCTTTGTGCTGCGGGTCGAATCATGCATTTATAGCGTGAGCATACCAGTTTTCGGCATGCCATTGCTGAAGCTGCCGGAAAGGACCAATTGTGAAAATAACTGATGTAAATAAACAAAAACTACTGGAAACGGCTCGCGAATACGCTCACAGGGCCTATGTGCCGTATTCGGGATTTCCGGTTGGCGCTGCTGTTCTGGTGGAGGATGGAAGCATTATCGGCGGTGTGAACATCGAAAACGCGAGCTACCCGCTTACGATCTGCGGAGAGCGAACCGCTGTGGCCAGGGCGGCCTCGGAGGGCCATAGGACCATTCTTGCAGTCGCCATCAGTGCTCCCCGTGCAGCAGCCACCACGCCATGCGGGGCTTGCCGACAGGTGCTGAACGAGTTCAAACCCGCCGATGGCGAGATGCTTGTTCTGCTTGATGAAGGGGATTCCTGGCAAGAGACAACGCTGGGTGCTCTGCTCCCACATGCGTTTGGTCCACGCGACCTGGAGTGGGCAGAAAGCTGACATGTTTCAGGAAAGTACTAGATTAGGCCTATATTTTGTTGCAGAACTGTGCAATGATGCATTTGGCAATAGCGTCATTTGATAGTGTTTGACTTTGTCTGAATTAAGCTGGAATGTGCAGCAACAGGGGGACTTGCATCATGCCACGCGCAACAAAAAGGGAGATGGCCGGGTACTACTCCACAGCCCAGGTCGCTCGCGAGCTTGGCCTCACCCTTTATCTCGTTAAAGCCCGAATGAATGAGGGGCTTCTGCCAGAACCCACCAAGGTCAGTGCTTCCGGCGTTCTGATGTTCGATGAAGCGTGGCTTGATGAGGCTCGCAAAATCCTGGAACGCACATCACTGCGCAAGCGAGCTCCGCAATTACGAACCGTAGTTGCTACCATTCCGTCCCCAACAGAAGTGCTGGGCTTTACCCCGGGCCAGGAAGGGCATCTGCCCACTTGGGAGCAAATGGTGAAGTACTTCGACCGGCTGGATGAGGTCTCCGACCGCGTTAGTGTTGAACGGCTTGGCACCAGCACCAGCGGGCTGCCCTATATTGCGGTGACGATTTCGGCACCTACCAACCTCGAAGCGGAAGCGCGCGAAAAGAATCGCGAGCATCTTGAAGCACTCTGGGACGCCCGAAACAGCTCGCCAGATAAACGGCAGGAAGCCATCGATAATGCCCGCGCCGTTGGCTTTATCCTCGCTACCCAGCACGCTAATGAGATCGGCGCCGCGCTGATGAGCATGCAGTACGCGTTCGATATGGCATCTGCGACCGACGCCGAATCGCTGCGGATTTTGGAAGATACCATCGGAGTACTGATTCCAAGCCATAATCCGGATGGCATCAATATCATCCACGACTGGTATCAGCGAATCGTCAATACCGAATATGATGACGCAGACCTCCCATACCTCTATCATCCCTATACCGGGCACGATAACAATCGCGACTGGTTCATGATGACGCAGGCTGAAACGCGGCTCTACGTGGATTTGCATAATCGGGAGCATCCGCAAGCAGTTTTCGATATGCACCAAATGGGCCGAACCGGTGCCCGGTATATGGTTCCGCCGTTTATTGATCCACTTGATCCAAACCAGGATCCAATTATCCAGCAGGGATTCGCCAGCCTTGGCTCGCACATCGCCCAACGCCTCACCTCCGAAGGCAAGCGCGGTGTGGCGACGAACGTCATTTTCGATAACTATTCACCGTCCCTTGCTTATGGGAACTATCACGGTAGTGTTGACCTGCTGAGCGAAGCCGCCAGTGCCAAGCTGGCAACTCCGGTGGAGATAAAGAAGTCCGAGTTGAAGGAAGAAGGCGGGTTCGATCCCGCCAAACGCACATGGAACCACCCCCTCCCGTGGGAAGGTGGCACCTGGAGCCTCGCGGATATCGTGCAATACAACCTCATTGCCACGCGCGCATTCTTCCAGCACCTCACCGCATTCCGAACGCAGTGGCTGCGGGACTACGCAAAGATCAACGCCAACCGACTTGAGACCAACGAAAAGCCATATGGCTTTGTTATTCCAGAGGATCAGCGTGATCCGGGATCAGCCGCTGAATTGATGGAACTGCTTCAGCGCAGCCTCGTTGATATCGAGAGGGCCACCGAAGATATCGTGCTGGATGGCGTCCGATGGCCGGCAGGAACCCGCGTTGTCTCCCTTTCGCAGCCCGCTGGCGACTTCGCCAAGACACTTCTTGAGGTCCAGGCCTACCCGGATATTCGGAAGTGGGAAGGTGGCCCGCCTGCGAAGCCGTACGACGTGGTTGGCCATACGTTGCCCATGCAGATGGGTGTGCGCGTATTCCCGATTGATCAACCGCTGCCCGAAGACCTCGCGCTTGAAAAGGTAACTGAACCGATCGACTATCAGGGCACCGTTGAATCCGCGGATTCTGCAAAAGCCTGGGTGTTGGATGAGCGTCAGAACTCATCGATCGCAGCGATCATGGATCTGCTGTCAGAAGGTCAGGAAGTATATCGCTCCCGCGAAGCGAGGGCAGACCAGGGCATTCGCGTCGGTTCGATTGTTGTGCCGCTCACCAACGAGAACAAGGGCCTGCTGCAGGATATAGTTGAGCAGGGTGGAACCAACGCCGTTGGAATCAAGAATATCGATGATCTTGATGTCTATCGCCAGGGGCCGGTTCGGCTGGGCGTTTATCGACCGAATGTCGCGAACATGGATGAAGGCTGGGCGCGATGGGTCCTCGAGGAATTTGGCCTGGAATACACTACGCTCACAACAACGGATGTGAAGCAGGGGAATTTGCGCGAGAACTACGATTGCATTCTCGTCCCGCATATGACGGCAGATGACATTCGTAATGGACAGCCAGAGGAGAACAAGGCCGGCAACAAGAACCTGCCGGAATACGTGGGCGGACTCGGCCTGCAGGGAATGGATGCGCTCCGTACATTCGCGAACGCTGGCGGTAGCATTATCGGAATCGATGGTGTTACCGAAGCCCTGATCCAGGATCTCGCGCTGCCGGCAAGTAATGCACTGGCGAACTACACCGACGAGCAGTTTTACTGCCCGGGCTCGCTCCTGCGCGTGATGATGGATAACCAGCACCCGCTTGGTTACGGCCTCCCGCGCGACCTGCCAGTTCTGTTCATGAACAGTGTCGCGTTCGATAGCAATGGCAAGGGCGTGACATCTGTTGCGCAGTACCCAGGCTCCGATCCGCTGCTTAGCGGCTGGATTCTGGGCTCAAAGCACCTGGAGGGCAAGCACGCGCTCGTCGATGTTCGCGTCGGGGACGGATCGGTCGTGCTCATCGGCTTCCGGCCACACTTCCGCGCGCAAACCCGCGGCACCTACCGAGTCCTTTTCAATGCGATCCTGCGAGCTGGCTACAACCCGGACGTGCTCACGATCAAATAGTTTTCAATGCAAACGGGGGGCGAGGTGGGATTATCCCGCCTCGCCCCCCGTTTGTGCCTTAATCAGTAATTCCGGTAAATGTCTGCGCGGGCGCGTTCGGATGTCACATCCTTCGTTAGCATGACAATAGCGCCGAAGCCCCACACCGTTACGAGCACCATCACAATCGCGTTAAGGAACGGTACTGGTGCCAATCGCATGGCACCGATGATCACCATGCCGATAACCATGGCGAAAAGCAGGAATCCGCGGCTGCCATCGCGCCAGGAGCGCGGGAGTATCGCCCGGCCAATGGTGATGCTCACGACAATTTGCGAGAGGTAGAGCGCCACGAGGATGGCGAGCATGGAGATTACACCAACGGGCAGCAGGAAGATGCTGAACAGCATGAGGACAGCCAAAATCGGCAGCACGATCATGCCGAGTGTGCCCGTGATCCCAGCCGGGATCACCGGCGCGGCCAGTTCTGCGACGCGATAGAACAATCTTGGTGCAGTTGCGATCAGCACGGCTCCGGCAAGTAGCGACCAAACGAGCCGCAGCAGTTGTCCGAAGGGTGCGAGTGCACCATCGCCAATGCCGGACCATGGCGTTGCGTTTGTGCGGTTCACTTCGCCGTTGACGGCTGCGTTGACATGGACATTTGCGTCAACCTGGCTTTGGTAGCGGAGATCATCGCCGATAGCGGCGTTCTCCCCAAGCCGAATCCGGTCTGCCTGCAGTTCGACATTGCCACTTACGCTGCCGTTTTGGTCGTAGAGCAGGGTAGAACTATAGAGTTTGCCATCGATCACACCATCGATCTGTACCTGCGCACCATGCACAATGAGATCGCCACCAACCACGGCGTTCTCGTTAAGGTCGAGCCGTCCGCTCACCACCACGACATTGCCCTGCACCGTGCCATCCAGCCGTACCAGGCCGCCGGCTATGTAGAGCGTGCCGTCGATATCGCCGCGAATCGTAGAAGTACCCGCGAGTACGTGGACACTTCCGCCCACGTTGCTCTCCACGGTGGCTGAGCCAGCTGCGAGGGTGAGATCTCCTTCAACATCGGCTTCGACATCCGCCCGCACTGCTGCGACGTAGAGGTCGTTCTGGATGCGTTCACCCGTATGTTCAACCTGAAAGCCGCCGGAAAATGTCGATGCGCCGGCCATGAGCGGGACAGAAATAACGCCGAGAAGAATAACGACCGCGAATGCGATCAATCCGAGATTTCTTCCCCGTATCGTTCGGGCCTGCATTCTCTTTCCTCCCCGGCGACGATGTGTTCTGGATTACGGACGTGTGACCGTTGGCATGATACCACCACGTTTGCGGTGAACGGTTGTGTAGACCATACCGTCGTCGTTCGCCTGGATCACGCGCTCGGCGCCCCGTTCTATCAGCACGATGCTGCCGGATTCAACAGCCACTTCTTCCTGATTGATGGATATGGTGCCAGAACCGCGAAGGCACGTGACGATAACATCCAGCACCTGATTCACGTGTTTGGCAATTTGTTCACCCCCGCGCAGCACAATCACGTTCATGTGCAACTCGTCAGTCGCAGGCTGCCAAACGTTGCGCGTATGTTCGGCGGGAAGCTCGTGTATATGAAATTGGTCTGGCTTCATGCGTTTTTATCCGCCACTTTGCAGAGATCGTCGGAGAGGGTGGTCCAACGATCTGGCCGGAACATCCACATGCTGGTTACAGATCGATTCGCGAACACGGTTACGGCGAGATCGCGGCTCGGGTCGGCCCAGGCAAGCGTGCCGGCAAACCCCCAATGGTCCCACGTATCACCGGAGGTCAGGTTGCCGGTCCAGTGTTTTGGCTTGGTGCCTTTCACTTCCCAGCCCACGGCCCAGAAGCCGGGGTTCCAGATGGCCCTCATGCTCTCGACCCCGCCCTCAAGGCCATTCACCTGATCCTGGGTCATTGCAGCGCGCGACGACGCGCTCAGCACGTTCTCGCGACCCGGCAGGAACGATGAGGTGAATCGCAGCATGTCTCGCGTTGACCCGTAGTATCCACCCCAGGGGATCGCACTCTCGCGCCACCAGGCGGAGTTGTACGACTCGTGCGGTGTTCCTTCGTTGGCCGGATCCTGGAGATGTGCGATGCGGGCACTATCATCGCCAGCAGGCGCCAACACGATATCGTGAAGCTCCATCGGCTCCAGTACCCTGGCTCGCACGATATCGAGGAAGTTCTGACCGGTCACCACCTCCGCCGCCCGGGCGGCGATTCCCGGCCCAAGGTTGCTGTAGCGGAGTCGTTCTCCTGGTGCAGACGCAAGCGGGGTGCGTAGCATGAGGTCAATCTGTTCATCGCGGCTGGCCAGGGAGGAGGGGTCATAAAGATCGGGGCTGATGTTTTCAGGAAGACCGGATGTATGCGCGAGGAGTTGACGGAAGGTGATATCGTCGCGCTCCATTTCCAGCAAGGCGTTTGATTGCAGTGGATCTACGTCTGCACCGAACTCGGGAAGTACCTCTGTGACCGCGGTATCGAGGTCCAGAAATCCATCGTCGACAAGGGTGAGCCACGCCGCCGCAGTTATCGGCTTTGAAAGCGATGCCAGGCCAAACAGTGTGTCATCTGCTACGGGTACGCCCGGGTTCGCCTCGCCTGCATGCCGTAACGCCACGATTTCTCCATGGTGTTCCACGGCAATCGAGGCACCGGGAACGGCACCTTCTTCAACCCATTCATCAATCTGTGTCGCCACTTCTTCGAACGACATGACACACCTCCCTGTAACCGTTCTCTCACTATTGTCATCTTATCCTCATCATCGCGCCAACATCGCGGAGCAGGAGGGTTTTACGGGGTACAATCGCCATATGATGTTTGTTGCGGCTCGACGAGAATCGAGCTCGACACAGAGGTGAAGCATGCCCGAGAAACCAGGAATAACGATTGTTGACGACTACGACGCAATGAGTAAAATGGCCGCCGATCGCGTGGCCGATGTGATTACCAAATACCCCGACGGAGCCATTACCGTTCCCACCGGATCGACGCCAAACGGCATGTACAAAGAGCTCGTTCGCCGGATCAATTCCGGCGAGGTCGATGCGTCTCGCGTGCAGATTTTCTGCCTCGACGATTATCTCGGGCAGACTCCGGAGGATGAGGCGAGTCTTACCAAGCTGTTGATTCGTGAGTTCCTGGAGCCGGCGAATATTCCAATGGAGAATGTGCACTTCATTCCGACGATCACCGATGATCCGCACGCGGCCGCGAAGCAATACGAGGATGAAATCGCCGCCGCTGGCGGACTGAAACTCGCAGTGATCGGGCTCGGACCAAACGGTCACGTCGCCTTCAACGAACCGGGCTCTGGCCCCGACACGCGCACCCGCGTGGTTGACCTCACCCGCGAGAGCCGCGACCAAAACGCTGCCTACTACGAGGGTGCGGAGATTCCCGAACACGCGATCACCATGGGCATTGGCACCCTTCTGGACGCTGAAAATATCGTCATGATTGTGAGTGGTGAAGGTAAGGCCGGCATTGTGGGCGAGATGGTGAACGGTCCAATGACCGACGACCTGCCGGCATCATGGATCGGTAAAGCCGGCACCCGTGCCGAACTAATCGTCGACCAGGCGGCTGCCGCGGAAATCAGCTAGCTGACGTGAAAACAGTGCGGCGGGAGTGACAACCACTCCCGCCATTTTTTAATCTGGAGGAGATTCTCAGGTAGCCAGCATATATACGCCCACGCAGATGAGGGCGAAAATGACGAGAACCAGCACCGAGAGAGCCGATGCAAGCCTACGGCGCTGTTCGTCGGTAAGGTTTTCCCGCCAGTCGGTCTTTTCTGCCGGGGATGCTGCTGCCTCCGGCTGAGACTCGGCTTCGGCGCGCCAATCCTGAAAACTGATCATCGTTTGGCGGGATTCGCGATCACGCTCGAAGGCGAGAATCCGGTTTGCCAGTGATTCTGGTGGCACATCGAACCAGCCAAAGTCGTACTCACTCCAGCGCTTTTCCACCTCGCGCACGGAGTTGAACGCATCGAATTCTTCTCTTTCAGCTTCTTCCAGCGCATCGTGATAGATTCGCTGGTCGCGCGAGATTTCCTCGGTCAGCTCACGCCGGACGTCCTCAAACGATTTACCGGCATACTCCGGGTGCCATGTGAACCCCTGAGAGGCGTTTGTTCCTGGATCCGTCACCGCCTAACAACCTGCTTCCTACCTAAACGGAACGCCTTCGTACACCATGTCGCGGGTACGGGCTTCGATTTCTTCCGGCGATACAGTAGCACGCGCCAGATTTTGTTCGTATGCCTTTGCAGCAACTGCGGAGGCGACCCGCGGAGCCACGCGGAGATCGAGGCTATCCGGAATCAGGAAGTCCGGCGAAAGGCGAGCGTTCGGCACCAGGTCCGCGATGGCCTCGGCTGCGGCAATTTTCATCTCGTCCGAGATTTCAGTGGCATACACATCCAGGGCGCCTCGGAACACACCCGGGAACGCAAGTGAGTTGTTTACCTGGTTCGGGTAATCGGACCGGCCAGTAGCAACGGCGAATGCTCCGCCTTCGAACGCGTCCGCCGGGGAAATTTCCGGATTCGGGTTCGCCAGTGCAAAGATCAATGGATTCTGTGCCATGCTCCGCACCATGTCGACGTCCAGCGTGTTCGGAGCAGAGAGGCCGATAAAGACGTCAGCGCCGACCAACACCTCGGCCATAGAGCCCGTTTTGCCCTCGTGGTTGGTGATCTCGGCGATCTCCTGCTTATATTTGCTCATGCCCTTGCGACCCTTGTAAATGGCACCTATGCGATCGCAGAGGATGACTTCCTTCACGCCGGTTTTCACCAGGAGTTTGGAAACGGCGATACCAGCGGCGCCAGCGCCATTAACCACAATTCGCATGTCACTCAGGTCTTCGCGAATCAATTTGCTCGCGTTGAGCATTGCTGCCAGCACCACGATCGCGGTGCCGTGTTGGTCGTCGTGGAAGACCGGCATATCCAGTGCGGCCTTGAGCTTGTCTTCGATCTCGAAGCAGCGCGGCGCGGAGATATCCTCCAGGTTGATACCGCCAAGCGAAGGAGAAATCGCGACCGCACGCTCGACAATCGCATCCGGATCGTGCTCCGCCAGGCAAATGGGGAACGCTTCCACACCCGCGAGTGAGCGGAATAGTGCCGATTTGCCCTCCATCACGGGCATGGCTGCCTGCGGCCCAATATCGCCCAGGCCAAGTACAGCCGAACCATCGGTCACAATGCCGACCAGGTTCGCCTTGCCGGTGAGTTCGTAAACTTCCTTCTTGTCGTCCCGAATCACATGGCTCGGCGCCAGTGCAGCCGGCGGCAGGTAGAGCATATTGAGAATGTGATGATCGCGGATCGGCACCTTGCTCTCGATTTCGATAAGCCCGTGGTGGCGTTCGCGTAGGTCGATCGCTTCCTCAACGAAGCTGTGCTCGTCTCCATTGCCACGCAGGCTTGGGCGCGGGCGCTCCAACCGACCTTCGTATACGAACCGCGTCGTCTTTTCGGCGACTTCTTCGGGCGTGACATCGCGCGTGGCTTCTCCGGTCTCGATCGCTGTACGCACGACCGAGGCGGCGATCTGCGGAGCCACACGGAAGTCGAAGATGTGCGGCACGATATGGTCGGCGTGAAGTTCGTCTGGACGCACCATATCTGCCAGTGCCTGTGCCGCGTTAAGCAGCATGCGCAGGCGGATATTGCGTGCGCCGGAATCGAGCAATCCCCGGAAAAACCCCGGGAAGATGAGCGAGGAATCGAGCATGTTGGCGTAGTCGCTGCGACCTGTCGCTACCACGCGTGCGCCACCTGCTCGTGCCATTTCTGGCGAGATTTCCGGAGTTGGAATCGCCATCGCCAGCACAATTGGATCCGACGCCATGGTGCGGATCATATCGTCGGTAACGATATCGCCCGAGCTGAGTCCGATGAAAACGTCCGCGTTCTTAAGCAATTGAGGGAGGGATCCGGTGCGCTGTTCCGGGTTGGTTTCCTTGGCCACGTAGGCTTTCGCCCAGTTCATCCGCTCGGTGCGGTAGTTGTAAATCGCGCCAGCCCGGTCGCACACCACCAGGTTTTTCGCACCCGCACGGGTGAGGAGTCGGGCAACGCCGATGCCGGCGATGCCTGCACCGCTGAGCACGATATTCACATCTTCGAGGTTCTTGCCAACCACTTTGAGTGCGTTGTAGAGCGCGCCAAGCGTGAGAATCGCTGTGCCGTGATGCTGGTTACTAAATACCGGAATGTTCGTGGCGCGCTCGAGTGTTTCTGCAATGGTGAATGCGCGCGGCGAGGCGATATCGTCCAGGCAGATTGCTCCGAATGTCGGGGCGAGTGCGATGCCGGTTGCCACAATGTCGTCGATTGAGGTTGTGTTGAGCATGGTCGGGAAGGCATCGACACCGGCAAACGTCTTGAAGATGACTGACTTACCTTCGGCCACTGGAAGCTCGGCGTGGGGATGGCTTCCGCCCTCGGCTCCGAAGAGATCGGATCCGTCCGAAATCAACGCTACTGTATTACCGCGACTCGTGAGATCGTAGCTGCGCACAGGATCCATTTCGATGGCGGTACAGGCGGCAGCGACCCCTGGTGTATAGACGAGCGAAAGAATGGAGCGATCCCGGATCTGAACCTTGCTATTCACCCCGATGAGCCCCTGATATCGTCGTCGAAAGTCGAGGCCCTCCTGGTAATCCTGAATCCTAAAGTCAGCGTCCTTCGTCGCAGTTTTCATATAAGGGTTTCCTGTTCTAATCGGATGGATGTGCTTGAGTACTCGGAAAGGCGATGTGCGCGCCGGATAAGGCAGCCGCGGGCAATCTCTCCGCATGCCCTCATCCACATGTAGTTCTGGATACAGTATCGCCTATTTCCATGTGATCATCACGAAAGCGCGAGGTGATCTCATGATCACCTCGCGCTGTTCCGTTGAAACAGGTGCGCGCCCGACTTTTGGGCATTGGGCGCGCTGTTGTGAATCCTAGTTTGCCGGAGTTCCCATTGGTTCTTCCGGGTCAGTTAGCTCCGGAACCAGGTCTCCAACTTGTGATCCAAGGTAGTCGCCAGCGCGGGCGTAGGCCCATGCCGGTGCCGGTTGCTCCTGTGCGGGTTCGTCCGGCGTAGCAGCTGGTGTCGCGTCATCATCACCGGTCTCCGGCATGATGGGGGAGACCAGGTCGTCATCTGGAGTCGCTTCTGCATCCTCGGCTGTCGTTACAATTTCTCCTGGCGTGGCGGCCGAGAGGTCTGGCGTTGCGTCTTCATCCGCATCGATAACAGCGCTACCTGGTGTGGCCACGTCATCGAGACCACCTGAGGTATCGACTGATGTATCTGGCGTTGCCTCCGGAGTACCGACAATGACCTCGACTGGCGTGGCGATAATCTCGGAGTCGTCCGGAGTCGCGACTGTAAGCACATCGTCAGCATCTGGAGTGGCCATGTCTTCAACCGCATCAGGTGTTGCTTCTGGGGTACCCACGATAACTTCGACCGGCGTTGCAATCAGCTCGGAGTCGTCGGGCGTTGCGATCGCGAGCACGTCATCGGTGTCCGGAGTGGCCGCGTCTTCAACCGCATCCGGAGTAGCCTCCGGCGTACCGACAATGACTTCGACCGGCGTTGCGATCAGCTCGGAATCATCCGGTGTCGCGACTGTAAGCACATCGCCAGTTTGTGGAGTAGCCACGTCTTCAACCGCGTCAGGTGTTGCTTCTGGGGTACCCACGATAACTTCGACCGGCGTTGCGATCAGCTCGTCATCGTCCGGCGTGGCGATCGCGAGGACATCATCAGCATCGGGAGTCGCCGCATCTTCAGCCGCATCCGGAGTAGCTTTTGGCGTGCCGACAATGACGTCGACCGGTGTAGACGCAATATCGTCGTCCTCGGGTGTCGCGACTGCAAGCACGTCATCAGCGTCGGGAGTCGCCGCATCTTCAACCATATCCGGAGTGGCTTCTGGCGTGCCGACAATGACGTCGACCGGTGTGGCGATCAGCTCGGAGTCGTCTGGCGTCGCGACTGTAAGCACATCGTCAGCATCTGGAGTGGCCATGTCTTCAACCGCATCCGGAGTAGCCTCCGGCGTGCCGACAATAACGTCGACCGGTGTTGCGATTAGCTCGGAATCATCTGGCGTCGCGACTGTAAGCACATCATCAGCATCTGGAGTCGCCGCGTCTGCAACCGCATCAGGAGTGGCCTCCGGTGTACCGACAATGACGTCGACTGGTGTAGACGCAACATCGTCATCCCCGGGTGTCGCGACGACCTTCTGTTCGTCTGGAGTTGCCATCACGGCCTCGTCTGGCGTGGCGACGATGGTTTCTTCCGGGGTCGCGAGCATCTCATCCGCGGGTGTGGCGATGATGGTATCGGCATCGGGCGTGCCCACCATGTCTTCTTCATCGACCGGTGTTGAGATCGCCACTACCTCATCGGGGGTAGCCATCACTGCCTCGTCTGGCGTGGCGA
>CAZGML010000004.1:82811-97094 GCA_964526965.1 uncultured Sphaerobacteraceae bacterium | reverse complement strand
GAGATCGCCACTACCTCATCGGGGGTAGCCATCACTGCCTCGTCTGGCGTGGCGACGATGGTTTCTTCCGGGGTCGCGAGCATCTCATCCGCGGGTGTGGCGATGATGGTATCGGCATCGGGCGTGCCCACCATGTCTTCTTCATCGACCGGTGTTGAGATCGCCACTACCTCATCGGGGGTAGCCATCACTGCCTCGTCTGGCGTGGCGATGGCCGGATCGTCCGGCGTGGCAAGTGTTTCGTCCATCGGGGTCGAAACCGCAACATCCTCTGCGGGCGTTGCGACAGCTACCTCCTCTTCAGGAGTGGCAACTGCAGGTTCGTCCGCTGGCGTAGCGGCTTCTTCGTCTTCAGGGGGAGTGGAGGCCGGCTCTTCCCCGTCTGGAGTGGAAACTGCCTCTTCATCAGGCGTACCCTCGGGTTCGATGATCTCTTCCGCCGGGGTTGTCGCTTCTGGTTCGGCGGTCGCCGTTGGGTCTGCGTCGTCATCAGCACCGCAAGCGGCGAGGACAAGAATCGCGCCGATTACCAGGCTGCCAAGTTTGAGCATTTTGCGATTGCGAGTTGTGTCCATACCATCCATTCCCGTTGATGCTGCGGTCTGTTATCGACACGCAGCGAGCCGTCGGTTACGTGACATCACTGTCAGGATTCCTTGTAGCGTAGCGGACTTACCGCCCAAAACGCTACTTATTCAAAGTGTCTTAAGACTTCTCAATAGCATATGCTGTTCCATCGAAGGTGTTATCACTAGTATGCACCATCAATAAGATCTATCCCCCGAAAGGATTTGTGCACATGTCCGTGCCTGTTTCTCCCGATACACCCTGGTTCCGCGAGCTTTCCGTCGCCATAGAAACCGCCGATGCTGCCGGTGAAGTGATTCTCGACTTCTACAACAACCACACCGCCAGCGAGTACAAGAAGGACGACGATAGCCCCGTCACCGATGCCGATATCGCGGCAGACCTGCTGATTCGAGAGCAACTGGGCAGCGCTTTTCCGAACGATGCATTCCTGACAGAGGAGGGTGCCAAGGACGAGGCACGGCTCAAGAACCCGCGTGTTTGGATCGTCGACCCCATAGATGGCACGGCGCAGTTCATCGCCAAAAACGGCCGGTTTGATGTGCTTATAGGCCTCGCGGTAAACCAGCAAATGGAGGTTGGCGTCACCCTGCAGCCGACTACGGGCCTGATGCATGCGGCCATTAAGGGGCATGGCGCGTGGAGGCGCGATGGAGGCAAGTGGGAGCCCTTCCAGATTTCGCCGTCGCTAACTCCGCCTCGCATCGTTACAAGCGTGTATTACATTGCGGAAGGCGCTGAGCCGGCCGTGAAGGCGGTCGCGAAGCAATTCGGTGCAGCCGAGCCCGAGGAGATGAAAGTCGGTACGCAGGCACGCGCCTGGGATCACACCCAACGGTATTACGATGTCTTTATCGGGTTCCCGCAGCCACCGGGAACGTCTCCAGGCCAGGAGTGGGATCTCGCCGCTCCGGATCTCATCATCAATGAGGCCGGTGGTGTGTATACCGATCTGTACGGGCGCAGGCATCTCTACAACAAGAGGAACACGCATTTCAGCGGCGGGTTGTTGATAACGGCCGACCCGCAGATTCATGAACAGGTACTGACAGCCATGCGCCCCTTCCTGCGCGATGAGCCACCGAGCCCGGATCCAGCAGACGACTTACCCATCGAGGCGGGTGAGGAGGTTGTCGCGCGCAACAACGCGACCACGTGAGCGCGCGACCATCACAATTCCGAGCATAATCAACGCCATTCCCACGAGGTGTGGCCAGGCGATCGATTCGTTCAGCACCAGCCAGGCGCTGAGCACAGCAGAGATAGGCATCGCCCCGGTGAACGCACCGGCGATGCTGGCCGGTACCTCGCGCAATCCATAGAACCAGAGCAGCACGGCAAGCGCGCCAGGCACCGCGCCCATGTAGACCATGGCGGTCCATGCGGACGTCGGGATTGTGCCGAGATCAAAATCCCGTACCGACCACAATGCAAACGGCAGGAACATGATTGCACCGTACATCGAGTACCAGCTCGTGATTCCAAGGGCTGATGCGTTCCCGGCGATCAGGCGGGCGAACATGGTGTAGGCCGCCTCGCTGACAACTGCGAGGAAGATGAGCACCGCTCCGAGAATGGGCCGCCTGGCCACGTCATCATCCGGGGTACCCAGCAGGTTCACCACCAGCACACCGCCGATGGTGAGCAGTACACCCACCCAGGCGATGCGGGCGAGTCGATCTCCCAGCATCCAGGACATCACTGCCACCACCGCTGGCGTCGCAGCCAGGATGATTCCGCTCACCATAGCGGTGGTCATATCCACGCCATAAAGCGTCAGCACCGTAAAGAGGAATGAGCCGAAGAAGGTCTGTGCTGCCAGGGTGATTTGAGTGCGGCGGTCCAGCTGCGGCAGTTTCCTGTCGATAACCAGGGTGAGGGAGATGATGAACACACTCGCCGCTACGAACCGAACAAACCCTGCCACCATCACCGGCACTTCGCCAACAATAAACTTGTTGGCGGTCATGCTGGTCCCCACCAGGGCCATGCTGACCGCAAGAGCGATAAACGCCATAAGTTGTGACGATGAACCTGGCTTTATCGCCTGCATTTTCCCCACCCGAATGAAGAAGCGAATATCGTGAAAGGATCGCTCTAATCGATACGCATGCCAACTGGTGCGTTCTCGGTGATACTATCCCGAACAACAGAGGAGGTGAGCATGAGCGCGATTGGAAAACGAGCAATTGAAGAGCGGATTCGCGCCATTGCCGACTGGAGGCGAGAACGTGAAATGCAGGATATGCTCGGACTCGGTCCCGAGGCCGCCCAGCGAAGCCGGCGTTCCGCCGAAGGCTTGCAGGAGCTGGCGGACGCCGTTGCGCAACTGCCAGATGACGATGCCCGTATTGAGCAGCTGGAGCGTATCGCTTTCTCCGGCGAAGTGTTCGTGCCTGGCGCCACTGTGCTTGAGGAGCTCGGTCGCTTCCGCTTTCACGATCCGGAACAGGAGCTGGATGCCTTTATCTCCCAACTGGTCGAATACGCGCAGCGCGACGAGGAAGAAATGGGGCTCTGGGGCGGCCCGCAGGCTCCCGGCGACAACCCGTGGGGCGTCGATTTCGTCATCGCCATGGAAGATGAAGACGACGACTGGAACGCCTAGCCTCGCTTCCAGAGCGGATTGCTGAGAGCGCGTACGATTCCGCCCGGTGACATGACTTCGAAGCGCACGTACTTCTCCCCGCCCGGAATGATTTCGTCGATCGGCCAGCTGATTGAGGCGTCGTTGGAAGGGATCGCTTTCGTCCCGATGTATCCATCGGCGCCGATTGCCATAAGGGCATCTTCTCGCGCTCCAGTTACGCGCACCGAGATTACTTCCTCGTCCTGTTGTGTGTAAATAGCGGGGCCCGCCGGCGATTCGCTCATGAACACACGACCCGCCCGAATCGCATCCAGAATCGAGTCGTCTGTCAGTACCTCGTCGGTCTGGATCCACAGCGTTGGATTGCCCAACGTGGCGTTGCTCACTGGAATCATCGGGCTGCCGGGCTCTTTCAGGAAGTGCGTATCGCTGCCACATATGCCGACATGCCACTTGTCGGCGGAATCCTGGTTTAGCTGATCAGCCCAATACCCTGATGCCAGGTTGTTGAGTCCGCCCCACCAGCCGTTCCACGGTTCTATGGCATCAAAGCCGGTCACTTCCGGCAGATCCCACATCGGGCCAAATGGCTTCGGATGATTGAGCGAGATGAGGGATCCATCGGCTTTGGCCGCATCAATAACCTTCTGTTGGCCCTCGGCAGAGTAATCCCGAAAGTCATACCACTGATCCGATCCACCCCATACGTTGAAATGGCCGGCATAACTCGTGACCTCTACCCCGGGTACAAGCACCGGCCAGCCATCTCCGTGCGGCACCAACGGCACCGGACTCTGCGCCCGGTTGTGATCGGTAATGCCGTAAAAATCGAGCCCTGCCTCGTACACCGCTGCCGCGATTTCGTGCGGATAACTATCGCCATCGGAGTAGACGGTGTGGATGTGCAGGTCGCCCCGATACCAACCTGGCTCGGCGGGAGGCGGGAGCTTCGCCCGATTGAGGTCCAGGATATCCGGGAGGGGTGGAACTTCTGGCCGGTCATGAGTTGTGTTCAGTGAAATCGTGATGTCTGCGCGGAGCCCTTTCCCGCTTGTTTTGTACGCACCCAGCAACAGGTTCCACTCACCCGGCTGGATATCGCCGGAGCGATAGGGTGGGGTAGCCCATTCGTGATCGATCGTGATTTCGGTGCGTACGCTGCCGCTCCATCCCCGCAGCCCTGGACTACCGCTTTCTGTACCTTGTGGGTCGAACAATCCGATATCCAGCGTATTTCCGTCCGTCAAAAATGGGTTGGAGCTGATGCGATCGTTGTAGTTGATGCTGATATGAAACTGTTGAATTCCTTCCGGCATCTCGAAGGGTATGTGTTTCCAAACCTTTGCTTCATCTGGTTCGAATCGCACATTGAGCTTGATGTTCTCAGTCAAAACGAAAGTTATTCCTTCACCGATCCGAGCGTAATGCCCTTCACGAAGTAGCGTTGCATGAATGGATATGCCAGCACCAGCGGCAGGATGGCGATGAGAATACCGGCCATCTGCACGTTGGGAGTGATCATGCTTGTGCCGCTATTGCCCTGGTTTTCGGTTACCAGGCTACGGAGCACGACCTGCAAGGTGTATTTCTGCGGATCGGCGATATACAGAATCACAGGCAGGAACATGTTCCAACGACCGACCATCTCGAAAAGCGCGATCGTCGCGATACCTGCCTTGGCCAGCGGCAGATAAATGGTGCGGAAGATATGGAAATCGGAGGCGCCATCGATACGCGCCGATTCCGCCAGGTCAAATGGCACACCAGCGAAGAAGTTACGCATGAGCAGAATGCTAAATCCGCTCACCATGCCGCTAATCACCAGCGCCCACAACGAGTCGTAGAGCCCCAGGTTGCGAATAACGAGATAGAGCGGAATCAGGATAAGCTCACTCGGAACGGCCATCGTTGCGAGGATGAACACCACCATGAGTTTCCGCCCCGGGAGATCGCTCTGGATAAGCACGTAACCAGCGAGACACGCCAGGGCAATGTGGGCGAAGGTGCCAATGGTAGTCACAAAGACGCTGTTCAGGAACGCGCGCTCAAGGCCGAGATTCGACCAGATGATCCGGAAGCCATCGACACTGAAGTCCTGCGGCCACAGGATGATGCCGGATTCCATAGAACCGAGCGCGGATGAGAAGGCGACGGCGATCACGTTCCAGAACGGGATGATCATCACACTCATCGCACCCAGCAGGAAAATCAGGACCACGGCCTTGTAGAAACGGTCTCCCTTGGTCAGGTGCTCGTTACGTCGGCGTTGGGTAGTGCGCACAAACATGGTTACGCCTCCTTCCCAAAGCCGGTTACCCACCAGACGAACGCCGTGAGTACTAATGTCGCGCCAAGAACCATCACGGAGATGGCGCTGGCGAGGCCGATTTCGTTTTGCAAAATACCGAGGTCATAAACATAGGTCATCAGCACATCGACGTAGCGTTTGACCACGTTATTGCGCATGATGAATATCTGGTCGAAAATGCGCAGCATCCCAAGCGTGTTCAGCATGAACACCACGAGCATTGTCGGGCGCAACAGGGGTAACGTGATCTGCCAGGTCTGCTGAAACCTGCTGGCGCCATCAACACGTGCTGCTTCGTATAGCGAGGGACTGATAGCGGTAATCGCGGCGAGATAGATAATGGCGTAGTACCCCATATCGCGCCAGATCGGCAGGCCGACCATGAGCGAGCGCGCCCAGCCAACGCTGGTAAAGAAGCGAATTGGTTCGCCGCCCAGCGCCTTGATCGTCTCGTTCACAATGCCGCCAGACGGCGCCAATATGTACATCCACATGCCGGCAATAACCACCCAGCTAAAGAGGTGCGGGAGGTAAACCGTTGTTTGGGCGACCTTCTTGAACGTGATGTTCAGCACTTCGTTCAGTGCCAGCGCAACGATGATTGGGGGGAAGAAGCCAAGCAGGATAATTCCGCCGCCAATGAGCAGGGTGTTGCGTACAACTTGCCAGAATTGGGGCGTGTTGATCGCTTCCTCATAGTTTTCGGTGCCCACCCACGTTGTGCCACGCAGCGGAATCGTCTCCTGGAAACTGGAGATGAGGCCCTGCACCAACGGGTAGTAGACGAAGAGACACAGGTAGATGATCACCGGCAGGATCATCACATACAGCCATGCGTATCGACGCATGTTACCGGTGATTCCAGAGTTCATGCCAAACGACCTCTTGACACCACGGAGGGATGGCGCAGTTTCGCCATCCCTCCTGAAAGCAACCGGAAGACCGGTTTAGTCGATGAAGTCCAGGGCACGGAGTTCTTCCTGCAGGTTGGCAACACCCTCTTCAGCAGAGATGTCGCCGAGGATCATGCGGATCATCGCTTCGTCGATTAGTGGCTTGATGGTCGGCTCCCAGTCTGGTCCGTAGTAGTCCAGGCTGGAGTGCTCAACGGTAATCTCCTGTGCCTGGGCGAGGCCTGGCAGTTCGCCGACCGGGTTCACCCAGTTGGAGTTGTACGGAGTTGGCTGGCCGTGATCCATGGCGTGCTGCTCACCGATTTCGGTAAGTTCGTAGGTGCCATCGTCGCTCACGGTGAAATCGTGGCCTTCAATACCCAACGATGTGAGCTGAATGCCATCGAACGTGTGCCACCACTCAAGAACCTTGAATGCCATTTCCGGGTTCGGTGCGTTGATCGGAATCGTCCACACGCTTGGCTGACCGCGGGTAATCGTCACGTTGCCGTTCTCGTCTGCCGCAGCGGCGACACCGATTGCGCGGAATTCGGAATCCGGATCGTTGGCGTGGACCTGCTGGTTGTAGAGTCCGACCCAGGTATCCCAGTAGCAGTGGGAACTGACCTTGTCGGTCATGAACTGGTTACGAACGGCAGCCATGTCCTGTGTGGCGAAGTTCGGGTCGATGAGTCCTTCTTCGAACAGCATGTTGAGGTATGCATACGCCTCAACGGCTGCATCACTGGCGTAGTCGATCGATCGGCTCTCCGGGTCGGCATTGGTAAAGCCGTTGCGGAGGCCAAACGCGCTGAAAAATGGCTGGAAGTCGTAGGTCTCAGTGGCGCTGAATCCAATCGGCTGGCTACCGTCGCCCACTGGGTCGCCATCGCGCAGGGCGACCATGGTGTCGTACACCTCATCCAGGGTGGACGGTGTGTCCAGGCCAAGTTTGTCGAGCCAGTCACCACGCATGGTGAGCATGCGGCTACCTTCGAACTTGTTGAACACGCTGAAAATCTGGTCGCCGTACTTAATCTGATCCCACTCATCCGTCGGGATAACGGTTGGATTGCCAAGAACAGCCGAGTTGTTGATCTGCTCGGTGAGGTCGACGAGGATTTCGTCGTTCACCATGACATCCATGTGTTGCTTGTTGGTGTAAATGAGGTCGTACTCAACACCTGCGGTCAGGTCAGCCTGGCGCTTCTGATCGTAATCAGCGGTGGGGTGTACGAGATCGAGCTTAATGCCTGTCAGTCGCTCGAACTCTTCGGCGAAGAGTACATCCTCGTCCGGATCCTTGCCGCCGGCCACAGCGCTGAGCATGCGCAGGGTCTGACCTTCGTACTGCTTCAGGTCCTCGATGAGTTGCTCCTGGGCTGCCAGGAAATCGGCGTCGACTTCGACCTCCGGCGAGGCCCCTGGCGTCGCATCCTGGGCTGCAATCATGCCGACCTTGGCAAATGCCGCGGTAGCGCCGAGTGCAGAACTCTTCTGCACGAGTGAACGACGAGAGATAGAACGTGACATTAGCGTATTCTCCCTGTGTTGGCTAAAGCCGCATCGGAAGGCGACCGCCGGAGCGGTTTGGCCTGGCTTCACACGAAGCCTTTCCCGACCGAGGCAAGTATAGGTTTGTGCTCGATCAGAAATGTTAACACGATAATAAGGGTTGTGCCCGGATTCTGACAGACACATTCCTCGCCACGGCAGTGGTTATCGCGCACTGTTACAAACAGAAGAAACCCGTCGCCGCGTCGCAAGTGATCTGATTACTGGTTGGAAGTACAAGATACCCGTGTAGGAAATGCTCAGGTGCGGGCTGGCAGTTGCAACTCATTCTCACCTAGCGTTTTCAGCGAAATACATTGATACTCCCAATAGACAACCGCACGCACAGACAATCGGAGGGTGTACCGCCGTGGTGGATCATCTGACCGAAATCACTGTGTACACAGGAATACTGCAACGTTTTTGTTGCGGTGGAGATACGAGTTGTGGAGGAGGGCCGAATGGCCGAGAACCCGGAACAAGTCAACGGAGCCAATTCCGTCACCATAGGTGTGGTGAAGGAAACGGCTGCCGGTGAGACCCGTGTCGGTTTAATACCCGATTCGGTAAAGCACCTGGTGGGTAAAGGGCTCAAGGTTGTGGTCGAGAAGGGTGCCGGGAACGGGTCGTCGATCGCCGACGAAGAATACACCGCCCAGGGCGCCACAATTGCAGATTCGAGCGACGAAGTTTTCGCACAGGCCGATATTGTAGTGGGCGTGCAAGCCCCATCGCCGGATCGCGGCGAACTCGATCATGTCAGGCATGGCCAGATGCTGGTGAGCTTTCTCGCCCCGCTGGTCAATCATGACTTGAACCGACAGCTTGCTGAATCCGGCGTCACCGCGATGGCGGTAGATACAGTTCCGCGCATTACCCGCGCCCAGAGTATGGATGCGCTCAGCGCCATGAGTAGCATTTCTGGCTACAAGGCGGTCTTGCTTGCGGCAAATCATCTGCCCAAGTTCTTCCCGCTGCTTATGACAGCGGCAGGCACCATTCGTCCGGCCCGCGTGTTGGTTCTCGGTGCCGGCGTCGCCGGCCTGCAGGCTATCGCAACGGCTCGTCGCCTCGGAGCCGTGGTGGACGCCTATGACGTCCGCGCAGTGGTGAAGGAGCAGGTGGAGAGCCTTGGCGCGAAGTTCGTTGAGATCGACACCGGGGCAGATGCTGAAACTGCCGGCGGATATGCCCGCGAGGCCACTCCGGAAGAACTTCGTAAGCAGCAGGAAGGGTTGAACGATTACATCGCCAACGCAGATGTAGTTGTGACAACCGCACTGGTTCCAGGCCGCCCCGCCCCGAAGATGATTCCCGGCGAAGCTGTGGAGCGCATGCGCCACGGTAGTGTGATCGTGGATTTGGCTGCCGAAACGGGTGGTAATTGCGAGCTAACCACGCCGGGTGAGGTAACCACCGAGCACGGTGTAACCATCGTTGGCACGCTCAATCTGCCAGCCACATTGCCGGTGCATGCCAGCCAAATGTATGGCAAGGTCATCACGAACTTCCTGGACCTGCTCATTAAGGACGGAGCGATTAATCTCGACTTTGAGGACGAGATCCTCGCCGGAATGTGTATAACGCACAAGGGAGAGATCGTTCATGAGCAGACCCGCAAGATGATGGGCATGGCAGAACTCGCCGATCCGAATGCAACCCCGGAACCAGAAACTGAACCGGTTGCGGAAAATGCCGGGGCTGAGGCAGTGGAAGAGTCGATTGATTCGATTAACACCGAAAAACTCAGCGACCTGGCAGAGCAATCAACCATTATTACGCGCAGTGAAGAAGCCAAACGTATCGCAGCCGAGGTGCAATCCACTCAGGCTGAAGAGCCGGTAGAACTCGACGACATATACACGCAGCCGGATGTGGCTGATGAGCCCGGGGGCGTGAGGAGCGTAGAGGAAGAGGAGAGAAAGAACGATGGATGATACAGCCCTAAGCGCCATCTATGTGTTGGTGCTGGCGACATACCTGGGAATCATTCTGATCCAGCGAGTGCCGCCAACACTGCACACGCCGCTGATGAGTGCCACCAATATGATCTCTGGAATTGTGCTTCTCGGCGGAATGATCGTGTTCGGTGCCGCGGATACACTGTTCCTGCAGGTCATGGCGTTCCTGGCCGTTGCATCTGCCTCCGCAAATATCGTTGGTGGATACGTCGTTACCGACCGAATGCTGGCAATGTTTAAAGGTCGCCAGCAAGCATCCGCTAAAGAGGAGCAGCGTTCATGATCGACAATTGGGGGCGAGCAATTGTTGATCTCGCTTATCTCATCTCAGCAATTCTGCTGATCGTGGCAATCTGGCGACTAAGCACGCCGAAAACGGCCAGGCTCGGAAATACCCTTGCAGTGGCTGGTATGGGCCTCGCGATTTTTGTCACGTTCTTCCACGAGTCTGTAGACCGAAACTATATCTGGATCGTGCTTGCGATGATCGTGGGCGGCGCACCAGGCTATTACATGGCCCAGCGCGTTCAGATGACAGCCATGCCGCAAATGGTGGCGATCTTCAACGGCCTCAGCGGTGCTGCCGCAGTGTTCATTGGCCTGGCCGAGGGCCTGGGCACAACCGACATGGGTCGCGGAACGTTTGCTACCGTGCTTATCGGAACAGTAGTTGGTTCGTTCACGTTCACTGGTAGTATCGTCGCGTTTGGCAAACTGCAAGGGATTATTGGCGGGCTGCCAAAGCTTCCCATCGAACGAAACGTGCTTGCTGCCTCAATCATCGCTGCCATGACGATCGGCATTATCGCCGGCATTTTTGCGGGCTCCGGTACGTTTGGCAACATCCTGCTGGTTATCACGTGCATCATTGCGCTGGCTGCCGGGTACCTGCTGGTCATGCCGATTGGCGGCGCGGATATGCCGGTCGTGATCGCCCTGCTGAACGCCTTCTCCGGTGTCGCCGTCATCCTCACGGGTTTTGTGCTCAACCTGCAGCCGCTCATTGTGGCCGGTACGCTGGTTGGAGCCAGTGGTACGTTCCTCTCGCTGTTGATGGCAAAGGCCATGAACCGCAGCATGATGAACGTGATCTTTGGAAGCTTTGGTGCAGCAGCCTTGCCCGGCGGAGCTTCTGCCGGAACTGGCGAGGCCAAGCCTGTACGCGAAGCTTCGCTAGATGATGCCGCCGTATCCCTCGGGTACGCTGAGCGCGTGATCGTGGTGCCAGGCTACGGCCTTGCTGTCGCGCAGGCCCAGCATGCCGTACAGGAACTGGCGGCGGCCCTGAACGATCGAGGTGTGGATGTGCGCTACGCCATTCACCCCGTGGCGGGACGTATGCCAGGACACATGAACGTGCTGTTGGCTGAGGCCAACGTTCCATACGAAGACCTGTATGAAATGGACCAGATCAACGGCGAATTCTCCAAGACCGACGTTGCGCTGGTGATTGGTGCCAACGACGTGACCAACCCGGCCGCACGAGATGATCCATCCAGCCCCATTTACGGAATGCCGATTCTTGCAGTCGATGAAGCCGAGCGGGTGATCGTGCTCAAGCGTGGCATGAATCCTGGTTTCGCCGGCGTGGAAAACGAACTCTTCCACAAGGATCACACCTCAATGCTATTCGGCGACGCGAAGGACACCCTTCAGGCGCTGATTGGCGAGGTCAAGGACGTTTAAATACGCTGCCGCCAGCTACTCCGGTTGAAAAATATCGGGTAGCGGCGGTACGTTGTATCCGGGTGATACTCTCGTACGAGCTATCGCCCGGATAATTGTTTTCGGCGCATGTCGTTTTTGGCGTTTCTTACACTGCACTGGAGCTTGATGTGGTTTCAACCACCTTGGAAACAACCAGTCCTGATATTGTTCACCGGCCGCATGCTGGCCCTGTAAAGGTCGTCATCATCGGCGGTGGGTTCGGTGGTGTAGATGCCGCCAAGGCTTTCGCCGATGAGGACCTGCAGGTCACACTCATCGACCGCCGTAATTACAATCTCTTCGTGCCGTTGCTGTACCAGGTTGCATCCAGTCAGCTTTCGGAAGAGCACGTGGCCCAGCCGCTACGACACATGTTTAAGCGGCAGAAGAATGTCCATGTGGTCTTTGATGAGGCCATTGATATCGACGTAGAGGGTCACAAAGTGATCCTCGCAGCCGATGAGCCCGTTGAATACGACTATCTCATCATAGCCACCGGAGCGCGGGATTCTTACTTCGGTAACGATCACTGGGCTGAACACGCCTGGGGCCTGAAGAGCCTGGAAGATGCCGAGCGAATACAGCGCCAGATTCTGCTCAACTTCGAGTTGGCAGAGGTCGCGACGGATCGCGCTGAACGCGAGCGGCTTCTCACCTACGTGCTGGTTGGCGGAGGCCCGACCGGCGTTGAGATGGCCGGGGCCATTGCCGAGCTCGCCAAATTCACGCTGCCACGAGAGTTCCGCTACATCGATACGCGTCACACCAGAATCGTGCTGCTTGAAGGCATGGATCGCATCTTTCCCGGCTTCGATCCCAAGCTTTCCGCTGCCGCCGCCAGCGACCTCAATCGGCTCGGCGTGGAAGTTCGCACCGGCGCCATGGTGACGAACGTGGACGAAAAAGGCGTGGAGATCAATAACGAATCCCGGATCGAGGCCGGGCTCATTATCTGGGCAGCCGGCATTCGCGGTTCTGAGCTCAACGAGAAGCTCACGAATATCGTCGAACTCGATCGCGGCTCGCGCGCAATCGTTACCCCCGAGCTCAATATTCCGGGCCATAAGGAAATCTTCGTCGTTGGCGATACCGCCCATGTGCCCGGACCAGAGGGTCGACCGCTGCCTGGCGTGGCACAGGTAGCCCAGCAGAGCGGCCGGCACGCTGCATCCAATGTGCTACGTGGCATCTCCGGTGCAGAGTATGAGCCATTTGTCTATCAGGACTACGGTTCAATGGCTACCATTGGCCGTAATCGCGCGGTCGCACAAATCGGCAAGGTGCAGTTCACCGGAATCGTCGCCTGGCTCATTTGGGCGTTGATACATATTTTGCGACTGGTCAATTTCCGCAATCGACTTTTCGTCTTCTGGAAATGGATGTGGGATTACGTTGGCTACAACCGCAGCGGCCGCCTGATTCTGGATTACGAACACGAACCAGGTAACGATGGTAAGGACCAGGATTAACCAGAAGCTGACCGAATATCGTTCGGTCAGCTTCTTGCGTTTTCCGCTAGAGAAATTCTCCGATGCAACTGATCTCCATCTCGAGATCGTATCCGGAGTCCTCCTTCACGGTCTCCTGGATGTGTCGCACAAGATCCATCACGTTCGCAGCAGTGCCGCCTTTGGGATTCACGAGGAAGTTCGCGTGCTTCTCCGAAACATGCACTCCTCCAACGCGGTACCCCTTTAGCCCGGCTGCATCAATGAGCCGACCCGCCCCAACACCATCGATCTTCTTGAAGACCGAGCCGCAACTTGGAAATTCAATCAGGTCCGGATGGCGTTCACGACGCCATTGCAGGTTTTTCTCGGCCTGCGCCAGTATCGCCTCGCGTGAGGCAGGTTCCAGCTTGAACGTCACATCCAGCACCACAATTTCCTCGTGGTGGAGACGGGAGTCGTCGTAACCAAAGTTGAACCAGTGTTTGTCGACTTCGATGACCTCGTTATCCGCGAGCAACACGCGGGCCGTTTCGACAACGGACTCGATGAACATCGTGCTCTGTCGGTCTGGCGCCAGAAAGTGGAGGTTCTGCCAGATCGCGCCGCCAACACTGCTTGGAATTCCGGCGTAATGCTCAAGTCCGCTGAGTTCGTGCTCGGCGGCGAGCGTGATCAAATCGGCGAACACCGCGCCGCTTTCGGCGGTGATGCGCTCACCATCGACGCTGATATGATCGCTCTGATTGTGAATCACCAGTCCGCGCCAGCCGCCATCACCAATAAGGATATTTGCGCCGGTACCAAGGAGGAACCAATCCACCTCGTCGGCCCGGGCCGCGCGGACAGCATTCTCCAACTCCCTGGCAGAATGCACGGCTACAAAGTAATCCGCCGGACCACCGATCTTGTACGTCGTCAGTGGTCCAAGCGGAATATTACGCTCAATGTTTGGCAGATCTTCGATCATCTAGAAGTCTTCTGGATCAAGCGGATCGGTACCGTTATTCACTTCATCGCCGTCGGAGACGCCGTCTCCATCGGTGTCCGGATTCAGCGGGTCAGTTCCGTAGACATATTCCTCGTCGCCGTCCAACAGGCCGTCGCCGTCGGTATCCGGGTTGAGTGGATCCGTACCGCGAATAATTTCACCACCATCATAAAAGAGGTCACCGTCCGTATCCTGATTGTTTGGGTCAGTGCCGTAGGTGTTGACCTCTTCGCCATCGGTGAG
>CAZGML010000004.1:0-82711 GCA_964526965.1 uncultured Sphaerobacteraceae bacterium | reverse complement strand
TTCTCGTTGTTGGTGCTAATCCACACGCTGGAGTCGACATCACCCCACTGGGAGTTCTCTTCGAGTGTTGCGATCAAGGCGAATTCACCGCTATCTACCGGACCAACGAACTCGTATTGAACGCCGGCTTCATCCACCTGCAGACCGTCATCGAACAGCGTTTGATCCACACAGGCCAGCCCGCTGAACGGATCGGCAAGCGGTGATACCACAACTGGCTCAGCCTCTTCTTCCACAGCCTCAGGCGTTGCCGGCTCTTCCACGACTTCTTCAGTCGGCTCCTCGGTAACTTCGGGAGTCGCCGGTACCTCAACGATCTCTTCAGTGGGTTCCGGTGTTGCCGGGGGCTCTGTGGGCTCCGGTGTAGCTGGTTCCGGGGTTGCCATTACTGGCAGTTCGGCGCCGACGAAGCCGGCGAAATACACACTGCCGTCAGCAATCGCCGTGATTGTCAGGTCACCTTCGAAGGTTGCTGCATCACCCTGGAACAGGTTTGTTGTACCGCGATCACTGGAGATCTCGATTTCGCCAACCTGCACGTAAATGGCAGTTGGCGTGGTGCCTTCGGGGAGGGAGCCCTCTTCGTCTTCGGAAAGCACATCACGGATCAGGCTCGCATCGAATTCTGCGGGCTCTACGGAGAACGAGGCGCTCGTGAGAATTCGGTCGGTGCTGCCATCGAGCTGCTCTGCCGATTCGCCCAGTACCTGAATGTAGAGGAACGTATCTGGCGCTCCAAAGGTGGTGACGGCAAACGACGCTCCTCCAGGCACGCTCATCGCTTCACCGCCAGCCAGGCGTGTGTTCTGCGTGCCGTCGGTAGTCACAAGGATCGGCGTATTTTCCGCGACGATGAATCCCTGGCTCGGACTGGTAAATTCTGATCCACCTTCTTCAGCCGTGTGACGGGTGATGTGCCATCGGGCGAGCTCTTCATCAATCTCGACTGTTCCCGTCGCGACGACCGAGGCATGACCTGTAGCTGGTGATGGGCCGGCCGGCCCAATACCTTGCGCAACCACAGTTGCAAGCGAGGCTGTGCTCAAGATTAATATGAGGAGAATCCGTAGCGGGTTTTTTGTCAGTACATTCGATGATGTTGGCTTCACGAGGCTGTCCTCCGTTGGTAGCGGAATGGAACGATGTGCCGGTACGCATAACGATACGCATCCGATGGTGCGTCAAACAAGCTTAACCTACAGGAAACGGGCGAGGTTTGGCGACCCCGCCCGTTCGTCAATCACTAGAGATTGCCGCCCCGATTACTTCTTGAAGTTCTCGGCAGCAACGTCCCAGTTGACCACGTTCCAGAATGCCTTGAGGTACTCCGGTCGGCGGTTCTGGTACTTGAGGTAGTAGGCGTGCTCCCAAACGTCGACACCAATCACCGGGGTCTTGCCCTCCATTACCGGGGAATCCTGGTTAGGAGTCGACATGATCTCGAGGTTGTTGCCGTTCTTCACCAGCCACGCCCAGCCGGAGCCGAAGCGACCAGCGCCTGCAGCTTCGAACTTCTCCTTGAATGATTCAAAGGAGCCGAAGGTGCTGTCGATGGCGGAGGCCAGCTCACCGCTCGGGGCATTGGCGCCACCGGGCTTGAGCAGGTTCCAGAAGAAGGTGTGGTTTGCGTGACCGCCACCATTGTTTCGGACTGCGGTCTGCTTCTCGGAAGGAACCTTATCCAGGTTGGCGATGAGTTCGTTGATGTCCATATCGGCGAACTCGGTGCCCTCTACGGCTTCGTTCAGTTTGGTTACGTAGGTGTTGTGATGCTTGTCGTGATGGATCTCCATCGTCGTGGCATCGATATGCGGCTCAAGCGCGTCGTTCGCGTAGCCAAGATCGGGAAGTGTAAATGCCATGTATTTGTCCTTTCTCAATGAACAAAATTGCTCTCGGTGAAATCTGCATGCTGCCGTGAACCCGGCAGTGCACTATCATCACCTTCTCACAACATTCACCGCACGTCCAGTGCCATGATAGCGGGATTATCGCCGCAATCTACGCAAAATGGCGGGATAGGCCTTGCCGAGCGCGTAGCCCAGGGCAACGTGGCGCAGGTTCGCCTGTACAAGCGCAATGGGATGGTTGAACTTGTCGACACGCCCTGAGCGAATGTAGGGGTGGTGATCATCCAATGGACCGACCAGCGGCCAAAGGAACGCGTTTTCCACCACCCCTGCACCTATGCCGCGGATAACCGCATCGTCGTCGTCTCGGGGATTCAGCACCACGGCGTAGCCAATGCCAAAGGCCATCGCGAACGAGAGGTGCAGGAAGAAACCCGGCAACCTCGCGCGTGACCTGTCGTCCATGAAGAACCCGGTCACCATGACCATATCGTCGGAGTCGTAACGGAATGCCTTGCGATCTATCTCGTTCACCAACGCGTGGGCCACACCGGCAGGTAGTCCGGCGACTGCACCCGCAATTATCCGTTGTGTCAGGTTGGCTCGAAGTTTTGGCGCCATGGTACCGGTCTCCTCGATGTTTAAGGTCTTGTGAACTTCAGCGTAGCTATTGACAAGACATATTCTTATGGTCTACGCTCTGCGCATGAACTGTGCCGAACTTGCCACACCGGTTAAAGAGCCCATGCACCAGGAGATGCCACCGGCATCCGCCAACGCATGGTCCTTTTATTGGTTTATCAACCCCCCAGCTGTGCTGGCGGGGCAATCGCGCGGATAGCAGAACTATCTAGTCACGAGGGCCAGGCCAGGGAAAGCACAGTTTGAGGGGGAACCGAGACAGATGTCTCGGTTTTTTTGTTTCCCGGAAAAGTTGCGAAGAATTCGCGCATTGTTATGCCGGCTGGAACCCGGCGAAGAAAGGACACGAAGATGTTGATCGAACTCGGAGCCGGATCAGAACATACCAGGAAACGAATTCTCCAGTTGGCATCGGAGCAGAACCTGCTTGCATCAGATATGGATAGCGGGCGCGGTGGTCGTGTGATCTCCGTCGGAGGGGCATTGGACGCTCCTGTCGACGATCTCCCGGGTGTAATGCGAGTGACGCTGAAGCACAGTCCGTTCGCCATGGCGAGCCTCGATGCGCGCGAAAAGAGCACGGTCACTGTTGGAGATGTGGTCATCGGCGGCGATCGGCCGATTATGATGGCCGGTCCATGCTCCGTCGAGGGCCGGGAGGCAATGATCGAACAGGCCAAACTGGCAAAGGCAGCCGGCGCGAACATGCTCCGTGGCGGTGCCTTTAAGCCGCGAACCTCACCATATTCGTTCCAGGGACATGGTGAACTCGGATTGCAGATGCTTTCCGATGCCAGCGCGGCCACCGGGTTACCTGTGGTAACCGAAGTAATGGAGCCCGATCAGGTAGAGCTCGTGTCCGGCTTTGCCGATATGCTGCAAATCGGCTCCCGTAATATGGCCAACTTTAGCCTCCTGAAGGCGTGTGGTCGTAGCGACAAGCCTGTGCTGCTCAAGCGGGGTTTCAGTGCCACGCTTGAAGAATTTCTGATGAGTGCTGAATACATCATGGCGCACGGCAATCCGAACGTGGTGCTCTGTGAGCGTGGCATCCGCACGGCGGATTCGGCGTTCCGGTTCAATCTCGATCTCAACATCGTGCCGGGTGTGCGCGAGGTCTCTCACTTGCCGATTGTGGTCGACCCCAGCCATGGCACCGGTCGACGCGAGCTGGTGCACCGAATGGCCCTGGCCGGAATCGCAGCCGGTGCTGACGGTCTCGCGATTGAAATCCATCCGGATCCAGACAACGCACTGAGCGATGGCATGCAAACCATCACCCCCGATGAGCTCTCTCGCATCGTCCGAAGGGTGCATGCACTGAGTGAGGTGTTGTGCGAAACAGAGGATGTGCCCGCAGCGGTGGTGCCAATCCAAAAAGTGGAAGCGACCGCTTAATATTAGCCTTGGTAAGGCTTTGTCTTGACTTACTCGGGTTTGGGCCATATTGTTTAGTGGCTGTGGACCCTCGACTCGCAGTTCGGCAAAACATGCCTTCACAATGTGATCCGGTGTGTGGCGTTGAACATAGTGGTTGACCGAACTCGCGATGAATTTCGCCGGTCGTTCGGGACAATTTCATGAACCCGGTTGGGTGCCAGCTTCGGCAGCCAATCTGCTGTCACTGATTGGGGCGCGAAGTTTCCACAAACGTCAGCGGGTGATGGCAGTCCGGCGCGACGTCGGATCTTTGTACGGGGTTCCAGGCCAGTACTGGCCTGGCATGGAACACTACCTTTCCCAAGGCGGTGACCCAAGGATCGATGGTTCAGAGCAGAAGTACGATTGGGCGTCGGGATCACATGATTCCGTCGCCCTTTCCGTTTACAGATTGGTCAGGTCTCTACACCGGTTTGGTAGTTGAAGAGCCCTTTGGCATCAGGAATTTCGTGTGGAAGAAGCCCGCCGCTCCGGCGAAAGCGATACCGACAATCATGGACGTCCACAGGCCAGTGGGGCCCACCGCGAGGCTCAGGAGGCTGTAACCAAACGGCAGCCCAATAGCAAGTGCGGCTGGCGAAGCAACGCCGGGAAGGGAAGCGTCCCGCAGGTAGCGCCATACGACAGCGCCGATCATCGCGCCGGAGAGAATCCACACCATAGGTCGAACTACCGCGATGCCCAAAATCGTAAGTGTCCATTGTGAAGTAGACATAATAGGAGGGATCTCGCTGAAGAGGGGCCAGTAGAATACCGTAGCGGACCCGATCATGTATCCGGCGGCCACCGAGGCCGAGAGCATACCACCTGTCTCTTCTCGAGACGGCATCGTCAGCACCATGCGTAGCGCGGCAGGTGCCGCACCAATAACGAGAATCATGATCAGTGGCAGCAGAATTCCATTGGTTAGCCATACGAGCACGGGGCCACTGCCGACGGTTTCCACCGCGACACCGCCGAAGTTCGTGGCACCGAAGTTCACAACCCCGCCTTCAAACCACGAGCGCGCCACCATTCGATTCGCCAACCACGAAATCGGTAGTCCAACCGCCGCGCCAATCAGCACCATCATCCCGACCTGAATCCAGTCGTTCCGGCTCTGGCCGCCAATTTCGCCCGCAATGCGCATCAGCAGGATGATCGGCACAATCGAGGCGCTGATGATGAGCGCGGCTGTGCCGTTGTCGGCAAGCAGCGCGAACAGGGTCAGCGCGATGCCGATTGAAAGCACAACGCGAATGGGAAGCGGCCGGCTCCACATGAAGACGGGTGCAAGGCCGGCAACGAATTTGGAGGTAGGAATTTGTTCAGTTCCGCACACCGGGCAAAAACGCGCATCCCCGATCTCCTCGCCGCATATCAGACAGGTATTCTGCCCAGATAGGGAAGTGCTCGAGGTGTCTGGAGGCGCACCGGGAGAACCTGACTCAGCCGAAGGCTCCGGTTCTTCATTGACAGGATCATCGTGCAGGGGGATGAAGTCGTCTACGTCATCGGCTGATGTGTCGACTTCCATTTCCTCACGGGTCGATGCATCGTCATCGCTTTCGTTTGCATCGCCGGGGGCGGGCAGCAATTCGTCCATCGGCCCGTCAACCTGGCCCGGCTCGTCGCTTTCACCAGATGAATCCCCTGGTACAGGCAGGAGCGAGTCGAGCTTGTCGCCAACAGTACTGTCGGTTTCGTGTTCTTGTTCGGGTGACTTTTCTCGCTCCTCTGACATCTCTCTTCCCCCATTTAAGAGCGGAACCCTTCGGCTGGCGACATAGACAGGTAGAATTAGTTTGCCATGTTTGAATACCTCCTGCAGTAGGCTACCCAGGAAGCGATATGCAGGGAATAGTACTGCTCAAAGTCGCCATGCGCGTTCAGGCAGGTATGGCAGCTGTTGATATTGACCGGCAACGAACTGGATCAGCGACGTGCATTGTTGCGGAGGTACCGCGCGCTTCTTGTATAGTGCCACCATGCTTCTTGTGTGAAGTTGCATATGCCAAACCGCGCATGCAACTTCACCGTACATTACTTTATGCCCGGTGTTTTCCCGGGTATCGCTTTGTCGAATTCCCGGGATGACATGACTGTAAAACCAGCCTGCAAAACTTTGAACCGCCGTAAAATGATCCTGAGTGGGAGCGCGCTCGCGGCTTCGGCTCCGTTTGCCCTCGCTTTGGCAACACAGGAGGCGAGCCCAAGCACATCGCCTTCGGCCTCACCGCAATCAACGCCGGCAACGCCGAGTCCGACAGCGCCGCCACCAACTCCTACACCGCAGCCGATCCCCGAGCACAACATCAATATCGTGCGTGGCCGGGCAACGTATGGAGAACCCGAACCCGGTGGCGAGTTGCGACTCTTCATCCAGGGCGAAGGACTTACGGACGGCAACCCGGCAACACAGTCGCAGGACATGACATTACTGATGTCTGTTTTCGAGGGACTCGTTCACATCAACCCCGACACCATGGAAGCGGAACCCGGCCTGGCCGAAAGCTGGGAGTGGAGTGACGATAGCCTGCAACTCACGTTTCGGCTGCGGCCAAATGTAAGCTGGCACGATGGCTCGACATACACCGCTGAGGACGCGGCTTTGACGTGCATGATCTACCGGGACGATTACAGATCAACCCTCGCGGGGCTTTTTGGTCTCGTGGAGAATGCCGAAGCCATCGACGAAGTGACGCTTGAGCTCACGTTTGCGGAACCGGATGGCGCCTTTTTGTATAACGGCGCAAGTATGCCGATGCTGAAAGCATCTCAGTATCAACCGCTTTGGGATGAGTTTATTCCCGGCGAGAAAACGATCAGTCGCGAGGATGACTCGCCCGCCGACTGGATTGGCACCGGCCCCTGGAAAATGGAACGCGTGGAAGCAGGTAGTGTGACGCTGACCCCATTTGAAGATTATTGGGACGAGCCAGCCTACGCCGATTCGCTCACGCTCATCGCCCAGGATGACGCTGAGGCACGTCTGGTCGGCTGGATCAATGGCGAGGTCGATGTTCTCCCAATAACCGCCCAGCAAATGCACGACGTTTGGCCGATGGAAGGCAATCTCTTTGCCGGACGGTCGAGCACGGCGATGTTCGCTTCGTTTAACTTTCACAACCCGGCCAATGCCACATCCACAATGCTTAGCGACCAGTCACTGCGCACGGCGTTGACGATGGCGACTGATCGTGATCGATATGCTGACGAGGTGTTCTTCGGCTTTATTGATGAGCATGCCGTTGGCACCATGGCACAACCATGGTTGCACGATTCCGGATTGGTGAACCCGAGCTTTGATCCCGAAGAGGCGAGGCGAATCCTGGCCGAAGGTGGCTGGGCCGATATCGACGGCGACGGGCTTCTGGAAGATCAGTATGGAAACAAGACAAATCTTTACGCGATTGTGCGCGAAGACGAGCGCCCCGAGCTTTTGGCTCTTCTTTACCTGCTGAGTGAGGACTGGGCAAAAATCGGCGTCAGCCTCACGGTGCAGCCGCTCACTCCCGAGATTTTCGATGACCGTTGGGTGCAGGAACGTGATTACGATCTCGCTGCCTGGACGCTTGTGAACTACCCGGCCTTCAACGAATTCGATCTCTACGGCTCACAGTGGGATATCCGCAGCAACGTCCATGGCTGGAATCCCGGCGGCTACATGAGCCAGGATGTCGATAATGCGATTCAGGAATGGTTCGAAGCCACCAGTCCGGATGAAATGCGAGCCGCCGCCAGCGCGATTCAAAGAGGAGCCAATGAGGACCTGTTCGGTATCTGGTTCGGCTTCCCGGATCAACTCCTGCTCTCGCAGACCGATATCCAGGGTATCAATAATGATGCCTTCCTTTTCAGCCAGAACGCACATCGGTGGTGGCGAGGGGAGGGGACGCCATTGGTCGAACAGCCGGACGCAACCCCTGCTGGAACTCCAGACGCAACTCCGGTGAACATTTGCGAGGCAACGCCGGAGGATTAACGATGGTGCCGTCAGTGTGACCGGGGCGGAAGTGTTAACAATTTAACCGTACACTTGCCAAATACAACGATGTAGGGGCAATGACCCGAGTAGAAGGATCGGTCGGTAATGCAATCCTCCCAACCGGAGTTCGATGTTGTGGTAATCGGTGCGGGCATCAACGGCGGGGGTATCTTCCGCGAGGCCAGCCTTCGCGGCTACAAGGCGCTCCTGCTGGAGAAAGATGACCTCGGCGGAGCAACCACGGCAACGTCCAGTCGGCTTATCCACGGCGGATTGCGCTACCTGGAACACTTCGAATTTTCTCTCGTGCGAGAGTCACTGCGCGAGCGGGAGCGATTGCTGAAGTCCGCTCCACATCTGGTGAAGCCGCTGCCACTCACATTACCGGTCTATAAGGGGCACAAGCGTGGCCCCTTCATGATCGGCCTCGGTATGGTTGCGTACGACGTGCTCAGTTACGACAAATCCGTGCCGGGTAGCAAGATGCTCTCCCGGGATCAGGCACTGGAGGCCGAGCCGGGGCTGGAGTCAAAAGGTCTCCGGGCTGCTGGTCGGTACTACGATGCCCAGGCGATCTTTCCGGAGCGGCTCGTCGTCGAAAACGTGATCGATGGCGTGCGGCAGGGCGGAACCGTGCGCACGCATTCGAAGGTAACAGGCTTTGATATTCAGCAAGGCGGAGTCCGCAGTGTTGTTTACACGGATAGTGACGGCAACGAACAGCGCGTAACAACGGCGAGCGTGATCAACGTCGCCGGACCATGGATCGACCGCGTGCTGGACCTGGCCGGGTCATTCCCGCGCTTTAACGGGGGAACGAAGGGAAGCCACATTGTGGTTGAGCCGTTCCCCGGTGCACCGAATGATGCGCTGTACATCGAGGCACGGCAGGATGGCCGACCCTATTTCATCATCCCGTGGAACGATCTTTACCTCATTGGCACCACGGATATTCGGTTCACCGGCGACCTCAACAGTATCGTTGCCGATGAAGATGAGATCCGTTATTTGCTCGACGAAACGAACCTGGCTATACCGGATGCGAAACTGAACCGGGATGATGTGCTCTACACCTTCGCAGGCGTGCGTCCATTGCCATACGTGCCTGAGGGGTCAACCGGATCAATCACCCGCAAGCACATCATCCAGACCCACGAGCCAAAGGTGGACAACCTCTTTTCGATCATCGGCGGCAAGCTCACAACCTACCGCTCGCTCTCGGAAGAGGCAGTAGATGCCATCGATCGCCATTTCGGTCGGCCAGTGGCCGGCCGGAAGAGTCCGACCCGAACCAAGCGACTGCCGGGTGCTTCAGCAGATATGGAGAAGGAGCACGATCAGTTCGTGGCGCAACGGCCAGGCTGGCTGCCGGAACCGTCGGCACGTTGGCTGGTGAATCGCTACGGAATTCGGGCTCGCGATGTGGTTGAGCTGGCGGAAACCAATCCGCGCTATCAGCAGCCGATCCGTGAGGGTCATGACGCCATTGTCGCCGTGATCCCATTCTCATTCGAGCACGAGTACGCGCGAAGCCTCGCTGACGTGATGTTGCGCCGCACCATGCTCTCCATGGATGCAGATGCCGGGCTTGCGATCGCTGAATCGATGAGTTACGTCGCACAGGAGATCTATGGCTGGAGCGACGAGAAGCGAGAGAGTGAGCTCGCCGAGTATCATCGCCAGATTGCCCAACAGTTGCCCCGGGGCCTCGCCGACAAATCCTGAACAGTCCAGGCGTACAGCGATTCGAATACGCTTGCTGTGGTTCAACGTTGATCACGGCAATTTTGTGCATTTTTGGACTTAAAGGTCTTGCAGTATCCCTGTTCAATCGTTAGGATATTAGAAGTAAGTGGCTCGTTAACCGTGAGTTTCGAGCCAACCTGTTTCGCATTACGTACATAAAATAGCTGGGAGAAAATTGAGTGAATAGCGGATCGATCGATGCAGCGTCGGGAGAAGTGCGCCCTACTCGACTGATTGCCGAGGCACTTGTCCTGGGTCATGATTCAGCGGAAATCACGCAGCGCGCCGAGGAAATGGGCCTGCCCGAAAGCCTGACAAGGGCCGTTGTGAGCGTATGCTGTCGTGACCGGCAGGAAAGCAGTCAGCAATCGATAGCGGTCTCTGCGCGATAAGATGCAATCATTCGAGCGGCCCGGAATCGTCCGGGCCGTTTTTGTGTCCCCGCGGTATTCTGGAAGCGTAACTATTAATCGCTATCCCGGAGGATATTGATGCCACGCGCTGTTCTTTCACTCGATCAGGGAACCACCAGCTCGCGCTCCATTCTGTTTGGAGAGAACGGGCGATCACTCGCCACGAACTTCCAGGAATACCCGCAAATCTACCCACAGCCCGGTTGGGTGGAACACAACCCGGAAGATATATGGCAGAGCCAATTGGCCACAGCGCAGCACGTGTTGGAATCCGGCGAAGTCAGTCTGGCCGATGTGGTCGCTATCGGCATCACCAATCAGCGTGAAACCACAATTGTCTGGGATCGCTCAACGGGTGAGCCCGTCTACAACGCGATCGTATGGCAAGACCGGCGCACAACCTCGTATTGCGAGCAGCTAAAAGCTGATGGCTGGAGCGAGAAGATCGCCGAAAAGACCGGACTTATCATCGATCCATATTTCTCTGCCACCAAGATTCGCTGGATTCTCGAGGAAGTGGAGGGAGTGAGGGAACGGGCCGAGCGGGGCGAGCTCGCATTTGGCACCGTCGATAGCTTCCTCATATGGCGGCTGACCGGTGGCAAAGTCCACGTTATCGATTATTCCAATGCCAGCCGCACGATGCTGTTCAACATCAACCAGCTGGAGTGGGACGAAGATATCCTCAATTTGCTGGGTATCCCGAAATCGATGCTGCCCGAGACCAAGGAGAGCAGCGGCCACTTTGGCGAAACTCTGCCGGATTTGTTCGGCCGCTCGATCCCGATAACGGGCGTCGCCGGGGACCAGCAGGCCGCCAGCTTCGGGCAGACGTTGTTCGAGGTCGGAATGGCCAAGCAAACCTACGGCACCGGTGGGTTCCTGCTGATGAACATCGGCGACAAGCCGAAACCAAGCTCGCACGGGATGTTGACGACCATCGCCTGGGGGCTCAACGGCAAACCGACATACGCGTTTGAAGGATCCATTTTCGTGGCCGGAGCTGCAGTGCAGTGGTTACGGGACTCGCTTCAGATCGTTGATACCGCCGGCGCCAGTGAGGCGATGGCCCGGTCAATCGAGTCGTCGGGTCAGGTCTACGTTGTTCCGGCGTTCACGGGCCTCGGCGCCCCGCACTGGAATCCGTACGCCCGTGCGACGGTTTTCGGTCTCACCCGTGGCACGGGGCGCGAGGAAATCGTGCGCGCGACGCTTGAATCCGTCGCGTATCAAACGCGCGATGTGCTCGATGCCATGCAGCAGGATCTCGATGCCCGTCTCTCCGAACTGCGTGTCGATGGCGGTATGGTCGCCAACGATTTCCTCATGCAGTTCCAGGCGGATATCATCGGTACCCCTGTTCTACGGCCAGAGGTGCCGGAAACCACCGCGCTTGGTGCAGCGTATCTGGCCGGACTTGCTGTTGGGTTCTGGGAAGACCTCGAGGATCTCAAGCGGAACTGGCATTTGGACAAGCGCTTCGACCCATCAATGTCCGAGGAGGATCGCTCCGCCAGCCTCCGTGGCTGGGATCGGGCGGTAAAAGCCGCCCTCGCATGGGCAGATGATCGCGAGTAGATTGGCCCAACCGCGCCCAAATAAGGTACACTCTTCCATCGAGGCCGCCGCAGTGTGGTCGTGCTTTTATGCGCGTTGAATGGCATCAGTGCAGCCATTTGCTCCGAAATACGTTGAGCGCCGCTGAAGCACTCGGCTCTGTCAACTCCTCAATTGGCATCCGATGGTGATTATAGAAATTGATTTGCCGGTATCGGCACCATTGGAGATAGACATTGATTAAACTTCGACTACGCCGCATGGGCTCCAAGAAGCGCCCGTTTTTCCGAATTGTTGCCACTGAGCACAGCGAAGCTCGTGACGGCCGCTTCATTGAGATCCTTGGTACCTACAACCCGATTGTCGAGCCCGCCGAGATCACCGTGAAGGAAGATCGCGTTAAGCACTGGCTCGAGCATGGCGCCAAGCCATCCGAAACGGTTGAAGGCCTGCTCAAGAAGCAGGGCGTTATTTCCGAAGACACCTTCTACAACCACAAGACCAGAGCCCGGGCTGAAGCCAAGGCGGAAGCGAACGGCTAATGGTTGAGCCACGGGACGATTTCGCGAACGAAGAAGACGTGACCGAAGACGACTTTGACGATGTCGAAGGCACCGAGGATATCGGTTTCGACACCGAAGAAGCCCTTGCCCAGGTAGATGAGAACGAAAGTGATCTCACCGAGCAGCTTCGTGGCCTCGTCGAATGGATCGTCTTCCAGCTGGTGGATGATTCCAGCCAGGCTGAAGTAACTGCCGATATGCGCGGTTCGTCCGTGCGCGTGCATGTACTTCTCCCGGAAGAGGACCTTGGGAAGGTGATCGGACGAGGTGGGCGTATCGCCAAGTCGATCCGCTCTATCCTGATGATTGTCGGATCGCGCGAACATGTACGAGTGAGCCTGGACATTGAAGGACGAGATTAACGCCACCAATAACGCAGGCACCGGTAACGGGGAGTCGAAAACCGACTCCCCGTCGTCGTCTGCCCGCAGGAAACGCCCCGCTCCGAAAAAGCGCCCCCGCAAGCGCCGGCCCGCACTGATTGAAACGAAGGGCCCAGAGCCAACCACACCCGTCGAGCAGGTGCGGTTGACGGTTGGCCGAATCGGCGGTGCCCATGGTGTACAGGGGGAGATGCGCATGCATATCCTCACTGATTCTCCGGACCACCTCAAGACGATAGATACGATCTACCTGGGGGAGCGCGACACGCCAATAACGCTGGAAAACATTCGTTTCACAGATAAAGGCGCGCTCATCAAGCTTCAAGGAACGGACAGCCCCGAGGCTGCCGCCAAACTGAGCGGCCTCAACGTCAAAATCGCCGGAAGCGACGCTCGTCCCCTCGAGCCTGGCGAATACTTCCTCTTCCAGTTAATCGGCCTGGAGGTCAGCGACGAGCATGGCAAGCGGATCGGTACGGTGAAGGATCTCATCGAAACCGGCGCGCACGATGTGCTCGTTATCGGCGATCGACCGGATTCTCCCGATGACCTGCTGGTCCCCAACCATCCGGAATTCGTGTTGGAAATGGATCCAGCCGCCGGCACCATGGTGGTGCGGCCACCAGTCTACGAGTAACGCGTTCGGGGCAATCTGCCGATTTGGCGGAGCTTTTCGATCACCCCAACGGTCACCATCGCCGCTCGCATCCCGAGTTCGCTGGCATGGAGTGTCAAAGTCGATTCGTCGAACGTCGTTGGCTCATGCAACTCGCTGTTCGAGATATCTTTCACAGTCAGAAAAGGAACACCATGCAACGCGCAAACCTGCGCGATGCTGGCTGCTTCCATGTCCTCGCAGAGCGATCCCGTGCGCTGGTGAACGGCATTAATCGTCTCTGCATTCTGTAGCCAGATATCGCCGGAGCTGACCGTGCCGGTCGTAACCACTGGCGGCCGGTTCGGTTGCACTGGCAGGCGCGCCGCCTGCGGCCAGGGAGCGAACGCAAGAGAATCTGCGACGGACTCGGCTAATTGGCGAAGGGTTTCGTCGGTTCGTACCTCCGTCATCTGCCTTGTTTCTCCTGGCACATGAAAGCCGGCTTCGAGTGGGATAATCGCTCCGTCCGGTGCGAACCGCATTCGACCCTGATGGACCAGTCGATCGCCAATAACGATATCGCCCGGAAAGAGCTCACTATCATGTGCGCCCGCACAACCGAAGTTCAGCACCATACTCGGGTTGTATACGCCGATAGCGTGCTCGGTGGCTGCCGCGGCGGAGACCATACCAATCCCGCAGGTGATGCTGACGACGTCCTGGCTTCGCAGCGTGGGCCAAATGGGGGTAAGTACATGCTTCCACCCAGGCATCAGCGTATCAAGGTGCTTCCGCTCACTCTCCATCGCCACGATGATGACAATGCTGGTTTCCACGACGTTACCCTGTTATGTACGAGATAACGATGGACAGGAGAAGGATTGCCACCACCGCCGATGTAATCAGTCCGTATCTCTTGTCGCCAGCCCGAAAGAAGAGGTAGGCCGCGTTGGCGATCATGATGATTGGAGTGAGAATCATGATGCTGATACCGACACCGAAGAAGCCGGATGCCTCCAGGTCCATGACCTGCCGGAACAGCGTGTCCGGATCGCCCATAACCGAATCGACATTCTGGTCACCGAAAATCGTAATGAGAAACCCGATGCCGACGAATGCGAACGTTAACGCCACTGCCCAGCGATAAATAACGATGGTGCGTTGAATAATGGTGTCCAGCGCCTCGCGGCTGCTGAGTTGGGATAGTTCCGCCATGCCTGCCTACCAGAGTGAGATTTCGAACGCGCTGAGGATCATAGAGATACTTAGCGCAACCATTACGACGACAAATACGGAAATCAGCTGCTGCACCTGCACGCGTTTGGTCAGCCACGACCCGAAGGATGATCCCGCCAGCACACCGACCATCGCTGGGGCCGTAACCTGCGGGTCTATGAGGTCGTTCGCGTAGAATACCGCCGCTGTCGCGACCGACGTCATACCCACCATGAAGCTGCTGGTGCCTGCCGCAGCCCGAAGTGGAAGCTTCATGAGCAGGTTCATCACGGGTACCTGAATGAGGCCGCCGCCAATGCCGAGCATGCCGCTGAGCACACCGGCGAGACCGCTGGCGCTGAGCCCGGAACGTATTCGAATTGGCACGTACCGCACGGTTTGTTCGCCTTCCTGGTAGTTGTACATCAGGTTGAGCGGATCCCGTGTGTCGTCCCCGATATTTGGAATCGCGATTTTGCTACCACGAATCATGGACCAGGCAGCGTACAGGAGCATCAACCCGAGCACGGCTTTCAGGAAGTTGCCGTCCACTGCCAGCGCGATTAAGGCACCCACAATCGCGCCGGCGGCTGTGGTGCTCTGGAGCAGCATCGAGAGGCGGAAGTTGACGTACTGGTTGTCCAGGTGGCGCCGACTTCCGACGACCGAATTGGTAACAACACAGACTGCACTGGCGCCAATGGCTATTTTGGGGTCGACTCCGAGTAGCAGGGTGAACAGCGGCACGATAAACACACCCCCACCCAGGCCCAGCATGCTTCCAAACACGCTTGCGCCCATGGCACATAGAGCCAGCAAGATTGATTGATCGAGTTCCACGAGCTCTCCATCCCCGGTCGGTGAGCAACACCAAATCTCTTCTCAGCACAGTATCGCAATGATTTGCCACTTTGCCGAACGCGTCGTGCTGTATGATAGATGCATGGCGATGATGACGCGCCGAAACAGTCGAATAGTTCTCTACGAGTTATGGCGCTTATGGGGCAAATCGGTTGAAGTCCGATGCTGTCGCGCAACTGTAAGGATTCAGCTTTGAGTCCGAGCCAGAAAACCCGGCTGTAACTCGCTTGAGACCCTTCGCGAAACAAGGGTGCAGGCGTTGACTCACACACCACAGGTGGGTCATACGTGATCGTCATGTTGCAACCTGCTCGCGTGAGCGGGTTGTTTGCGTATATGGGGATGATCCCCGAAAAGGAGAACGAGATGCTTCGAAAATACTCACGACTTACGGCGCTTGTCATGCTGGTGCTGGCCACACTGGTGCCGGCATCGATCGCTGCACAGGATGCCACTCCAGCAGCTACCCCCATTGGCGCTGATGGTGTGCAGGAAGCTGTCACCTGGTTGATCAGTCAGCAGGAAGATAACGGCAGCTGGCTCGGATTCTCCGGTGAGCCCGACGCCGGTACAACGGTCGATGCCGTTATCGCTCTTGCTGCAGCAGATGAGGCTGGCATCATCGTCGGCGATTCCATTGACCTCGCCCTCGGTTGGCTCGATTCGGAGAGCAATGCCGCCGATTACGCTACGAGCGGACCGGGAGCCGCAGCCAAGCTCGTGATTATGCTGGTTGCAGTCGGGGATGAATCCCTGGAAATCGGTGGCACAACCCCGCTTGAGATCGTGCTTGAAGGGCAGGATCCGGAGACAGACCTGTACGGATCCGGACTTTACGAGCACGCATACGCGCTGATGGCGCTTGCAGCGACGGATTCCGAGATTCCTGCTGAGGCGATCTCTGTGCTGGAAACCTTGCAAGCCGATAACGGTGGTTTCGCATGGGATGGCTCTACAGATGAATCGTCAGCGGATAGCAATACAACCGCGACGATTGTACAGGCGCTTGCGTATGCAGGAGAGGGTGATGAGATCGTTGCACGGTCCATCGATTACCTCCGCCTGACTGTCAACGAACAGGGCGCAGGGTACAGCATCGGAGCCGAAGCAGATGCTAATTCCACCGCGCTTGTGATTCAGGCGTACATCGCTGTGGGCGAGGAAGAAACGCATCTCACGCGCCAGTTGAGCACCTTCCAGAATCCGAGCGGTGCGTATTTCTGGATGGCCTCGGATTCGGCAGATAACTCATTCACCACCATGCAGGTAATTCCGGCTGGCGTCGGTGAGCCGCTGCCGATCGTGCCCGAATCATTCGAGGCGGATGAGGCTGCGTAATCCTGCATGAGGCCAACTCGCAATCCATTCCGGACTCGATTTCGTGGAGCACACATCGCAATTGTGGCGATGTGTGCTCTGGCGATGCTCTTTCTCCCGGCAGCCGCGCAGGATGACATCAACGAGGTTGGTGTGATCATCGATTACGGTGACGAGCGCACAACGTGGGTGTGGATTCCTTTCGATGAACCCGAACCGCCGCTTATCGATTTGCTCAATGAGACCGATCTCGAGATGGTCACCGTTGGTTTTGGTGGGCTGGGCGAGGCGGTGTGCCAAATCGATGACACCGGGTGCCCGGCCACCGATTGCCGACAATCCATGTGCCAGTCATCGTCTACCACGCCGTTTTGGCGGATGATGAAATTGGTAGACGGTGAATGGTCGATGACCGGCTCCGGTGTCAGCGGAACGACTGTGGTTGATGGTGAGATTTACGCAATCAGTTGGAGCTCCGAGGATCCTGATCTGCCGGTCGTCACCATTGACGAACTGGCAGAAAACGCTGGTGCGAATATCGGTGCCCTGCCGCCCGAGCCTGCAATTCATACCGACGGCGAGGCCGACGATGAAGCATCTCCCGCAGCGTGGGCGCCTGCTGCAGGAGCCCTGGTCCTCGTACTTGTTGTGGCTGGTGTTCTCCTGTTTCGCGCCCGCTCGCGACGGGGAGCGGACAGATGAGTCCACTGGATAGCCGCACCTGGCTCGTTTGGGCTGTTTGCGCCATGATCCCGATGCTGATCGGTCGGCATCCCGTGCTGGTACTTGCCATGCTCTGCATCGCGCTCACGGTTCGGTTGGTGTGTGTACCACCGGCTGCGATTCGCTGGGGATGGATCGTACGCATCTCGGTCGTGTTTGCTGCTATCGGGGTCCTCTTTAATGCGCTAACCGTTCGTAGCGGAAACCAGGTGGCGTTCAACCTGCCGCTGTTGGGGTGGGATATCACCTGGAACGCAATTACCTACGGTGTGGTGTCTGGTGTGGCAGTGATTACCCTGGTGCTCATCGGAAACACAGCGGCCGCCGGACTCGACTGGATCGCACTGACTCGTGTGCTGCCTCCGCGAGTGGCTCCACTGGCCGTCTCCGGGTCGGTAGCGTGGTCGTTCTTGCCAGCAGCGTCCCAGGCTTATACGGATATTCGGGAAGCTCAGGCCGCGCGTGGACATCGAATTCGCTCCGTCCGCCATGTGCTCCCGATCCTGGTACCGTTGCTGGATGGATCTCTCAACCGTGCCCTCACAATGTCGGAGACCCTGGAGGCACGGGGGTTCGGAGCTTCGGTTTCGACCACTCCGGCCAAAACGTCGGTTTCGCTGTTTGGTATGATGACGATCTTCGGCGCGCTCTGCCTGGCCTTTGCCATCAGTATGAACGCGCGGTACCTGCTCTGGATTTCCCTGGTGGTCACCGCAGTGGGAGCGATCGGCTTCGCCCGATCCGGCGCGAATACCCCGCCCACTACCCGTTATCGCGAGCATAAGCTCACACGTGCTGATATCGGAGTTATGGCGGCATCGCTTGTGTCACTTATCGTGATTCTTTTCTTTGCCTCCCAGGATTATCGCACTATCATTTTCAATCCATACCCAAACCTCGAAGTACCAGCCATCGATTTTCGGATATTGCTCGCGCTGATCCCGCTTCTCGGTCCTGCGCTCTTTCCGTATGAAGCGAGGCCGTCATGACCGCAGTGATGATCAACATCAATGACCTCTCATATTCGTGGCCGGATAGTGCCGATCCCACCCTGGAATCGATTGAATGGCGGATCCGTCGCGGTGAGCTCGCGCTGCTCATCGGCCGATCGGGATCGGGAAAGTCGACCATTCTCCGTACGCTGAACGGGCTCGTTCCGCATTTCTCCGGTGGCACTTTCGGCGGCGATGTGGCAGTAAACGGACTCAACACCCGCAACGTACCTCCGCGAGATCTGGCCAGGCATGTCGGGTTTGTATTTCAGGATCCGGAATCGCAGCTGCTCACCACGCGGGTGGTGGACGATATCGCCTTCAGCCTCGAACAACTTGGAGTTCCGCATGAGACCATGCGCAAACGCGTGGAGGAACTCCTCGATCTCGTTGGTGTGGCCCATTTACGCGACCGCGATCCGTCCACCCTCTCCGGTGGCGAAAGGCAACGTGTGGCTATCGCCTCGGCGTTGGCACCGCATCCGGAAGTACTGGTGCTTGATGAGCCAACCAGCCAACTCGATCCGTGGGGTGCCGAGGCTGTGATCTCCGCGGTCACACGTATGAACGACGATCTTGGTCTCAGCATTGTAATGGCCGAGCACCGCCTGGAACGGATCCTTTCGCATGCGGACAGCGTGCGATTGCTCGCCGATGATGGCACTCCCACGGATGGTACAGCTCAGGAAATAGCACATTTGGTGAGCGACATCGCGCTTCCTCCTGTGACGCAGCTCGGCCGGGCGCTGGGTTGGGAGCAGCTTCCTCTCACCATCAAACAGGAACGACAACATCCGGCCTTTGGCGCTTTGGAGCAAGTGCTCACCAACGCCCGGCCTCCGTCAATTGCGAAGCCGCAAACTGGAGATCGCGTGTTACAGCTCGAGCAGGTTGGGGTGTGTGTCGGAAACAGGAAGATCGTGAACGATGCTTCCATGTCCCTGCACGAGGGCGAGCTCGTCGCCCTCATGGGCCGCAATGGCAGCGGCAAAACAACCTTGCTCCGCGCCATGATGGGGTTTGCCCGGGAACGCGACGGCCGAATAGAAGTAGGGGGCAGTATCGTGCCGGCCGGGGAGAGTGCCCCGGATGGCATCGCCTACGTTCCGCAACGCGCGAGCACTTTATTCTTCTGTGAAACCTTGCGTGAAGAACTTGAGTTCACAGCCAGGAAGCGTAACGTTGAGATTGATGTGGAGGCTCTGTTAGCCGATGTGGATCTTGCCTGGGCGGCTGATCGACATCCGTCCACGCTGAGTGTCGGCGAGCGTCAGCGCGCTGCGGTTGCCGTGGTGTTGGCGGGCAAACCGAAAGTGCTGTTGCTCGACGAGCCCACTCGCGGTATGGATCCATGGCACAAGCGGCAACTCGTGCAGGTTCTACGCCGGTTGCAGGAGCGTGGACTCGGGGTGCTCATGGCCACGCACGATGTTGAACTCGCCGCCGAGTGCGCCCACACGGTGGTCATGCTTGGTGATGGTGGCATTGTGGCTGCCGGTCCGCCGGAGAGTGTGCTGACCGATTCACTCAGCTACAGCACCCAGGTGAACCTGCTCTTTGGCGGTCAGTGGCTCACAGTTGACCAGGTTCTCGCCGAGAGCCGCGATTTGGGCGTTGGCTGAGCCGGTTGAACGGTTGGCTGAAGTTTTGGCTCGGCTGTGGGTACTGTGTCTTGTGATGTGTCTACAGCAAATGCATCTGTATGAAAGAAGTTGCTCGGACTCCAGATCAGCCAGCTGTTAATGTGGAGGTCCCTCAGGGCATCGATTTGTGCGCGGACGTCCGCCGCACCATAGGTGCGCATACCTCGCATGCCAAAATCCTGCAGCCATGGTCGAAGCTGCACGTTATTGCCATCAAGCTGCTTGAGCGCTTCCCCCATGCTTATCTGCACGGTGAGATAGGGATATTCATTTGGGTGCCCGGGAATCCCCAGCAGCGAGCCTTTCGGCCAGTGCGATGGATAGATCATTGGGCTGATGTAATCCACGGTTTTCGAAACCTGTGTGAAGTTCTGGCCGATCCCAAGATCGTGGTCGATCACGGTGGTATAGCCGAACACATCCGCCGATTGCCGCCCCCCGAGCGGAATGAGGCGATCGCGACTAATCTGCAGGAAGTCCTCTATGGCAGTCTCGCGATCCTCGGCCGTCACGGGTTGGCCGAAATCAGCGCGTGCCATATTGCCATCGGTTGGAAAGCGGATGTAATCGTATTGCACTTCATCGAAGCCAAGTTCGATCGCCTCTTCGGCCAGGCTGATGTTTGCATCCCACATCTCGCGGCTGAGCGGGTTCACCCATGCGGCTCCATTTTGATCGCGCCACAGGTTGCCGGTGAGTGAATCACGCACCGCGTATTCGGGGTGAAGTTCGGCGACGGGGCTATCCTTGAACACCACAATGCGGGCAATGGTGTAGATGCCGTTGCTACGGAACGTATCGAGGAGCTCGGGCAGATCCATGATGGGAACAACCATATTGGCTTCTCGGAAGAGCGGGTTATCCGTATCGAAATAGACGATGTTTTCCTTTACATCAATCACTACCGCATTTACTTCGGTGGTCCTGGCGATCTGGATGTACCTGTTGACGGTTTCCGGACTGTTGCTGATTACTGGATTGAAGTAGAGTCCCCGCACCGAATATGGAGACATCACAACGTCCACCGGATCTCCGTTGTTGGGCGCAACAACAAGTTCCTGCTCGTAGCCGGCGCTGGAGACGATGAGGGAGGTTCCTGGAACGACTTTGCCGTCGTTGAAATAGAAGATGCCCTGTTGGTCGGTGAAGGTGTAGTTTTCGCCGTCTGTAACCCAGGCGTTGGGGATTGGGTTACCGTCTGAATTCTTGATCATTCCGGCGACTTCGGGTAGGATCTGCTCAGCCGCCGAGGGCATTGCAGCCGCGAGGAAAAACGCTCCCAGCGCTGCGATGATTCCGATTAGCACACGCCCCGGAGTTGCAATCACGCCGGGGCAAAACAACCTGCAGGGCGGGTAATCAGTTGTCTCAGCCATGTTAAGTGAGCCCAATGAGTGTACGTACATTCGTTGTGTAGGATTCTACCATGCCAGCTAGACTTCCGCCCTGCGGTCTTCCAGTGCAATGACGTCCCGTAACTGATCCCGGAACCACAGGGTGACATCGTGGTCTTCAATGGCCTGTTTCATCGCTGAGGCGCGTCGATGCCGTTCTGGCATCGGCATGGTGAGGGCATCGTAAATCGCTTCGGCATGTCCTTCGATATCCGCCGGTGAGACGACGATCGCCCACTCGCCGAGCTGCTCAACAGCACCTGCGCCTTCCGAAAGCATGAGCACACCACTTCGTTCGTTTACCAGTGCGCCTTCTTTCGCCACGAGGTTCATGCCGTCCATCAACGAGTTCACTATCAGCAGGTCATACCATTTCATGGCGGCGAGCACGCGAGCGTACTTCTCGCCCATAATCACCTGAACCGGTTGCCAACCGGTCTCGACGTTGGCGTACTTGGCATTGATGCGCCCGACCACGGCACTTATATCGTCCAGGTAATCCCGGTATTCTTCGACATCGAGCCGGCTCGGTTGGGTAACGGCAATGAAGTTGACACGATCCAGGAACTCGGGATGCAGTTCCAGGAATCGATCGAACGCGAGGAAACCACGGATTATGTTCTTGCTCGGCTCTGCGCGATCGGCGCGGAGAATCGTGTACTCGTTCCAGTGGGTTGGCAGGTATCGTTCATATGCGCGGGCTTCCTGGCTATAGGCGATTCGTTTTACCGCTTCCGGATCAATGGAAATAGGGTAGGTTGCTACGGAGATCTCGCGACCGTTCCAGATGATCTTGCGATTGTTGTAATCGATCTCCACACCATCTACATATGCCTCGCAGGTGTACATGAAGCTGCGCGCGTGGCTTCGGGTCTGGAACCCGATGATATCGCTGCCCAACAATCCCTCACAGACGGCCTTTCGCATTTCGCTTGGAAGCAGGCGCCAGTAATCGGGATCTGGCCACGGGATGTGAATGAAGTGCTGAATGATGGCACCCGGGCGCTTTTCCCGAATCATCTGTGGCGCGAGGTAGAGGTGATAATCTTGCAGCATCACGATCGGCTCGACGCTCCCACCGATGTTGTTGCACGCGGCAATTATCTCATCGGCAAACATCTCGTTCACCACCTTGTAGCCATTGCGCCATGCGTCCCAGGTTTCATGTGTAATATCGGGAGTGCGTGGTGTGTCCCACAAATAGTGCTGAAGGAACCAAAGCAGGGGGTTAGCGATGACGTTGTAGTACTTGTTATACGCGTCTTCATCCGGAGCAACGAACCGGAGCCGAAAGTTGGTGTCGGTCTCCTCCGAGGGTATGAAATCCTCATTCCGGGCCACTGCCTGTTGCCATCTGGCGCGATCGCCACTGCTCATGGTGGCAGCGATCCAGATCGCCTTGTGATCCTGCAAAACCGTTCGCACAGCAGTTACAAGGCCGCCACTGCCCTGCCGGCTGGTGAACGAGCCGTCCTGCTCCCGGGTAAATTCAACCGGTCCGCGATTGGACACCATAATTAGCGGACGTTCATTGAGCATCGCGGTAATCCGTTCCTCGAGATTGGCCTCAACGTCACGTCGAGAATTCTCGTCGGTGAAAGTGGCGTCGGTGCTATCTGGCATCTCTTCGGATCTCCCCTTGTGTCCCACATCGCACGCTTACGATTGAGGTATAAGGCCCCTCTAGCATGCGATGTTTGCGGGTATTTCGCAAGACAAGTATGAAACATAACGGACCAGTGGCATTGCCCTGGTCCGTTCTCTAATCGCATGCAGAATGCCGCTTATGCAGTTGTTGCCGGATAGCCTTCGTCTGCGAGTTCGGCCTGGATCTTCTCAAGATCCACTTTGTCATCGTCGTAACTGATGTTGATCTTCTTGGTATCTGCGGACGCTTCAACCGACTCGACGCCTTCGACATTGCCGACGCGGTTCTGAACTGCGGAGACGCAGTGTGCGCAAGAGATGTCCGGCGCCTGCAAGGTTATCGTTGTTCGTGCCATAGTGTGTTCCTTTCCGAGCGGATTATCCGCTCTGTTCATCCCGGGTTTAATGCTGGACTTGCTCATCGGCGGGCGAGAACGTATCGAAGAGCCCCATACCGGCCTGCTCGGTGAGCCACCACATGACCCATCCAACGGCGAGTGCCAGTATTGCGATACCTACCAGATACCCTGCCTGGGTAATACGCTGGCCGAGTGTTGGTTCGATGATCTCGCGTGCATTTGCCGGCATCTTGAAAGATCGTAGCCGCAGCGCGTTCGTAACAACACTCACCGAACTCATGGCCATGGCTGCTGCAGCAATCATCGGGTTGAGCAGAATGCCCAAGGCGGGGTAAAGCACACCCATCGCCACAGGAATCAAAGCGACATTGTAGCCAAACGCCCAGAACAGGCCTTGCTTAATGGTATCGACTGTACGGCGGCTTAGCGCAAACGCGGTGATGATTCCGTGCGGATTGTCACCGATGAGCGTGATGTCTGAGGCCGCCATCGCCACGTCGGTCCCGCTGCCAATCGCTATGCCGAGATCGGCAGTTGCCAGGCTGGGAGCATCATTGATGCCATCACCGACCATCGCCACAGTCTTACCCTGCGATTGCAGCTCCTGGACCTTGTCGGCCTTTTCATTGGGAAGCACGTTGGCCACCACATTCTCGATACCGACTTCACGGGCGATCACGTTCGCCGTGGCGACGTTGTCGCCAGTAATCATCCAGACATCCAGACCAAGGGCTTTAAGATCTGAGACGGTTTTCTCGGATTCCGGCTTCAACGCATCTGCAATACCGAGAACCGCAGCCGGTTCGCCGTTTATCGCCATGAGCACTGGAGTGGCTCCGGCATTGGCAGCGAATGTAGCCGCGTACCTGAAGCGTTCGGAGTCGACGTTGTGCTCGCGCATAAAGGTCTCATTGCCGATCACCACCTCTTCGCCGTTGACCGTAGCCAGGATGCCTTTACCGGTCACGCTGTCGAAGCGAGAGGGAGTGGGGATGTCGATATCACGTGCTTTGGCTGCCTCCACAATCGCCTGTGCGAGTGGATGTTCGGATTGCGATTCCGCAGCAGCAGCGGTGGCCAGTACGTCGGATGCATCACGATCTCCCAGCACCTTGATGCTGGTGACCTCCGGCTTGCCGCGCGTGATCGTGCCTGTTTTATCCAGCACAACCGTGTCGATTTTGCGCACCATTTCGAGCGCATCTCCACCGCGAACGAGAATGCCGTTCTCGGCGGCCTTTCCGGTTCCAACCATGATTGCGGTCGGCGCAGCCAATCCAAGTGCGCATGGACACGCGATCACCAGCACGGCCACAAGCGTGATAACGGCGTAGCTCACCGATGGTTCTGGCCCGAAGAAGTACCAGCCAAGGAAGGTGAGTGCAGCAACCACCAGCACAATCGGTACGAAAATGCCGCTAATCTTGTCCGCCAGGCGTTGCATTGGGGCCTTGCTGCCTTGCGCGTCCTCAACCATGCGGATGATGTTTGCGAGCACCGTATCCTTGCCGACAGCAGTGGCCTGGAACAGGAAAGATCCGGTCGTATTGATGGTCGACCCGATCACCTCATCGTCTGCAGACTTGGTGACCGGTACCGCTTCTCCAGTGAGCATGCTTTCATCTATTGCAGAACTGCCATCGGTGATGACGCCATCCACCGGGATCTTTTCTCCCGGGCGCACCCGAATAACATCTCCAACCACCACCTGTTCGGTGGGGATGTCCTGCTCCATACCGTTACGCAGCACGCGGGCCGTTGGCGCATTGAGTCCAACGAGTGCGCGGATCGCATCGCCGGTGCTCTTCTTGGCGCGCGCCTCCATCCATCGACCCAGCAGGATCAGCGCAATGATGATGACCGCCGATTCAAAATAGAGGTGATAGGGAATCTGCCAGCGTTCAGCCAGATGCGGCCAAAGCACCACAAACGCGCTATAGCCATACGCAACCGAGGTACCAACAGCAACAAGTGTGTTCATATTTGTGGCGCCATGCTTGAGCGCCGCCCAGGTTGCGACATAGAATTCACGACCCGCCCAGAACTGCACGAATGTGGCAGCAATGAGCAGAATCGGAGCGAGGGTACGATCGCTCATTGGCAATGGCACGTACATGAGAATCATCATGACCGCACCAATAGCCAGGCTCACAAGGCTCTTGGTTTTGAGTTCGTTGATGTGCGCGTCGCGTTTGCGATCGCGCTCTTCGGCATCGCGTTCGGCACTTGAGGGGGCCTGAACCGCTTGTGCCCCCGCTGGTTCAGCCTGGGGAAGCTCGATGGGTCCGTGGGTATACCCCGCACCGGTTACAGCCGAGCCAAGAGTATCTGTGGTTACGGTTGGGTCAAACGTAACCGTGGCGGTTTCCGTGGCGAGGTTGACAGCCACATTGTTCACGCCATCGATTTTGGTCAGCGCCTTCTCAACGCGCCCAACACAACTCGCGCATGTCATCCCTTCGACATCGAAGGAGACGGTCTGGCCAGATTGTGCCGGTGTCGGTTCTGCCTGTGGTCCCTGAATATCCCCGGCGACATATCCCGCCTTTTCAACGGCAGAGGAGAGTGTCTTCGGAGTGACCGAATCAGCAGCGGAAACGGTGGCCGATTCCGTAGCGAGGTTGACGCTGACATCCTGCACGCCTTCAACCTTTTCGAGCGCTTTTTCCACGCGGCGAACGCAGGCGGCGCAGGTCATGCCATCGACTTCAAACGTCGTGGTCCATTCATGTGTTGGAGTGTTTGGAGAGCTCGGAGTGCTGACCGACACGGAATTCCACCAGCCTTATTGAGATCGCGTATAGCCGGGCTTAGTTGGCCCGTATCTAATATGATACCCCTATGGGGTATGAGTGTCAATCGGGAAATGGCATGTTTCGTGCATATTTGTCACAACTGTGATGTACCATTAACCTCCGAAATCCGACGAGGAGGAGTTGTGTCTCATCGTGCCGGGTCGGAAGGCGGTAACGCTCGCCGACGCTCATCCACACCTGACCATTCTCATCGTAACGCTCCGCGCCAAGGAAAAATCTGTGCCTGGTGCGATAGCCAGAACACGGTGTTTGTTCAGCGTGGATTCGCAGGTGGCCAGCGCTCGAAAGACCAGTACATCCGCTGCCTCGATTGTGAGAGAATTACATACGAAATCATCGCCACCACTGATCGCGATATTCGAATCCACCGATACCAGTCTGGTGGCACCTATCGCGATGCGGCACACCAAACCCGCTACACCATTTATCGCATGCTGAAAGTTGGATTCAACGAATTCCTTCTCTATCTCCGCCCGGTAATGCCGACTGAGCCCGACAAAGAATAATCACAGGATTGCTTGCCCATGTCTGAACTGAAATCTGCTGTCCAGGAAGAATCCCTGGAGCGGGAAGTCGCGAAACGCCGTACCTTCGCGATCATCTCCCACCCCGACGCGGGGAAAACCACGCTCACTGAAAAGCTGTTGCTGTACGGAAACGCCGTCCAGCTTGCTGGATCGGTAACGGCGAGGAAAACCCAGCGCCATGCTGCATCCGACTGGATGGATATCGAGAAAGAACGCGGTATTTCTATCACCAGTACCGTGTTGGCCTTCCCGTATTCAGGCAAGCAGCTCAACCTGCTCGATACCCCCGGTCACCAGGACTTCTCCGAAGATACCTACCGGACACTGACGGCCGTAGATAGCGCCATTATGGTGCTGGATGGATCCCGCGGTATTGAACCGCAGACTCTCAAGTTGTTTGAGGTCTGCCGGCGCCGTAACACGCCGATCTTCACGTTTGTGAACAAGATTGATCGCCCGGCCAAGGCGCCGCTCGACCTCATGGATGAAATCGAGAAGACACTCGGACTGGTGACCTATCCGCTCAATTGGCCGATCGGGGATGGGCCGGACTTCCGCGGCGTGTATGATCGCGGATCACAGAAAGTTCATCTGTTTGAACGCACGGACCATGGTGCGAAGCGCGCACCGGTCGTGGAAATCGATGATCTCTCCGACCCCTTGCTGGATGAGAAGGTTGGCGAGAACCTGGCGAATCAGCTGCGCGAAGATGTGGAGCTGCTCGAACTCGCCGGGGCAGAGTTCGATCTGGATGAAGTGCTCGCCGGGCGTATGACCCCGGTCTGCTTCGGATCGGCGTTGACCAACTTTGGCGTGCAACTCTTTCTCGATCACTTTATCGAAATGGCTCCCGAACCCGGAGGCAGTGAAACCAGCAATGGCGAAATGGCTCCGGACGATCCACGGTTCAGTGGCTTCGTCTTCAAAATTCAGGCGAATATGGACCGGCGTCACCGCGACCGCGTGGCCTACTTCCGCGTGGTGTCGGGCAAATTCGAACGCGATATGGATGCCTGGCATCCACGATTGGGTCGCAAGGTACGCCTGAGTCGCGCCATGCGTCTCTTCGGGCAGGAGCGCGAAATCGTTGACGAGGCATATGCTGGCGATGTGGTTGGTCTGCTAAGCACCGGCACGTTCACCATCGGCGACACGATCAGTAGCGAAGATGTCGGCACCTTTACGGCACTGCCCAGGTTCCAGCCGGAACACTTCGCCCGGCTTCGCCACACCAAGGCGGATAAATACAAGCAGTTCCTGAAAGGCATCACGCAGATCGAGGAGGAGGGTGGAATCCAGCTCTTCTATCCGGTTGCCTCTGGCAGCCGTGAACCGATCATGGCCGCTGTGGGTGTATTGCAGTTCGATGTGGTTCGCTCGCGCCTTGAGACCGAGTACAACGTGGAAACCGTTATGGAGCCCCTCACGTTTACAGCAGCTCGTTGGGTGTCTGGCGACGATGCGGAAATCGCCCGGATCGGCGCTGGCCGAGGTCGGATGCGAGCGGAGGACTCCAGCGAGAACCCGGTGATCCTCTTCACCACCGAATGGGATCTTCGGTATGCCGAAGAGAATGCCGATGACGTGACATTCTCGGCGCTTTCCGGTATTTAGTTTGTGTGATGACAGATGTCATTCAGGAATATCAATGGAGATTGTATGAGCAACCAACTTCCAACCTGGGATCTCACCCGGTACTTCCCATCGCTTGAATCTGAAGAATTCCATACCGAAGTCGAGGAAGTGAAGGCGCTGATCACGTCCAGTGTCGAAGCCGTTGATGCAGCAGTCGACAATCCGGATAGCGATCCTGTAACCGTGGCGGCCAATTACCTGGAGCGCGCGAAAGAGCTTTCACTACGTCTGGGGTTAATTTTCCCGTATATCACCGGGCACATCGCAGTCAACTCCCGCGATTCCCAGGCGATCAAGGCCATGAGCGAAATGCAAATCGCGATGATTCCGCTGCGACAGGCGCAAACCCGCTTCTCTGCCTGGCTCGGGGATCAGGACGTTGAAGCGATTATTGCCGGCTCAGAAATTGCCAAAGAGCATGCCTTTATCCTGCGGCAGGGCAAGATCGACGCGACATACCTGATGAGCGAAGCCGAGGAAGCACTTGCTTCCGAACTCACCCTCAGCGGCGGTTCCGCCTGGGGCGAGATGAAGAGCCAGGTCGCCTCGCAGATCATGGTCAAATTCGAGAAGACGCCCGGGGAAACCGTCACGCTGCCGATGAGCGATGTACGCAATCTCGCCAACAACCCGGACCGGGATGTTCGCCGCCGTGCCTACGAAGCCGAAGTAGCCGCCTGGAAACAGTGGGAAACCCCGATTGCCGCCGCGCTCAATGGTGTTAAGGGCGAGCATGGAACACTGGCCCGCAAGCGCGGTTGGGAATCCGTGCTGGATCAGACACTCCACCAGAATCACATCGACCGGGAAACGCTGGATGCGATGATGTCCAGTGCCCGTGATGCTTTCCCGGATATCCGCCGCTACTGGGCTGCCAAGGCCCGCGCTATGGGACTCGAGAAACTGGAGTGGTTCGATATCACTGCCCCGGTTACACAGAACGAGCGCGAGTGGCAGTGGGATGAAGGGATGGAGTTCCTCAAGGAACAGTTCGGCAGCTACAGCACCAAAATGCGGGACATGGTCCAGCAGGCGCTGGACGAGCGCTGGATCGACGCCGAACCGCGTGAAGGCAAGGTAGATGGCGCGTTCTGCATGGGCACTGTTCCCGGCAAGAGTGGGGTGCTGAGTAACTTCACACCCAGTTTCGACGGCGTAAGCACCATGGCCCACGAGCTCGGCCACGCCTATCACAACCTCTGCCAGGCAAATAGAAGCCCGTTGTGGGGACAAAATACCCCGATGACTCTCGCCGAAACGGCGAGCACCTTTTGCGAGACGATTCTGCGGAAGGCCGCTATCCAGGAGGGCAGTGACGACGACAAGTTCTCGATTCTCGATGGTGGTCTCGTCGACGCCGGCCAGATCGTGGTGGATATCACCAGCCGATTCCTTTTCGAGCAGAGTGTCTTTGAGGCTCGCGCGAATGGTGTGCTGACGGCAAGCGATTTCAACGAGCTGATGATCGCCGCGCAGAAAGAGACGTACGGTGACGTCATTGCAGAAGAGAGCCTGCATCCCTACATGTGGGCGGTTAAGTCTCACTACTACAGTGTGAATCGTGCCTACTACAACTATCCGTACATGTTTGGCTTGCTCTTTGGCCTTGGGCTTTACCGGCAGTACCAACAGGACCCGGAGACGTTCAAGGCCGGCTACGACGACCTGCTGGCAAGCACCGGTTCTGCCGATGCCGCGACGCTCGCCGGGCGATTTGGCATAGACATTCGCAGCAAGGAGTTCTGGACCGCCAGCCTCGACGTTATCCGCCAGGATATCGACGAGTTCGAAGCACTCGTGGAATCACGAACAGGCGCACGCGTATAACTTTGCACAGCAAGTGTCGCCCCGGCCACGTGGCCGGGGCGACTTTGTTTTCCCTCGATGGTTCTTGGGCTATATGCCGGTGAGGTCAATCGGACCTTCCTCTTCCGGCGTTGGTTGTTGCGTATCAGTGTCATCGGGCTCGGGTGTCGCTTCTGGCGTAGCGACATTCGGGGTCGCGAAAGGCGTCGCTATAGGGCGTGGCACGGGATCAATCGGCATTTCCTCGTCTCGTCCCCAGCCAACATAGCCCTCCTGATAAATCATCACCTGGTCGTACCCGGCGATCTGAAGCGCGAGCCAGACATTACCGGAGTGCGAGGTGAACAGGCTGTATACGACGATCTCATTCTCTGGATAGAGCCCGTAGGACTCGAAGAGTGCACGGAGTTCCGACGGCGACCTGAACGTGCCATCATCGCGCATCACTTCTGCTGTAGGTATGTTGATTGAACCGGGGATGATTCCTTGCCGGATGGTGCTGTTGACGTCATCTAATTGCTCGCCAGCAGAGCGCGTATCCACGATAACAAGATTCTCCTCATCCAGTCGGTCACGCAGTGCTTCCCTTCGAATCAGGAACTCCTCGTCCCACGTTGGCGTCGCGGTAACATTTTCATTGCGGGGATCCTCAGATTCAGCTGCCAGCTCACCATCGGCGCCGATCCAGGCTGGCAGGCCACCATCCAGCACGTGCACATCGGTGTAGCCATTGATGCTCATCAACCACATCATCCACGAGGCTCGCTCGGATTGCTGGCTGTCGTACAGCACTATGCGCGCTGTTTGGGGCACATTGAGGTTCAAACGGCCAAAGATCGCATCAGGATCAGGTGACGCGCTGATCTGGGATGGTTCGGCGTAGTTCTGCGAATGGATCGCCATACCGTCCTGCCACCAGACGTGGATCGCACCAGGAATGTGGCCAGCTTCGTACTGCCGTTGGTCCGAAAGATCGAAGATATAATCGACCTGGGAGCTGTATTGGGAGAGCCATTGGGCATCTACGAGCCCTTGCGGGGCATTGCCACTGATGGCCGGCGTGGCTTCGACTCCGTCTGGCACATGCGCCACTTGCTCGCGATCGATGCGGACACTGGCAGCGCCGACAACCAGTACTGCGGCCACTGCGATAACGATCATTCCCATATAGTTTTTGACGACCGGTCGCATGCAGGATCTCACTTCACAAGGGCATTTCTGCTGCGGCTAATGGTACTCCACTGCCGAACGCTACTCCACGAGAAAAAAAACGCCTGGCCGGAGTTCCCGGCCAGGCGCATAACTTCTGAGATTGAATCTAGTCTTCAGGCGTGGCTTCTGGCTCAATGAGCAAGTTCGGCTCGATTGTCCAGGTAGTTTCAACCTTTACCACAATCCTGGTGGTACCGGCGCTTACATCGACCGGGTTGCTTTCCCGGGCGTCGGCATCGCCCATTGCGGTGTCTTCCACGGCCATGGTTGGGGCTTCGCTTTCGCGTGCGGTTGGCTGCGGCGAGCTACTCTCGTAGAGGTGGAAGAGGCCGGTGATTGTCGAGCTGGATCCGCTCGCATAATCCTCGGCTTTCTGCTTCGCATCCGCGATGGCGGCCTTGCGAGCTTCCTGGATGTGCGGATCAGGATCGCTTACGGAGAATGAAATGCGGCTGACATAGTCGGCACCCAGTGTTACGGATTCGTCCAGCAGTTCGCCGACCAGATCGATATCGTGCACAGTAATGGTGATTGCCATGCGCACCACGTAATGGCTGATACGTTCGAAGTTACCGTCGCGATCGTACTCATTTTCCGGCGTAACTTCGTATGCGGACGTGACGATGTCTTTCTCGTCCACGCCCCTGTCTCGCAGCATTTCCGAGATGGCGTTTGCTTCGTCGGTGACCTCGTCCTGGGCTACCTGCAGTTCTTCATTACGAGCTTCCATACCCACAGTGAACGTGGCCATGTCTGGTTCGACCGTGACGATACCTGTGCCGGTGGTGGCGATAGTGCGTTCCGGCTCGTAAATGCCCATATCGCTGGCGGAAACGAGGGGTGTTGCCACCAGGCTGAGCGTGGCAATCATGGCGATTGCTGCGATTCGTATCTTGCTGATCATTTTCGGTATCTCCTACGAGTTGTTGCCGGATTGACCGGCTCGAAAGTGAATCAGAATCCAGGCGGCTATCGATGCCAGTGCCACAACTCCAACGCCAATCGTCGTGATTTCAATTCGTGTCAGGCCGTTATCTGTGGCCTGCGCCTGTGTTTCGACAGATGCGCTTTCGGTGTGTAATGGCGAAATGTTGGCGGCTGCGGATTCACCTTGCTCCCGCACCTCGCCACGAGCCAGTTCTGGTTCTTGCTCCTCCAACGCACTCGTAGAAGATTCCGTTTCGCTTACAGTCACGGGTTGGTCGTTACCCGAGTCGGTTTCGTTGCCGATTCCAGCGAGCTGGGCTCCTCCCAACACGAGGAATGCGAGCACCGCCGCGATGCTAATGATGCGTGCAAATGGCTCGAACCGAATCAGGCCGCTCCCACTGCCACCGCCCGCTGCCGGAGACGACTCCGGATGCGGACTGGAGAGGGGCCCGGAATCGTTCACCATTTCCTCTGAAATCGTGAACGAGCGTGGGAGATCTGGCTCTTCGAGCGAGCCCATAAGGGATTTAATGAATCGCTGATCGTCCGCTGTTGCGCGGCACTCTTCACAGGCATCCATGTGGGCTTGTGCGTTCCGGAACTCGGTCTCGGTGCACTCACCATCCAGGTATGCCGCTATCTCTTCAGCTGAAAGATGGTGCAATGGCATAGTCAGTTTCTTTCGTGCATTCGTAAAGGGACATCACGCCGTTGTGTTGTCCGAGCACTGCAGGCACAACACCCTCAGTTCACTCATCGTTAAGACGTAAATAACGTTCTGTGAGTTCCATAGCGGTTGGCGATTGCTGCAGGTATTCGCGCAATCTTGCGCGACCGCGCGAAATCCTCGATTTCACGGTGCCGACTGCTATGTCCATCACTTGCGCTATCTCATCATAACCGTATCCCTGCACATCACTCAGCACAATGGCCAGGCGTTGATCCTCCGGCAGGCTACCGAGGGCATCCTGCAAGAGATCGCTCAACTCGCCGCGGGATGTGAACTGCTCCGGATGCTCACCGGGGCTTACCTGCGTTGTCCATTCCGGTTCGGATTCGTAGGGTTGGGCATCGAGACTACCGGCAGGGCGCCGGGCCCGGGAACGCAACATGTCGTAGGTACGATTGGTGGCTATACGTAGCAGCCACGGGCGTACAATGCCGCCCCGAAAGCTGTCTATAGCGTTCCACGCCCGCACAAATGCATCTTGCGTTGCATCCTCGGCGAGCTGCTGGTCGCGCAGCATGCGCAGGCACGTTGAATAAACCGCCCGTTGGTGACGCTCCACAATTTCATTAAATGCAGCCATATCGCCCTCTTGGGCAAGTTGCACTAATCGTTTGTCTTCTTCGTTTGGATCTTGTTCGACGAGTTCGGCCATCAATTCAGGGAATTCCGCCATGATTACAAAGCGCCAAAGACCTTGCTGGATAGTACCACGCGGGCAACACTTCCAATCCGCCAGGCTGTGGAATTCTCCTTGACATTTGGCTGGATTCAGTGACGATGACAGGGTAATCAGAAATTATGTGGAGGTCATTCTCGTGTCCTGGAAAGATGAACTGAAGAACAAGGAAAAAGAGCATATCGATGAAGTGCTGGAGCTTCTTCGTATGCCAAGCGTCAGTACCGCGCCCGAGCACAAGCCGGATATGCAGAAAACTGCCGAGTGGGTAGCCGATCGCATGAAGCGCGCGGGTGTGCCAGAGATTCGCATTGCACAGTCCGACGGACATCCCGCGGTTCTGGGCCGCTGGCATGTATCGGACGATCAGCCAACTATCCTGGTTTATGGCCACTATGATGTTCAGCCCGCCGAGCCGTTGGAACTGTGGGAATCGCCACCGTTCGAACCGCGCGTCGATGGTGACTATATCTATGCTCGCGGCAGTTCGGATATGAAGGGGAACCTGCTGACCGTCATTCAGGGCGTCGAGGCATCGGCGAAAGCCAACGGTGGCAAACCACCGGTGAATGTCAGCTTCATATTTGAGGGCGAAGAAGAAATTGGTAGCCCCAATATGGTGCAGATCATCCGGGAAAACAAGGACATGTTGGCTGCGGATGCGGTCATCTCCGCCGATGGTGGACAGCATAGCGAAGACACCCCAAGTATGTCGGTTGCCCTCAAGGGCCTTACCGGCATGCAGATAAATGTCGAGACTGCAAATACGGATATGCACTCCGGTGGCTATGGCGCCTATATGCCCAATGCTGTGCAGGTATTAACCAAACTCGCTGCAACATTCCACGATGAGAACGGCAAGGTGATGGTGGAGGGCTTTTATGACAAAGTACGTGAGCTGACGCAAGCCGAACGCGACGAGATGGCGCTGGTTGCTATAGATGAGGAAGCCGAGAAGAAGGAGATGGACGTTTCGGACTTCTTCGGCGAACCCGAGTACACCACGCGGGAGCGTAACTGGGGACGTCCCACGCTCGATTTCAACGGTATCTGGGGTGGATTTCAGGGAGATGGTGTAAAAACAGTAACGCCCTCCGAAGCGCACCTGAAGATCACATGCCGCCTGGTTGCGGACCAGAGCCCCAACGAAATTCGCGAACTGGTGAAGGCACATGTCGAAAAACACTTAGGCAGTCGTGCCCGGGCAGAAGTCGTATTTGCGCCGGGCAGTGCCCGACCGTATCTTGCCGATCGTGAACACCCGGTTTACAAGGCCGTGCACAACACGCTCGTGGATCTGTACAGCAAGGATCCGGTCGTGGTACGTGCTGGCGGAACCGTACCAGCCACTGGCATTTTCCAGGATGAACTCGGGCTGGAGACCGTCACACTTGGCTGGGGGCTGCCAGGTAGCAAGGCACACGCACCGAATGAGTGGTACACGGTATCGGCGCACCTTCGGGGCCGCGAAGGCTATGCGCTCTTGCTGGACAAGCTGAAGAAGTAGCGTCTGATAGCAGAAACGAAGATGATCGCGCCAGGACCGGGATGGGGTCCTGGCGCGTTTCTCTGTTCTGTCCTCTGGTTTGTTTCATCTTTTTATTGACACGTTGAAGATTTCAACGACGATGTCAGGGTTATCCGTATCCAATGGAGGTGATTCCTGTGTCCTGGAGAGATGATCTCAAATCCAAAGAGCAACAGCATATCGACGAAGTACTCGAACTCATCCGTATGCCGAGCGTGAGTACGTCGCCCGACCACAAACCAGATATGCAACGCACGGCAGAATGGGTCGCTGCGCGGATGAAGCGTGCTGGAATACCGGAAGTGCGGATTGCTGAATCCGCCGGGCACCCTTCTGTGCTGGGTCGATGGCATGTTTCGGACGATCAACCCACGATACTCATCTATGGCCATTACGATGTTCAACCTGAAGAACCGGTTGAACTCTGGAATACGCCTCCGTTCGAGCCGACTATTGAAGGCGACGTGATCTATGGCCGAGGTGGCTCCGATATGAAGGGAAGCCTGCTCACTGTCATCCAGGGTGTGGAAGCGTCGGCTAAAGCCAATGGTGGAAAGCCTCCGATCAACGTCAGCTTCATCTTCGAGGGCGAGGAGGAAATCGGCAGCCCAAACCTCGTGCAGGTCCTTCGTGAGAATCAGGATATGCTCGCGGCCGATGTGATTATCAACGCCGATGGCGGCCAGTACAGCCAGGATACGCCGAGCATGTCAATCGCGCTCAAAGGTATTGTCGGCATGCAGGTAAACCTGACCACCGCGAGTTCGGATTTGCATTCCGGAGAATACGGGGCCTATGTTCCCAATGCCGTGCAAGTGCTGACGAAACTGGCCGCCACATTCCACGATGCCGACGGAAAGATGATGGTCGAAGGCTTTTACGATAAAGTCCGTGATCTCACCCAGGAAGATCGCGATGAGATGGCAATGCTTGCCGTCGACCCCGAAGCTGTAAAGAAAGAGGTGGGGAACACGGACTTCTTTGGTGAACCGGAATACACGCTCCGTGAGCGGAACTGGGGCCGTCCAACACTCGATCTCAATGGCATTTGGGGCGGATTCCAGGGGGACGGTTCCAAGACGGTAACACCCGCCAAAGCTCACCTCAAAATCACCTGCCGCCTGGTTGCTGATCAGGATCCTGATGAAATTCGCGAACTCGTTGTTGCACACGTACACAAGCATGTAGGGAGCCGTGCCACGGTCGATTTCATTTACAAGCAAGGGAAGGCCCGTGCCTACGTTTTCGATCGTAACCATCCTGTGTACGCGGCGGTGAAAGAGACGCTGAGTGATCTCTACGGCAAGGATCCGGTGCTGGTTCGCAGCGGAGGGTCCGTACCCGCCACTGGCCTTTTTCAGGACGAACTAGGATTACCAACAATCACACTCGGATGGTCACTACCTGGGAGTAATGCACACGCCCCAAACGAGTGGTACACAATCTCGGACCATCTCCGAGGTCGCGAAGCGTATGCCTTGCTGCTGGACAAACTCAGGAAGTAACAGGGTAGTTGCGGAAAACGATCAACCGCGCCAGGTCTCAGTATCGAGCCTGGCGCCCTTCGTTCTGTCACGATGGTATTGAACGCGTTACGCGGCAATCATTGATCTGCGTATCAAAAGTGCCGTGTCGCCTGGCTTATTTAACCTGCAATCCATTGCATAAGCAGAGTAGACTTTTGCAGTGATTGTTCGGCCCTGTGAGGAGCAACGGTGGATTACGTTCTGTTTGGTATGGGCTACGGAGCCACGCTCATGTTGCTTGGGTGGGCGCTTCGCACCTTTGGACCAGGACGAAAATACAAGAATATTCCGCCCGAGGATATCGACCGCACGGTACTGCAGCGCCGCTGGATTCGCTTTATCCAGGGGCTTGGCGGTGTTGTTTCCATAGCAGGAACGGCCATGGTTCTTTTCACCCTGGTCACCATGCTGATAAACCCGGACGATGAAACCGGAAGCCTTATTGCAATTGCAGTGTGGGCGTTCCTCGCCATTTCTATTCTCGTGTGGTGCTGGTTTTATGTTGCAAGCTTCGGCACAACCGGCGTCTGGTCACGTGAGGAAGGTTACGGCTTCCGAGAATCGTCCACTACCGCTTCCCTTTCGAGCGCTGCTGCAGACTCTGGCCTTTCAACAACCCGCATGGTGCCGCGGTCGCGCGTCAGGGATCAAGACATCGGGCCGGATACTGGACCGGAAGAAGCTGCAGACTCCCCTTCAGATGATGCAAGTGAGGACCGCGTTGGCCCGGATGCTGTGGATACTGAAGCTCCGGCGGACGACGATCTTGACCCGGAGTATGACTTCGGCGACGGCTCGGATACGACCGTTCCCAGCGAGACCGGCGGCCGGGAAGAAGCGATTCGGCGCCTGCGAGAGCGGCAGGCACGCACGGGCAATACATCTACCTGACTTAATAATTCGTTACCCCTTGGCACGAGGCTTGCACTCTTGCGATACGGAAGAAACACGGAGTGGTGTTTCATAAACGATTTCGTAGGAGAACGTTGAAAATGGGAATTATTTCCTGGATTATCGTGGGTATTGCGGCCGGCTGGTTGGCTGGTGTGATCACCGGAACCGATCGCGGCATTCTCGGTGACCTTATCCTTGGCCTTATTGGCGCATTTGTGGCAGGGTTCTTCACCGACGCCATTGGTGGCAATATCATCATCAGCATTATCGTGGCTGCGGTATTCGCCGCGATCCTGGTGGTGATCAAGAACGCATTGGTAAAGAATACCTAGAAAATCGCAACTGATTTCAGGTACGGAGGGTCGGGAAACCGACCCTCTTTTTGTGCAATATGGGGGCTAGCAGTAAATTCATTGTTCCGTTGGCTTTCAGACATAGAAATGTAACAGTCGGCTGCGTATTATACATCCAGATGCCAGAAGGCCTCATTTTGGATTGAGAAGTTACGGCATCAGATTGTCTAAACTGTGGGGTTGTTGAAATGGAGGAAACAGTGATGACATTAAATAAGGCAAATCCGGTGCATACAAATGGTAGCACTGATGCAATAGTTGAAGCACAAGGTGTCACCAAGGTTTACAAGACCGGTTCAACTGAACTTCATGCGCTGAAAGGGATCGATTTATCAGTAAAGCGAGGTGAAATGGTTGGCGTTATGGGTCCATCTGGTTGCGGCAAGACAACTTTGCTCAACTGCCTGAGCGGGCTCGACGATGTCACCGACGGGGTTGTCACCATTGAAGGTGAGAACATCGCCAAGATGGGGGACAAGAAGCGCACCCGATACCGGGCCCGCCGTATGGGATTCATCTTTCAGGTGTACAACCTTCTGCCGGTATTGAGCGCCGTTGAGAATGTGGAGCTTCCGCTGCTTGTTGCCAACGTGAAGCCCGGTGAAGCGCGGGAGCGCGCCATGAAGGCGCTGGAGCGGGTTGGCCTCGCGAACTGGGCAGGTCATCGCCCGGCCGAGCTGAGCGGTGGCCAGCGTCAGCGTGTCACTATCGCCCGGTCCCTGGTGAACGAGCCAGCCATCGTCTGGGCAGATGAGCCCACTGGCGCGCTGGATTCCGGTTCTGCGACCGACATCATGTCGTTGTTGAAGCAGCTGAACCAGGAGCAGGGACTCACCATTGTGCTCGTGACACACGACCGCGGTGTTGGCAATATGTGCGACCGCATTGTGCGCATGCAGGACGGCGAGATCATCGGCGAAGAGTTCCCCGAGCATGATGGCACCTTCCTTACGCAAAATGAAGACCTCCTGGGCGAGGCCGTTCGGTAACGGCCTGCGCCTGAGGGAGGAGGAATCCTATGGAATCATTATTTGGCGTCCCGATGAACAACATCATGATCGTGATGCTTGTGTTGTTGGTTCTCAGCCTGACCGCAGTTGTCTGGGTCGCCATCAGGCGGTCAGTTGTTTTCCGAATGGGGATGCGAAATATTCCCCGTCGCAAGGCACAAAGTGCACTCATTATCGTTGGCCTTATGTTGGCCACGCTTATCAGTGCTGCCTCACTCACAGTGGGCGACACGCTCAATCATTCAGTCGGTAGCGAGGTTTACCACGTCTTCGGCGAAGTTGATGAAATCGTTGTGGCCGGAAGTGGTGACGAAGACGTCAACATCCAGCGTGTGGTTACCGAAACCATTCCGCCATCAGCTGTGGAAGAGGTTCGAACCCACGCGGAAGAGTTGGAGATCGATGCTGTAGGAAGTTTCGTTGTTTCATTCGCACCGGCGATTAACGTGGGTGAGGGTGAGGCAGACGCATCGAACCCGATGGCACTGTTCGAGCAGGGAACGGCATCCGAGCCTTCTGCCGGTATCGTTGCTGCACCCCAGGAAACCTTCGATGATTTCCACGCCACGGATATCGATGGCAACCCGATTGACCAGACGCAACTCGGTGCGGACAAGGTCTACATCACCGAAAAGCTGGCCGATAACCTCGACATCGATGTCGGTGGCAAACTGGTTTACGTGCTTGAGAACAACTTCTACGTTGCCGAAGTGGTTGGTATTACACCGAACCAGTTCTTCGCAGGAAGCCTGAACGGACCAAAGACCCCCGGCATGATCGTGGGGCTCGACCACATGCGCGAAGCGACCGGCAACCACGACGAGTGGAGCGCAGTCGTTGTCTCCAACACAGGTGATGCCCGTGAAGGTGCCGAGTATTCCGATGAAGTGACAACCGCCCTGAACGAGCGGCTTACCGGCAACGGTACCGAGCTTGTGGCATCCGATTTCAAGGCGCAGTTCCTTGAAGAGGCCGAAATGGCGAGCTCGGTCTTCGTAACGATGTTCATCGGTTTCGGACTCTTCAGCATCTCCGTTGGCGTGTTGCTGATCGTACTCATCTTCACAATGCTCGCTGCCGAGCGGCGCGGTGAAATGGGTATGGCGCGTGCCATCGGTGGTCAGCGTAGCCTGCTGGTTCAGCAGTTTATGTCTGAAGGCGCCGGGTATACGCTCCTCTCCGGACTCGTTGGTACTGCGCTTGGTGTTGGCGCCGCAGGTATTATCGCGTTTGCCGTTCAGAACATGATGGGCGATTTCTTCACCATCGAGCTCTACGTGCACCCGCGATCGCTGGTTGTGGCGTACGCACTTGGCGTGATCATCACCTTCATGGCCGTCATCTTCTCCAGCTGGCGAGCGAGCCGACTCAATGTTGTCGCTGCATTGCGGGACATACCGGAAGTGAAGACGCCGCGTACCAGCAAGCGACCACTCATATTCGGCGGCATTGGAATCCTGCTGGGCGCGTATCTCATCTACGTTGGTGAAACGAATCCAAACCTGAGCGTCTTCCTGATCGGTATCACCATGGTGCCGTTCTCAATCGCACTGATCACCAATTGGTTCGGCGTGAGCAACAGGCTTGTGCTCTCCCTGGTCGGGCTCTTCGTGCTCGTTGTCTGGTCAATGCCATCAGATCAGTTCAACAGTATCTTTGGTGATATGGGAGAGGGTGGCATAGAGCTCTTCCTGCTCAGCGGCCTGGCCATGGTGGCGGCGAGTACGCTGCTCATCATGCAGCACATGGATCTGCTGCTGCGCCTCGTGCAACGTATGGGGTCCCGCGTGAAGGGCTGGATTGGGTCGGTTCGACTTGGTGTGGCCTATCCGAAATCGAACGGTGGCCGCAGTGGTATGACCATGGCCATGTTCTCGCTCATCGTCTTCTCCATTGTGGTGATGGCATCGGTAAACAACATTTTCACGCAGGCATTTCTTGGCGGTAACGCCATGGCCGGCCTGGATGTGCAAGTACAGATGATCAACACCAACCCGGTGGATGACATCACGGAAGAGATGGAATCTCGCGGTGTTAATCTGGATGGCGTGAGTGCCCCGGGACGCACCGACTTGCTCGGCCCACTCATCGATGAAGTTCAGGTCACCGATGGCGGCGAGCCTGAATGGGTGGCTTCGGCCCCGATGCAGTCAGTGGATGAGGGCTGGGTGGATCTGACGCAGACTTCGTTCAGCTATCGCGCCGAAGGCTACGAATCCGATGAAGCGATCTGGGAAGCGTTGAAGACTGAACCAAACGTTGTCGTGGTGAGTTCGTCCATGCGAGCCACCGGCAACCAACAGGTCGAGGCTTCCATGCCGAGCCAGGATGGCATTGAGTTTGAGGAAACCGGTGACGAGACCTTCGCGCCGTATACCGTCACAGCGCGGGGAACCGCCGGAGACTCGATCGATCTGGAAGTGATCGGTGTCCTGGATTCCGAGTACTCCATGTTCTTCGGGTACTACCTTAGTGCCCCAACGTTGACCGAGATCGCTCCGGAAGAAACGCCAATGGCATCAATCTACTCCTTCAAGGTCGACGACAGCCGTAACGCAGCGGATGTCGCGGCGGATATGGAGCAGGCGTTGCTGCAGTTCGGTGCACAAGGTATTGATGTAGCCGAGATGATGGCAGAGTTCCAGGCGCAGCAAAGCGGATTCATGACCGTATTGCAATGGTTCATGGGCCTCGGGCTCGTGGTGGGCGTTGCGGCCGTTGGAGTGATCTCGTTCCGGGCTGTGGTGGAGCGTCGCCAGCAAATCGGCGTGCTGCGTGCACTCGGGTTCCAGGCGAAAACCATTGGTCGGGCGTTCGTTATCGAAACGGGAATTATCGTTGGTCTTGGCTCGATTGCCGGCGTGATTCTCGGGTTGATTGTGAGCTACAACCTCACCACCGACGAAGCCATGACCGGTGGCGTAGACGGCATCAGTTTCGATGTTCCCTGGCTAACTGTCGCTGCAACATTGGGCCTCGCAATCGGTATGGCGCTGATTATGAGCTGGTTGCCGGCACGGCAGGCGAGCGGAACGCTTCCGGCCGAAGCACTTCGGTACGAATAGAGCCTTATCAATTTCACCTTGGCAATCAGAACCGCGGAGTCATACGGCTCCGCGGTTCTGCATTAATCCGGGATATGGGTGTAGAATGCGGGCGGAACCAAATGGTTATTTAAACAGAATGACAGCGCTGCAAATCAGGAGTGGCCAGGGCTATGTTTACTTTCGACGGGCGTATTGGACGTGGAGCCTGGTGGGGGCTCAGTTTTCTGAATCTGTTCCTGCTCGTGGTGGGGCTCTTCCTCGCGGCTATCATATTCCCTCTATTAACCCCGTTAGTATATCTACTGGCTGTTGTATCCAGTTGGTCCATTGGTACCAGACGTTGTCATGACCTCGGCTGGAGTGGCGCCATGCTGTTGGTTGGTCTGGTTCCGTTGCTGGGAAACCTCTTTCTCCTCGTTGCCCTTGGATTTGTACCAGGCCAGGACGGACCCAACAGGTATGGATACAAAGATGGCTATGTCCCCCAGTACCTCGAAAGCCCATCAGGTCACCCGTTGAACGATCCAGCCGCTTCGCCATCTCATCTACGACGAGTGTCGGTTGTCCATCCTTCCCTGCAGGATGCCAACGACCGTGCGTGGCAGCAAAGCATGCAACGGTGAGGCTCGTTTCGCTCGAAATCCTCCCATAACGTTTGCGGTGCGAATCTCCTGTACCATTGGTCTTATGAAGTATGCAGGGAGACGTCCTCACAGTGACGTGAAGAGACACAGGTTAGCCAATGACACGTAAAGTAAAAATCGTAACCACGCTCGGACCAGCCGTAAGCACCGTTGAGGCGCTGCGATCATTGATGGAAACGGGCGCCGATGTTGTGCGCGTGAACGCCGCTCATGGATCGCAAGATGACCGCCTGACGCTGATCAGCCGGGTGCGAGAGGCGGCGAATAGCGTCAGCCGTCATATTCCAATCCTCCTTGATTTGCGAGGGTTGAAGATCCGAACCGGCCCGCTGCCAGAAGGCTCGTATAGCATGCAGATCGACCGGGGCGATCGTATCCGGCTGGTGCCAGGGCCAGTGGAAACCTCTGCGAATGAGATCGGTATCAACCTGGATTCGTTCCTGGAGGTAATCGAACCCGAATCAAAGGTGTTGATTTCCGACGGGCTCATAGAGCTGGTTGTTGAGGAAGTTCACAGTGACCACGCTATGGCTGTCGTCACCCGGCCCGGCGATGTTCTGAGCCGACAGGGTGTCACCCTGCCGGGTGCGCCGATCAAGGGTGGAGCACTCACCGATGCCGATATCCAGGATATCCAGTTTGCCGTTGAAAACGAGGTCGATTTTATCGGGCTCAGCTTCCTGAACGATGCCGGCGACCTGGCCAGGGCGCGAGAAATCGCTGCTACCTTTGGCGATCATAGCCCGGGCCTTATCGCGAAAATCGAACGCCCACAAGCGCTCGATGATATCGAGAACATCGCATATGAGGCCGATGCTGTCATGGTTGCACGAGGCGACCTCGGAGTGCAGCTGCCGCCAGAGCGCGTACCTCGCGCGCAGAAGGACATCATCCAAACTTGCAACAAGGCTGGTACACCGGTTATCACCGCTACCCAGATGCTGGAAAGCATGATCCAGAACCCGGTTCCAACCCGAGCGGAGACGAGCGACGTTGCCAACGCGGTATGGGATGGTACGGATGCCGTGATGCTCAGCGCCGAAACGGCCGTCGGGCAGTACCCAATGGAAGCCGTATCGGTAATGAACCGGGTGATTCTGGAAGCGGAGAGTCAGGGAGTTGTGCGTCCGGAAGCCGCAGGCATTGGGTATGAAGGCGAGATCAGTGATACCCGGCACTTTGCCGACGCGATTAGTCGGGCAGCGATTGCACTCTCCGATCAGACACCTGTGAAGCACCTGTTGATTCTGACCAAAACGGGCTCAAGCGCTGTGCGAATCGCGAAGTATCGTCCATCAGGCCAGATACTGGCTGTGTGTGATGATCTTTCGGTGGCCCGTCGTCTTGGCATTGTGTGGGGCGTGCGGTCAATTGTTTTCGATGTGGCGGACAATCCGGACGAAGCGTTTGGCGGAGCCGGTCATGAAGTGATTCGACGCGGCCTCGCGGAACGAGGTGATTGGGGGCTTATCATTGGCTCCGTTCCTGTATATAAACAGGCAGGACGTACCAATAACCTTCACTTCCGCCAGCTTGGCACATAGTAGCCGTTCCGAATAGTGTAGATATGGGCCCAGGGTTTATCCCTGGGCCTTTGTTGATCACGATTCCTTCTAAATATATGCGATAATAGGGACATAGAGGGGACATTAGAAGGACATTCGAGGGACACTCATCTCAAGCCCCGGAAAGGAACAGCTATGTCTCAAGCAATCGAAGCACATCGCAAAGCTGTTGAAGCTGATCTGCAAACCATGGCATCGACCCTGGTCGATACTCTCGGCAGAGCTATCACCGCTTATATCGTTCATGTGCGAAACGTCAAAACCGTTTCACGATGGGCAAATGGCGATGTGCAGCAAGTGCGTGACCGCTATTCTGAGGAACGGCTGATCGCGGCCTATCAGGTGGTGTCATTCTTACTCGAATACGATGAGCACCCAGATACCATCCGTGCCTTGCTTCTTGGAATGAATCCGGTTCTGCATGACGATTCACCTGCCCATGCCCTTCGCGAGGGAAACTTCAAAGGTGCTATGGATGCAGCGCGCAACTATATAGCGGGTGGCTACTAATGTCCGACATTGGTGAGGTCTCTGATTTCGGAGTAAGTCTTCCAACGACCGTATACCGCGTTTCGAAATCTAGATTTCCATCTATGCAACTTCCGCCACGAGAAGTGCAAGGCCCTGGACGCTTCGACGATAACCAGAAATCGCCTGGAGGAGGCGCACGCGATTACGCGGTACTTTATTGTGCAGCGAGCGCTACCGGGTCCTTTCTGGAAATTCTCGCCACTCTTCGAGAGCATCTATCGACAATTGCCAGCTTTTCCCAGACGACAATCATGGATGTTGATGAGCGTGAAGAAGCTGGTGCTCTCGTTGCGCGAGCACGAAATGTTGTGTCTGAGCGATGGCCGAACGAGTGGGAGCTCACCTCTGCGACAATCCTGACAGAGGCTCCAGTCTTCGACCTGACGAGTCCAGCGGCAGTGCAGTTCGTGCGCGAGCGCCTGGCGTTGACGCTTCTCGCCATGAGAATCGCCGATCTCGATTTCAGCCATGTTCTCAGCGATAACCGTGACCTAACACGCGCAATCAGCCGCTGGCTTTGGACGATGACATCTGACTCAGGCGAACCTCTTTTCTCAGGCATTCGCTATCGCAGCCGATTCGATCCTGAATGCATCTGCTTCGCGCTGTATGAGAATCGTTACGCTGTCGATGGCGATGTCGAAATCCAGCCCATCACCCCGGAAACCCCAGGCTTTGCTGAGGCCGCCACCACCCTCCGCCTCGAAATCGCGTAATCGCGATACCCTTTCCTCACATAACCCGTTACCCAAATTGAAGGCATACGATGGTGTGCCTGTTGTAATGAAATGTCGAGGACGGGATGTACGCGGGTATGCCAGACGACCATCGCGAGAGCGAATCACAACGGGCTGAGGAAGCTCGCGTGATCGCTGCCGCCATGATCGATCCGGCCGCGTTTGCACCCCTCTACGAACAGCATGCGCCTGATATTTACCGATATTGCTACATCCGGGTTGGACTTCGCGAAGCTGCTGATGACCTCACCGCGCGAGTATTCATTCGCGCTATCGAGCGGCTACATCAGTACAAACCCAAACCTGGCGCGACCTTCCGCAGTTGGCTCTTTGCGATTGCGCGCAACATGCTCGCCGACGACTGGCGACGGCGCAAAGACATCCGACTGCTGCCCGATCAGCTGGATCTGACGCACGACGACTATCCCGGACCCGAGGCCGTAGCGGTGCATCGCAGCGAGATGGATCGCCTTCGTGCCGCTCTCAGCAGCCTGCCGGAGCGCCAACAGGATGTGGTCGAACTTCGCATGGTGGGTTTCACCAGTCCTGAAATAGCAGATGCCCTTGGCGTGAGCCTGGCCGCTGTGAAGTCTGCGCAATCCCGTGCCTATCGAACGCTGAAACAGAAACTCTCCGAGACGAAAGGAGCCGACTCATGAGCTTCCGCACCTTCTTCAAACGCTCCTCGTCAAACGGCGACGCCCTCGACCGAGCCCTTAACGCGTGGGTAGGTAGCGATCGTCATTCTGGGCGCAGCGAAGAGTCTCGAACCAACGATTCCAAACAGCAGGATAGTCTCGTCATCGACGCACTCGAATTCCACCGGTGGGCCGACGAAGCCCGCCGCACCGATCCGGCATCCACGGGCCCCGCCGCCGGCACCTGGAATCGCGTTCTGCGCAGCACCGCGCAGACAACCCATAGAGGAGGAGATATGAACTCCGCAGCAATGAGTAGTCAACTTCACGCGGCGAGTGTTTATGATTCGCGGCCGTTCAACCGGGGGCAGATCACCCGATATCTGAACTACGCGGCATCGCTGTTGATCGTCTTTGGCGTCGCCTTCGCTGGCGCATTCATGGCGATGCAAATGAATCAGCCAGAAAATTCGAGCGGCCAGTTCGCGCTCTTCAGCCAGACCGATGACTCTGCCACCTGCGATGTCGAACCGCTCACGGTCGAACGTGTCATGGAGATCGTGAGAAATCCATATCCATTCATGCTGAATGGACCACTCGGCGATCCTGCACAACCGGAGAATCCTGAGAACTCACTCTATACCGGTTTGCGGGAGGGAGGTTGGTGGGACAAATCAACAATCGGTATCGGAATGAAGACAGAACCAACCGGTGAGGTCTTCCAGAATGCCAGTCAGTTTGCCAATGAGTATCTCAACTGTTTGCAAACCGGATCGTTTGGCCAAGTGTTGACATTCTATAGCCCCATTTACATTCAAGATTTCGTAATGGAGTTTTTCCCGGTGTTTGCGGACGAAGACGAGGTATTGGCATTCGTTGAAGAGTATATAGACTCTATGCCGGAAGACGATGAGAGAAGATACTTCCTCTGGCTTCGGTCGACAATGCATGCGATGGACATCAAGGAAGCCTCGGTGAATTCGGACCCTCAACTAGCATTGCAACAGACAATGTGGGGAGGATACAACAGATTCTCTGTAACTTTCGGAGTCGAATTCACCAATCTACAGGATGAAACGGTTTATCTTACATCCGGTACAGGAAATGAGTTAATTCCTTTCCCTCAGCAAAGCCAGGGAAACATTGTTGTTTCGGTGGCTTGGGATCGCGTGGGAGAACGTTGGTATGTACTCCCGCATTCTCCCGTTTCCTTGCACTGAGGTGAAGTCAACCAGCGTGAGGCCGGGGAGCAATCCCCGGCCTCCCTCGTTAACTCATCCGGCTACCGTTACCTCATCACCACTTCTGCGTACAGTGAATTAAGCGGTGGAGGAGTGCAGCGTTGAGCAATGGAATTGATCTGTCCCGGGAAGACGATGCCATTGTTCATGCTGCCCTCACGGATATCGATGCATTCGAGCCGCTGTACCACAAGTACAACGTGCCGATCTATCGCTGGATGTACCGGGAGACGCGCGACCCGGAGACCGCCGCCGATTTTACCGCCCAAACGTTCGTGCAGGCGATCCAGCACCTGGAATCGTATAAACCCGAGCGCGCTACCAGTTTCCGCAGTTGGCTCTTCACCATCGCCCGAAACCTGCTGCGCGACTCCTGGAGAAGATACAGGCCGCGCGGCTCCATGCCGGAGGTGGTGGACGCGTCACCCGGCCCGGAGGAAATCGCTGTTCACCGCACAGTTCTGGATGATCTCCGGGTCGCGCTCGATAAGCTGCCGGAGCGGCAGGCAGAGATCGTCGAACTCCGGCTCGCCGGCCTGACCATCCGCGAAATCGCCGAGATTCAGGGCACCAGCGAGGATGCCACCAAAACCGCCCAGACCCGCGCATTCAAGTCCCTGCGAACCAGCATGGAAAGGAGGGTCGCCAAGTGAACGAGAACGAAGAGTTTTTCGAAAACCTGCATAAAGACGTTCATTCTGCACATCGAAAAACCGATGGTGGAGGCCGCCCTCCTTCCAATATGTGGAACGCCATCCGGGCGCAGGTGAAACAAGAAACGAAGCAGGAGGAGAAACCCATGATTTCTACAGCAGCACACACCGCCACTCACGCGCCGTTCACGGGAACCTCTCACAAGGGATTCGGCCACTACCTCAATCTCGCTGTGACAATCGCCCTCGTGCTGGCTGTCGCAGTCGCTGGTTGGTTCGCCATAGGTCAACTCAACCAGCCGGGAGAGCCCGAGCCACGCCTTGCTATCGTCGGCTCAACTCCGGGCGCTGAAGCCACTCCAGAGTCCGGCTCTGCAACCTGCGATGTCGATCCGCTCAGCACCGATACCGTGATGGAGATCGTCAAGAACCCGGCCCGTTTCACGGCCAATGGTCCTACCGGGGAACCAACGGACAGGCCGATGGTCGGCAGCCCGACAAACGCAGAGTTCTGGGAGGTAGATCCTGACCTGGAACTCGTTGGCGAATCGACGACCCCGTCAGAAGAGCAGTTCGACGACGCCAGTGAGTTCGCGAACGTCTATCTCGAATGCCTGATCTCCGGAACGCAGGGGCAGATCTGGACCTTCTATAGCCCGGTACTGCTTCAACAGAAAATCCTGGGTGAGTTCCCGGTGTTCGCAGAGGAGTCGCAGGTGCGGGATCGGGTCGAGGAGCTTGCCGCTCAGCCAGCATATCAGGCCGAATATGCGTGGCAGGTCGAACTCACGACTGGCCCGCAGCCTCTGAATCCGGACGACCAGCAAGAGCTGGAGTTCGATCCCGACATCGCCACATTGAACGTGAACCCAGACTTTGAGGTGTCGAGAATGCACCAGTCAGAATCGTCGTATTACGAATACGTAATCTCCGCTGGTATCGTGATTGATGATCCGGAGGGCAATCAGATCAGGCTCACGAATGGACAAGGGCGCGACATGGTTCCGAGCGACCCGATGATGGAGAAGCCACCTATCTACATACAGGTCGCGAAGTTGCGTAGCAGTGATGGATGGGTGATCATTCCGTGGCCGTCCGAATCTGAGATGGGCTGGAATCTGTACTGGTCACTTTCCGGTTAACCGGAACGAAACCGTCCTCTTTCACCCCGTACCATGTGCTCAGTACACGAGCCCGTACGGGTGAAGGAGGACGTTCTATGTGGTGGCACGATTTGCTCTGGGGTATTTTCAACGGCTTCACCGGCTGGATTGTCGTGATCGGCCACATCTTCGGATTTCTGGAGGACCAGCCGTTGTACGATGTCGCCCGCCAGGGCAACTGGTACGACGCCGGATTCCTGATCGGCGCAGGATCGCCGTTGCTGGGATTCTTCCGGAGGAAGTGAAGTGTAGGCATTTGTAGCGGCGATGCTGTGTCATCGTCCGGGTTGGGGCGGTCACGCAGAACCGCCGGTACGAACTCCGGGAATCTGGCCCACAAGGTCTATTTCGGGCCGGCGATACCTATAGCCAGGCGATCCGGATCCAGGTGCGTTTGCGCAGCGCGCAGGATATCGTCCTTCGTAATGGCGCTGATGATCTCCGGGTAGCGCTCGATGTAATCCAGCCCCAGCCCAAATCGCTCCAGTGTCAGCAGCAGATCAGTCACTCCACCAAGCGATTCCAGCCCAATCGGTAGCGAGCCGATCATGTAGCTCTTCGCATCGGCGATTTCTTTATCCGTCACCGGTTCTTCGCGGATTCGCTTCAACTCGCCAACGATGCCATCGATCGCCTTGTCGACATTTCCGGGGTCCACACCAGCGCTGGAGCGCCAGAGGCTATTGGCGATGCCGCCTCGCAGCTGGCTAAAGACGTAGTACGCCATGCCCTGCTTATCCCGAACTTCGGTGCCAAGCCGACCCATAAGGCCAAGCTGGCCGAGGATAAGGTTGGCCACCTGGAGAGCGTAGTAATCCTCATGCTCGCGGGGGAGTGTTGGATAAGCGATGGAGATATCCGCCTGGCTCTTGCCTTCAATCTGCTTCACGAGGCGATCGGTCTCCGCGATTGGATCGACCTTTGGCGCCTCCTGCGGATTGGGTAGCATTTTTTGCCAGCGTCCGAATACCCGTTCAATGCGCTGCACCGCGTCATCGAGATTCTTGATACCGCCAGTGATGGCGATAGTCGTGACATCCGGCCCGAGCCATTTCTCGTGATAGGCAGCCAGTGCCTCCCGATTCATCTCCGCAATGCTCTCACGCGTTCCGCCCGAGAGGATGCGGTAGGGATGATCGTCCGGATAGAGCAGTTCGGTCATCGCCCGGCCGGCCATGGTGCGGGTGTCCTGCTCCTGCTCCTCAATACCGGTGAGCACTTGCGGACGAATCTTCTCCAGTTCCTCCGTTGGGAAGGTGGGGTTGAAGATGACATCGCCAGCGATATCGAGGATCGCGTCCAGGTCCTCGGCGAGGGAGTGCCACCCGACATCCACGGATCCCCTGCCGGCGTTGGCGGAGAAGCTCGCGGCGAGGGTGTCGACCTCCTCGTTGAACTGCTCAAAGGTGCGATTATCGGTGCCGCGCGTCAGCATGGTTGCCATCATGCTCGGTAGGCCGGGCGTTTTCTCACCGGTTGCTACATGCCCTGCGCGTATGCGGATCGTTCCATCAACCGCTTCCTCATCCGGACGTGGCTGGGCCAGCACCACGATGCCGTTCGGCAGCACGGTGCGCACGAATCCCTGCGCGTTCGCTTCACCGACGCTGTCTGCGAGATTGGCGACTTCGGCGGGAGCCTCCGCTTCTGCGCCGCTCATATCGAATACGACGTCGGAATCACTTGGCAGCTGCCAACCGATGGTTCGCTTGTGTGGCACCAGGTATTCCTGCGCAACGCGCTGAACATCCTCCGGCGTGACGGCATCGAACTCGTCGGCAAACGTGTCGACCCGGGCCGCGTGATCGAGGATCTCCATATTGCCAAGCCAGAACGCCTGACCTGTGACGGTTTCCAGCGAGTAGACATAGTTGGCGCGCATCTGCTTGCGCGCCTTTTCGAACTCTTCGTGTGTTGGTGGTTCGTTCTTGAGGCGTTCGAGCTCGGCCTCGATCGTCTCCTCGATCTTCGCCGGTTCCACACCTGGCAGCGCGGTGGCGGTGAAGCTCCACAGGCTTTCATCCACTTCGGGCTGGGCACTGGAGCTGATGTTGCGCACCAGGCCGGTGGCCACAAGTGCACGATAGAGGCGACTGGAACGTCCGTTACCGGCACCGCCGCCCATACCCATCGCCTTGGCGCCGCTGAGGATTGCATCGGCCATCATAATCGCCGGGATATCCTCATGCCGGGCGCTCGGCATCTTGTAGCCCATCATCATGTAAGAGGCAGGGGAGGGACGCTTCAGGGTGACACGTCGCTCGGCGTGCTGGGGCGGACCATCCACCACCTCACGGATATCCCCTTCCGGGTTTTTGATGCTGCCGAAGGCTTTCTCGATGCGTTCGGCAAGCTCGTCGGCATCGAAATCGCCGACCGCGGTGATGAATGCGTTATCCGGGCGATAGTAGTTCTTGTAGTGGCCGTAAAGATCCTCGCGAGTCATCGACTTCAGGTCGCTCTCGTACCCGATCACACTGTGACCGTATGGACCGCTGCGGAACGCTGCGCCAATGAACTCCTCGTACAGGTGGTACATGGGGTTGTTTTCGGCGCCCTGACGTTCGCTGAGGATAACCGTGCGCTCGCTGGCAACTTCATCTTCGGGGAAGAGCGAGTTGATCATGCGGTCGCTCTCGATGCTGATGCTGAGGTCGAGCTCGCTGGCGGGGATCGTCTCGTAGTAGGCGGTCCAGTCGGAGCTTGTCATGGCGTTGAGGGTGCCGCCGATACGGCTCACTTCGCCGAAAATGGCACCCTTCTCCAGGCTGGGCGTGCCTTTGAACTGCATGTGCTCCACCCAGTGGCTGGCGCCGGTGATCCCCGGAATCTCGTTACGAGATCCGACGCGGTACCAGGTCCAGAAACTGGCAACCGGGGCATCGTGTTTTTCCTGGAGAAAGAGGGTGAGTCCGTTGCTGAGTGTGAGTGTCTTGCGCGGTGGTGCTGGTGGCATTCGATCTCCGATTCGCTAGGGGATGGCTGTTGTTACTTCCTTCCCGTAAGTATAGGAAGGATCGTCAAGCTACACGGCTCGATATGCATCCAGTATTGTCATTTTCACCGTACATGGGTAATGTATCGGCAAGCAAGACAAATGGCACAGTGCCTGTCGGCTTGTGGGAGAGGCGATCGGTATAGTGCAGTAACGAGGAGGATCTGTATGAGTTCTCAAAAGCCTGACGACTTCGTTAACGAAGAACAGGCCCACTCCGGCGAACATGATGAGGATGGAACCCGTATAAATCGCAGGACGTGGGTAACGGGAGCCGTAGGGAGCGCAGCCGCTATCGGTGCAGCTGGCAGCAGCCACGCGATGGCCGCGCAGGATGCTGCAACGCCGGATCCTACCCTGACTCCGGAAGCGGAGGAAGTGCACCCCGAGGATGCTGAGATTTACGCGCCCTGGACTGGTGAGGGAGTGAACGGCTCTGCCCTGCCGCCAAATATTCCACCCTGGATGCAGTACTGGGGACCTCTGCCGTCACCTTATGGAGAAAGGTCGAGGTTCGAGGATCATGTTCTCAGAGTTGCGGATTCTGATACTAATCCTGCCCGGGGTCGTACGCCCCTACAGGATCTCCATGGAACGATCACCCCAAATAGCCTCTTCTTTGAGCGGCACCATGCAGGTATCCCTGACATCGATCCGGGAGAGCACCGACTCATGATCCATGGCATGGTGGATTACCCAACAATATTCACCATGGAGGACATTAAGCGATTTCCTTCGACAACAGTCGTCCACTTTCTGGAATGCGCGGGTAACTCGCGTACTGAGTGGTCCGAAGAAACCAGCTCCCAGGACGCCCAGATTGGCTTCGGAATGTTGAGCCAGACCGAGTGGACCGGTGTGCCGGTGAAAACCATTCTCAATGAGGTTGGTGCGAGTGCCGATGCTACCTGGATGCTGGCGGAGGGCGCTGACGCCGCTGGCATGGACAGAAGCATCCCGATTGAGAAGGCGCTGGATGATGCGATTCTCGCCTATGCCATGAATGGTGAAGCGCTCCGACCATCAGCCGGTTATCCGCTTCGCCTCTTGCTTCCCGGATGGGAAGGCAATGCCAATATTAAGTGGTTGCGACGGCTCGAATTGGGCAATGCTCCCTGGCATACGCGCGAGGAGACATCGAAGTATACCGATCTGATGCCTGACGGCACTGCCCGTCAATTCACCTTTGTAATGGAAGCCAAGTCGGTGATCACCTATCCATCCGGCGGCCAAACTCTCGCTGAACACGGATTCCATGAAATATCTGGACTTGCCTGGTCTGGCCGCGGGAAAATCACGAAGGTAGAAGTCTCTGTTGACGGCGGTGAAACCTGGGAGGATGCCCAGCTGCAAGAGCCGGTGCTTCCTAAGGCACTCACGCGCTTCCGATTGCCATGGCAGTGGGAAGGCCAGTCGGCACGACTTCAGAGCCGCGCGACGGATGAGACCGGATACGTACAGCCGACCTTGCAGCAGCTGCTTGATGTCCGGGGATCGAAATACAGCTATCACATGAACGGCATTAAGGCATGGACTGTTGGAGAAAGTGGGGAGGTTGAAGGTGCTTGGGGATAACGAACGCTTTGGCTTTGGCCAGGAAGCGACACAAGAAGAAATCGCCGGATGGGATATCGATGTCATGCCGGATGGAACCGGCCTGCCGCCTGGTAGTGCCACGGTAGAGGATGGCAAGGAAGCGTGGGCGAAGTACGGTGCCGCCTGGCACGGTGCCGAGGGAGAGGGCACCGACTGGGCACCGCGTTTGACGGGTGGAATCGGTAGCCTGGATACCGACGAGCCGGTCAAAACGGTCGGCAGCTACTGGCCATACGCTACATCTGTATTCAGCTATATTCGACGCGCCATGCCGGCAGATGCACCGCAAACGCTCACCAACGACGAGTACTACGCGCTCACCGCGTGGTTGCTCTGGGCGAATGGCATTATCGGCGAGGATGAAGTCATCGATCAGGATACGCTTCCTCAGGTCGTCATGCCGAACCGGGATGGATTCACCAGCCCGGATCCGCGACCAGACGTCGATAACAGCAGCGAGTAGTAAACAGTATCGTAACTGCAACGATCACAGAACCCGGGTTGGCCAGAAGGCCGGCCCGGGTTCCTGGTTGATGGTCCGAATACGTATGCCAGGAACCTTGAATCCGGGGCGGCTTGTCAAAACGCTCCCCTCGCTAGTTGGCGAGGATGCCGGTACAATCAGGTAACTACAGATCATCGTCCGTGCCGGGCGATGTTGGAGTTGATGTTTCAAGGAGCCCCTGATGCCGCTATACGTCGAGCCCTCGATTAACGACCAGCTGGTCACGCTGGCCATGAACTACCTACAAACGCGCGATCCCAAGTACTTCCCGTTCGCCGCCGAGTTCGACGACGCCCGCCGCGAGGCCTTCGTGCGCGACCTCCGCATCGGCCTGAGCGATCTCACCGAGTCCGGCGCCAAGCGCGGTACGTCCAGCACCGGCTTCCTCACCAGCGACAAGCGCCTGAGAACGATTATTCGTGATTGGGCCGAGGCAGAAGGCGGCTGGCCAAAGGGACAGGATCCGTTCAATCCAGACGGGGTTGGTGGCGTGGCATGGTTCGATGACGATGACGACGAGCCAGCCGACGCTCCTGCCGGGGTGATGGAAAGCGTTTAACCAGCAATCTGAAAATGAGAAAGGCGCCGGTCGGTTCATTTACCGACCGGCGCCGCTGGGTTTTTCAGGTTAGGCTACTGCCACCAGTTCCACCGCGATATTGCCGCGCGTGGCTTTGCTGTACGGGCACATTTCGTTCGCCTTCTGCATCACATCCTCGATCTGGGCCTTCTCCAGGCCCGGAATAGCTACAGAAATTTTCGCCATCAGGCCATTGCCACCGTTGGTCTGGTCCTCGCCGAGGCTGATTTCGACATCGGCCTTTGCATCGCTGACATCGATATCCGATTCGCGACCGACAGCGCCAACTGCCCCGAGGAAGCATGATCCCCAGGCGGCTCCAAACAACTGCTCCGGATTCGTGCCGTCGCTGACGCCGTTGGTTTTGGGGCGACGAATCTGCACATCAAGCACGCCATCGCTGGATTGTGCCTGGCCTTCGCGTCCGCCAAGAACGGTTACTTCTGCTGTGTACTTCGGTTTAACATCAATAGCCATAATGTTGAGGTCCTTTCTGCTCATCTTCGAGCGGTTTCACTACCGAATCCGCAAGGGGTATGCCGTGGGGGCACCCCGGCGATATCTATCCAAACCGATTGATTGAGAACATCGGAATCGCCTCGGCCGATTCGTTGATGGCGAGGTCGGCAAGGTGTTCGCCGACTTTCGGTGCGAACTTAAAGCCGTGCCCGCTGAAGCCGGCGGCGATGCTGACATTGCCATGCTGAAGGTGACGATCGATGATGAAGTCCTCATCCGGTGTCATGGTGTACATACACATGCTGGTGTTGATTGCCCGCGGATGCGCGCCGTTCAGCATGGTGGTGACGAAGTTGGAGAACTCGTTGGTGATGTCGCCGGGTCTGTGCTCGCGGTCGAAGTTGTCCGGATCGATTTCATGCATGTCGCTGTGATTGCCCATCTTCACGCCATCTGACGACACAGCGGGGAGTCCGTAAAAGACATCAACATCCACATCGATGATGAATGGCGGGAACTGCTCGGGCCGATACGGGGCGATAGTATCTGTTTCGTACCAAATCACTGGTTTGCGGGTGGCCTTCACCGGCAGGTTGAGGTCTTTCAACATCTTGCCAGCCCAGGCACCAGCGGTCACGATCAGGTGCTTGCCGGTATACGTGGCATCAGCGGTGTGAACCTCCACGCCGGTATCGGTGGCGCTCCAGCCGGTGACGGGTGTGTTCTCGACGATGACGCCGCCGTAGATCTCGAGCTCGTTGCGGAAGGCGCGAAAGATGTTCTCAACCCGCAGCACGCCGCCTTCGGGATCGAGGTTGGCCTCGTAGTTGTCTGGCAGGTTCCAGGCGGGAAACCGCTCGTTCACCTCTTGTGCCGAGAGTGTTTCGAATGGCAGATTGTGCGCCTCAGCTGCGGCTCGGGATTTCCGGGCGTGTCCGTTTTCAGGAGTGCCGATGTCGAGGCAGCCCACGCGGATTTGCAGGTCCAGTCCGGTGCGATCCTGCAAGGCGGCGAAGAGGTGATCGGATTCCAGCGCCCAGGGCACATAGCGCTCGCCCTCGAAGTAGCAGTGGCGGAAGATGCGGGTATGTCCGCCGTGGCTGGCCATGGAGTTGAGGTGGGCAAATTGGTCGATTGCGATCACCTCCACACCTCGCCGTGCCAGGGCCCAGGCGGCGGCGGTACCCATGGTGCCGGCACCGATGATGATCACGTCTGCGTGGGTTGAACTTGCCATGTGTGTTCCTTATGCGGGTGGGTGCGTCTCCATGCTGGCATTATCGCCGTGAACGCGGCAAGGGGGCAAGATTGATGGGCGCAAATGCGCCGAATATGAGTGGTTGAACAACTGGTCTCCCGGCCGGACGGTCGATACCATCGACCTGCTCGTGCAGCGATGCACAACTGGCGATAGAATACCCCTCTGACTTTCACGCCAGGAGGTAGCCATGGTTCAGGCCGATTCCCACGATGCGATTCGCGTGCGCGGTGCACGCGTCAATAATCTCAAGAATGTTGATATCGATCTCGCCAAGCGCAGGCTTACCGTCTTCACCGGTATATCCGGATCCGGTAAATCCAGTCTGGTGTTCAGCACTATTGCCGCGGAATCACAACGGCTCATCAACGAGACCTATTCCGCCTTCCTGCAAGGGTTCATGCCAACCCTCGCCCGGCCAGAGGTGGATCTGCTCGAGGGCCTGACAACCGCCATTATCGTCGACCAGGCGCGCATCGGTGGCGATTCTCGCTCTACGGTTGGCACGGCAACCGACGCCAATGCCATGCTCCGCATCCTCTTCTCCCGGCTTGGCAAGCCGCATGTTGGCTCGCCCAACGCGTTCTCGTTCAATGTTCCCTCCGCCAGCGGATCGGGCGGAATCACCGTGCAGCGAGGCAACAAAACCATCACCGAGAAGGCCGATTTCAGCGTGCTCGGCGGTATGTGCCCCACCTGTGAGGGGCGTGGCACCGTCTCCGGATACGACTGGTCCAAAATCTACGATGAGAACAAATCGATTGCCGATGGCGCGATTCAGGTGCCCAACTACTCGATCGATGGCTGGTATGGCCGCATCTTCACCAATGGCGATTTCTTCCCTCCAGATAAACCCGTCAAGAAGTTCAACAAGCGCGAGCTGCATGCGCTGCTCTACAAGGAGCCGACCCGTATTAAGGTCGATGGCGTCAACGTCACGTTCGAGGGCGTGATCAACCGCATCGAGAAGACGATGCTCTCCCGAGATGTCGAGGCGCTGCAGCCGCATATTCGCCGCTTTGTGGAAAGCGCCGTCACCTTCGAGACCTGCCCGGATTGTGATGGTACTCGTCTCAGCCAGGAGGCGTTGTCGTCCAAAATCGACGGCAAGAATATCGCCGATGTCTGTCGCATGCAGATCACCGACCTGGCCGAGTGGGTGAGTGGGCTGAACGAACCATCCATGCAGCCGCTCATCGATAAGCTGGCCGCCATGCTGGATTCGTTTGTTGATATCGGGCTCGGCTACCTGTCGTTGGAGCGACCATCCACCACGCTCTCCGGCGGAGAATCGCAGCGACTCAAGATGATTCGGCACCTCGGCTCGGCGTTGACCGATGTCACCTACGTTTTCGATGAACCCACCGCCGGCCTGCATCCGCACGATGTTGAGCGCATGAATACGCTGCTTCTCCAGCTGCGGGACAAGGGCAATACCGTGCTGGTGGTGGAGCACAAACCATCGGTGATGGAGATTGCCGATGAGCTGGTCGATATCGGACCCGGCGCCGGCCCGGATGGTGGCGAGGTAATGTACCACGGCGATATGGCTGGCCTGCGCACATCGGATACGCTGACCGGCAAGTTCCTGGATGAGCGCATTGGCCTGGTGGATGAACCGCGCCAGGCGACTGGCAGTATCGAGATACGCGGTGCCAATCAGAACAACCTGCAGGATGTCGATGTCGATATCCCCACCGGTGTGCTCGTGAGTATTACCGGCGTGGCGGGGTCGGGAAAATCATCGCTGGTGGATGCGGGGCTCAGCTCGCGGGAGGGCGTGGTGCTAATCGACCAGGCCCCGATCAAGGGATCGCGTCGATCCAACCCGGCGACCTATTCCGGCTTGCTGGATCCGATTCGCAGGGCGTTCGCCATAGAGAACGGAGTGAAGGCATCGCTCTTCAGTGCCAACTCGGAGGGGGCCTGCGAGGTGTGTAACGGCCTCGGTGTGATCTATACCGATCTCGGATTTATGGCCACGGTCGCCAGCCCGTGCGAGGAGTGTGAGGGCAAGCGGTTCAAGCCCGAGGTGCTGGAGTACAAGCTGCACGGCCTTGATATCAATGAAGTGCTCAACCTCCCTGTCTCGAAAGCAGGCGAAGTCTTCACCACCGGCAATGCTGGCAAAATCCTGACCGTGCTGAACGATGTCGGGCTCGGCTACATCACTATCGGCCAGCCGCTGAACACGCTCTCCGGCGGGGAGCGGCAGCGCCTCAAGCTCGCCGCTTCTTTGCGTTCTGACGATGCACCGGTCTATGTGCTGGATGAACCTACCTCCGGGTTGCACCTCGCCGATACCGAAAACCTGATTCAGATGCTGCACAAGCTGGTGGGGCAGGGCAAGAGTGTGATTGTGGTGGAGCACAACCTCGCCGTGATGGCGCAAAGCGACTGGATCATCGACGTCGGACCCGGCGCCGGGCACGATGGTGGCGAGATCGTCTTCGAGGGCACCCCGCACGAGATGGTCAAGAGCGGTAAAACCACGACTGCGAAGTACTTGAAGGAGTGGGTTGAAGGGTGATATTGCTTGTCATTCTGAATCCTGAGGCCGCAGGCCGATGGTGAAGAATCTCGGTTCGCTCGATTGTCCCGCCGAGATTCTTCGTCTGCCCGCTTTGCGGGCGCTCAGAATGACGGGTGGCGGAATCTGATTCATGCCCACCGGGATGATCCCGGGTACAAGACCCGGGACTACGATTGCGTCCGTCGTTTTGGGCCATCAACCGACCTTCCGGATTACAATCTCTCCATACGGAATCCACCCAACCCAACGGAGAACCCACCCCGCATGGACGTTAACGCCTTCAAACAAAAGTGGATCGTCGCATCCGGCCAAAAGGAATCTGCCGCTGCGCAATCCCACTTTCACGATCTCTGCCGGTTGCTGAACGTGTCAACCCCAACCGAGGCCGACCCCACCGGTGAGACCTACACCTTCGAGAAGGGTGCCACCAAGGCCGGCGGAGGTGATGGCTACGCCGATGTGTGGTACCGCGGGCACTTCGCCATCGAGTACAAGGGCATCAAGAAGGACCTGAACAAGGCCTACCAGCAGGTGATCAAATACAAGGACGCCCTGGAGAACCCGCCGCTGCTGGTGGTGTGTGATCTCAACACCATTCGCATCCATACGAATTTCACCAACACCACGCAGAAGGTCTACGAGGTCACTCTCGCCGACCTGGATGCCCACAACACCGAGCGCAATGTCAGCAACCTGGTGCTGCTCGCCAAAATGTGGACCGAACCCGAGTGGTTCCGTCCGGAGGAAACCGCCGATTCCGTCACCATCGAGGCTGCCCGCCGCTTCAGCGAGATTGCCCGCGGCCTGCATCAGCGCGGCACCCACCCGGAAAGCGCCGCCCACTTCCTGGTGCAGATGGTGTTCTGCCTCTTTGCCGAGGATATCCGCCTGCTGCCAGAAAACATCTTTAGCAAAATGATCAGCTACACCTACGATTACCCGAGTCTCTTCCAGGAGCGCTGCACAGAGTTCCTGCAAAAGATGAACACCGGCGGCGATATCGCCTACCAGCGCATTCCGTATGTGAATGGCGGACTCTTCGAAACCGTGGACGTGCCAGAGCTCACCAAAGCCGAGATCGGTAAGATTCTGGACGCCACCGAGTGGGACTGGAGCACCATCGAACCGGCCATTTTCGGCACGCTGTTCGAGCGCAGTCTCGATCCGGAGAAGCGCAGCCAGCTCGGTGCGCATTACACCAGCAAGGCCGATATCCAGCGCGTGGTCGATCCCGTGGTGATTCAGCCGCTGCGGAGGAAATTTGCCGATGTGGTGCAGAAGCATGGTGCCCCGCCAGTGGGTGATGAACCCGCCCCGAAGCTCACCACCCGCCAGAAGAACGCCGCCCTCAAGGACATCGATGCCCTGCTGACCGAGCTAGCGAACGCCACCGTGCTTGATCCCGCCTGCAGCAGCGGCAACTTCTTGTACGTGGCGCTGGAGGAACTGCTCAGCCTGGAATACGAGGTGCAGCTCTATCGCAGCCGCATCACTGTCACACCACTGCTGGCCGAGAGCCAGGTGAACCCGATGCAACTGCGCGGCATCGAGATCAATCCGTACGCGCAACAACTGGCCCAAACCGCCATCTGGATCGGGTACCTGCAATGGTGGCAACGCAACCGCCATACCCGCTACGAACGCACCCCGATTCTGGACCGGCTCGATTCGATTGAGCTGAAGGACGCACTGCTGACCGTCCACGACGACGGCTCTGTCACCGAAACCGAGTGGCCCGCTGCGAAGTACATCATCGGCAACCCGCCTTTTATACGCGACAAACATGTCATTCGAAGACTCGGAATGGTCATAGGCGGCGATAAGCTCGGTGCAGGGCGGGGATTTACCAGGCCAATTTGACTTGGTATGCTCAGTGCGAGCCAAAGGCCCACGATTGTTGTAACGGACAGGGAGAGTAGATGTATGTATGCTCAGGTTACTTTGATTCTAGCCTTATTTGTCGTCTCAGCAGGCTCTGGCCTGCCATTAGTTACTCAATCAACAACGGGAGCAGGTCCCAGAGATCAGGTCTTAGGTGGTAACGTCATATCAACAGATCTGGCTCTTCAGGTTACTTGGGATAGTGAAGCGGAGCAACTCCCGGGAATACCAGGCTGGCAACCAGTTTCCTTTCGTGTATTTGAGTCAGATGGTGACGTTTACGCCTATGCGGAGCTCAGAAACGTGACTGATGAATATGCCAAATCGCCTACCCTCAATGTGGAAGTGTTTCAAGATGATTTTTCGTATGGGACATTCACTTTCATGTGGGGAGCCGAAGTGCCATGGGCGAAACCGCATGGTTCAGCGTTCTATCAAACTACGAGGTTCTTTGACAGCTCACTAGGAGTTGCAGATTGGAATGGGATGGTGCTTAGTCTCACTGATGAATACATCGATCACTTTGATGGACTGACATCCGAAGGCCTTGTAGTCGAGGGCCGACGGCTGCTTAATGAGACTGAACTAGATATCCCCCCAGTGTACGTCGGTACGTTCGTTAGAGATAGCCAAGGAATTTATTCCGGTTCTTGCGAAGGTCCCAGAACTGGTGCACGCACACCGGCTGGAGGAAGTGTTCGATTGTCCGATGAGGCAGACCCGGACTATATTCCTGGCTGCATATATTCAAACACAGGGAAGAGGGGATCAGAGGAGCTAGGTGTCGGTGGCCCGTATAGCTCCGAGTACTTAATTATCGGATTCGACCAAAACTGAATCATTCGAACCGATAGTTCTTTATTGATAGGAGTTTCACGCGAAGCACTGTTTGATGGATTCACCAATCTTAGCCTAAAGTTATCCGTGGATGATCCACGCGTGCAGGCAATAGGGGAGGCAGCGAAGGCGCTGGATGATGCCCGCAATAACTGGCTCAATCCGGCAGATGCGTCCGATGCCGAGCTGAAGAAGCGCACGCTCACCAACCTCTACAACGCCAATCCCACCTGGCTGCAAAACCTCCACGCCACCCTGGATCGTGCCGTGTGGGACGCCTACGGCTGGCCAGCGGACGAAACCCCCGCCGAGGTGGATGAGGATGTGATCCTCAGTCGGTTGCTGGCCCTCAACCTGGAACGCGCCGGGCAGGAGTGACGGGCGTCTGAGATTCCAGATTCCACATTCCAGATGTGGCCCGCCGATGGAATGTGGAATGTGGAATGTGGAATCTCACAGGCGTCCAGCTGGTCAAGGTACCCAAGATACCAACATACCCATTAGATACCTGGCCCGGAAACTCATGGGTATCTTGGTATCTTGCCTACGCGAAGGGTCCAAGGGTCCAAGATGTCCGGGGCCGGGAAACGGTGGACTCTTGGACCCTTGCTTCCACATCCCACATGAACCCCGGCCAGTGGGATGTTGGGATGTGGGATGTCGGACTCTGAACGCCAGTGAAATTTCGCCCGATGCGTATAGTAATTAGAGGATGCCCGTAACCCAAAGGGAGGGGGAGGCAATTCCTTTTGGCCTTCTCACCAATTGCGGCCGGTAGCGTGACCCTTTATGGGTCACCCACCAGGGGTGACGCTTCCCGTCGTTCCGTCTGACATTCCAGATTCCACATTCCAGGTGTGGCCCTGCCGGTGGAATCTGGAATCTGGAATCTCGTTTATGCCCAAGGGAGCAAGGGAGCACGTTTTTCCCGGGCATATCTGCTGCTCCCTTGCTCCCTTGAATGGTTAATATCCCCAAGATACCAACATACCCATCAGATACCTGGCCCGGAAAATCATGGGTATCTTGGTATCTTGCCTACGCGAAGGGTCCAAGGGTCCAAGATGTCCGGGGCCGGGAAACGGTGGACTCTTGGACCCTTGCTTCCACATCCCACATCCCAGGTGATCCCCGGCCAGTGGGATGTTGGGATGTGGGATCTCGAACACTGCGAGATCGAGGTAGTGACTTGCGTCACTCAGAGGGCAAAGCCCGAAGAGTCCCCGTGCGGAGCACACTGCCGAAGGCAGAAATGGATGCGGCTTCGCCGGGGGATTCCTCGACAAGCTCGGAATGACGAGTGAAGAAAAACACCGCCCCAATCGGGACGGTGTTCTCTTCGCGATGAATGATACAGATTAGTAGCTCTCGCCGTACTCCGGGGCTTCGTACCCTTCCAGCGGCTCAAGCGGCAGGCGGTTGCCGAACTTCACTTCGGGGCCATCCACCGGCGCAGCCCACTTCACGGCGTTGTTGATCACCTTCTGCACATTGGCATCGAAGTAGGTTGGGTGTGTTTCGTGGCCAGGGCGGAAGTAGAAGATCTTGCCGCGTCCGCGACTAAATGTCGCACCACTGCGGAACACTTCACCACCGCTGAACCAGCTGATGAGCAACAGTTCGTCCGGCTGCGGGATATCGAAGTGCTCGCCGTACATCTCTTCTTCCGGCAGCTCAAAGTATTCGCCAATGCCTTCAACAATCGGGTGCGCCGGGTTCACTACCCACAGTCGCTCCTTCTCGTTGGCTTCGCGCCACTTCAGGTTGCAGGTGGTACCCATCAGGCGCTGGAAGATCTTGCTGAAGTGCCCACTGTGCAGCACAATCAGGCCCGCACCAGCAAGCACCCGGTTCTTAACTTTCTCGACGATCACATCATCCACTTCGTGGTGGGCCATGTGCCCCCACCAAACGAAGACATCGGTGTTATCGATCACATCCTGGGTGAGGCCGTGCTCCGGCTCGTCAAGCGTGGCGGTGCTGGCATCGTAGCCTGCCTCGGTGAGAAACCCGGCGATGACGCTATGAATGCCGTCCGGATAGATCTCCATGGCCTTGTGACCTTCGGTCTGTTCGTGTCGGAATTCGTTCCAGACAGTGACGCGAATGCTCATGAATGTCGTTCTCCCTACATCTCGACTTGCGCGATCTCTTCGTCCAGAATCACTTCTCGTCCCAGCTCGGCGGATTTGTAGATTGCATCGATCAGCTGGATGTTCGCCAGCCCGTCCATGCCATTTGGCGACATTGGTGTACCGTGCAAGATGCTATCCACGAAGGTATGAATCACCTCGGCGTGGCCCTCGCGCGCGACCAGTCGCGGCTTCATATCCGTGGTGGCGTCGCCCATTTCTCCATACACCTCAAGTGTATCGGTGAGCGCATATTGCTCGGAGAATAGGCGAGCACCGCCCTTGGATCCATAGATCTGGATGCCGAAATCGTCCTTCATTTCTGTGAAGCTTGCCCAGCTTGCTTCCAGAAGCAGGGTGCCGCCATCCTTCAATCGCACGAAGGCGCTGGCGAGGTCTTCCACTTCAAACTTCTGATCCTTGTTCATCTGGAACCGACGCTGATCAGGCCATCCGCCGCGACCGCTCGGGCCGATTTCAGAGTAGGTGGTACCTGTGACAGAGTGGACTTCCGGATTACCCAGCACGTACATCAGCATATCGAGCACGTGCACGCCCAGGTCGATCAGCGGTCCACCACCGGCTGCTTCCTTACTGGTGAACCAGCTGCCCAGGCCTGGGATACCGGATCTACGCATCCACCATGCCTTGGAGTAGTAGACGTTGCCGAACTGACCGTTCTCCACGCCTTCTTTCATGAGCTGGACGTCGTGGCGTGTGCGGCGCTGAAAGCTGACACCAAGGATTTTGTTGTGCTTGCGTGATTCCTCGATCATGGCCACGCCCTCTTCGGCGTTGCGGGCGAGCGGTTTCTCCATGAGCACGTGCTTGCCGGCCTCGAACGCGGCCTTTGCCACCGGCAGGTGGAGGATGTTTGGCACGGCGATACTGACGGCATCGATATCATCCCGCGCGAGCAGTTCCTCGTATTCGCGATGAATGCTGGGAACATCGAACCGCTTTGCCAGTTTCTCGCAGCGGTCGGTATCAAGCCCGGCCAGTGCTACGACTTTTGCGCGCGGCTCCTCGGCATATCCTTCCAGGTGAAAGAGACCGGCTCCACAGCCGATAACACCAACCCGAACGACGTCTTTGGTGGTCATAGGAGTATTCCAACCTTGTGTAGGCCCGGGATTCATGCCCCGGGGGCGACCTGTCAATCCCGTCGATAATGGCACCGCCGGCCATGCGGTGCAAGGGTGCCGGGTCTCTCAGCCCGCCCAATGTCCGTCGCCTCTCGCGGTGTGCAGGACGGATCTACCCAGATGGGTTGCTCTTTCAACCCGCCCGATGCCCACCGCCTCCGGTGTGCAGGACGGGTCTACTCAGATGGGTTGGTATTGCAACCCGCCCGATGCCCACCGCCTCTGGCGGTGTAGAGGACGGGTCTACCCAGATGGGTTGCTCTTTCAACCCGCCCAATGTCCGTCGCCTCTCGCGGTGTGCAGGACGGATCTACCCAGATGGGTTGCTCTTTCAACCCGCCCGATGCCCACCGCCTCCGGTGTGCAGGACGGGTCTACTCAGATGGGTTGGTATTGCAACCCGCCCGATGCCCACCGCCTCTGGCGGCGTGCAGGACGGGTCTACCCGTGCGAAAGGTCACGGTGCACGTCTCAATCCACGCGTAAGACTGCCAACTCCGGGCGGCAATTCAATCGCACCGGTGGACGATACATGCCAATTCCGCGGCTCACATACAGCGGCACGCCGTTCACATCAAACCACCCGGTCACGAACTGCTCACCCTTCTTGGGTGCGGCCAGGGCGCCGATTCCAGGAATCCGCACCTGCCCGCCATGGGAGTGACCTCCAAGCATCACCATCGGCTTATAGTCGGCCAGGTAATGGGCCACATCGGGCTCGTGCCACATCGCAATCACGCGGGCACCAGCCGGCACCCCGGCGAACGACGCATCGAGGTCGGCGTTCCCAAGCAGCACATCGTCCACGCCCACAACCCACAAATCGCCACGGATGTGCGTGGATTCGTTCGTCAGCATCCGGACGCCGTAGCGCTCCAGCACGGGCTCCATGCGACGGCGGATATTCGCGATATCGTGGTTTCCCCAAATACCCCAGCTACCAAGCCGGGCCGTGGCGGTCATGCGCGTAAGTGGTGCCTCAAGGTCGTAGAGGAAGCGGGGCGACTCGCTGATGAAATCGCCGCCGAACAAAATCACATCCGGCTGCATTTGTTCCAGCGCGTGAATTGTCGGCTCCAGGTCCGCGGCCGAGAAGCTCGGACCCACATGCAGGTCTGTGACAAACGCGATGGTGAGCGGATCATCGCCTGTGGCGAGATCGAGCCTCGTCACCTCCAGCCATTTCGGCTCGATATACCGTGCATAGAGTGAGATCAGCACGCTACTGATGAATCCCGCGGCGAGGAGTCTCCACGCCCATTGCCATAGTCGGCGGGTCATTGCATGAATCCGATGACGACCAGCGCGATCGTCGCAACTACCCCGTATCGCTGGTGCAACTGTGTGCTCATACCAACGATGGCGGAGGTGAGTTCTCCCTTTGATCTGGCGCGCATGTGGTGGATAGCCTCAAGCGCCATGGGAACCACCAGCAACGTCGCGAGCAGTGGCCAATACGCCGGCTGCATAATCACCAGTGCAACCGTGAGCAGGAAGGGGAGCGCAACCAACACGGCGTACTCCCGCACACCAACGTGCCATCCAAAGGTGTTGGCCAGCGTGTGCTTGCTGTGCATGGCATCCACATCGATATCGCGCATGTTGTTGGCGTGCAGGATCGCCGCCGCATAGAGCCCGACATTGGTCGCCAATATGGCCGCCGGCCAGGTGAGTGTGCCGGTGTGGACATAAAACGCCCCACCTACCATCACCAGGCCCATGGCGATAAACACACCGATTTCACCGAGTCGGTTGTACGCCAGTGGCCAGGGGCCACCCGTATAGAGGAACGCCACACCGGCGCCGATCAGCGCGAACACAACCCCGAGCCAGCCCAGGTGCACGATGATCGGGATCCCGAAGAGTAACGCCACGGCAAAGGAGACGACCATGCCATTGCGGAGTTCATCGTTGGTGAGGTGTCCATCCTGCAGCATGCGTCCGTGGCCCTCGTGCTGCACGATATCCACACCAGATTCGTTATCGAAATAATCGTTGGTGAGATTACAGGCGATGTGCGTGACTACGGATGTGAGCAGCATCAGCACCCCGAGGAGCAGTGAGTGGGTTCCATACGCCCACGCCAGTGCACTCGCCAGCAGTATCGGCACGACGGAGATGGTGAGGCTCCACGGACGCACCGCCAAAAACCACACCCGCCAACGTGGCATGGGGTCTGGCGAGCCCGTTCTGCCGGCATGCCTATCCGCTACTGATTGCGCCATGGCACAAACGTCCGTTCTGTCAGGTCCAACATCAGGTTCATTGCCCAGCCGAGCAGGCCGGTGATGATTAATCCTACAAACATCTTCTTCATCTGCAGGATTTGGTAACTCTGCCAGATGGTCCAGCCGATGCCCTTATCCGCCGCCAGGAACTCGGTGCCGACAATTACGATCAACGCGAAACCAAGCGAGAGCCGCATGCCGGTAAAGATCGCTGGCAGGCTGCCTGGCAACGCCACGGTCAGGAACATCTGCAATCGGTTTGCCCCCAGGTTTGATGCGACATCCTGGAACTGATTGTCGATGGCCAGCACACCGCTCATGGTGCTGAGCGCGATCATAAAGAAGATGCTGATTGCCACGATCATCACCTTGCTGAGCTCACCGGTACCAAACGCGATGATCACCAGCGGCAGGATGGCGATTTTGGGGATGGCATAGATCGCCGATGCAATCGGCATAAAAAAGACCCGCACAGGCCACGAGAGGCCCATTGCCAGACCCAGTATCACGCCCGGAATCGTGCCGATTATGAATCCACCAAAGATGCGGTAAAGGCTCATGCCGATATCGCCGAGCAGGTCGTCGTTCTGGAACATGTCCACAGCAGTCGGCCAGAGGGTACTCGGTGCTGGCCAGAAGAGGGGGTTGATCCACTCCAACCGGCTGAGGGTCTCCCACACCGCCAAAATGACCACAGGTCCTGCAAACGTGAGGATGAGTTCCAGCGTACGTCTGTTCACCCGAACGCTCCTCCTCGCTCAACTTCCTCGCGCAGGCGACTCCAGATGCGATCGAAGAGGACTCCGAACTCCTGGTGCGATCGAATGGTGGTGAGGTTACGGGGGCGTTCGAATGGAATCGTGATATCGTCGGCGATCTTGCCAGGTCGGGCAGTCATCACCACGACACGATCGCCGAGCAGCAATGCCTCTTCAATAGAGTGGGTAACGAAGATCACCGTTTTGCCGGTGTTATCCCAAATGCTGAGCAATTCTTCCTGCAGGATGTAGCGCGTCTGCTCATCGAGCGCGCCAAAAGGTTCGTCCATCAGCAGCAGCTGTGGATCGGTTGCCAGCGCCCGCGCCAGCGAGGTTCGCTGCCGCATGCCCTCGCTCACCTGGTGCGGCCAGGAGTTGCGGAATTGATAGAGCCCAACTGTCTCGAGCAGCTGGTCGGCCTTGTTCAGCGATTGCCGCTTCGATTCGCCTTGCATTTGCAGTCCGTAGGCGACATTGGAGCGCAAGCTCAGCCACGGGAAAAGCGTGCGACCATGAAACACCATGCTGTTGGTGGGTTTGCGGTTACTGCCGGGAGACGATAGCAGGATCGACCCGGTGGTGGGCGAATCCAGCTCGGCGATCATTCGCAGCAGGGTCGATTTGCCGCAGCCGGATGGCCCAACGATCACCAGGAACTCACCGGCGTGCACATCGAGGTCGATCTGCTCGACCGCGGTGATTGGGCCGTCAGTCGTCGGGAAGATTTTGGTGGTGTCGCGCGCAACAACACGCGCTCCCTGACGACTGTTCGGCCCATTTGGGCCCGAGTTTACACGTTCATCTGTATCTGAAGCATGCTCGTTCGATCGCATCATTCGCCGCTAACGAGCCCCGATCGATTCCACGGCCGCATCGATGACATCCTGCCGGATGACGGTGGTCGGATCAATGGTGCCCTCGTATGCCATCAGGTCGCGGTTGGAGAAGAACTCCTGCAGCATCACCAGGTTGTCGACATGCACATCGCCATTTGGCTGATAGGTCGGGCGGCTGGATTCTGCTATCAATTCCATTGGCACTTCGGTGTACTGGTTGATGATGGTGAGGTTGAGCGGGTCGTTTGGCTCGTCGATCAGGTCGCGGCAGGCCTGCAGATAGGCAGCCACGAAGTTGGCGGCCGTCTCCTGATTTTCCTCCACCCAATCGTGGTTGGCGAAGACCGCGGTCACCTGGATACCGGCAACATCGAACTCTTCCGTCAGGATTCGCGCCAGTCCCTGTTGGATCGCGCTGGTAGCCAGGGGCTCACCGACCATGGCGCCATCGAGCGCTCCTGTGGAGAGGGCGGTAACGGCATCCGGGAAGGTCATGTACTGGAGCTCAACATCCTCGATGGTGATCCCACCGGTCTCGAGTGCGGCATTGAGCCAGTACTCTGTTGCGCCCGGTGCATTCACCGAAACGCGCTTGCCCTCAAGCTGGTCGACGCTTTCGATATCGCTATCAGCGCCCACCATAAGCGGCGTGGCAACGGGAATGCCTTCCTCGTGGCCGGGAGCGATGATATCCAACGGCAGGCCGGAATCGATACCGTTCCAGAACGCCGGGCCAATACCGCTCAGCGCAACCTGCAGGTCGTTGGTGCTCACCATAACGGCGAGGTCGGTGCCGCTGTTCATCGGCGTGGGGCGCATATCAATGCCACGCTCGGCGTAGTAGCCCTTCTCCAGCGCCACGTACATGGGTGCATAAATGAGAATCGGCAGGAAGCCAACGTCCATAACGGTGGCGTCTTCGGGGACGTCTACGGGCGGAATCTCCACCGGCTCAAGGCTCGTGGGCGATGCTTCTGGCGTGCCCTGGGCGTGCGCACCTGCGGCACCGATAAGCGGCAGGGAGCCGAGCCCGGCGGCGAAGTGTCGTCGAGTGATCATCCTGGACATGCGTGTTTTCATCCTTCTTTGCATGAGTGGCATTTCCACTGCTTCCGATGCGGCGGTGCATCCCGAGCGGAGATGAGCGCGAGTTTGGCGTATTCTAACGTACTTTTTCGCGCAGGTAGGCTGCAACCTCGGTCATCGCCACGCGTTCCTGTTCCATCGAGTCCCGGTCACGAATGGTGACGGCACCATCTTCCAGACTATCAAAATCTACGGTGATGCAGAATGGGGTGCCGATTTCATCCTGGCGGCGATAGCGCTTCCCGATGTTGGATGTCTCGTCGTAATCGAGGAGAAGGCCGGTTTCATCCATCAGGTTCTCGTAGAGTTCGTTCGCCACACTGGTGAGTTCCGGCTTGCGTGCCAGTGGCAACACCGCGGCCTTGTAGGGTGCCAGGGCGGGCTTGAATCGCATAACCGTGCGGGTATCGCTCTTGCCGTTGACATCAACGGTCTCTTCCTCATCGTAGGCATCCACCAGCACAGTGAGCATGGTGCGGTCCACACCAAACGTCGGCTCAATTACGTACGGCAGGTAGCGTGTGTTTCGTGCCTGGTCGAAGTAGGTAAGGTCAACTCCGCTGACGTCCTGGTGCTGGCGCAGGTCGTAATCGGTTCGATTCGCCAGGCCATAAAGTTCCTTCCAGCCCAGCGTGCCCGGGAAGAAGTACTCGAAATCCAGCGTGCGGTCGGAGTAGTGGCTCAGTTCTTCCTCGCTATGTTCGCGTACACGTACGTGGTCCGGATTGAGCCCAATCAGCTCGACCCAGTCATGCATATCGGCAAGCCACTTGTCGAACGTCTCTGCTGCCTCATCCGGGTGGCAGAAGTACTCGATCTCCATCTGCTCGAACTCCAGCACACGGAAGATGAAGTTTCCGGGGGTGATCTCGTTGCGGAACGCCTTGCCGATCTGGCCCACTCCAAACGGCACTTTCACCCGCTGGCTGCTCACCAGGTTCTTGTACTGCACAAATATGCCTTGCGCCGTTTCCGGGCGGAGGTACACCGGAGTGGCGCTCTCATCCACCGGGCCGATAGTGGTGCGGAACATCATATTGAACTGACGTGCATCGGTGAGCGTGCGGTTGCCGCAGTTCGGACAGGCGAGGTTCGCCTCACGAATGATCTGGGAAAGCTCCTCCGGACTTTTGGCCTCGGCGTCTTCCATATCGAGCTTGTCTTCAAGCAGGTGATCGGCGCGGAACCGGCTCTTGCAGGTCTTGCAATCCACCAGGGGGTCGTTGAAGTTCACCACATGCCCGCTTGCTTCCCACACGCGCGGATGCATGAGAATACCGGCATCTACACCAACCATATCGCGGCGCTTTTGCACGAAGGTGCGCCACCAGAGCTTCTTGATGTTGTTGCGCAGCTCGGTACCGAGTGGTCCAAAATCCCACGTGTTGGCGAGGCCACCGTAGATATCGGAACCAGGGAAGACAAATCCTCGCCGTTTGCTGAGCGCAACGATCTTGTCCATTGTGGCGGCGCGATTTGATTCCTGTGTCATTCGATATCATCTCCATACAAAAACCGGCGGCCCGTAGGGGGCCGCCGTGCGTCACTCTACCGTGACTATTCTATTGGATTTCGGTTCAGGATTCAGCGTTGGCCGATGCTTCCTGACGTTTGTACGAGGCAGTCGTGCTGCGGCTGACGTGGCCGAGCGCGGTTTGCACCTCGTTGAGCGGTACGCCTTTCTCCAGCGAGTGCACGGCAAAGCTGTGCCGCAGGATGTGCGGGGAGAAGGACTCGATGCCGAGATTGGCCGCGTATCCCTTAAAGAGCAGCCACAGACCCTGACGCGTCAGCCGTGTGCCACGATGATTCAGGAAGAGTGCAGATTCTTCCTTGCTTGTTGTAGCCAGCTTTTCCCGGGCGTCCTCCACGTAGTTCTTCAGCGTCTTCTTGGCCCAGGATGGCAGGCTGATGATGCGCATTTCATCGTCGGTGGAGAGCGTAGTTACCGATTCGTAGTTCGGACCAATGTCATCCACGTCAAGAGCGAGCAGCTCGCTGGCGCGAACGCCGGTTGCGTAGAGCAGCTCCATCATGGCGCGGTCGCGAACCGATTCTGGCCGCCAATCCTCCTTGGTGGTGGATTCGATCAGGTCCTTGATCTGCTGGCTGGTGAGCACGCGTGGGCTGCTGCGCGGTACTGCCGGTGGGCGAAGGTGAACAACGCCGTCGAAATCGACGATGTCCTGATCCTGCATCCACTGCATGAATACGCGCAATGCCGCCACCTTGCGGGCGATAGTGGACTGGACGTATTCGTATGCGTCCAGGTCGTCAACGTAGGTCTCCAGGTGCCGACCGGTCAACTGCGACCAATCAGAGATCTGAAGATCCATATACCGTTCTTCTGGCGGCGTCTCAAGAAATTCAATGAACTGCAAGAGATCGCTCTTGTAGGCGAGTATTGTGTTTTCCGAAGCCTGGCGTTCTTCTCGCAGGTACTGCAGGAACGCTTCTAATTGTGTGTGCACGTATGTGATCCCTTGTGCGAACAGGTCCATCCACCAGTTCCACGATTCCGCGATAACCACCCTTGGCCCCCCAGCCGGGTAAAGTTATCGCTACCTGGGAGGGTACTACGCAGAATGAATGCCACCGATAGCTTGCGCCAGAGTTACAGGCTCTTTTCCGAAGGCATTGGCAACGCTGGGCTGCACAATTTTCCCGTTTATAACATTCGCTCCATGAGCAAGTACCGGGTTTTCTGTCAACGCCATCTCCCATCCTGTGTTGGCATCTGCCACCCCATATGGTGTCGTGACATCTGTGAGCCCCTGCGTCCTGCTCCTGGGTAGCTCCCCCAGGATGTTTGTAACATAAAGGTGAAGCACGTGGTTAACGAAAAAGGTCGGATTTGTATGAGTCGTTGAATCTGGGGGCTCAAAAAGGCCGCACTGGCGGAACGCAACAGGTACACAATCGAACCCGAACTCATGTTCGCAACCATTTCCGGGGCACCAGCCACCTTCACGATCAGGCCGGCCGGTAACCAACCTCATTCGATGGATCGACGACCCCGGTGTTTCCACAGCCCGGTTTCGCTATCTCGTGCATCTTTTGGCACGCTTGCGATTATCGGGTATTGCCTTCCCATGCTTTCGTTCAATCAATTTGACAAGTGCCTGTGTTGATAAACATGTGTGCGTTTATAGCCGTACCATGTTCGGATATATACGTCCGTGGTTTAGTTGCGAGCTGTGAATGGGAATCCCTATCAGCCCGGGGTGTTTGCATAGTATTTGGTAGACTTTCCCGGAGCACCGCGATAGTGCGGAGTTGCTGCGGCTACGTGTGCGCGCAGTTCCGATTGGCCAGCAATACACCAGGACATCTCAACTTCTATGGAATTTCTCGCAATAGTGCCGATTCTCGCCTTTCTCATTGTTATTCATGAGCTCGGCCACTTCTTTGCCGCGCGTAACGTGGGCGTAAAGGTCGAGGAGTTCGGCATCGGACTCCCACCTCGTATTAAGGGATGGCGTCGCAGTGGTGTGCTCTGGAGCCTCAACGCACTCCCGATCGGCGGATTCGTCCGTGTGAAGGGTGAGGACGCGAATGATCGCGATCCTGGCTCGCTTCACAACGTCTCGGCATGGGCACGCGGCTGGTTCCTGCTCGCAGGTCCACTGGCCAACCTGGTAGCAGCGGTTGTGTTGTCGCTGGTTCTGGTGGCCACTACCGGCGTGCAGGTGTCCAAGCCGTTCATCAGCGTTGTCGAGCAGGATTCCCCAGCCCAGATGGCCGGATGGCAGCCGGGAGATCGCATCGTCTCGATTGATGGTGAGGCGACCGATTCCACCAGCGAGGCCATCGACGTCGTTAACGCCAACGTCGGTGAGGAGATCACCGTCGTTATCCAGCGTGGCAGTGAGACGATTGAGACAACCGTCACCCCACGCGAAAACCCGCCGGCAGGGCAGGGCAGCACCGGCATCAGCTTTGGCGACGGACGCTTCAGTAATGTGCAGGTGGATGAGGTTCGGCCAGGCACACCGGCGGAAGAGGCCGGGCTCCAGCCGGGCGACCAGATCGTCGAGATCAATGGCGTTGAGATCGAAGCGATGGCACAGGCGATCGGTATGCTCGATGCGCACCTTGGCGAGGAAATAACCCTCACTTACGAGCGTGATGGAGAGCGATCGCAACTCGAATTCACCGTACCCGAAGGCTCGCTGCCAGTAACAGATGTTGCTGCCAACTCGCCCGCGGCTCGTGCCGAGCTCTATTCGTCGGATGAGATCACGCACGTCAATGGCGAGCCGATCACGACCGGCCAGGAGTTCATCAGCACAATCATCAATAACTCCGGTCAGGATGTTGAGCTCGACTTTGTGCGGATCACTGCTGATGGCCGCGTGGAGATGTCCACAACCCTCAGCGTGCCGGATGTCTCGGAACTGGATCGTACCCAGGTCCTGGCCAATATCGGCCTTGCCCTGTTGCAACCATCCGGTTTCCACGAGATCGGTATCGATCCGATCGGCTACGTGACGTATGAATCCGTGCCGGCTGACCAGATCCTCCAGGAAGGATGGGGGCAGTTCACCGGACTCATCACCGGCACCATCGACGGACTGCAGATGACGTTCCAGGGCGATGATCCGCTCGATTCGTTCGTCGGTCCCATTGGTATGGGCCAGATGACCGGGGAGCTCATCAGTTCGGCCGATGGCAATGTGTTGCCAGTTGTGCTTAACCTCACGATGCTCATCTCGATTGCGCTGGGCCTGTTCAACCTGTTGCCGATTCCGGCCCTGGATGGCGGGCGCCTGGTCTTCGTAATTATCGAAATCTTGCGCGGTGGCAAGCGTGTGCCACCAGAGAAGGAAGGCGCCGTGCACATGATCGGTATGCTGTTGTTGCTCGGCCTGGTGTTCTACATCGCGTTCGGCGATATCAGCAGACTCATGTCTGGCGACTCAATCTTCCCTTAATAAATCGGCGAAATGCCTCGTCACGCGCTACCATATAAATAGTAAGGACGGAGCAGTCCGCCCAGACACTCGATCCGGAGGTCAATCCACACTCATGTCACTCCTAGCTCCACGCCGAAAAACTCGCGAACTCAAGGTTGGCGATGTCGGAATCGGCGGACACAATCCCATTCGCGTTCAAAGCATGACCACGGCCGACACGCGCGATCCGAAGGCCACGCTGGACCAAATCCAGGTTCTGGCAGACGCCGGCTGTGAGATCGTTCGCATCGCCGTGCTGGACCGCAAGGCGGCCGCTGCATTGCCGGATATCATTCCGCACAGCCCGGTTCCGCTCATTGCAGATATTCACTTCGAACACACCCTGGCCCTGAAGGCGCTGGAGGCCGGCATCCACGGCCTGCGCCTCAACCCGGGCAACATCCGCAAGGAAGAAGATGTGCGCGAGGTCGTGGAACTCGCCAAGAAGAAGGGCGTGCCGATTCGTATCGGCGTGAACTTCGGCTCGGTCGCCCCGATGACCGAAGAGTTCGTCGACGAGATGGCCCAGCAGCAAGCCAGCCAAATCGAGCTGCGCGCTGAGTGGCTGGTCCGCTCCGCGCTTGGTCACATCAAAATCCTGGAAGACCTCGATTTCTATGACACCAAGGTCAGCCTCAAGGCATTTGAGCTGCCAGTGCTGGTGGAGGCATACCGCCGCTTCGCCGCGCTGGATAACGACTACCCGCTGCACGTTGGCGTTACCGAAGCCGGTACTCCACGCGCCGGCTCCGTGCGATCTGCCACCGGCATCGGCACCATCCTCGCGCTCGGTATTGGCGACACCATTCGCGTCTCGCTGACCACCGATCCGAAGGAAGAGGTTTTCGTTGCCTACGAGATCCTGAAGAGCCTGGAGCTACGACAGAAGGGCGCGACCATGATCGCCTGCCCAACCTGTGGTCGCGTGCAGGTAGACCTCTTCAAGCTGGCAAACCAGGTGGACGAACTGCTTGAGGATATCGATGAGCCGATCCGCGTTGCGGTCATGGGCTGCATTGTGAATGGCCCGGGCGAGGCGAAGGATGCCGATGTTGGTATCGCTGCTGGCGCCGGCAAGGCCATCATTTTCCGCAAGGGCAAGATCGTCAAGAACGTGCTGGAAGAGGAGATGCTCACCGAGCTGACCAACGAGATCCACCAGGTTATTGAAGATCGCCAGAATGGCATCTTCGATGAGCCAGAAGATCTGGCCAGCGCATACAGGCCGACGATCCCGTTGCAGCCGGTTTAGCGATACGCCATTCCGGTAAACCAATAGTGGATTGAGAAGCGCAGTCGGACACCGTAGGTGCCGGCTGCGTTCTGTTTTCGGGAGTGCTTATTCCAGCTCGCGATTGATCTCCACCAGCGCGTCCCGCAAGGCGAAGATGGCTTCTTCGCTCACGGCCGTGATGCGGAAGTGGTGGAGCAGGTTGGCGTGAGGTGGGGCATAAACGGCGATCCCCCGATCGGCCAGGCGCTCCAGGATATCCTCGCGGTTACCTCGTTCCACTCGCGCCAGTAGGGAGTTGCTCCACGACGGGTAGGGCACGCTCACGATGCTGAGCTTTCGCATTTCGCGGAAGAGCTGGCTCTTCAGGCGTGCGGATTGCCGCGCTGCCTCGAACGTATTGATGGCACCGTAGTGCAGCACCTCGTCGATTGTGGAGGGCGGTACTGGCACCGTTTCGCGCGCGATCTGTTCTCGCAGAGTGGTGGGGTGGACGATCCAGCCAAAGTCCTCGGTTTGGCCGGGCATGATGTACGGGAACCGGTGGATGAAGATGACGTTCTCCCACTCCATCACGAGTGGAATGAGCCGTCGCATACTGAAGGCAGCCAGGCGCTCATCTATCACCACCAGCCGGAAGTGCCGCGCCAGGCTCACTGCCTCCTGCACCGTGGCAATGCGGCCGGAAATACCGTTGGGTGAGGAGAGCACCAGAGTCTTGTTTTTGTCCTGCTTCAGTAACTCGTCCAACGGTACCCGGAACCCGTTAAGCAGGCCGATATCCTCCGCAACGCCGTCGTACACCGAGAGTTCATCGTCTGGCGTCAACCGAATGATGCCGCGCTCTCCGGAGAGTCGGATGACAGTACTGTGTGCTGCCTGCGCGCCATTGGTGGGGGTGAACATGTTACCCGGGAACGGCAGGTGCACCTGACCAGCCACACCGGTCGATACGGCCGCGTGCGGACTCACACTGCGGCGCACCAAAAGCGAACCGAGCTCATCGACATCGTCGAGTTGCCGATGGTCGTGTTGCAAGGGCAACGGGAATGGCTGGAGTGTGGTGGAAAGGTCGTACTGCAATGTCATCGTACGTCGCTTTCGCGCACACGGGTGGCCTCAACGGGCGGAACAACGGGGCGTGTACCAGCGAGGCGAGGCTCGCCATCCGGGCCCAGGTCCAGCAGCCGAATTCCACGCACAACCGGCAGGGCGACATTGAGTACGGGTGTGCCGGCATCTGTGCTGCCGGTTTCGTTGCCGAGATGGGCGTGACCGTGGATCACCAGGTTGGCATCGAATTCATCGATCGTGCGGCCGAGAAGCGCGTTCCCCAGCATCCAGTGTTTCAGCGGCGGTTCATCGCCCAGCGTCGTGACTGTTGGTGAGAAGTGGCTGAGCACGATCGTCAGGTCCGGATCCTGCTCCCGCAGCTCCTTCAGGGCCTTGCGTAGCCGTGCGGCCTCACGCCTGCTGTTCACAGTCACGGCTCGTGTGAAGCGCCCGCCCGGACCAAACTCCTCACGATGCGGGGCAAACCCGCCACCGGTGCCCGTAACTCCGGCGATGCCGATGGTCTGGCCGGTCGGCATCGTCACAATGGCTCCCGTGCCCTCCAGCACAATAGCCCCGGCGTCGCGCAGCACCTTCTTGAGCGCGGAGCGTCGCATACCGCGGCGATCGTGATTGCCAAACGTGACGAATTTGGGGATCGTCAGTTCTGTGAGCACCTCTGCCAGCAGGGTCATCTCCGCAACCCGACCCATCTCCGTCAGGTCTCCCGCGATAAGGAGCAGGTCGGCATCGGATTCGAGATCGTGCAGGGCGTGCCACAGGATCTCCTGCTCCGCCTGCGTGCGAACATGCAGGTCGCCGGTGGCTGCGATTTTCAGGGGCTGTGCTGGCACGTTGCTCTTCATCCCTCGATGACATCGCGTACATTCAGCGAGCAATTCTATCAGGCGCTAGCCTCAGGCGGGAATCCACGCCTATACTTTGTCCGTACGCGGTCCGCGAGGCTGACGCGTGCATCGCGCCAATGCCTCCCACCAAGTGAGTAGCTATCCCGATGATGATAAATCGTGCAAAACCCTGGCGGTTCTCCGTTCTTATTGCCTGCCTGTTTATGACATCCGTGCTTGTACAGCCATTGCATGCGCAGGTAGCCGAGACGCTGGAAAGCCCGATTTCCCCACCCGATATCACCGCCCAGGCCGCATACGTGATGGACGCCACGAGCGGCATCCCGCTGTATAGCAAGAATCCGGATGAACGCCGTCCGATCGGCTCGGTCGTCAAGATCATGACCGCGCTTGTGGTGATGAAGTGGGTCGAGAATCCGGACGACGCCACGGTGGAAATCATCGACTATGACATGGTCGACCCGATCTACTCCAACATGCAGCTCCAGGTGGGCGATACGCTTACCGTCACGCAGCTGTTGTACGGCCTCATGCTGCCAAGTGGCGGAGATGCTGCCAACGCGCTCTGTCGCTATGTGGGCGGCATCATTAGCGATGTAACAGCCCACCCGGATATCGCCTGCCAGTCGTTTGTGAGCGAGATGAATACCCACGCTGCCGAACTGGGACTCGATAACAGCCGCTTTACCAACCCGGACGGACGCGATGCCGATCACGCCTATTCATCCGCGCAGGATGTCTATGTCATGACCGAAGCGCTGATGCAGAACGACAAGCTGATGAGCATCATCCAAAACCCCGCCTACCAATTCACATCGGCCGGGCCGGAGAACCGCACCTATGCGGCCGATTCCACCCTCCAGCCGTATCTCACCAATGGCATTGTGGGTGGCAAAACCGGCACCGAAACGAACGCCGGTGCCAACGTCTCCGCCATCCGCGAGGTGAACGGCGGTAACAACTACGTGGTTATCGTGGTGCTTGGCGCCACCATGGAGTGGGACGAGAACGGCATGCCGGCGGTTGATACCCGCTGGGACGATGTCAATACCATTATCGGCGCAATGGATAGCCAGTTCAGCTGGACCGACCCGTCTGAGGCCGGGGTGATTCCGGGGCTGAGCGAGCAACTGATTGTGTGGGATGTTACGTTCCAGAGCCCACCGGCAATCCCGGTTCCCACAACGGGTGAGCTCACCATCGGCTTCCAGATGCAGGTTGGCCCGGTGGTGGATGCGGGCGAGCCCGCAGGCACTATCTACCTTTACTACGGCGATACCCCGGTGGGGGACTTGCCACTGTTTCAGGCAGACATAGCCTGGGACGATAGACAGGTGGCGTGATGAGCAGGTCGAATGCATCGTCCGGCAAGGACGAAGCGCCAACCGGAGAGCGATTGCAACGCGTGCTCGCGCAACGGGGCGTCGCAAGCCGGCGCGCCTCCGAGCAGCTCATCGTTGAGGGACGGGTGAAGGTGAACGGCGAGGTCGTCACCGAACTCGGTACACGCGTGCATCCAACGAAGGATCAGATCAGTGTCGATGGCAAGACCATCGGCCGCCAGAAGCAACGCTATCTCGTGCTCAACAAGCCACCCGGCTTCATCACCACAACCAGCGACGAACGCAGCCGCTGGACCGTGATGGACCTCATCTCCGTCAACGAGCGCGTGTACCCCATCGGCCGACTCGACCGGGAAACCCAGGGCCTGCTGCTCTTCACCAACGATGGCGAACTCGCCAACCGGGTCATGCATCCGCGCTACGAGCTGGGCAAGGAATATCACATCGTTACTCCACGCCGACCCAGTGACGGACAGCTGCAGGAGCTGCGAGATGGCGTGATGGTGCAGGATACGCTCGTAATACCGGACGAGGTTCGGTTGTTGCGGGAAACGAAAGAGGGCATGGTTATCAAGCTGGTGCTGCACGAGGGGATGTTCCACGTTGTGCGCCAGATGATGGACAAGGTCAACATCGAGATCTCGAAACTGCGCCGGCACCGGGTTGGACCGATATCGCTGACCGGAATCCCGATGGGCATGTGGCGCGATCTCACCCCGGGCGAGCTCGAGCAGCTGTTTCAGGCAGTGGACCTGCCGAAGGCCGAAGCAGACAAGGCAAATGCGCGGCGTACAATGCAGCTCGATCCGGTGGGCGGGTACACACCACCACCCAAAATTCGGCAGCCAAGGCGCTATGCTGAAGCCCGGCGGCGACGCGAACGGCAAGAGCACGGGCGCGATACTGGTCCGAAGGGATCGGGGCGCGATCCGAGGGAAGGCCGGGGCTTTGGTCCGCGTGTAACAGGAAGAACGAGGAAAGGCACCAATGGCAAAGCGAGACCACAGCAAGGTAATCGCAATCGACGGTCCGGCGGCAGCCGGTAAGAGCACCGTGGCGCGAGAGTTGGCTGATTCGCTGGACGTGCTGCTGTTTGATACCGGTGCACTCTATCGCTGTGTGACGCTGAAAGCGGTGCGGAACAACGTCGACCTCGAAGATGAGAAGGCCATCGCGAAGATCGCGAGAAAGGCCAAGATCAAGCTCAAGGAACCCAGTGTTGAAGATGGGCGCGCAGCCGATGTGATTCTCGATGGCGAGGATGTCACCTGGGCGATTCGACAGTCCGAGGTGGATGCCAATGTCAGCATGGTTGCGGCGTATCCAACCGTACGTGAGGCGTTGCTGGACGCCCAGCGCGATAACGCCGATGGCAAGGCCGTGGTGATGGTCGGGCGGGATATCGGCACGGTGGTCACACCGAAGGCTGGCACCAAAATTTACCTCGATGCCACCGTTGAGGAGCGGGCGCGAAGGCGGTATCACGATATGCGTCGCCAGGGTGAGGATTTGGACTTCGCCCTCGTGCTCGACGAACTCCGCGAGCGCGACTTCAAGGATTCCACCCGCGCTATCGCACCATTGAAGGCGGCGGATGATGCGGTTCGCATTAAGACGGATGGACTCGATGTCGACGAGATCGTCGGGCAGATCGAGCGCACCGTACGCGAACGCTGGGCGGCGAAGGCATGAGCGCCGGGGTAGATATCCGGAAGGGGACGATTCGCCCCGCCACGTTCAACGTGGCACGTCGGGTTGTGGCCTTTCTCTGCCGCATCCTCTTCGGATTGCGAATAAAGGGGCAGGAGAACCTCCCCGCCGAGGGTGGGTTTATTCTCGTTGGTAACCACTTGCACAACCTGGATCCCGTTTTCATGCTCACCTCCTGCACACGGCCGGTGTTCTACATGGCCAAGCAGGAGCTTTTTAAACCGTGGGGATTGCGTCACCTCATAACCTGGGTGGGGGCGTTTCCGGTGAACCGCGGCAAAATGGATCGCTCCGCGATCAAGCACGGCCAGCGGGTGTTGGAATCCGGCATTGGCCTCGGTATTTATCCCGAAGGAACGCGCAGCCTGAGCCGGAAAATCGTACGGGTGCTGCCCGGTGCTGGCCTGTTCGCAACCGGTGGTGACTACCTCATCGTGCCCTGTGCGATAACCGGTAGCGAGCGGCTGCCATTTAACGGTGCCAAGGGCAGGGGAGAGCTGCCACCGCGTGATCCCGGTCATAAGGGCGTCCAGGTGCAGTTTGGCGAGCCGTTCCGGCTGCCGGAGGAAATCGACGGCCAAAAGGTGAACGCAAAAGCCGCGACTGATTACATGATGCAAAAGGTCGCGGAGATGCTTCCGGAAGAGTACCGCGGTATGTACGGAGATGATCCCACCGCCGATCAATAAGGTGTGAGATGATCGGCCTCATTTCGCTTGCCGGATGCAGATCAGGTTGCGATCCGGATCCTCAACGTAAAACACCAGCGAGCTCCCGATATCCTGCACATCGCTTGCGTTTGATCCCAAACGCTGCACGTGGCTCTTTGCTGCCGCGATGTCGCTGGTGGTGAACATGACGCGTGGACCAGTGCCTCTCGGAGAGGATTCTTTCGGGAATGCATCGAGAATCACCTGCACAGGCCCGTCGAGCGGCAGGTTGTAGATCATATCCTCGTGCGACTTCTCCTGCTCGTTCAGCCCGAGCAACTGCGAGTACCAGCTGATGGCGCGGCCCATATCCGTGACATGAATGAATACCCCGTCGAGGTGCTGATCGATAGCCATAAAATCTGATTCTCCCGTTTGTGTAATTCGTCACGCCGTTGGACACGTCGTGCCAGGGAGCATTTTGGTACCTCCAGGCGGCCAACACAATCCTCGCTGCCACCGCGTGAACCCGGTCACGGCCCCGGATGCCTGAATGGGGTAACGGGCAAGATGACCGACCTGTTTCCGTGGCGGGGCAGGGTGGTCATCTTACCCGTCATTCAGAGTCGGAACGAAGTGGAGACGAAGAATCCCCGCGCGAAGCGCAGTGACGGGAGTTGGCACCCTTGCGGCTACCGAAGGTGGCGGAGCCCTTGCCGGGAGATTCTTCGCCGCTCGGCCGATGGCCTCGGAACTCAGATTGACGATAGTGGGGGAGTCACCATACAACTCGTAGGGGTCGACCGGTCCGCAGACCGTCGTCGACCCGGGCGCACTCACAATGCGTCATTCAGAGTCGGAACGAAGTGGAGACGAAGAATCCCCGCGCGAAGCGCAGT
>CAZGML010000003.1:0-122165 GCA_964526965.1 uncultured Sphaerobacteraceae bacterium | reverse complement strand
CCGCTGAACAGCATGGCTGAAAGCCCGGCGATGCTCACTTCGCCACCGGGCGTACCACCTTCGCGAACCTCCAGTTCGCCGTTCCGGCCGGAGAGTGTCCAGGTACCGTTGTTCCACGGAGCTTGTGGGTCGTTCACGGTGACCGATGCTTTTGCATCGCCAACCGGAATACCCTGCAGGCCGGTGAGCGTCACAATCCTGCCCATGGGTGCGCCCCACGAGAACTCCTCGTTGGACAGGATGGTAGTCTCGCCGTCGTCGCTGAACCACAGGTGCGGTTCAGAGCCAGGCAGTAGTGGCATGCGGATTTGCTTAACCTGATCCACGTGGCGCGCCATGAAATCCAGCACGTTAAGCTTGCCGTTCAGCGTGCTCCAGAACACTTCCCGCACTTCCATGACTTCGTTTTGGTCGAGATTGAGTTTGTAGCAGATGCCACCGGTAATCTCATCTCCCTCGTGTACGCTCATAAACCAGGTGGGATTGCGCTCCGCGCCGTTATCGAATCGCACCCGGGGGAGGCGACTCATGCCGTGCACGTGCTGTTGCGATGCTTTCAGGAAGTCGTACAGTTCGTCCTTCACATCGGTGCTGAGCCGGTGTTTCACGTCGCCATGTTTGGGAAACTTCATGTATGAGGCAAGCGCCGCTGGCTGGATTCGTACCCATAGCGGAACCTGCCATCCCGAGAATCCGAATTTCTCGTAGTAGCTGGTTTTGAATGGATAGAGAGTGCTTACGGGTTGGCCATCTGCATGCATCTGCTCAATGCTGTGAGTCATGAGTGCGCGGATATGACCGCCGCGGCGTGCCGAAGGCATGCTGGCAACGCCGCTTACTCCGCCCATCGGCATTACAGTCCCGCGCACATTCTGCGTCATGGGAATCACGCCCACCCGCGCGATCGGTTCGTTGTCCACATAGCTGAAGAAGATTCTGTCGTCGCTGCGTTGCTGCAGGTAGCGCTCGTCCTTCTCCTTGTCTGGAACAGTTGGGGTGGTGGTGAATGCATATTTCGCCAGCAGCAAATTGGCGGGATCGCTGCTGGGTACTTCCCTGATATCGAATTGTTTGTCTGTCATTTCGTCACCTTTTGTCAGCACCGCCGCATGCCAGCGATGGAATACCGCATGAATGCTACCAGAGCGCCAGATCCCGCGAAAACGGGAACACCACCCGGTGGCTGGCCAGGTGGTGTTCAGGGAAAGGGGATTGGGGGAGTGTTTACATGGGGAACTGCGGAGTTATGCTGAAGATCGCGCTCAGGAGTACATTCACTATCACCGTCGCGATCCAGGCGATCACTCCGGTCAGAACGGCGCGGCCCAGGCTGATGTTCAACGATGCACGGATGGCCAGCACCATTGTTCCCAGGAACCAGAAGAAGATCACCACGGAGAAAATCCAGCCGATAAGCCACAGCCCGGAGAAAATCGAGAAGATAAACGGGGCCGAGGCGTACCCTACAATTCGCATAACACGCTCAACGGAGCTGGTGGTTGTTGCTTCACCGGTAATTCGGGTGCCGACGAAGTAGATGACCGCCGCTGCCACAACCCAACCGATGAGCATCGCGAGCACAGCACCGATCAGCGCGCCGGGCCCGCCGAGCAAACGACCGAGGCCAGAGGCGATGGCGACCGTTGCAACCACAATTGCGGCCTCTGCGGTTGCGTTCGGATCCCTTACGATTTCTTCGTACGCGCGTGTATTAAATGTCATTACGTCTTTCGCGCGTTGCACGATCCTGTTTAGGGAAATATTTGTATTGTCCATAGAACCTCCCAATGTTGTCTGTGATGGCGGGCCGGGTTAATAGCACCAACCCGAGCTACTGACCAAAGTCTAGAAGCCCGGGTTGGATTTAAGAGTATGGGTAACCGGTAATTTACCCGGCGGTATTTCCATCATTTGCACGGTTTGCTGGCATCCAGAGCATGGTCATGAGCACCGCAACGAGTCCGGTAAGTGCCACGCCCAATGCAATGTGCCAACCAGCAACATCCTGCATGTTATTTCGTGTGGAGTAGCCAAGGCCGATTTGCGCAAAGGTAGAGATCGCCACCAGGCCGGAAAGCAGCATCGTTCCGCCGCCGATCGCCCTTCGTGTGTACAACACGAAGAAACCGACTGCCTGCAGCATCGCCAACACGAAGAGGAGGTTCCCGAGATGCATATGGCCAACCAGCATCCACTCTTCTGCACGGTTGAACATTCCGTTGCCCACCAGGGCTGCCGTCACCACCATCAGCAACGTGAAGAGCGTGACAATCCATTTGCTCACGGTGAGGAGGGTTTTGTTCTGGTTCATGGTTTGCGAGATCCTCACAAGGTTTACATCGGTACCAAATGCCCCTGTCGGGGAGCGTCCGCCCCAGAGTTTACGATACTTTCACTTTCCGGCGGCCCGGACGTTGCATGATAATCGTGAGGACTTGCCGAACACCACGCGCCGGAGGTGCGCCTTTCATGATTACGCAACGCATTTCGACCAATCGTGACGTCACGGTGGAATGTAGCTTCATCCCACTACCACTCGGCACGCGAATGCGCGCACGCGTAGAACTCATCCTGGCCCGGCTGCGATGGGTTTTTGTGGCGAAAACCTAACCGAGCATTTCAAGCGATTCCGTTTTCAGGTTGGCGTCGTTAAATCGACTGATGCGGAAGGGTTCGAGGTCAAACCGATCGTCCTTGCCATCCATTACAAGGTTGGCCAGTATCTCGCCACTCATGGGCCCGATGCCGAATCCATGTCCACTAAGTCCGGCGCCAATCACCAGTCCGGGGTAATCGGGCACTGCTTCGAATACGGGCAGGGCGTCCGGAGTACGGTCAATAAGCCCGCCCCATTGGCGTTCCACCCGCACATCTGCCAGAGATGGCAGAATCCGGATAGCGTCCTTGGTCATGGCGTTCATTGCCTGCACGGTCATGCCGGTGTTTGAGCTGTTATGAAGCGCGTTTTCGTTCCACAGGGTAGCTTCGCCGATAAAACGAATTCGGTCTTCTGCAGTCTGGCGGGCGCCAAAATTGCCAGCTGCCACACCAAGCACCGGTGCAAGCGTAAGCGCATCTGTAGGCACGGTCTCGATAACCGGGCAGAGGACCACCTCGAGAGGCAGCGACAACCCCAGCGGATCGAGGAGTTTGGGAGAGTAGATCCCTGCTGCCACCACAACTGTATCGGCGGAGAAGTCGCCATTGGTGGTGTGTACGCCGGTTACCCGGTCACCAGTGGTCACAAGTTCCAACACCTCGGTGCCGGTGACGATAGTGGCACCCTGTCGCTTTGCTGCGGCAGCGTATGCCTGCACGGTTCGTTTGTTATCGGCGTGGCCATCTGTTGGACAGAACGATGCACCAACAATTGTATCCGTCAGGCTTGGCGCAATCTCACGGGCGCCAGCTGTGTCCACCCATTCAATCTCTACGCCAGCAGCGGTGACGTCCGTCATAATCTGCTGAATCCGCTCGATTTCGGCGTCAGAGAAGGCGAGGCGAAGGTTGCCGTTCTGCCGATAGTGGATTTCAGCATCCAGTTCTTCACCGAGCGTTTCCCACCGCCGCACTGCCTCGCGTGCAATCGGGAGCTCTGCAACATCCCGACCACTCTGGCGCACGCCGGCCAGGGTCCAGCCGCTGCCCATGGCATGAATGTCTTCTCGTTCAAGCAAGGTGACGTGGATTCCACGCTTCCCCAGCTCGTACGCAGTTGCGCAGCCGGTGATTCCGCCGCCGATGACGATGACTTCTCCGTTGGCCATGGTTCAGTAGTCTCCTGTTAACGCAAATCCGGTGAACGACCGTGTTGGGTCAGTATCACCGGATCGCGCGTTATTGTGAATGCCTTTTGACTGCTTATTTGGATCTCGGGTCCAGAATATCCCTCAATCCGTCTCCCACCAGGTTGAATGCGAACACTGCTAACAGCAATGCACCACCCGGGGCGAGACTGAGCAGCGGCAGGTCTGCCAGGCGCTCTGTACCATCACGGATCATTTGCCCCCAGGTTGGGGTTGGTGGCGGAACTCCGAGGCCGATGAAGCTGAGGCTGGCTTCCAGGCGGATGGCCGAAGCCGTCCACAGGCTGCCAAGCACGATCATTTCACCAGCGATATTCGGCAGGATGTGCTTGTAGAGAATGCGCGGAGTTGATTGTCCACTTGCGCGGGCTGCCTCTACGAATTCCTTCTCTTTCAGGCCCAGCACCGGTCCGTAGGCGATACGTGCAAACCGTGGCGCAATGGTAAGACCAATTGCGACAATCAGCTTGCCTTTACCGGCACCGAGTACTGCCATGACCAGCAGGCCGGTGATGAGGTCCGGGAAGCTCAGCATGATGTCGACAAGCCGCATCAGCAGCGAGTCGACGATTCCACCGAAGTAGCCAGCGGCTACGCCAAGCGTAATTCCGATGACCGCCCCGAGAAGCACCGAGTAAATACCAACCTCCAGCGCCACGCGGGTGCCGTAAATAATGCGGCTAAACACATCGCGACCGTAGCTATCTGTGCCGAGCAGGAACTCGGTAGATGGTGCTGCAAATTTATTGATGATGCTCTGTGCCAGCGGGTCATGCGTTGCCACAAGCGGTGCGAATAGCGCGATCAACACGATCGCGATGATCATCACCAAGCCAACCAACGCCGACTTGTTGTTCTTAAACGATCGCCATGCACGTTGCCGTTGCGAGATGAGTTGTTTTCCTGGCAGGGCGTCGTTGCCAGTAGCGGTTGCGCTAGCCATTCTTAGTGCCTCACTCTCGGATCAAGGTACGTGTAGACGATGTCAACGATGATGTTCACCACAACGATGATGAATGCGTACACCACCATAATAGCCTGCACCATGTTGTAATCGAACTGCTGGGTTGCACCTACCAGGCGGCTACCCAGCCCCTGGCGTCCAAACACCTGCTCTGTCAATACGGAGCCGCCAATCAGGCCAATGATGAAGATACCCACCAGCGAGACAATCGGCACCATTGCTGCTCGTAGTGCGTGACGCGTCATCACCTTGCGCTCCACAAGCCCCTTGGCGCGGGCAGTGCGGATGTAGTCATCATTCAGGACATTCAGCATCACACTACGCGTCATACGGGTAACGTACGCGGTTTCCACCATTCCCAATGTCACAGCCGGTAGTACCAGCCGGTGCAGGTTATCCAGCGGATCGCTGAAATCACCGGCACCAATTGCCGGGAACCATCCCAACTGCGCACCAAAGAGATACATCAGCAGAAGACCGATGTAGAACGCTGGAGCCGAGAGGCCGGCCAGCGAAACCACGCGGGTGATGTAGTCCAGTGCGGTGTTCTGTCGCATGGCGCTCAACACACCCGTCGGAATTCCGATCACCAGCGCAATGATGATGGCAGCGAATGCGAGCTGTAGTGTGTGGGGCAGAAGGCCGCTAATCTGATCCCATGCCGGTTGCCGGTTGATCAGTGAGTCTCCCAGGTCGCCCTGGAGGAGTCCCAGCATGTAGTCCTTGTATTGCACCAGGAGTGGGTCATTCAATCCCATCTGTTCGCGATACGCGTTAATGGTCTCTTCGCTGGCATAATCGCCCAACACGGCTCGTGCGGGGTCGCCTGGAACCACTCGGACCACCAGGAAGATGATGGTCACTACAGCAAACAGGGTGGGGATGGCCAGTAGCAGACGTCTCAGAATATGTCTGAACATGGGCAAACCTTACAAATGGATGTGGAAATTGAAGAATGGCCCGGCCGTTGCCGGGCCATTCTTCTTCGTTACGGATATGTGATTATTCGTCACTGTCGATCGATGTTGTTTCATCGATTCCCGGGTACAGCTGAACAACAGCGTTGAGGTCGTGGCCGTAATCCACTTCGTCGCGGCGGACATACACCAGGTTGGTGATCGTGAGACCGTAGCCAGCGAAGTTCTTCAGGATTTCGATGTTGGCTTGCTTCCAAAGTTCGGCCTGGGCATCGTCGTCCGTCTCGAGGCGAGCCTCGTCGCGAAGTTCGTCCACGGTGAAGTTGGAGAAGTTTGTTACTCCGCCATCAGTCGTGAAGAACTGTGCGAGGTAAGTATCAGCCGACGGTCGGAACGCGATGTAGATCGTAATCGGGTTGCGATCCTCGCGAATCAGGTCGTGCATGGTTGCGTGCTGCACCACTTCGAGATTGACGGTGATGCCAATCTGGCGGAGCTCTTCCTGCAGTACCTCGTAGGCCATGCGGTAGGCGTCCTGCTCGGAGGTCACCAGGTCCATCTCGAAGCCATCTTCGTAGCCAGCCTCAGCAAGTAGTTCCTTGGCGCGCTCGATGTCCTGCTGGTAGTTCACACCGGCTTCTTCGGCTTCTTCCTCAGTCAGGCCACCCGGCATGAGTGATTCCGGCACGATCGAGTAAATCTTCTCAGCCACCGGCTCGCCGGAAAGGGCAACGTGGTTATCACGATTGATAGCAAGGAAGATGGCCTCGCGCACCAGCGGATCCTGAAGGATCTCGTCTTCGACGTTGAGGTTGACAAAGAGTGCTTCACCGACACCGAAGATGTCTGTAGTGACGCCATCCATCTCGTCCATGCGCTGTGCCCACTCGGCTTCAATGAGGCCGTAGATCACATCGAGATCACCGGTCTGGAGGGCAAGCTCACGGGCAGTGGAATCCGCCTGGAACACAACGTTCACGCCAGCCAGTTCAGGCTCGCCGCGGAAGAAATCGGTATGGGCAACAAGCTGCACATCAACCTGTGGGTTGTGCTCGCTGAATGCAAACGGACCGGTACCAACCGGGTTGGTGATAAACCCGTCGGCTCCAATTGCCTCGTATGGCGCCTGCGGAATGATGTAACCACCGGAGTAGTTGGCAACCTTCGGCAGGAAGAGTGCCGGGGAGACCGGATCTTCGAGCGTGATCTGGAATTCTCGCTCGCCTTCGCCCGCGGAGAAGCTCCAGCCTTCGTAGTCACCAGCATAGGCGGATGTATCCGGGTTAGCTGCCTTTTCAAAGGAGAAGACGAGGTCATCCACAGTGAGCTCGGCGGATTCCGCAGCCTCGCTGGAATGTGTCATCACGCCTTCCTTCAGCGTGAAGGTCCAGGTCTGCGTGCCGTCATCGTTCTCTTCGCCTTCTGGCACTTCTTCGGCAAGGTCGGCCTCGAATTCATCCGAGGTACCCGGCACGAAGCGGACAAGGCCGTTGAAAATCATATCGACGGTTGCGCGGTCCTGCGTACCAGACGCAAAGTGTGGATCGAGCGTCGAGATATCGGAGGTGTTCATGGCAATGCGAAGCGTATTGCCATCCTGTGCGAACGCACCTGGCGCCTTGGCCATTGCTGCGCCCAGGGCACCTGCACCGATGAGTTGACCAAACTGCCTACGTGTAAAAGCCATTCGTTCTCTCCTTGAAAGTAGTACTTGAATTGATTCTTTTGAACTCGCACCTTACTACCAGCGCATACGGCTTTTGGAATGGTCCATACCTTCCGCATCCGCAGTGATAGTGCGGACATCCGCCCGCTGCCTGCGACTTCATTGTCAGCTCGATACTCGTTCAGTTACGTTATGGTGCCACATTTCGACAAGGTTCGTCCACAGAAGACGTGCAGAGGTTCGGTAATACACCAGGAAGGGTGACCATTTGGTCACCCTTCCTGTGAAATAGCACTAACCGCCAAAGGTCGTGGTTTCGTCGATGCCCGGATATAGCTGCGGAACCGCATTGAGTTCATGGCCATAATCCACATCGGCGTTGCGAACATACACCAGGTTATTGATGGCCAGTGCATAGCCAGCAAAGTTCTCGTAAATCTCAATATTCGCCTGCCGCCACAGTTCGGCCTGGGCTTCGTCATCGGTCTCGGCTCGGGCCTGATCCCGAAGCTCATCCACCGTGAAGTTGGAGAAGTTCGTAACGCCTCCATCCGTGGAGAAGAACTGCGTTAGATAGGTGTCGGCCGATGGTCGGTATGCGACGTATACCGTGAGCGGGTTGCGCCCTTCGCGAATGAGCTCATGCATGGTCGCGTGCTGCACGACTTCCAGGTTGATGGTGATGCCAATCTGACGGAGTTCCTCTTGCAGCACTTCGTAGCGAGCGCGATAGGAATCCATCTCGGAGGAGATGAGGTCCATCTCGAACCCATCCGGGTATCCGGCCTCGGCCAGGAGTTCCTGGGCTCGTTCGATATTCTGCTCGTAATTCACACCGGCTTCGTTGGCCTGCTCCTCATTGAGGCCTCCCGGCATGAGGTGGGCCGGAACCACCGAGTAGACCCGCTGCCCAACCGGCTCACCGGCCAGTGCCACGTGGTTATCCGGATTGATGGCAAGAATAATCGCTTCGCGCACCAGCGGATCGGACAGGATTTCATCCTCGACATTCAGATTGACGAACCCTACCTCGCCAACGCCAAAGACATCGCCAATGAGGTCTTCCTCGGCATCCATGCGCTCCAGCCAGGCGGCTTCAGGCACACCGTAGATTACTTCCAGGTCGCCGGATTGCAGGGCGAGCTCGCGAGATGTGGGATCTGCCTGGAACACCACATGCACGCCGGCGAGCTGCGGCGCACCACGGAAGAAGTCCTGATGGGCTACAAGTTGCACGTCCACCTGTGAGTTGTGCTGATCGAATGCGAATGGTCCCGTTCCCACCGGCTTGGTGGTGAAGCTTTCGGCACCAACCGATTCAAACGGAGCCTGGGGGATAACATAGCCACCAGAGTAGTTGGCAACCTTCGGCAGGAAGAGGGAAGGCGATACCGGGAGATCAAGCGTGATCTGGAATTCCCGATCACCTTCACCGGCCGCGAACGACCAGCCTTCGTAGTCTCCGGCGTACGCTGATGAATCCGGATTTGAGGCTTTTTCAAATGAGAACAGCAGGTCATCAACCGTGAGTTCTACAGGCTCCACACCTTCGATACTGTGAGTCATCACGCCTTCTTTAAGCGTGAACGTCCAGGTCTGGGTGCCGTCGTCATTCTCGACGCCTTCGGGGATTTCCTCTGCCAGGTCGGCTTCAAACTCATCCGATTTTCCAGGTACGAAGCGCACGAGTCCATTGAAAATCATATCGACCGTAGCGCGATCCTGCGTGCCGGAAGCGTAGTGAGGATCCATGGTGCCGATATCTGAAGTGTTCATCGCCATACGGACAACGGCTTCATCTTGTGCAAAAGCAGCGGGTGCTTGCGCAAACGCAGCGCCAAATGCGCCCATACCGATAAGCTGACCGAACTCTCGTCGATTCATTCCCATTACTGCTCTCCTTGCCGATTCGGCGTAGTTCGCCTCAATCAGACATTCAGTCGCCGAGGTCGACGCAACCAGCTGGCAATGCACCCGCGAATGCGGAAAAGCACGAGCTTGCGGCCGCGCGTCATGACTCCTTCGTCACCTGAATAATCTTTGAGTGAAGTTAGTGTAGCGTAAAAATCTTCGAGAGGCTATTGAGTCATTCTGCGCATGCGTTAATTGAAACGGGACGGCCACTCATGTAGCCGTCCCAGCAATCCCGTGTCTTGCCAGATATTAGTCGTCGCTGGCCAGCGTTGTGTTCTCGGTAATACCCGGATAGAGGCTGATGAGCGCCTCCAGGTCGTGTCCGTAATTGACCGAGTTCTTGCGTGCATACACCTGGTTGATGTACATGATGCCGTACGCTGCGTAGTTTTGCAGGATCTCGATATTTGCCTGTTTCCAGATCTCTGCCTGTGCATCGGCATCGGTCTCTGCCTTGGCCTGATCGCGGAGCTCATCCAGGTCGAACTTGGAGAACCGTTCTACACCGCCATCCGAACTGAAGAATGCGGTGAGGTACATATCCGGAGTGGGACGATATGCGATATAGATGGTGATCGGGTTGCGATCCTCACGAATCAGCTCGTGCATGGTCGCGTGTTGAACCACTTCAAGGTTCACCGTGATGCCGATCTGGCGGAGTTCTTCCTGCAGCACTTCATAGTTCGAACGGTAGTCTGGCTGCTCTGAAGTAACCAGGTCGAGCTCGAAGCCATCCTCGTACCCTGCCTCGATCAGGAGTTGTTTTGCCTGCTCCACATCCTGCTGGTAGTTAACACCGGCTTCCTCGGCTTCTTCCTCGGTGAGGCCGCCAGGCATGAAGTCGGCTGGAATCACCGAGTAAACAGGTTGCGTAATCGGCTCGCCAGCAACACCAACGTGACTGTCGCGGCTAATCGCTTTCACAATCGCCTCGCGCACCTTGATGTCCTGCAGGATTTCGTGCTCGGTGTTGAAGTTGAACCAAACAACCTCGCCCACACCGAAGACGTCTGCAGTCAGGTTATCGGTTTCGTTGATCCGGTCGACCCAGCTGCTCTCGAGCGTTCCACGAATAACCTCGAGATCGCCTGCTTCCAAAGCGAGTTCGCGTGAAGTTGGATCGGGCAGGTACAGCACCTGTACCCCGTTCAGCTGTGGGGTGCCGCGGAAATAATCTTCATGCGCCACCAATTCGATATTGTTCTGCGGTTCGTAGTTGCTGAACATAAACGGACCGGTGCCAGCCGGGTGTGTCACCATCCCGTCGGCTCCGAGTGCCTCGTATATGGCTTGCGGAATAATGAGACCACCGGAGTAGTTGGTGACGTTCGGGTAGAAGAGTGAGGTCGATGTTGGCTCCGGCAGCGTGATGCGAAACTCTCGCGTTTCTTCATCGGCTTCAAACTCCCAGTCGAGGTAGTTTGCGGCGAAGGCCGATGTATCTCCGTTGGCGGCCTTTTCAAATGAGAAGAGCACGTCAGCTACGGTGAGTTCCATGCTTTCGGCGCCTTCAACAGCGTGTGTCATCACGCCTTCGCGCAGCACAAATGTCCAGGTTTGGGTGCCATCGTCGTTGTCTGTAACGTCCGGCATATCTTCGGCGAGGTCTGGCTCGAACTCATCTACCTTGCCGGGCACAAAACGGATGAGGCCGTTGTACACCATATCCACCACTGTGCGGTCTTGTGTACCGGTAGCGTAATGGGCGTCCAGGTTTGCGAGGTCTGAGGTGTTGGTGGCGAGGCGGAGGATATTATCCTCTTCCTGCGCAAATGCTGAGGGTGCTTTTGCGAGAATGGTTCCGAGTGATCCGACGCCGAGCATCTGTCCGAATTGCCTGCGAGTAATCATGTACCGATCCTCCTCATTAACTGTTCGGAATGCCGGCCGCATCACCCCGTGGTGACATCAATGCCGTTGCGCCCTCCCATCAGGAGGGCGCATCCATTCCACATTCGATTGGTTGGTTAGCATCACATTGCCATGAATGAGGGGAACCGTCAATAGAGTTGGTGGGCTTTATTCGTCGTCCATGGTTGTTGCCTCGTTAATACCGGGGTAATAGGCCGGATTCGACTTGAGCTCATGGCCGTAATCAACACTCGCGCGCCGTGCGTACACCTGGTTGGTGTACATCGGTGCAAATGCCGCGAAGTTGCGAAGGATTTCGATATTCGCCTGCTTCCATAGCTCGGCCTGCGCCTCGGGATCAGTCTCAAGCCGGGCCTGGTCTCGAAGCTCGTCCACGGTGAACTTGGAGAAGTTGGTCGCGCCCCCGTCACTCGTGAAGAATTGGGTGAGGAAGATATCCGGATTCGGTCGGTGCACACTGTACAGAATGATTGCGTTGCGATCCTCCCGAATCAGGTCGTGCATGGTTGCGTGCTGCGTGATCTCCAGATTTACAGTGATACCGATCTGCCGCATCTCCTCCTGGAGGACTTCGTAATTAATGCGATAGACGTCCATCTCGGATCCGACCAGATCCAGTTCGAATCCGTCTGGATACCCCGCTTCGGCCAGGAGCTCGATAGCGCCTTCGGGGTCGTACTGATAATTGACGCCCGCCTCTTCAGCTTCTTCCTCGCTGATTCCGCCGGGCACGTTGTTGGCCGATGTCACAGAGTACTGCGGCTCCGAAATGGGGGAGCCTGCAATGGCAACGTGTCCTTCCCGGCTGATGCCTTTCACGATCGCCTCTCGCACGCGGATATCCTGCAGGATCTCATGCTCGGTATTGAGGTGGATATTGAGGGATTCCGCGACTCCAAACACATCGACCGCGGTATCGTCCGCTTCATCCATCCGTTCAACCCAGCTCATTTCCCGAATTCCGTCGGCCACATGGACATCACCGGTTTGCAGGGCGAGTTCGCGTGCCGTTGGGTCAGAGAGGTAAACCACGTGCACGCCATCCAGTTCTGGCGCACCACGGTAAAAGTCCGGATTGGCGACAAGCTCAAACTGGTTCTGTGGCACATAGTTGGAGAACATGAACGGCCCTGTGCCGACAGGATGCGTGATCATCCCATCCGCTTCGAGTGTGTCGTACGCCGCCTTCGGGATGATGAGCCCACCGGAGAAGTTCGCGACCTTCGGGTAGAAGAGCAGGGGAGAAATCGGATGGGGCACGGTGATGCTGAATGTGCGGGCATCTTCGTCGGCCTCGAATACCCAGTTTTCGTAGTCGTGGCTGAAGGCAGAGCTGTTTTGGTCTGCCGCCTTCTCAAATGAGAAGAGAACGTCAGCAACCGTAAGTTCCGGCAGGGCTTCGCCGTCGATCGGGTGCGGTATCACACCCTCGCGCAGCACAAAGGTCCAGGTTTGCGTGCCGTCTTCGTTCTCAACCGCCTCCGGCATCTCTTCGGCGAGGTCAACTTCAAACTCATCTTCTGTTCCTGGCTTGAACCGGATGAGTCCGCTGTAGACGAGGTCGGCCACAATGCGATCCTGCGTGCCCACTGCATAATGGGCGTCCACGGATTGCAGGTCCGATACGGTTGTCGCCAGCCGCAGGGTATTGCCATCTTGCGCAAATGTCGATGGTGCGCTGGCCAGCACCGAACCGATAGTTCCCACTCCGAGCATCTTGCCAAACTGTCGTCGATTCATCATGACGGGAGTCCCTTTCCCAAATGAGCAGTACTCATGGAGTAACGAGTCCACTGGGTACCTTCTTTCGTCCTCCACTTGAAGGAAAGGAGCGTACCGAGGTGGCAGTAATCATCCGAACTGCAACAGATCGCTAATTCGTTCTGGTGAATAATCTTTCCCCCAAACCCTGTTGGCGTCAAATTGTTATGCACTAATGACGAAAACGGCTCGTTTGACCGTATTAAGAAAGGATCAATGCGCATGCTCTCCTCTCTTCAAAAGAATGCAAGAGTGTGGCCACCAGTTCCCCACGCAGGTCGATGCTGAACAGGGCTTCTTTATTAACCCGTGTTACTATTAGTAAGTAGGATAGAGCGCAGCATTAGCTGATCACAGTGTATTGCGCGCGCATTCGCGTATTTGGAAGGATTAGTGGATAAATGAAACAGGAAGTCGATATCTGGGTAGACCCCATGTGCCCATGGGCATGGATGACGGCGCAGTGGATGCTTGAAGTAGAGAAGGTGCGCGAAGTTCGCACCCGCTTCAACATAATGAGCCTCAGCTACCTGAACCTCGGTCGAGAGGGGCTTAGCGACGATTATCGCAAGATGATGGAAAACGGCTACGGCCCTGTCCGCCTTGCTATCGCAGTGGAGCAGGAGGGCGGCAAGGAAGCGTTGCGCGAGTACTACCTCAAGCTCGCCACCCTTCGCCATAACCAGAAGCGCGGATTCAGCAGCAGTTCCTACAAGCAGGCTGTTGCAGCTGCCGGTCTCAGCGAAGACCTCGTGAAGCGCGCCGACGATTCCAGCCTGGACGAAGCTCTCAAGAAGAGCCACCACGCTGGTATGGATGCCGTAGGTGACGATGTTGGAACGCCGGTTATCCACTTCCCCCGCAAGGGCGGTGGCACAAGTGCCTACTTCGGCCCGGTGATGACACCTCCACCAACAGGTGAACAGGCCGGCCTCATGTGGGATGGCCTGCTTGCACTGGCCCAGGTAGACGGCTTCTACGAGCTCAAGAGAACTCGTACGGAAGAACCGATCTTCCTCGATATGCCGGAATACGAATAACGATTTCTGACACCCGCCGATTTGCGCAAGCGAGTCGGCGGGTGTTCCGTTGCCCCGGCAAGTCACAGCCAACTGTTGGTATGTGCAATACCCGGCATGCGGATACATGTTGGTGTAGACGGGAACCGAACAGCGCGTTATCACGTTAAGCAGCAAGAGGACCTATATCCACAACGTCGGGACGAGACGTTGGGGACGGGTAGCCGTACTCTGAAACGTCGTATGAGAAGGACATCTATGGGAACGACGTCGCCCGCCCTCACAATGATCAATCATGCCCGGTTCACACGGTTTACCCTCATGATATTGACCGTGATTATGGTGGTTTCGTATCCCCTGTCATCATCTGCCCAAACGTTAAGTGGCACCGATTTCGTCACCGAATCCGGTGATCACACAATGTCGTGGAACGATAATTGGACTGCCAGCCTGGTCTCGGAGGACGAGTTCTCCACCATGGTCATGCTCGAGGGGCAGATCATGATTTACGCCGTCATGTTCATTCATGACGAGGACCTGAATCTGAGCCTGGGTGCGGTGTATCAAAGCCTTTCTGGCGTGTTGATAAATCAGTTCGATGCTCCACCGACACACTCTGTTGAATGGGAGGATGACGATGGCGCGTTCCGGGGCGCTCATCTTATCGAGCTATCTGGCATCGATTTCGTGCTTTTCCTTCGCGTCGATCCGGCCTCGGAAGGTTCCGGCCCCACCATGCAGTTCGCCGCAGCGCCAGTGCGGGCGTTCCCCGTTTCCCTTAGTGCCATGCAGGAAGAGATCATCGTCGACGGTGAACCAGTGTTCGCCGGAGAGGATGGCGAAGCCGTCACCACCCAATTGGAGTTGGAATCCTCAGCCGCCGAAGCTGAACCGGCACCTGATTCGAGTGAGATATCCCCAACCGACGCAGTGGAATCGCCGGCGGATTCAGCGCCCGCACCCGCGCCTGGTAACGGGCCCAATCCGCTCAATGATCGTTCACGACTCCAGCGGGATGCGCACCTCTCCAGGGAGCAGGCGGATGATGGTGAGTACATCAGCGAATCCAGTGGCTACAGCGTGACGTATCCCTCCGGATGGGAAGACATGTCTGCAACCGGTTCCACCATCGGTGAGTTCAGCCTCATCTCGGATTCCGGCCGAACCGTTGTTTCGTTTAATGGTCGTTCCACCACCGAAACCAACCGGCAGGAATTTTTCGAGGATATCGTCGCACGGGAAAGTCGGTACCCCGGCTATGTAGGAAGCGTGATTAGCGACGATCGATTGTTGTTGGCCACCTGGACTGCAGACAACGAACTCGCTGTGCTGGAATACGTGTTCGTCGACGACAGCACCGTGGTGACGATCATGGCCACGATCTCCAGCGGCAACCCGGGTCATTACATTACTGATACCCAACTCATCGAACTCAACGACTCCCCGATCCTGCGCGATTGGGATGAATTGTGGCCGGAGGAGCAGGAGTAAACAAGAAAGCGCATCTTCGACATGATCGCCGAGGATGCGCTTCGTAAACGTATTGCAATCCAACTGTTATTTTGCCCAGTCCTGGTCGTTGGTCAACTCGTCGAACTGATTGATGAACGCAACCGCGAATCCCACCACGCGTTCGATCCAAACCTCTCCGCGTTCCTTTGTACCGCCAGATCCATCTCCGGTTACACCATTGGAGGCGATATCGTCGCTCTCAAAGTAGATCGTGCCGGGTACAGGCTGACCTGCTACCTTCACTTTGGAGTAACCAGCTGGCTCCCAGCCCTGGAAATTGTGGAATGTGCCCGTTTCGAGACGCTCCATAGTGGTGTCCTCGGGGAACATCGCCAGCATGGCGGACGTCTCTGGTTCGCCACCATGGCCATAGGCCTTGTCCACGTCTTCGTACTGGTCTCGCATAAGCGTATAGCCAAGCGACCATGGATAAATGCTGCCCACCAGAATGCCATGTCGCTTGCGGAGAATGCGGGCAATGCGCTCTACAACGATCTCGTTGCCACCGTGGTTGTTCACGAAAATGATTCGCCGAAAGCCGGATGCGATGTAGCCTTCGCAGATTTCTTCCAGCAGGGCGGCGAGCGTATCGTGACCCACAGAGATGGTTCCAGGGAAATTGCGGAATACATCGGAGCAGCCGTAGTTCACGCCCGGTGCCCAAACGGCGTTGGTCTTTTCTGCAGCGTTTTTGGCGACGAATTCTGCCACCATATTGTCGGCATTAACCGGCATGTGCGGACCGTGCTGTTCAACAGTGCCCATGGGTATGAGCAGTATTGGCCGTTGTTCGGCTGCTTCTCCTACTTCCGAGAAGCTCAGGCGCCCGAGTTCTTTGGTGCGCAATGACATGAAGATCTACCTCCTCTAGCGGCTACCACGTAGTCGCGGATCAAGTTCATCCCGGAGTCCGTCTCCGAGTGTGTTCAGCATGAGAATGGTTAGGCCGATGACGATTGAAGGGAAAATCAGCAGATGCGGATATTGCTCCATAAATGGCCTGGCCGCGGAAATCATGTTGCCCCAGCTGGGTGTTGGAGGCTGGGCCCCGAGCCCCAGGAACGAGAGACCGCTCTCGACCAAAATCGCAAAGCCGAGGCTCAACGAGATCTGGACGAATATCGGCGCCATCACATTCGGCAGAATCGCAGTTCGCAGAATGCGAGCATTGCTGGAGCCTATTACCCGTGAAGCGTGTACGAAGTCACTGTCTCCCAGAACCAGGGTGGATCCAAATACCACACGTACAAAGCGCGGGATGTAGATGATGCCGATGATAATGATGAGGTTGCGGATACTCGGGCCGAGAAAGGCCACCATGGCAATAGCCAACACAATGGTTGGGAAGCTGAGCAGCAGATCCATACTTCGCATGATCACGAACTCAACTGGTCCGCGGAAGAACCCGGCCATGAGTCCGAGTACGACCCCGAAGAACGTCGCGATTGCGACTGAACCGAGAGCCACCCCCATGGATACGCGCCCAGCGAAGATGAGCCGGCTGAGCACGTCACGCCCAAAGTCGTCCGTTCCCAACAGATAGTCATCACCTGGGGAGATCAGCGGCTGATCGAGTAGCTGCATATGGCTATGCGGCGCCACCAATGGTGCTGCCAGGCTGATAATCGCCATCAGTACCAGGAACGCCAGTGGAATAAGTACGCGCGGTCGACGAATGATCTGAAGCGCATGGTTCTGTGTTTTTGCCGCTCCCTTCCCGGAGGCTTCTTGTGAAAGTGTGGTTGCAGCCATCATGAAACCTCCTACGTCAGGCGAATTCGTGGGTCAAGTAGTGCGTAGGTAATATCCACAATGACGTTCACTACGATCGTCACGACGGCAATTACCAGTACCACGCCCTGAACCACGGGATAGTCGCGAGAAGTTACCCCGGAAAGCAGGAGTGAGCTCAACCCTGGCCAGTTGAAGATCTGTTCCACAATAACCATTCCTCCGAGAAGGGTGGCTATTTCCAGGCCCACAAGGCTCACGACCGGATTAATGGCGTTTCGAAGTGTATGGCCTCCGATGACTCGTGTTTCTTTCAGACCCTTTGCACGCGCCGTGCGCACAAAGTCCTGGCGCAGAACCTCCAGCATGCTGGACCGCATCATCCGTAATAAAACGGCTGCGTTACTTATGGCTAGCGTCAGGCTCGGCAGAATCAGCAGCCGCATGTGACCCACAGGATCGTCGCCCCAGCTAATGAAGCGTGATTGTGGCAGGATGCCCCACTTCAACCCGAACAGCAGAACGAAGACCGTACCAATCACGAAGCCAGGAATAGAAAGCCCAAGCATTGCCAACGAGCTTAGTGCGAGATCAGCAAACTGGTTTCTCCGAATTGCCGCGATGGTTCCCAGTGGAATAGCGATTACGAGTGAGGCAACGACGGAAATCAGGATCAGCTCACCGCTGTTCCAAAAACGATCCATGATGTCCGCCGACACGCTGCGACCGGTGATAATTGATTCCCCCAAATCACCTTGTATCGCCCTGCCAAGCCACTCGATGTACTGTTCCCAAATCGGACGATTAATGCCGAGATTCTCTCTCATAGCGCTCACCTGGTCTTCAGACGCTGTCTCACCAAGGATTGCTCGTGCCGGATCACCCGGCACGAGCCTCAGCATGAGAAAGACAATCGTCGCAACCAGCAGGAGCTGTCCCAGGAGAGTCAGCATGCGTCGTGCGATGAACTGTCCCATTTCTATCTATCCAGCCAGGTCTCACGCAGCGTAATGGTCGACCAGGTTGTCAGGTGCGTATAGCCCTTCACGTAGTTGGCCATGGCTTCGCCCTGGGTACGGCGGATGGTGAAGATGATCGGTATAACTTCTGCTGCCCGAACCTGAACGTCGTGATAGATCTCGTCGCGCAGTGACTCGTCGGTTTCGAACCGACCTTCTTCCAGAAGCCTGTCCAGCTCCTCATCGGCGAAGTTGAACCACTGTGTGGAGTTACCAGTGCTATGCATGTAATTCCAGAGGAAGTCCGGGTCACCGTAGTTGAACGACGTACCCCATGCGTGGGTCGGGAAGGTTCCATCGGCAACGGTTTGACGGAAGGTCAGCCATTCCTGTAACTCCAGGTTCGCCGTGATGTTGGCGTTTTGGAGTTCGGCCTGGGCGGCCTCAGCCGGTCGCTGAATGACCGAGTAACTCGAAGTGCTGACCATGTCGATTTCGAGCGGATTCATTCCGGCTTCGTCGAGCAGCGAACTTGCCAGCTCGTAATCGCCGTTAAACGTGCCTTCGAGATCTGGCGAATAACCGATCATTCCTTCGGGAATGAGGCCACCTGTAATTGGCGAGCCGTGTCCGGCAAACGCCGTGGTTACCATGGTCTCGCGGTCCATTCCGTGGGCAATGGCCTTACGGACATTGACGTCGGTTGCGGGATCCATCTCATGATTGAACCCAATCCAACCCCAGCCGGTGGTGCTGTCTGACGCGAAGGTGAAGTTCGGATCATCGGCGATCACATCCATCTGGGTGTACGGAACGTAATCCACGAAATCCACACTGCCGGAGCGCAGAGCAGTCATCCGAGTGGTGTCATCTTCCATTGGCTGGAAGACGATGGAATCCAGATATGGCAAACCTTCCAGGAAGTAATCCGGGTTCTTCTCAACGGTGATTGATACACCTGGCACGCGCTCGATGAATTTGAATGGGCCAGTGCCCATCATATCTGTCATCGGATCGTTCCCGGCTTCCATCCAGGCCTGTGAAACAATAAGGCTGTTTGCATTGGCGAGGAGAAGCGGGAAGGCTGCGAAGGTGCGATTGAACGTGATGTGGACAGTACGATCGTCAACCGCAGAGATATCCGTCACTTCATCGAAGTACGAAGCGTTTGTAGCGGCGGTTTCCGGATCCTGAATACGGCTGAGACTGTACACAACATCGTCAACGGTGAAGTCAGATCCGTCGTGGAACGTGACTCCCTCGCGAATCTTGATCTCATACTTGTTGCCATCAACCCAGCCGAATTCTTCGGCCAGGTCACCAATCAGGTTCTCATTCTCATCGGTAAGGAGCAGGGTACTGTAAACCATCTGCTTAACAGAGGCAGACGCCGCCCCGGTACTCACGTGAGGTTCGAAGTTCGATGGGTCAGTGGAGAGGCCGAAAATGAGCTCGCCACCCGGTTGTGGTTCTTCATCCTGGGCCATTCGGGCCGAAGTCATTGTAATGCGGGGTTTCGCGCTGGCTTTTGGAATCAGCAGGCCACCCGCAGCAACTGAACCGGCTGTGACCAGGGAGCGGCGTGTGAGTTTGGAGGATTGGAACGTCATTTCGGTTTTCCTTTCGCCTTTGATTTAATCGATCGGTTCACCTCGACTGAGATTCGTTATCCAAGTACCTCCCTTCGTCGGTTGGCGAGACTGGGAAGCTCTGTGCGAATCCGCTTCAGGTACTCAAAGTCGAGGTCTGCAATGGCGAATCCATTGCCATCCCCGGCTGTTGCCAGTACCGTTCCCCACGGATCCACAATCATGCTGCGGCCATATGTGGCTCGCCCGTCCGGGTACACGCCCTGGGTACCGCTGGCCAACATGAAGCATTGGTTTTCAATAGCGCGAGCCTGAATAAGCGGCTGCCAATGGTCCTTACCGGTGTAGAGCATGAATGCGGCTGGCAAGAAGACGATTTCTGCGCCCCGGTTTGCCAGTTCTCGATAAAGCTCAGGGAATCGGATGTCGTAGCAAATGGTGAGTCCGGCGGTGTGGCCATCGATATCGGCAGTTACGATATCCGAGCCCGCCGCGATGGTCGCGCTTTCCTTGGCATCAACGCGGCCGGGAATCTGCACATCGTAAAGGTGAAGCTTGCGATACCGGGCTACTTCTTCGCCTTGCGGGTTGAAGAGCAGTGCTGTGTTGTAGGTTCGGTCGTCGCCGGGGATATTCTCATGAATGGAACCAGCCTGGAGCCAGACACCTAGTTCCTTTGCGAGATCTGCAAAGTGGTTTGACACAGGGCCTGGAATATCGGTTTTGATATTCGGAACCTGCTCTTTATCTCCGCTGAAGTCCACCATTTCCGGCAGAACAATCAGCGTTGCGCCGGCTTTCGCTGCGTCTCGAATGAGTTCGGAGACAGTGGCGAGGTTTTCATCGACGTTGGGTACTACGTGTAGTTGCACTACGGCGGCGCGCATAAGGGTCCCTCCTGATGTATCTGCGATATATCGAACGCCTTCGGCCGATAATCACGTTCTTTTGACGATTGTCCACAGCGTACAGGAGGGTGTGAATTAACGCAATGCTCTGAATCTAGGTGGGGTCATAACTACTAAACTCATTCAACGCGGTGGTCTGGCGTTCCAGTGACGATTGAATATGAGCTTTGGCGAGATCTTCGGCGGTTTTTTCATCACCCGATATGATCGCCGCAACCAACGCTGTATGTGTTTTATGGATCGTTCGTATGCCATGAACGGTTTGATTGCGATACCACAATCTCAGGCTTTGAAGGTTAAGGGCCGTGCTGGCCTCCGCCAGGAAGCGGTTTTGAGTTGCCCTGGCGATTGCATTGTGAAGTGCAAAGTCGCTCTCCACGGACCTGTACACGTCACCAGATACAGATGCGTCAACGAGGGCCGTATTGAACGTGTTGATTCTCTCGTGATCACCATCGGTAGCCCGGCGTGCAGCAAGTACGGCAATGGTCGGTTCGAGCATGCGTCGCGTTTCATACAGGTATTGCATCTCGTGCATGCTGACATCCCGAACAGATGGAGCCTGGTGGGAGGTCCAGGTCAAGAGTCCCTCGTGAGAGAGCCGTTTGAGTGCTTCTCGCAATGGCGTTCTACCCACAGAAAATTGGGACTGTAAATACGCCTCGTCAAGCGGAGTATGTGCCGGCAGGCTATGTGTCACTATCGCCTTGCGAACTTCTGCATAGGCACGCTGGCTTTTGGTGAACCTGGTTCTGGAAGTTGGCAGGTTGAGCAAGATCCTCAGGAGATCGTCTTGCACATTCTGATCGTTAAGAGACATATTCAGCCCGGTTAATGAATAGGCAAAGCGGCAGAACACGATCGTCCTGCCGCTTCCACTTTACCAGCCGTACTTTATTTCTTCCGATGTTATCGGATATTGGCTTCTGTCTGCGGATCGAAGAAGTGAAGCTTGCTCGGCTCCAGCGCGATCTTGATCTCCTGGCCACGCTCCAGCTTCAGGTCCGGATCCATTCGGGCAGTGAGGACACTGTTGCGAGTGGTGAGGTACACGAAGATCTCGTTACCCAACAGCTCCACCACGTCGACCGTTACTGGAATAAACGCATCCTCAGGAACAGCGCCACTTGGAACCCGGCTCTGTTCAACGATGTGCTCGGGGCGGACGCCCATCGTGACCTGACGTCCCTTGTACTCGGCAAGGTTCACGGCCTTGTTATCCGGAATGCGCATGCGGAAGCCCGGATTGGCGGCATACAGCAGGCCATCGGCTTCTTCGATGGTGACATCTACGAAGTTCATCGCAGGAGATCCCATGAAACCGGCAACGAACTTGTTATCGGGGTTGTCATAGAGATTCTGCGGCGTATCCAGCTGCTGCAGCACGCCAAGGCTCATAACCGCGATACGGTCGCCCATGGTCATGGCTTCGGTCTGGTCGTGAGTCACGTAGATAGTGGTGGTGCGAACGCGATCGTGCAGCTTTACCAACTCGGCACGAGTTTGCACGCGCAACTTGGCATCCAGGTTGGAGAGCGGCTCGTCCATCAGGAAGACGTCGGCGTTACGCACAATTGCGCGACCGAGGGCTACACGCTGACGCTGACCACCGGAGAGTGCCTTCGGCTTGCGGTCGAGATACTGCTCGATATCGAGAATGCGAGCTGCCTCAAGCACGCGCTGCTCACGCTCGGCCTTGGGGACCTTGCGCAACTTCAGCGGGTAGGCGAGGTTATCGCGCACGCTCATGTGCGGATAGAGGGCGTAGCTCTGGAACACCATGGCTACGTTGCGATCTTTCGGTGGAAGATCATTCACCACGCGATCGCCAATGATAATGCGACCATCGGAAATCTCTTCCAAACCGGCGACCATGCGCATGGCAGTGGACTTGCCACAACCGGATGGCCCGACGACTACGAGAAATTCCTCGTCGTCGATTTCCATGCTCAGTTTGTCAACAGCTGCGGTATCGCCACCAGGGTACACCTTGGTAACGTTGTCGAAGATAATGCGAGCCATCGGTATGCTCCTTCACCGATACAGAGGCGAGTTGCTCCGGTACATCCGGTTCCCGCCTCAGAAGCGCCCTATGACCCAGCACGTTCGGTATACGTGTTCGAATCGTGCCATCGGTGTCAGCATTTTGCAGCAGATCACGGCGCCTTATGATGTGCTGACATGTTTGTACACATTCTGGATAAGGGTGTCAATGATCAAACAATTATGATCGCTTCATGGTGTGCACGGTCACAACCACATCGGCCTCTTTAGGGTCCGGCCACGGACCCGAATACTGCCGCGTCTGCATCTGCCATCCACGCCCTGCAGCCAGCTCCATCGCCTCTTTTGCGGGACCTCGCCCCGGTTCTGCTAATAGCACAACCCCATCGGGATCGGTAATACGGTCCAGGACATTCAACACGGGTTCGATGTCCCGTTGTTCGTACAACACATCGGCCGCCAATACCACCGGCCATTGCTTGCCAGAATCCTGTAACAGGTGGGCTCGTGGATCGCGCCAATTCACCTGGCGAGATGGAGGAGCCGCCTGCCCGGCTCGCAGGCAGTTCATTTCCGCCAGCAGCAGACTCAGCGGCCAGTAGTCAGTAATTGTCAGGTTCGCACCTGCCACCATCGCGGCGGCCGCCGTGATCCCCACGCCACTTCCGAGCTCGATAACTGGCAGGCCACTTACCAACTCCGGTTTCTGCAGGATCTCCGACGCCAGGGCAATCCCGCTTGGCCAAATTTCCGCCCAGTAGGGCAGGTTCTGCTCCGGATCGTCGATAACGTGATCCAGCACCGAGTCGATACTCTCCGGTCGCGCAACCAGGAAGGCGGTGTCAGTCTCTGGAATGCTGACCCACTCCTGCACAAGTGGCGTAACAAGCTCCAGTCGCGACTTACGCTTCGCAATCGCCTTGCGTTGTTCTGTGTCGATTTTTGGCGACATTGACATTCATTCAACCTGTCGACGAGTTCAGGCAAAATGCCTGAACGCTGTTTGGGCCGGACATTATTAATACTAGTCTTACAGTTGACAGAGCATGGCGTCACCACTAGTATCGGCATGGATACAGAAGGGATGTCTTGTATGGGAATCGCTATTAACCGATAGCGCAGAGTCACGGAGTCCTCCGTGGTTCAGGGCAGCGCATCGTAGAGATTCCATCTCGTATCCACTGATTCGCCAACATAGCTGAACCACAGCCCGAGGGCTCCAGAGTTCGTTGTCTTCATCCATGAAGGCGGCGTTTTTGTGTTTTCCATCAATCGGAATGGAGACCATCTGGAGGTTCAGATATGGCCCGGAACAACAAGTATCAGATACGACACTCACAAAATTTTCTGGTGAACAACAAGCTCGTTCGCCAACTCGTGGACGACGCCGAGTTCTCGAAACGAGATACGGTTATCGAGATCGGGCCCGGAAAAGGCATCATCACGCGTGTACTCGCGAAGCGGGTCGGTCATGTGATCGCTATCGAAAAGGACGAGCAGCTAACGCACAGTTTGCTGCGCAAAGAGTCGCTGCCCGAAAATGTGACGCTCTATTCCAGCGATGCACTAACCTTCCCAATGCCGACGACACCGTACCGAGTCTTCGCGAACATCCCCTTTCGGCACACTGCAGCCATCGTCGGCAAGCTCACCACTGGCGTTGCTCCACCTTTCGACGCTCGACTCATTGTCCAGCGAGAAGCCGCCGAACGATTCATGATCGGCCGAGAAACAACCATGCGCGCGCAACAGCTAGCTCCTTTTTTCGATGTGGAGATACTTCACTCGTTCCGATCACAGGATTTCTCTCCGTCTCCGGGAGTCGAGTGTGTGTTGATGCGTATCAGCCAGAAGCAGCATCCGGATCTTCCGCTGGAAACCAGTCGCAAATTTGGACAACTCGTTGAGGCAGTCTATTCCGCGTGGCAACCGACACTGGAGAAGGCGATCAAGTCCGCACTTCCGCGTCTCGCCGCGCAATCCGTGATTGCTGACCGAATGGTCCGAAGAGTACTCGCAAGCCAACCTTCCCAGGTGTCTCCAGAAGTTTGGCTGCGCATCTTTGAGCTGCTGTTAGAGCGGGATGATGATCGGGTTTGGCAGGAACTTGGAGACCAACATGCGCGGCTCGAATCGAATCGCAGCCAGCTGGATCGACCCACTCGCTCGAATAGGCGGACTGCTGGTGCTCGAAGACGTTAGTCAGCCACCTGATACCCGACTGACGACAGCGCGACCTCAACCACCCGTCCCGGGGTGTCGACATCCCGGGCGGCGCGTTCCATAGCGGTTGAGACGTTTTCCACCAGATCCGGGTGCACCAGTGTCAGCACGGTTGGTCCGGCACCGCTGAGTACAGCGCCAACAGCCCCCGCGGTTCGAGCAACTTCTTGCAGTGGCGTCAGGTGAGGGAAGAGCGGTGCGCGATACGGCTCGTGTAGCTTGTCTTCCATGCCAGCCCCGATCAACGTGTGATCATGCCGTACGAGTCCAACTGTCAGGGCCGAAATCGCCTGAACGTTGGCCGTTGCATCGTCGTGAGGTACCTCCAACGGAAGTGCAGCGCGGGCTGCGTGCGTTGCACCGGTCATTTCCGGGATAAAGAGGATACAGGTCAGGCCGAGCTCCGTAGTGTCACACAGGCGCGTAATCCCGCGTACGCTCGGCACCGCCATTACCGCACCACCGTAAATAGCAGCGCCAACATTGTCTCCATGACCCTCAATCGCCCAGGCACGTTCGAATAGATCATCGTCATCAAGCCCCAGGTCGAGCAGGAGGTTTGCGGCGACCAGGCCCATCGTCAACGCTGCCGCAGACGATCCCAGGCCACGGCTGACCGGAATCAGCGTGTCGGCAATGATCGATACCGGGGGAAGGTCTTTGCGAAAGTCATGGGCGAGCATCCGCATTGCGCTCAGCGTCAGGTTCTCACGGCCATGAAGCATCGGCGCTTCGGTTCCTGTATTGACCACGGATTCCTCACCGTTATCCGTATCAATGGTCGCCGAGTTCCAGATATCCACCGCAATGCCCACAGTATCGAATCCGGGCCCGAGGTTGGCAGATGTAGCTGGTGCCTTAACCGAGAATCGCATCGTCCAGTACCTTCTTCATTGAATCCATCGTCGCTTCAATCCGAATCGGTCGATTCGCACGTTCACGAGCAACGCCATCGATATCGTCGAGGTGGTATTTCACGATATTGTCTGTGTCTTTCAGGATGTTGCCGGTCAGCACCCCGACAACCTTCGCATCCTGTTTAATCTCGCCCGCAGCCACCAGCTTGCGAACTCCCGCAAGCGATGTCGCCGAAGCGGGCTCGCAGCCGATCCCCGAGGCGTCGATCACAGCCTTGGCATCCATAAGCTCATCATCGGTCACCATGGTGACGATTCCACCTGTGCCCTGGATGGCGCGGCGGGCGCGGTCAACGGAGGCCGGCGCACCGATATTGATCGCGCTGGCGATTGTGTTCGGCGCCATATCCTCGTAATGATCGAAACCGCTTTCGAAGTATCTGTAGAAAGGTGATGCTCCCTCTGCCTGCACCGTAACGATCTGCGGCACGCGATCGATGAGTCCCACAGCGTGCGCTTCGCGAACGGCCTTGCCAAATGCTGCTGTGTTGCCGAGGTTTCCTCCCGGAAGCGCGATCACGTCCGGCGCCTGCCAGCCGAGCTCATCGAGAATCTCAAAGACGATCGTCTTTTGTCCCTCGGGCCGGAACGGGTTCACCGAGTTGGCGAGATAAACATCGAACTCGTCTGTCACCTGGCGCAAGAGTTTGAGCGCGACATCGAAGTCGCCCTCCACCTGGACAACAGTGGCGCCGAAAGCGAGTGTCTGGCTCAGCTTGCCCATGCTGATCTTGCCGTCCGGTATCAGCACCATCGTCGGGATTCCGGCAGTAGCCCCGTAGGAGGCGAGGGATGCACTGGTATTGCCGGTGCTGGCGCAGGCGATCACCTGTGCACCTACGCTCTTGGCGTGGCTCACGGCTACGGTCATGCCGCGATCCTTGAAGCTGCCGGTAGGATTGTGCCCTTCGTGCTTTACACCCATCGCGCCAGGTTTCAGGCCGGCGTAATCCGCCAGTGAGTTATGAAAGTAGAGCGGCGTGTTCCCCTCGCGGCGGCTGACGATATGTTCATCAGCGATCTGCGGCAACAGTTCCCGGTATCGCCACACGCCGGACGTGGCTTCCAGTGAAAATCGCTTCGCATCGAATGAGGCCGGGGTGAGCTTCCTGTCCGTATCGATAACGGCATCCAGCAATCCGCCGCATTTTGGGCAGGACGAAATAGACGTTGTGCCGCTGGTGGTAAATCCACAGGTGGCACACTGAACGGGAAGCTGGATTACATCGGCCATGGGAAGTCATATCCTCGTGCATAGGGCGTAACTAAACTCCGCGATTACCGTACCCGGAATCGCGGAGTTATGCATAAGAATATCAGTATTTCTCTATACCTGGTCTGGCATGGGTATTAACAGGCCAAGGATCACATAGAGGATAACGATCCCAAGTGTGCTCACTCCCGGTACGGCCACGGCACCGATGCCAAAGACAGCGCGCACGACGTTCGAGTTCCAGCCGAAGTGCTCGGCCAGGCCGCCACAAATACCGAAGATCCAGGCGTCGCTGTTGGATCGAAAGAATCGCCGTCCATCAAGCGTGATATTGAGTTTCATGCTTCGTCCTCCCTGCTCCTAGAATCGGTACGGTGTTACTTCATCATCCCAGGGCAATACAAATGCCAACAGCACGTAAAGTGCCAGCACCATAAGCAGGGAGACACCAGGGATAATGGCAGCAGCGATAACGAAGAAGAACCGCACCAGGAAAGTGCTCATACCCAGTTGATTGGCGATGCCGGCGCACACACCGGAAATCATTTTGTTATTGCGGGATCGTGTCATGTCGGTAGCTCCTTTGCCCCTTCATTTGGACGGCAACGCGTCCGTCTCTCATTCCTGCCTGAATTCTAGGGAATCAGGGCAGAGAGAGGGGTAAGGATAACTGGAAATCCAGACATGCGGGTTTGGCGACTACAAACTTCCGCGAACCACCGCCGAAGCCGAACTACGCGTCCGGCGTACTATCCGGTGTGGCTGGCGGTGGCGGCACAAAGCTCGCCCGCACTACCATGCGGCTCAGGTATTCGCCGTTCACGTAATCGAACTCACCACCACAGGTAATGAGTGTCACGCTCCGTGTTTCGGTAGGACCACTCACATCTTCCAGCACGCCACCGGTTGTGAGTTCCTCCAGCAAGAATGTCTCAACCCAGTCCACAGCATAGGTATAGGTGCTCTCATCCTCCCCGGTGAGAACAATCTCATCGCCTTCGGTCAGGTCACGCAGGTTGAAGAAAACGGACGGGCCGACGTTCCAAAAGTCGACGTGTCCCGCCATCACCACGTTTCCCTGTTCGCCGAGTGTGGCAGTCTGGCGGTACCAGGCAACTACCCACGGTCCGGAGGGATTGACCATGACGCCGTCAACGATATCTTGCACCTCGACGCTGGCGTTGATGCCGGCGTTTTCAACGATGATGTTGACTGGATCTGATGGGTTCGAAGCTCTGGCCAGTGGCGAATCTTCGCCGACGGGGCCGGGCCGTAATGCTCCGCTACTGGGCAATTCGCCGGTTGTAGTGGATTCGATCGGCGGTTGCGACGGCGTGGATTCCGGAGTGGATGCCTCATCCTGCGCAAACGCGAGGCGAGTTGAACCCGCAGCCGCGACTCCTGCGATGAGTGATCGTCTGGAAAGATGTGTGCGCTTTGCTTTCATGTTTGCTCCTGTCAACGTTCGTTGGCGGGCGAACCGGTACAATTATGAGACGCCTGACAAGCGGAAAAGGTGTCACTTCTCGAATAGGCCGCCAGGAGAAAATCGCATTGACTGATCCCATAATGCCAGATATCGACCGTGCCCGTGCGCTGTTGAACGGGATTGGCTGGACCGATGTAGATATCGAAACCGTTCCTGGTGGATCCATTAATAACACCTTTCGGGTAACAGATGGCGTTTCCACCTGGTACTTGCGCATTGGTCCCACCGAGGCCGACGTCGATGCCGGGCCAAGTTGGTTCAGTGGCAAGGGGTTGCAGCGGGAACAACGGGCGATCTCGCTCTGGTCCGATCATGGGCATCTTTTTCCGACGACAGTCCACACAGATTTCACCCGTACCCAGATCGCTGCAGATTGGGTTATTCAGGAGGCGATTCCCGGTGAGCCGTGGGAGAATATCCGCGGTCAACTAACTCCCGGGCAATCACGCTCGCTCTGGCGGCAGTTCGGGGAACTTGTTCAGGATTTGCATACCTATACCTCAGCCGAGTTCGGTCCACCAGTGCCCGGAGTCGGCTATAGCACCTGGAGCGAGCTCTGCCGGTGGGATGCCACCGGCCTGCTTACGGATGCTCACAAGTTTAAGCTGCCGGTGAAACCGTTCTCGAAGCTGTGCGACCTGGTTGACCGCTACACATTTGAGCTGGATGAAATCGAGACGCCGCGACTGATTCACAGTGATCTCGGCCTGCGGCATGTGATGGTGGATTTCAACGATGAAAACGAGCCCGAAATTACGGGCCTCATTGATATGGAATTCGCCCGGTTCGCGGATCAGTATTCCGAAAGCATTTTTGTCGCAGACGCGTTACAACCGCAGCGCGACCCGATGTTCAATATCTTTCTTGAAGCCTACGGCGCAGAGCGGCCCGATCGCGATTTCAATATCCGCAGTCATATCTATCAATTAGTGGCTATCGCCTGGTGGGTTACAGATGCAGCCCGCCGAAACAACTCGAGTGAACTACACCAGATGCTGGATTTGTTATCCGATCGGCTGGACGACGACAGGCACCGGTAGGCACCGGGCACGGTACGCGATCAGTCCCGACGCTCCAGGCTACGGCAGGTAGTAGTAGAAAACCCAGACTTCGCGGGTTTCGCCATCCACCAAATTGATTGTCGCCTGGTCTCCATCCACCGAGTCAGCACCAACAACTGTGTAACCGTCACGGACTACGGGCGCCAGGCCGCTCAGCGTGACGTTCATGGTGTAGGGGCCGGCGTTGAAGATATACGCGCCATTGTGCTTCCGATCCATCCACATGATGTTCATACCGCCCTGGCCATCGCCACCGTGATAGAGGAACGACGCATCCGGTGCATCAAGCGGAATAGTGCAGTTGGCGAAGAAATCGTCGACATTCGGATTGAACCCTTCCGGGCATCCCCGCATGGTCATGAGCAAGGTCGCATTGGCCGTGCCTGAGACGATGCTGTTGGATTCGACCTGGTCAAAGAGAATGAACGCAAACACAATCGGTGAAGGGTACGTCTCCGGCTGGATCCAGACCTCGTAGGGCCCATCGATACCAACACCTTCGCGCATGCCGTCGGGAATATTGGAGAATCGAAGCTCATAGGGACCACCTGCCGGAACATCGAGAAAATCGATCTGGCCGTCGACCAGGTCCTCATCGCAACCGATATTACTGGCACCCACGAGTTCTGCACATATACCGGTATCGAGTTTCTCGCCCGTTGCATAGTCAATCAGGATGACTGAGACGTTCAGCGTATCTGGTGCATTCTGTTCCGGCGCCTGTTTGACGACGAACCCAAGCGGAACCTGCAGGATTTCACCGTTCGGCAAGTCTCCTAACGGAAGTACACGAATCTCGAATTCGTTGATTGCGGGATAGCCCGCCGGTGTTTTGGTTTGTCGGACTGTGTACGTGCCAGGTGGAATCTGGGCAAATGTCACCTGTCCATCGCCATTTTCATCACAACCTTCGTTGCTGAAATCCACGAGTACGTAGCAGGTATCGGTAAGAAGATGGCCATCATCCGGATCACGCGTGATCAACGAGATATCTATGGGCTCGTGTTCTGCAGACGTGATTACCGATGTTGGAAATGTGAGCCAGCCGTTCCGAAGTCCGCTATCGGAAACCTCAATCGTGAAGTCAGGGACGACCCGGTTCGGGCCGAGGTCGGCCGTTTGGCGGACTACGTAACTGCCGAACGGAATATCCATGAATGTTACCTGGCCGTCGCCGTTTTCATCGCAGCCAATATTGCTGAATCCGACCAGTTCATAGCACACATCGGTGACGGGTTGGCCGTTTTCGGTTGTTTGAATAGCCACATGGTTCGATTGCGCATCAGTCGACCGGTGCGTAACCCATGTCTCGAATGATTCCCAGCCGTCGGCAGACTGGCCGGTGACCGTGATCTGGAAATCAGGTACATGGGCGGTCATGCCGAGGTCTCGGGTCTGGCGCACGGTATAGGTTCCTGCTGGCACATCCATAAATGTGACCATGCCGTCGCGATTCTCATCACAACCTTCATTGCTGAAATCCACCAGTACGTAGCAGGCATCGTAATACGCCCCATGTTGCGCCTGCATAGTGACAATGCTGACGTTTGAGGCGCCTGAAGCAGTCGTCCCAACAGGCTCGTTCCTGAAGCTGATACCCCAGTGCGATGCCGCTCCCGGATCACCCGAGGTATCGAAATAGATCGGGTTTTCCAGTGGTGCAGTTCCAAGAGTGATTGTAGAAGTATCGATGGTGACGACGACGGTGGTCGATCGAGGAACAGGTACCTTGCAGCTCTGAATATGCGACGTATCGTATCGGTTGCCCTCAAGGGTACAACTGCCGATAAGTTCACCCTCGAGGGATGTGACATTGAATACCGCGCCGATCTCCTGGTAGCAATCTCCGTCGGCGACGCACGTAGTTGCCCCAATGTCCATACCTGGCATGTCTGGAATCTGGGCCGCCGCGGGCATCGCACCTGCCAAGACCATGGTCAGGAGAGAAAGGACAGCCCAGATTGGGGAGAGCGACAGGGTTTTTATTCGCACTCGGGTATCGTCACGCATCAGTCTCTCTTTCAGTTCCTGGCAGATGAGCCACCATGGTTATTTCGGGATACACGGCTCGTCGGCGCATCCCGCTTGCCGATGGGCATCCCAACGGCGGTATGCGTTTGTTGGTCTTCTGTGTGTAGGATATCCGAAGTCAATGGATTATGTCATGCCTTTGGCGAAGTAGAGATCGCAACTAGCCGATCTGCAACCAGGGCCGAAAACGAAAACCGCCCGGAACACTGGTTCCGGGCGGTTAGGTGCTTGTTCGTCGTTTAGACGTTGCGGTTCGGACCGCCTTCGGGGAAGTCCGGGTTGGCCGCGTCTTCCGGACGGGCCTTCGGGAAGTCACGCTCGGGCGGGATTTCGCCTTCTCCGGCTTCCCGAATTTCGGCATCGGCCTCTTCTTCGGCGACCTTCACGAAATCGCTGAACTTCGGCGGATTGGGATTCGGATTTGATCCCGCGTCGCTGTTACCCATCATCGACCGGAACATATCGATCGGAATCGGGAAGGCAATCGTTGTGTTGTTGTCGGCACCAATCTCGGTAAGCGTCTGCAGGTAGCGGAGCTGGATAGTAACCGGGTTTTGGTTGATGATCTCGGCGGCGAGTCCGAGTTGCTCGGCAGCCTGGAATTCACCCTCTGCGTGGATGATCTTGGCTCGCTTGTCACGCTCGGCCTCGGCCTGTCGGGCCATGGCGCGCTGCATGGATTGCGGCAGCTCAACGTCCTTCACCTCGACCACAGAGACTTTCACACCCCATGGTTCGGTCTGGTCGTCAATGATTCGCTGCAGCTCCATATTGATCTGTTCACGCTGGCTGAGCAGGTCATCGAGTGAGCTCTGGCCCAACACACTTCGCAGTGTGGTCTGGGCAATTTGGCTGGTTGCGCGAATGTAGTCAGCGACATTTACGACGGCAGCGTTGGGATCAATTACGCGGAAGTACGAAACCGCGTTCACACGTACGGTGACGTTATCCCGTGTGATGACTTCCTGCGCTGGAATGTCCATTGTGACGGTACGCAGGTCCATTTTCTGCATCCGCTCGATGAACGGAATCAGCAAAATAAGCCCGGGTCCGCGTGCGCCGGCCAGGCGGCCAAGTCGGAAGACGACGCCTCGCTCGTATTCCTGCACGATCTTGATGCTGCTAATGAGCACCAGAAGCAGAAATACAACTACTACGCCGATTAATACAAGCTCCATAAAATCTCCCTTATCTGGCGGCACACCTGTGAGCCGCACATTTCGTTACTGTGGAATGGTACGCGCTTTTACGTTCAGGACACAGGAACCAGTCCCTCGCCACGAGACGTCGATTGCACCGGGTTCGATTCTTCCTCGTCTGTAATCGCTACGCTCAGCCGAACGCCTTCAACCCCAACGATCTTCACGGCAGTTCCAGCCGGTGCCGATTCGTCCGGATCCATCAGTGTGGCTTGCCAGAGCTCACCGTCCAGCCACACCATGCCATCGGGCTCCAGCGGCGAGCGAACGTGCGCGATCTGCCCGACAATCGACTTCTTGCCAGTCTTTGGTTTGCTGCGCTGCAGCCTCACGACCAGGGTGCCGATGATGATCGCGCTGATACCAACCAGGGCAGCACTCACCCAAATCACTGGCCTGGATACGCCGCTGTAGCCGGGCACCGTGTCATCGATCAACATGTAGCTACCGACCACGAACGAGAGCAGCCCGCCGATGAGCAATAATCCGAACGACGAGACGAAGAGGTCGATGAAGAACAACGCGAACGCGAGCGCAATCAGAAGCACGCCGGTCCAGTTCACGGGCAACGTGCCAAGGGCATAGAATCCGAGAATAAAGCAGAGAACGCCGATGATACCTGGTACCAGTCCGCCCGGATTACTGAGCTCCAGGAAAATGCCCAGCGAGCCGAAACTCAACAGCAAATAGGCGATGGTGGGGTCGGAAATCAACTGCAAGAACCGCTCGAATGCGTTCATGTTGAGGTTTTCTGTGGTTGCGCCAGCTGTGTTGAGTGTCACTTCCTCACCGGTGTGGAGGGTGACCGTCATGCCATCGACCTCGTTGAGTAGTGTGGAGATATCGCCGGCTACCAGATCGATAACGCCAAGCTCCAGCGCCTCGGAGGAGGTGATGTTCTCGGCGTCGCGCACGGCTGAAACAGCCCATTCTTCATTGCGATCTCGCAATTGGGCCAGGTTGCGAATCCGCGCGACGGCATCGTTGATGACCTTGTCCTCCATGGTTTCGGTCATTTCGGATCCATCAGCCGCTACCGGGCTCGCCGAGCCGATATTCGTACCCGGTGCCATCGCCGCAATGTGCGCAGCGTAGGTGATATACACGCCGGCGCTGGCCGCACGAGCGTTGCCCGGGCCAACCCACGCGATGACCGGGATGTCGCTCTCCAGCACATAGGTGACGATATCGTCCATGGCTGTGCTGAGTCCGCCTGGCGTGTCAATGCGGAGCACAATAGCTTCCGCTCCGTTGTTCTCGGCTTCGGCGACACTTTGCCGTACGTAACTGGCCATTGCCGGGGTGATGGTACCGTCGACTTCAATAATCGCCACATGCGACGCATCGTTCTGGGCATCAACGGACATCGCACCCATCATCAAGATGACCAACATGAGCAATATGCGAGTGAGTTTGGTGGTGTTTGGAGTGGTGGTCATAGCTGCCTCGTTGCGGTGAAACCGTACACAACTCAATTATAGCCGGTAACAAAGTCTCATCTTGGGCATGTAGGATCGTTTCGGGATTTCGAACGAAATCCGTGTGGGCGGTCTCGGTGACGGAGTCACCGCTCCGGTCAGCATGTTTGCGGTTGGAGGTTTGCTCTTCTATCGATACGAGTGCAGAGGAACCGGCCCTTCTCGCCAGGATTTTGCTACAGAATCACTGTCTGTGAGGATGGATTAGATCACGGAATGGGAAACCCGGCCCTTCCGATCTACTGATCGAGAGGCCCGGGTTTGTTGTTGCGATGCGAGGGGTGTGAGCTACTTGTTCAGAATGAGCGCAATAGCAATGGCCGCCAGCCAGGAATCCTTGGCCATCGAGATACCCTCGGCGGATGGTCGTATGCCATCCTCCTCCGTCTTGGCGGGATCGCTGAAGTAGATCCGGAGCAAACCGGAACTGAATACGCCCAAAGCCAAACCGGCAAGGCGGCTGGGAACAAACGGCAAGAGCATTGCAGCACCCACTGCGATTTCGCCATAACCAAGCACTCTGCGGAAGAGCGCAGGTTCCATGTCCGCGAACATCGGCATACCCTTTGCCGCTTCGTCACGCAGATACGCAATAGTCTGGTCATCCATTTCCAGCTTGCCAAATCCGGAGTTGAGTACAAATGCCCCCGGTATGGCACGGAGAGCGAGTTTGGAGAATGGGTTGAGTTTCACATGGGCCTCCTCTTGGTGACTGAGTTGATTCTTGCCGTCTTGAATTTGGCAGCTCATCAATCAGTGCATTCAGCGTGCCAGCAAATTTACTGGACACTACTCAACGTAGGAAAAGAAAAACCCGGGCCTCAATCCGAAGTTCGAGGCCCGAGATAACTGCGCCAGTTCGCGGTGGCGTCATTAGGTGTGTCTACACACCCATCGCGTGGTAACCACCATCCACCAGAATCACATCGCCCGTAATTCCGGCGGCGCCATCGCTGCAGAGGAACGCAGCCATATTGGCGACGTGTTCAGGCGTAAACACCTGACCCAGCGGCGCCTTCTCTACAGCTTGCTCCTGCATACTGCTGAATCCCGGGATGCCACGGGCGGAGGCTGTCTTGATTGGTCCAGCCGATACCGCGTTCACGCGGATGCCCGATTCGCCGAGATCGGCAGCCAGGTAGCGCACAGTGCTTTCCAGCGCTGCCTTGGCCACACCCATCACGTTGTACTTCGGGAATACCCGGTCAGAACCGAGGTACGTTAGCGTCACGATGCTGCTACCTTCGCTCATAATCGGTGTGAGCTCGCGCGCAACGGCTACCAGGCTGAATGCACTGGTCTCGAGTGCAATGTTGAATCCTTCGCGGGTGGTCTCCAGGAAGCGGTTGTTGAGTTCTTCAGCGGGCGCGTAGGCAATGCTGTGGATGAGGATATCCAGCTTGCCGTAATCGGCCTTAAGGCTTTCCCGCAGCGCCGCGATCTCGTCATCGTTGCTGACATTGCATTGGTACGTCTTCATGCCCGGTACGGTGTCTGCAAGCTTCTGTGCGTTTTTCTGCGCACGATCATCGATGTAGGTGATGGCCACATCGGCGCCCTGTTCAGAAAGGGCAGTGGCGATTTTCCAGGCAATACTCCACTGATTCTGCACACCCATTACGACGGCTGTCTTGCCGCTTAGCGTTCCCTGCGTCATTCATTGTTCCCTTTCGTTGGCCGGAAAACACCTGTTCCGGTACATCGGCACATGGCGCATACGTGCCAAACTCGCTTATCTCATGCATGATACCGGAAAGACCTGTGGCCCAAAGGGCTGCAAACGCCACCCTGATGAGGAGAGATAATGAGCGAACAACCCATGATCCCGGTATTTGATGGTCACAATGATACGCTGCTGAGCCTGATTGACACCGGCCGCGATTTCTACGCCGGCAGCGATGTTGGCCATGTGGACGCGCCGCGAGCGAATAAGGGCGGATTCGTCGGTGGATTCTTCGCGGCCTTCGTACCGACCCCGGGGGACAAGTGGACTCCCCAGCTTGAACCGGTGCTCGGCAAGGCCATTGAGGGCGTAAAGCTGGAGGACGAGAACGGGAGCCCCAGCCTTGCCTACGCCCAGATGTTCGCCAACGCAATGGTTGCCCGGTTGCTAAACCTCGAATCTGGCGGCGGCAACATGCTGCGCGATCTGGATAAGGAAGATGGGCACGCCTGGACAGACGATCCACTCAGCATCGTGACGTTTGTGGAAGATCTGGAAGAGAACGTGGAAAGCGGCATCATGAGCGCCATCATGCACTTTGAAGGCGCCGAGATGATCGATGAGAATTTCTACGCGCTGGAGATGTATCACAATGCCGGTCTGCGCTCGCTTGGCCCCGTATGGAGCAGAAGCAACATCTTTGCGCACGGCGTGCCATTTGGGCATGATCAAAGCCCCGATACCGGCCCGGGCCTGACTGATCGCGGTCGAGAACTCGTGCGCGCATGTAATCTGCTCGGCATCATGCTGGATGTCAGCCATCTCAATGAAAAGGGATTCTGGGATCTCGCCGAAATCACCACCGCGCCGATTGTGGCGACGCACAGTAATGTCTGGGAGATTTGCAAATCCACCCGTAACCTCACCGACAAGCAGCTGGATGCGATTAAGGACAGCGACGGCATGGTTGGCATTAACTACAACGTGCCGTTTTTCGATCCCGAGGCCCGGCGCGATCCGAACGTGCCGCTCGGCTTACTCGCCGATCACGTGGATTACCTGGTTGATCGTATTGGAATTGACCGGGTTGGTTTCGGCTCGGATTTCGATGGTGCACTGATGCCGGATGGCCTCAGCGATGTCAGCAAGCAGCAGAACCTCATCGCAGAACTCCGCTCCCGCGGCTACGACGATGACGCGCTGCTCAAACTCGGCTATCGCAACTGGGTGCGAGTGCTCTCCGCCACGTGGGGCACCGTGGAGTAAAACACCTGGGTTGACCGGTGCAGACCGTTGTCAGCCCGGGATAGGGAAGTTCGGGTGGCGGTCAAATACGTATTGGGCGGACAACCGGCTGCGGCCGGGTCCGCGCCCTACGTTTTGCCCCAAACGACTGACTACAATTTTCGCGACAACTCGGTCATGCGGGCGTGTTGTTCCTTAATCCAGCCCAACTTAACCTCGATCCGTTCCCTGGCGGTTGCGATCTTGCCTTGCATCGCCTCACGGATTTCGTCGGCGTCGTCGCCATCACGGAGGTTGGCGATCACGCCCTCCCAATGGGCGATTTTGCGCTCGTGCTCATCGATTTCGGCGCTGAGCTTGCGGATTTGCGCCTCGGCATGATCCCGGGCATTTTCAACCCGGCGCTTGCCCTCGGCGTTTGCGATTCGGAAAATCGAATCGCACGCCGCCCGGAATTGCTGCCACTGTTGGTCGTTAAGATCGCGCGGCACCGGTCCGATCTGCTTCCACTCTCGCTGAATTTCCTTGCACCGGCTCGTAGCGACACGCGAATCCTGGCCGATCAAAGTCTCAACCTCGGCAACAAGCGCCTGTTTTGCCTCGTAGTTGCGTTGCCGTTCCTGGTGCCGTGCCTCGAATATCGCCCTGCTGCGCTGGTACACATCTTCCTGCGCAGCACGAAATCTCGACCACAACGCATCATCTTCGTTCCGACCGGCTGAGCCGACTTGTCGCCACTGCTGCATGAGCTGCTTCATCTGCTGGTGTGCGGAGGCAGCATCCTCCAGTGCGGATAGTTCCTCGGCCTTGACCGTCAGTTCTTCCTTTTTGATCGCGTTGCCAGCGAACCATTCTTTGCGCCGCTCGTTAAATTCGCGGCGTGCTCCCTGGAATCGCTGCCAGAGTGGTTCCTCATGCTCACGCCCAGCAAAACCGATCTCTTTCCACTCATCCATCAACTCACGGAACCGTTGGCCCATCGCCTTAAAATCGCTTGAGTGTTGGATGGATTCAGCTTCTTCGCAGATACGTTCCTTTGCCTGGGCGCGCTGTTCGAACTCCTTCTCCAACTTCTCGAAATGTGCCGAGCGCCGTGCGTGGTATTCCCGCTCCTGTTCCTTGAACTCATCCCACTGGCGCGTATCCTGTTCACGGTCACCAACCGTGCCGACTGCCTTAAAGGCTTCGTTCAATTGTTTGAACGCAGCATTGGCTTCCTTCCAGTCGGTGCGGGTTTTCAGCTGTTTCGCTTCAGCGATCATCGATTGTCGCTGCGCGATGCGATCCTGCTGTTCATTGAGAAGGTCGTTTTTGAGTTCCGAGAGCAACGCGCGGATTTCCTCAAACGTGCCGAGCACGAACTGCTGATTGATCTCACCCATGCGACGATCGCATTCGGCAACGCGCCACAGCCGATTCTCGGCAACGCGGGTTTCATCGCACCACTCACGGGTTTCATCCACGTATTTCAGGTATCGCTCCCGCAATACGCTTATCGCGTATTCACGATCGTTCGCGATATGACCAATCGACCTGTCGTCTGCTGACAGGCGGATACTGCCGTCGTGATCGACATAGCCGACGGCCTGGTCATCGATAACGATGAGGTTCGGCTCCGGCTCCCCGGCATTGGTTTCCTGGATCGTCTGGTCGTACTCAGCTTTGCTGTTGGGCACGTTGATATCTCCGCAGGCATGGACGCGTTATGGTAATGTCTTCCAGTGTACCGATACTCGCGGATTTTGACAGTGATTTTCGTTACAGGTTCAACTCATCCAGCCAGATCGGGCTGGTCCAGGCGCGCTTGTCGTCTGCATCTTGAACGGTAATACGCACATACGCACTGAGGAACGGGCTAATCGGCAGTCGTACGGTGGTGAGCGACTCGCCGCGCGCGAACTGGCGCGTACTGCCTCGCCCTGCTGCGTAGACGGCGATCGCCGGGTCGCATTCAATCACGATCTCGTCCTCTGTCAGGGCGATGTGGTGGATTTTTGGCCCGGTGCTGGAATAGTAATTTCCTTCTTTCAGCGCCTTTAGCAGCGCCTCTGGCGCGAGGGATTCTGATTTCACGTATACCCAGCCACCGAGCGAATCCGGGCGGTATTTGTGGAAATGTGCATCGTCGGAAGCAGTTGTGCTGAATCGGTATCCACGGTTGGCCATCATGTCGGCAAAGAGCCAGCCGTTGCCGCGGTCGCAATCGTTCATGTGGCCGTGGTTGTAAATCTCGATTGCGTCGAAATCCTGAAGGCTTAGCGCATCGTTGGAGGTGACGCCGTTCCAGCCAGGGTGGCCGATGGTGACGAAGGCGCCGGCGTTGGATGCTCGCGCCGCGATCTCCTGTCCATCCTCGTTGCTTTTTGGCGGTTCGAAATCCAGCGGCAGTCCGTTGGCCACAATGTGCCAAAGCTCACCGTTTTCCATACCCCAGCCATGAAGTTCAGCACCGAGGAGGGTGGTGAACTCGCTATCTCGCATCGCGCGTGTATCGCTTACTGGCCAATCGAATCGTTGCATGTAATGGTCGGTAAGCGAAATAAAATCGTACCCGTTGGACCGGTAGAAGTTACAGACTTCTTGCGGAGTCAGGTGACCATCCGAATTCGTGGAATGGGTGTGAATGTTTCCCTTATAAAACTGGCCAGGTGATTCGAACGGGAAGTTGCGCACGGAGATACCTCTGCTACCAATAGTGGGACAGGTGGTCAGCATATCGTGACCACCTGTTTAACCTACCATCATTTTTCAGATTATTAATAAGTAACGATTAAGGGCTATTCTTCGTCCTCATCTTTCATCTCGTAGAACCCGAAGAGGTTTCCACCGGGATCACGAAACGTACCGAGGATATCCTGCTGATCGCGATCCGCCGGATCCAGCACTGTTCCGCCATACTCCTCGATGCGTGGTTCGGTTGTTTCGGCATCCTGCACCATGATGTACATAATGAAGCCGGGGTTTTCTGCGGCTTCCAGTTGAGTGGTAAAGCGACCATGCACCTGGTTGACCGAATCGTCGAACGCAACACCGGTCTCGGTTTCGCGAATGTGCCATCCAAACACTTGCTCGTAGAAGCGCGCAGATGCCTCGATATCCAGGGCCGGGATGACCAAATAGAGAATTTTTCCGTGTGGTGCGTCCGGGGCTTCCATATTGTGTCTCCTGATCGAAATCTAATTGTCTCTCGTGAAGCATACGGGTTTCGGTCATCCCGCGAACTGTGGACGCTTAGGATGTCAACTGCTCCATGAGCCACAAACCGTCTGAACTTACCCAGTAATCGCTGACCAATCCATCACTGAATCGCCACATATCCGCCCCGCCAAAGAGAACTTCTTTTCCCGGTTCGGCGGTGGCGCCGGGCACGCCGCCTATGTATGTACCCTGACACTTCCAGCGTGCGGCCAACATATGTGTATCGTAGATGGGTTCAACCGCGACGGTGAAGAAAATCGGATCAAACGGTGCCCGCCCCTGTTCCACCATCTCTCGCACGGCGTTAATTCCATGCTTTTCGTGTGGTGCCTGCCGCACGATGACGCCCTGGTGGAAAATCTCCTCGATGTCGACGTCCTCGCCGTTCCAGTAGGCAATCCATTGGTAATACTTCTGTGCCGGGGTGAGCTCTTGCTGGTATTGCATTCTTCCTCCTGTGGGCTATTCGACACCGGCAAAGATCTCTCGCGGAGCGGAATCCTTCGGCTCAAATCCCAGAACCTCGCGCGCGTGCTCGATATCCCAGAGCTTCCGCGGATTGTCGCTAATGCCATACACCAACGCCCAATCGACGTCGGCTTCGAGGCTTCGTTCAATAAGCTGGACACAATCGCCGTTGCTTAGCCAGGTAGCCCGAATGCGGATTCGTTTCTCGCGAATACCTTCTTCGTTATCGCGCTCCGGTTTCCAGAGGTTCTCCGGACTGATCGGTTTCTCGGTTCCCGTGCAGGCACCAATGCGCAGGCATATGGCCTGCAGGTCATGATGATCCACGTAGTAACGCGCCATTGCTTCGCCGTATGCCTTGGAAACGCCGTAGTAACTATCGGGCATGATCTCGGCTGTGTGGTCGATTTGCCGTGGATCGTCAAGTTCGTAGATTTCGGGCTGGTTCGCCATTTCAAATGTACCAACAGCGTGATTGCTGCTGGCGAATACCACACGTTTTACACCGGCGATGCGCGCCGCCTCGAACACATTACGAAGGCCGATGATATTGCTCTGCAGTACTTCGTCCCAACTACTGTCGACAGCCGAGGTCGCTGCGAGGTGAACAATTGCATCGGCTCCCTGGAAGGCGTCGACGAGCGCATCGAGATTGCTGATATCGGCGACGACATCGGCATACTCGCCTTCGCTGCGTCCAATGCCCACCACGTCGTACATGCCGGATTGCCGCCATTTGTCCATCACCATCCGGCCGATGAGTCCGCTCGAACCTGTTACAACAACTCGTTTCATCTGTCCGTTCTCCATTCAGGGTGCTACCATGCTGAAGCTGTTTATTGACCCTGTTTCGGATCGTATCCTATGCACCTGCTTCGACAATTCAATATCGCCGATAGTTCCTCCACCGCAAGAATGGTGCTACCCGGCGTGATGGTCGCCGCGGCAATTACGGTCATCGGTTTCGTGCTTGGCTGGGTGCAAGAGCAGCTCATTGGGCACGCTATGATTAGCGCGCTTGTTTTCAGCTTAATTCTTGGCCTCGTTGTCCGCATGATCTGGAATCCGTCTCCACGTATGGAGAAGGGCATCGGCTTCGCCGGCAAGCAATTGCTTGAGTTCGCCATCGTTGTGCTCGGGATCACGCTCAATCTCGGTGCGCTGGTGGATGCGGGCTGGCAGATTCTCGCCTCAGTGTTGTTGCTCGTCAGCATGACATTGCTCCTGGGCATCGCAATCGGTAAATACTTCGGTCTTAACGCCCGCCTCGCTGCCCTGGTGGCGGTGGGCAACGCGATTTGTGGTAATAGCGCAATCGCTGCCGTGGCGCCTGTCATCCGCGCGAAGAAGGCAGAGGTCGCCGCCGCTATCGCCCTTACGGCCGTGCTGGGCGTGGGAGTGGTTCTGCTGCTGCCCTTGCTGGTGCCATTACTTGGTTTGAGCAACGAGCGCTACGGAGTCGTCGCCGGACTCAGCGTCTACGCCGTGCCACAAGTGTTGGCGGCGACCTTCTCGGTCAGCGCCACGTCTGGTCAAATTGGAAGCCTGGTCAAGCTCACCCGCGTCATGATGCTGGGGCCAGTGGTTGCACTCTTTGCGTGGTTGTATCGGGAAAAGGGCGATGATTCGACTGGCAAGGTTCAGCTTAGCAAGTTCCTGCCGTGGTTCGTTGTCGGATTCTTTCTCTTCGCCATCATCCGAACGGCGGGTCTCGTACCGGCCGCGCTCGTTGATCCGGCAACCGAGCTGAGCCGCATCCTGACCGCGGTCGCCATGGCCGGGTTGGGGCTGGGAGTCAACATCCGCACAGTTCGTCAATTTGGCGGAACCGTCGTTAATGTGGTGTTGATTCTCACGGGATTATTGGTAATTTCCGCACTTGCCATTACAGCGGTGCTCGGCATCGGTTAATCTAGATTGAACGAACATCGCGGCAATGGCGCGATGAATGTAACTACCGAAGCGTGGGCAGACCGTGCGCATCCTGCAAGTTCTCTACTATTACGAGCCCTATACTAGCGGCCTCACCATTTATGCGGCCCGCATTGCGCGGGAGATGACCGCACGCGGCCACGCCGTGCAGGTTATCTGCGCCCGGCACGAACCCTCCCTGCCGAAACATGAAGTTACCCCCGAAGGCATCGATATTACCCGCCTGCGCGTCACTGCCCGTTTTGATCGTGCCGTGATCATGGCATCGTTGATCCCAACAGTGCTGGGTCGGCTGGACGATGTTGATGTCGTCCACCTCCACTTGCCAATGGCCGAGACTGCCGCAATCGTGCTGGGGTGTCGGCTCCGCAAGAAGCGAGTGGTTGTGACTCATCACGCGGATCTCGTGCTGGATGGGTCAGTCCTCACCCGGCTCGCTGCCCGTGTTGCCCGATTCAGTTCGGTCATCGGTGGCCGATTCGCCAACATATTCGTAACCAACACCGCCGCCCGTGCAAAAGTGAGCCCGGTAAGCAGGTTCATGCGCCGTAACCTGCGGGTGATTCCGCCGCCAATCACCGTCTCCAGCCTGCCGAGGGGAGCGCGTCGGGCGTTTCGTGATGAACGCAATTGGGGATATGCGCCGGTCGTCGGGTTCGTGGGTCGATACGCATCCGAGAAGGGGATCGAGGTGCTGCTGCAATCGATTCCGCTCTTGCGCATGCGCTATCCAAACGCAATCATCGCACTGGCCGGACCAAACAGCGATCCGCGCACCGGCAAACGCCGTCACGGACCGTGGGACGTTTGGCTGGAACGCTACGGCTACGCTGTGGATGAGCTTGGCCAGCTGAGCGATGATGATCTCGCTCGCTTCTACAACGCGATCGATGTGCTGGCATTGCCGAGTATTGACTGGACGGAGAGCTTCGGCATGGTGCAGATAGAGGCGATGCTCCACGGGACACCCGTCGTCGCCAGCGACTTTCCCGGTGTAAGTGAACCGGTGAAAGTGACCGGTGGCGGACTTCTCACCAAACCTGGCGATGCAAATGCCCTGGCGACAGCGCTGGCCGAAGTTATCAGTGTGCCTGAACGGTATCGCCCGGATCAGGAGAGCATCGCGGAGAACTACTCGTTGCAGAAAGTTGCCGACGATTGGGAAGCTGTTTACGAGGATATCTCGTGATTCGACGCATCGGGTTCTGGCCGTGGTTGATTTTGATCGCTATCGTCGCACTTGCTCTACGTCTCATCGGACTCGATTGGGATAAGGGGCTTTACCTGCATCCGGACGAACGATTTGTCGTCTGGGTCACCACGGATCTTCGCTGGCCAGAGAATATCGGACAGTACTTCAATCCAGCCACGTCACCGCTGAACCCGTACAACACCGAACACGACTCGTTCATTTACGGCACGTTCCCGGCGTTCCTGGTAAAGGCTATCGCCGGCCTCTTCAACATGGATAGTTACGGCCAGCTTTACCTGGTGGGCCGCGCCACCAATGCCGTCTTCGACACCGGCACCGTGATGTTGACGGCCCTGCTGGCGCGCCGATTTTTCAATGACCGTGCCGGTCTTCTCGCCGGAACACTACTCGCGTTCACGCCGCTCTTCCTGCAGTCCTCACACTTCTTCACCGTTGACACCATCTCTGTCTTTTTCGCGATTGCTGCCTTTGCCTTCGTGCTTCGGTCGTGGGATCGCAACTCGCTCGCATGGATGGCACTGGCTGGCGTGATGATCGGTCTGGCCGGGGCCAGCAAGCCGAATTACCTGATCTCACTCGCGTTCATCGCCCTGCCAGTGCTGGAGCTGATTCGCAGGCGCGGTTGGCGGTCGCTTGTTCCGAGCGCGGGTGAGCGCGTATATCCCGCCATTCCCGCAGCCTTTCTGGGTGGACTTGTCGCTTTCTGGACGTTTCGGCTGGCGCAGCCATACGCCTTTGCCGGTCCGCAATGGTGGAACATCTCCCTGAATCAGGAGTGGCTAGACGATCTTGCTTTCTGGCGTGCGGTGCAAACCGGCCTGGTGGATATGAAGCCAAGCATCCAGTGGATCGAGCGCACCCCGGTCGTCTACATCCTGGAGAACATGGTGCTTTGGGGAATGGGCGTTGCACTCGGCATCATGGCCCTGGTGGCGCTGGTTGCCGCCATCTGGAGGCTGGTTCGAAGTGCACATTGGCCGTCGTGGTGGTGGCTGGGAATTGTCGGGTGGTGTGTCGGCAGCATCGCGCTTTACGGCACCGGCATCGCCCAGAACCAGCGCTACCTTATGCATATTTATCCCTTTCTTATCATTCTGGTCGCAGGTTTTCTCATCGAACTGCACGACCGCAGCAATCGCAAATGGATCGCCCAACTGCTGACCACAGGTGTTGTCGTTTACACCATCGTTTTCGGGCTGGCGTTCGATTCACTTTACGTCCGACCCATCACCCGAATTGAAGCGAGCGAATGGATTTATGAGAACATCCCGCCCGGCTCCACGTTGAGCAATGAGTATTGGGACGATGCCCTCCCGCTGGCGCTTCGAGGAGAGGATCGGACTGCCTACATCGGCATGACCATGGATCTCTATGCCGACGAATCCGCCAATAACAACAAGGTCGTCACGCTGGTTGGACAACTCAGCCAGGTTGATTACATCGTTCTCAGCTCGAACCGGGTTATCGATTCCGTAGTGCGTCAGCCAGAACGCTATCCGGTGGCCATACAGTTTTACGAGATGCTCCTGAATGGCGAACTCGGTTTTGAACCCGTCGCGCACTTCTGGCAGGGCCCGGAGCTGCTCGGTATCGAGTGGGACGACCGGTCGGCCGAAGAATCGCTCACCGTCTATGAGCATCCGGAAGTACGCATATTCGAGAAAACCGATGCGTACGATGCCCAATACGTCCACGACGAGCTCAACGCTGCCTGGGGGAATGGTGGGTATCACTACATTCCTGGTGATCCATTGCCGAACCAGATGTTCATGAGCGATGAGTTCGTTGAAACTCAGCAGGAGCAGGGAAGCTGGAACGACCAGGTGGATGATGGCTGGCTTCAATCCTGGCCGTTGCTCAGCTGGTGGGTTGGATTGCAAATTATGGGTCTCGCCGCCTGGCCCCTAACCTGGCGCGCGTTTCGCAACTTGCCGGATATGGGCTGGATGCTCGCCAAGGCAATCGGCGCACTCGGGATGGCTTCCATCACGCTGGCACTCGTCTCCTGGCGAGGGTTGGTTTTCGACCGCGGCACGATCGGGCTGTCGTTCCTCCTGCTCGTTGCCATCGGGTTGGCGACACATCGCTCTGTTTGGAATGAGTTCCGGGACAAACTGCAGCGCCAATGGCGGTGTATCCTCGCCGGTGAAGTGCTCTTCCTCGCGGTCTTCCTGGCGATGGCATTGTTCCGTAGTTGGGAGCGAATCCTTCCCGATCACAACCTGATGCAACTTACTGGTGTCATGCGATCTGTCTCACTTCCGCCCATCGATCCCTGGTTGAGCGGGGGGCTGCTTCATACGCACTGGGCGGGGATTCTGCCGTGGGCTGCCCTCGGCAACGCCCTCGCGCTGGAACCCGTTGTTGTGGCGAATCTCGCAGCTATCGGGGTAGTGGCGCTGCTTGCCGGTGTGGTCTGGAGCCTCATCAGCTCGATCGAAGGATCGTGGGTCGGTGCGGGAGTTGCGCTGGCGCTCGTCTTCGGCAGCTCATTCGCCTTCGCCAGTGGCCTCGCCCCAATTGCACTGGCGTCATCAGTTGAACTCTCTGTGCTGACGATGCTTATGATCGCCGCTGTCTTCATTCATACATTGTTGAGCCAATTCCGGCAGCGATGGACGCGTTACGCCCTGCTTGCCCTTGTTTTCGGTGCGTTTGCTACCTCATCCGGTTGGGGATTGCTGGTGGCCATTGGCTTGCTCGCCGTCGGGCTCGCCCTCAATGCCAATAACACCAGGGCACCCGGCAGTGCCTGGTGGCCCGATGTCCGCCGGTTCGCGCTGGAACTCATTGGCATCGTCGCAGTTGGTATCGCTTTCTGTTACCCGGCCTACGCCGCGTACACGGCCACGAATCGAAACACGATCTCGCCTGACCTTTGGTCGCTCTCCATGTTGCGCGACCAGCTCGGGACGGTATTGCTGATGACGGTGATGATTGTTGTCGGGCTCGGAGCCGTGAGCGTGCTCGCATCCCTCCTGGATGAAGGCGCTCCCGGTGTAATCGTGACTGGTGTGGCCGTCGGCACCATCATCGCGATCCTCGTGCTTGCCTGGCGATTTGATTCCGCGCTCATCCTCCTCTTGCTCATCTCACTCCTGGCGGTAACCACGATCTGGCACTGGTTGCAGGATTCGCTCCTGCTCTGGTCCGCAGGCCTGGTGTTGTTCGCATGTATCGTCTTGGCTGCTGCACAGACGCGAGCCTTCCGCCCCGATCCATCTGGCTACTCGCAATCCCTCCAGCTCCTGCCGCTCGCATGGGTATTGATCGTGCTGGCTGTTGGCATCGCATTTACCAGGGCGTTGACATCGCTTGAGTCAGACGCGAAGCTGCCAGCCGGGCTTGCAGCCGCTATCGTTGTCGTGGCGCTGCTGGTGCCAACCCTCGATCACCTTCGCGAAGGCGATAGTGAAATAGTTGCGCTGGCGCACCCGGCGATCATCGGGCCGGATGGAGAGCTGGCGGCCGGGGAATGGCTGCAGCAAAACACTACCGGTACGCCGGTTATCCTCACCAGCGATGGCCCTGCGCCCGGCGCAACCGGCACGATCAGTGCGATTACCGGCTTCCCTTCCGTGATGGGTAATCAGCCAATCGAACTCAATACGCGCCCGGGCTGGAACCAGATGGTGGAATCCCGCAGTTCCGATGTCAGCACCATCTACACCGGCGTGCACGACTGGGCACTTGTATCTCCGTTACTCGAACAGTACAACGTGCGATACATCATCGTGGGAGACGAGGAGCGTGCCCGATACAGCGGGCTCGACAACTCATTCGCTACAGCTGTTGAAAACGGTCACCTACACTTGGTCTTTGAGCACGACGATGTTGCGATCTATCAGGTGATTTCGAATCCGTAAAATCGCAGGGGATGAGTTAATGGCAGGGCAAGCCACATCGGCAGATGAATCGACCAATGGAGCGAACAGAGCGGGCATCTCCTGGATTACCGCATCAATTCTCGCGGTTATCGCGCTCCTGGCCGGCGTATGGCTGGGAAGTGTCGCGTTTGTGTCGTCGGACGAACCTTCACCGCGAATTGTGGATATCGTGGTGGAGGATCCCAACCTCGAAGTGGGCGGTTCGGTTGAGTACTTCGATATGCACGAGGTTTATATTCTGACTATCCACACCATGCCCCCGCCAGAAGAAGATGAGGTTTTTCAGGTTTGGGCGGAGACGGACGATATCATCGTCAACGCCGGCACACTGAATCCCGAATCACGCACGTTTGCGTTTGCGGCCTATAGCGGCCGGTACGACAGGCTCTTCATCACCGCCGAGCCCGGCCCATTAGGCAGCGAACAGCCCACGGGTGATCCACTCATTACCGCTGACCTGACCGAGATCGAGGAAGAGGGCGATTGACGCTGCCTGATGACAGCCTCAGCAAAACACGCTATACAGAACCAATGTATGCACGCGACACCTGAGTCGACGACGTCAGTGATTCTGCTAATTAGAGGAGTTCCACGATGAGTGATCGTACGCCGCTGGTTTCCCATGACGGACCCATTCGCTGGGGTATTGTTGGCACCGGCAACATCGCCAAAATCTTCGCGCGCGATATGCCGTACGCCGAGGGTGCCGAACTCGTTGCCGTAGGATCGCGTTCGCAGGAATCGGCCGATGTCTTCGCCGAGATGTACGACATTCCAAAGCGATACAGCAGTTACGACGGCATTGTGAACGATCCCGATATCGACGTGGTCTACGTCGCTACGCCACACCCGATGCATCACGATATCGTGATCCGGCTCCTCAATGCTGGCAAGAACGTGTTGTGCGAAAAGCCGATGGCAATGAATGTGGCCGAGACGCGCGAGATGATTGAAGCCGCTCGCGAAAACGAACGGTTTCTTATGGAGGCGGTCTGGACCCGGTTCCGTCCGGCAATGGTGAAGGTACGTGAATTCATCGAGAACGGAACCCTCGGCGATATCCAGTACATGACCGTGAATATGGGCTGGAAGAATCCGTACGACCCCGAGTTCCGGCTCTACAACAAGGATCTCGGCGGCTCAGCGCTGCTCGATGCCGGCGTATACGCCGTGCAGATGGTGCAAATGGTTCTGGGCGAGCCAGTCGAGATGGTGAGCGTTGCCACCCTGGGCGACAGCGACGTCGATGAAAATTGCATGATCACCACGCGTCACGCCAATGGTGCGGTTGCAAATGCTGGAATCACCGTGCGGGCGAACAGCCGCAACCTGGCGATGATAGCTGGCACCAGGGGCAGCATTGTGATGGATCACGATTGGCACCGCCCCAGTACCTTCACGCTCTATGAAGACGGCAAAGATCCGCAACCCTTCGATTGCAGTCACGAGGGCGTGGGTTACCAGTACGAAATGATGGAAGTAGGGAAGTGCCTGCGGGAGGGGCTCACCGAACACCCGGTGATGCCGCTGGATCACACGCTCATGGTTGCGCAAATCATGCAGGATGCCATTCGTAGCTGGGGTGTTACCTATCCGTACGATCGGGACTAACCCCGGCGCTCCGCGAGCAGACACCAGGCTGCTCCTGTAGCGAACCGTGTGGGCTCGGCGGTACTATACGCCCAGCACTACATGTCGATTTAAGAAGGAAGTATCGCCTTGTCACCGTCCATACACAGTGGAACTCCTGAGCGCGTTACCGTCATCGGCCTCGGGCGGTTTGGCAGCACCGTTGCCAGGAACCTGAGCGAGCAGGGCTATGAAGTGCTGGCGATTGATCGCAAGGAGAGCACCACGCAGGAGGCCTCCCAGTATGTCACCCTGGCGGCCCAGGGTGATGGTACGGATCCGGAGCTTTTGGAACAGCTCAACGTTGCCGATTCTGATGTCGTTGTGGTTGCGCAGGATGAAAACCTGGAAGCAAGCGTGCTTACGACGCTCCTGGTGAAGAAATTGAAAGTGCCGTGGGTTGTGGCCAAGGCTAAATCGCACCTGCACGCCGAACTCCTGACGAAAGTTGGGGCCGATCGCATTGTGCTGCCAGAAGTGGACGCGGCCATTAGGCTCTCGCACTCATTGGGAGTGCGGCATATCAATGATTACATCACCCTTTCCAATACCGCAGGTATCGCCAAAATCGAAGCGCCTGCCAATCTCGTAGGCCATACGCTTGAGAGCCTGACAAGTGAGATCAAGGGCAAGCTCAACGTGCTGCTCATCAAACGCGGCAACGAGTTAATTACCGTGCCCCACCTGCATGAATCGGTTCGCGCCCATGATGAGCTGCTCCTCGCCGGTGCCGATGAGAATATCGCCAAATTCGTTGGCCTCAATCCCGATGCGGATGACGGTGACGAAAAGTCGTGAGCGAGCGCACTCCGCGGCGACTGGGGGACAGGGTCGTGCACAAGCGGCTGAATGCCCGGGAGGTCATTCAGCTGGAGCATGACAACGGCCATCGGCCGAAATCAACGGTCAACGACCATGCCAAGCTCTTTATGATGGCGGTCATCGTGATCTTCCTGATTGGTGCCGCACTGCTCATGCTGCCAGTTGCGACCGAATCGAACCATCGCACCAGCTTTATCGATGCTCTCTTCACCTCGGTCTCCGCATTCTCGGTGACTGGCCTCACCACTCTTGAAACCCAACAACACTGGAGCTTTTTCGGTGAGCTGGTGATTCTGTTGCTGATCCAGATCGGCGGGTTTGGCTTCATGGCGGGTACCTCCGTGGTGCTCATCACATTGGGACGACGAACCAGTCTCTCCGCGAACAAGATGATGCAGGATGGCTCGCCGGCGATGACGCTGCAGGAGGCGTCGCATTTCTCCCTCCGCATCGTGAAGTTCATGGCGATCGCCGAGGCGATTGGTGCTGTGATTCTCACTGCCTTTTTCATGAGAAGCGAGTCGCTCCTCACATCAATTTGGCATGGTGTTTTCCATTCGGTTTCTGCTTTCTGTAACGCCGGGCTGGATTTGCTGGGCCATTACCCATCTGTTGAGGCGCAGGCTGAACAACCGGTCTTTTTGATAGCAATAGCCACCCTGGTGCAGCTAGGTGCATTGAGCTACATGGTGCTGTCAGATGTCTGGAAGCACCGGGCCTGGCAACCGCTCTCACTGGATTCAAAGCTCGTACTGATAACGAACGGCGTTCTTATCATTGTGGGGAGTGCGCTCTTCGTCGGGGTGGAATGGAACTCGTCCATGATGGATATGGATTCCATCTGGAAGCCCGTCAATGCCATCTTCGAAGGCGTGGCCTCGCGCACATCTGGCTTTACCAGTACTGATTGGGGCGAGGCTCATAACTCCAGTATGTATCTCTGGATTGTGTTGATGCTGATTGGTGGTGCCGCGGGTTCCACGGCCGGTGGTGTCAAGCTCGCGACGATTGCGGTCATCGCCATGACGGTCATGTCCACCGTGCGCGGACGCCAGGATTCCCAGGCATTTGGTCGCCGTGTCACCGCACAGCTCGTGTACCGGGCGCTTTCGGTAATTGCGCTGTTCATGCTGGTCCATTTCCTCCTCGCGCTGCTGCTGGTATTGACGGAGGACCTGTTCAACCATGGAGATTTCAGCTTTCTTGCGCTGATGTTTGAAGCCATGAGCGCATTGGCAACAACTGGATTGAGTACCGGCATAACGGCTGACTTGAGCATCGGCGGCAAAGCCGTGCTTATGATTGGCATGTTCATCGGCCGGCTTGGTCCTATCACCGTGGCGTTCGCCCTGCAAAATCGTCAGCAACACGATCGATTCCGATATGCGGAGGCGAACATCCGTATCGGTTAGTTGTACACGTCAACCCCATTCGGGAACCCGGGTCTTGGAAATGGCGTTGATGGTTGAAATGACGACTGCAACAAGGATGGTAACCCGTGGCCTTCCCTAAAACCCCACACGAGCTATCACGCATTGCTGCCAGGTTCATGCTGGTGTTCATCATGTCCCCATTCGTTTTGACCCTGCTGCAATTCCTTTCGTTCGCATTTGGGGTAGGGCTTTTCTCTATGCCAGGTGCCTCGGCTAATGCATGGGCGGGTACCTTCTGGATAGGTTGGGTCTACACCGCGATGATCTCGCCAGTGTTTGCAGCCTTTGCGTACACACTTCTCGCATGGTTCATCGCATCTGTGGGAGTTTTGGTAGCCAGTCGCGGACCGGCCCTGGCATCTGCGATTTTCGCATTCGCTGCCTTGGCCGCGTCTCCTGGACTTCGGGCGGATTACTGGTTCGTAACGGCTGTCAGTATCGGTGTATTGGTGTGGCTGGCCCTGGCGGGATGGTCACTCCGGAAATACGTCCATAAGGCGCAGGTTGATCCCCGGTCCGCAGAGGATGTACTCCAGCAGCATCACGCACTTCAACGGCGCGAAATCTCCACCCAGGAGATCATTTCTCGTCGATAAGTACCTTCCCACTCGGTTGGTCTCACAGCAGGCCGGCGTCGATGTTCGTTACCCCTGAACATCCCTCTGCCGATTCGTTTTGTTAAATAGATAACCGCCCGGAGGATGGTCCGGGCGGCTATGAAGCAACACCACGTTATAGGAGGGAAGGGGTCGATCAACGAAGTGGCTGGCAACGTCGATCACGTTGGTGTTGAGTTAATGATAGGCGTGCCGGGCAGTCAGTACAGGTACCGATGGTATACGAATTCCGTGCCATTTGCACCGTATTATCCGCAAATGTACGTACACTGAGGCAACGGCTTTGTCAACCTGGCACGAAAACCGAGCAGAATCATCGGATATTCCCCACCACTTCGGCAGTTTTACCCGTGTTTCAGTGGTGTGTTCGGCTTCGGATTGACCCGGTATTCTGTGCTACCATACTAGCGGTCTACGGGTGGATTTCGTGCCCGACTACGTTCCATGCAGGGAGTGGGGGATTCGTGGATTATATTGGAAACACCTGGGTTGTCGTCGTATTTATGGTGGTTACCACCTTCGTCATGGGCTTTGCCATGGCGGGAATTTCGACACTCCTCGGCCCATCCAATCCCAGCAAGGCAAAGTCCGACCCGTATGAGAGTGGTGTACCGGATGTCAAACCGGCCCGCTCGCAAATTACTACCCGTTTCTATGTTATCGGCATGCTCTTTGTAATCTTCGATTTGGAGGCTGCATTTATCTTTCCGTGGGCAGTTAATTTCGATTACTTCGGCCTCGGCGGGTTCTTGCACATGTTCGTCTTCATCTCGTTGCTTTTGCTTAGCTATGTCTATGCGTGGAAGAAAGGTGCCCTCGAATGGGTCTGATCGACGATCGCTTCGACAAGAATATTTTCACAACGTCTATGGACTTCCTGTTTAACTGGGGTCGACGTTCTTCGCTCTGGTGGCTGCAGTTCGGCCTGGCATGTTGCGCAATTGAGATGATCTCCGCATCCATGGCCCGGTTCGACCTCTCCGAGCGATTCGGCATGCTTTTCCGATCCTCGCCACGCGCCGCTGACCTGATGATTGTGGCCGGCACCGTGACGAAGAAGATGGCGCCCATTGTGAGGACGCTGTACGACCAGATGTCCGAGCCCAAGTGGGTGCTCAGCATGGGCAGCTGCGCCAACGTCGGCGGTCCGTACGATACCTACGCAGTTGTTCAGGGCGTGGACCAGGTAGTACCGGTAGATGTGTACGTTCCGGGTTGCCCGCCAACCCCGGAAGCTCTGTACTACGGAATCCTGAACCTGCAGAACAAAATCATTAAGTACGAAACCATCGCCCGCAAGGAGGGCAGCGGCCGCGCCGAAGATGCGCGCGTGAACGAGCGCCAGATGGCGATGGCAGGAATTCGAGGCTAACAGCTACGGTTCGGCCCGGGTGATTCCGGCACCGACGTGAGGAGAGCACCGTGAGTTCCGGTGAGAACCCAACATCAGAACAGCAGGCCATCGTTGCCAGTGGAACCGGTTGGGAACGGGATCTCTGGTTCGACGACGATCTCAGCAAGCACCCGGTAATTCGCGAGCTTCGCCTCGCATTCCCGGATGACTTCCTGGATGCTGTTCGCTTCCGAAACGAAACAACCATTTACGTGACACCGTCTCGCTTCCGCGATATCGCTTTCTACATGCGAGACCACGATAAATTGCAGGTCAATTTCCTGTCTGACCTTACCGCCGTCGATATGCTTAGCCTCCGCACCTCGCCGCGGTTCGACGTTCATGCCCAGCTCTACAGCATCCCGAACCGAACCCGCGTGCGCATGAAGGCCAGCATCGACGATGGCGAGACCATCCCAAGCCTGGTGCCCGTGTTCAATGGCGCCAACTGGCTGGAGCGCGAGTGCTACGACATGTTCGGCATCTTCTTCGAAGGTCACCCGAACCTGCGCCGCATTCTGCTGCAAGAAGACTGGGATGAGGGCCACCCGCTGCGGAAGGATTACCCAACCCGCGGCTGGAAGGACTACCCGATCTATAACAAGGAACGCACAGTTCGGCGCACGACCACGCGTTGGACAGGACGAGGGGTGTAATCCATGGATACCAGCAGATCCGAATTCAATGTCATGGAATCCACCACGACCGAATACTCCGGAACCCTCATGGTTGAGGACGAGCAGGAGCTCGACTCCGGCGAACGGCTGATGACGCTCAACATGGGGCCTCAGCATCCGTCCACCCACGGTGTAATGCGCGTGCTGCTCAAGCTCGACGGTGAAACAGTTGTCGAGTGCGACCCCATTATTGGTTACCTGCACCGCGGTACCGAGAAACTGAGCGAGACCAAGCGCTACGCACAGATCGTCCCGTGGACAGACCGGCTGGATTACACGGGCGCTCCGCAGAACAACCTTGGCTACGTGCTGGCGGTGGAAAAGCTGCTCGACCTGGAAGCACCCGAGCGCGCCCAGTACTGGCGCGTGATTATGACCGAGTTGAGCCGCATTGCCAGCCACCTGGTGTGGCTCGGAACACACGCGCTCGATATCGGTGCGCTTTCCATGAGCCTGTACACCTTCCGCGAGCGCGAGATGATTATGGACATCTTCGAAACGTTCTGCGGTGCTCGACTGACCACCAACATGATGGAAATTGGCGGATTCAGTCGCGATATCCCGGATGGCCTTGTCGATCAGATTCGAAACTTCCTTCGCGTTTTCCCCAATCGAATCAATGAATACACTGGCCTCCTCAGCGAAAACCCGATTTGGCTCGGGCGTACCAAAGGCGTCGGCGTTATCTCGCCGGAAGCCGCTATCTCGTACTCACTCACCGGAGCCTGCCTGCGCGGGTCCGGTATTAACTACGATGTGCGCAAGGCGGAGCCGTACCTGGTCTACGATCGACTCGATTTCGAAGTGCCACTCGGACAGTATGGCGATGTCTATGATCGCTATCTCGTGCGAGTAGAAGAGATGCGCCAGGCTCACAGTCTGGTTCAGCAAGCTCTGGACTACATCGAGAAGGACGATTCGCCGCTGATGGCCTATGAGAGCGAGTACGTAATGCCGCCTCATATGGGTACCCTCACCACTGCAGAAGATATGCAGCGTCACTTTATTTGGGTGATTAAGGGCTTCAACGCCCCGGTTGGCGAGGTTTACCAGGCAATTGAGCACGGCAAGGGCGAGTATGGCATCCACCTCGTATCGGATGGTGGTTCAATGCCGTACCGCATTCGCTATCGCACTCCAGACTTTGTGAACCTGGGGGTGTTGCCGCACATGGCACAGGGTGCCATGTTGGCAGATATGGTGGCGCTAATCGGCACCATTGATATCGTGCTGGGCTCGGTAGACCGGTAGGGTGGCAGGTGCCGGAAATGCGCACCTGAACTGAAACGGAGAGCGAAGTACCATTGATGCGGGTAATGCCCGCACGCGTGGGTGGACGGAGAGAAGGGTGTCAGTGGGCAACCATTGTCACCACGAGGCAGAAACCGGAACATGGGTGACCAACCAATCTGGATCACGTTTATCGTGACCTTTGTCATCATGATTGTGCTGCTGACCAGCATGGCATACACCACCTGGTACGAGCGCAAGGTCCTTGCGCGCTTCCAGGACCGCCTTGGCCCAACGCGAACCGGCCCGGCCGGATTGCTGCAGCCGCTGGCAGACGCAGTGAAGCTGATGGGTAAGGAAGACCTTGTACCCGCAGCTGCTGATCGTAAGCTCTTTCTGGTGGCACCAGTCATTACCTTTGTGAGTGCCATTACCTCGGCAGCAGTCATCCCCTGGGGTGGCACGGTCGAGATCTTCGGCACAAGCGTCAACCTCTATCCTGCAGACCTTAACGTTGGTGCCCTCTTCGTACTGGCAGCCGGCGCTATCGGCGTCTACGGCATCATCCTTGGTGGATGGTCGTCCGGAAACCGATTCGCCCGCATCGGTGCTATTCGCTCCGCAGCGCAGGTAATCTCCTACGAACTTATCCTCGGCTTCTCGCTGGTGGGTATCTTCATAATTAGTGGAACGCTCAGCCTCAATGAGATCATGTTCCAGCAGCACGAGACGTTTAGCCTCGGCCCCCTGGAAATCAGTAACTGGTTCATCCTGAGCCAGCCGCTTGCGTTCATCCTCTTTATGATCGCCGCCGTGGCGGAGACAAACCGCGTACCGTTCGACCTTCCGGAGGCCGAATCCGAGCTCGTGGCCGGTTTCATGGTCGAGTACTCAGCCATGCGCTTTGCCCTGTACTTCCTCGGTGAGTACATCAGCATCATCGTTATGAGCCTCTTCGCATCCACGCTCTTCCTTGGTGGTACCAGCGGACCCGGCGCCCAGGAGTTCTGGGGGCTCGGCATCATGTGGCTGGTATTGAAGACGATTGCGATTATGTTCTTCTTCATCTGGATCCGTGCGACACTGCCCCGGTTCCGCTTCGACCAGCTTATGGGCATGGCCTGGAAGGTCCTGCTGCCGCTGGCGATTGTTAATATCTTGCTGACCGCATTCTTCCGCCTTGTCGGCAATGGGCAGGTGTTCTGATGAAGATGTACGCGATGTCAACAACAGGAGGCGCCTGTTAATGTCCTGGGAACTCGTCTTCTTTGCAGTATTTTCCGCAGTCATGCTCATTTCCGCGATTGGTGTCGTGGCGTTCGAGAACCCGGTTCACTCAGCCGTTGCGCTTGTGGGCACGTTCATCAATGTCGCCGCACTCTTCGTGATGCTTGCAGCTGAATTCCTGGCCATTTTGCAGGTCATCATCTACACCGGTGCGGTACTGGTGCTGATTCTGCTCACCATCATGCTGGTCGACCCGAACAAGCTGCCTTCCTTCTATCTCGGGGCACCACTGCAGCGCAATATCAGCGCCATTGTTGGCATTATCCTGCTGGCTGAGGTAGGCGTGGTGATCGTGGCCCGGGAGGCCCTGGAGCTCATCGGTCCGCACACCAACGAGATGGTCGAAAGCATGGGCGGCAACATCCAGGCGGTCGGCCAGGTATTGCTGGGCCAATATGCGCTTCCGCTCGAAATCGCATCCGTTCTACTTGGCGTCGGCGTTATCGGCGCAGTCGTCCTTGCCCTGCCGGATCGCAGAGGCCCACTATCGGTGGCCACCACCAGCCTCGGACACCCCCGTGGTTCAACCGATATGCTTGCTCCGGGTCACAAGTTCGAATCGCCAATTGATATTCCAGCCGAGCGTTACGTTGCGCCGGAAGGTGAACGCAAGATCGTGATGACACGAGACGCAGACGAGTACAAGAATCCGGGCGATACATCGAAGTAGTTCGCTGGGGATTGGGGACGTTTGAATGGAACTGACAACGAATCACTTTCTGTTTGTGAGTGCAGCACTGTTCATCATCGGAATGATGGGCGTGCTGACCCGGCGCAACATTCTCATCATTCTCATGTGTGTAGAAATGATGGTGGCTGCGGCGGGTATCACGTTCCTGGCGTTTGCTCATGAAACCGCCACGATCAACGGACAAGTATTCTTCCTCTTCGCATTGGCAGTAGCTGCCGCAGAGAGTGCCGTGGCAATGGCGATCATTGTCGCTCTCTCTCGCCATGGCAAGGCGCCGGATGCGGAGCAGATGCAGTCGCTGCGGAACTAACACAATGGTTTCTGGCGGTGTACCGAACATCGCCTGGGGTGATTACGAGGCGTCGGTTGTGCGCAACAGTCCGTTCGCGCAGCCGAGTACAGGCAGAGGATTTACATGGCTGATCTGCTCTATCTGATTCCATTGCTACCGTTGGTGGCATTTGTGATCAACATTTTCTGGGGGCGTTCCGTAATACGCGGAAATGCTCACTGGATCGCCATACCTGCGGCGTTGGGTTCGTGGATCCTCTCCATCCTTACGTTCCGGGATATTTATACGAACGAAGAACCCCTGAGTCAGCGACTCTTTACCTGGATTCCTGCAGGTGACTTCGATATCACCATGAGCCTTTATGCCGACCAGCTCACCGCCGTGATGTTGCTTGTGGTTACCAGTATCGGCTTGCTGGTCTGCATCTACTCCGCCGGGTATATGCACGGCGAGGGTGGCTACTACCGCTTCTACAGCTACATTCCGCTCTTCATCTTCTCGATGTTGATGCTGGTAATGGCCGACAACCTGCTGACCCTCTTCATCTTCTGGGAAGCGGTTGGTCTCTGCTCCTACTTCCTCATTGGCTACTACTTCGTCCGACGCTCTGCGAACAACGCCGCAAAGAAAGCCTTCATCGTCAACCGCGTTGGCGACCTGGCCTTCGGTGTCGGCATCATGATGACCTTCTGGGAGTTCGGCACCATCTACCTGCATGGCGACGACGGTATTATCCAGATGGCGCTCAACTACTCGGAGTTCGGAATTAGCGGCGGCGTCATGACCGCCATCGGTGTTCTGCTCTTCCTCGGTGCCTGCGGTAAGTCTGCCCAGTTCCCGCTCCACGTCTGGCTTCCGGACGCAATGGAAGGCCCGACCCCTGTTTCGGCACTTATTCACGCCGCAACAATGGTGACCGCCGGTATTTACCTGGTGGCCCGCAGCTACACGATTTTTATGGGTTCCGAAACCGCCATGTTGTTTGTGGCGATTATCGGTTCGATTACCGCATTCATGGGCGCCAGCATCGCGCTCACGCAACACGATATTAAGAAAGTTGTCGCGTACTCCACCGTCTCACAGCTTGGCTTTATGGCCTTCGCGCTAGGTACCGGGGTCTGGATCGCCGCGATCTTCCATCTGATGACGCATGCCTTCTTCAAAGGTCTGCTCTTCCTGGGCGCTGGTTCCGTGATCCATGGCATGGGTGGCGAGCAGGACATGCGCAAAATGGGTGGCCTGCGCAAGCATATGCCCGTTACCTTTTGGACTTTCCTCATCGGTGCCGCTGCAAACGCAGGTATTGTCCCGCTGGCCGGTTTCTGGTCGAAAGATGAAATCATCGTTGGCGCCTGGATCAGCGATTCCAGCATTGGCCAAATCGTCGCGATTCTCGGTCTGGTATCCGCATTCCTGACATCGCTATACATGTTCCGGCTCGTGTTCCGCGTCTTCTTTGGAGAAGAGCGGTTCGCCAGGGATGTACACCCGCACGAGAGCGGAGCCTGGATGGCCGTACCTCTGGTGATCCTGGCGGTTGCATCGGTTTTCGTTGGTTTCGTCGGCTTCCCGCCCGAGGATGGCGCTATTCACCACTTCCTGCTGAAAACATTCGATCATGCCTATATCCACCATCCAAGCTCGGCCACGCTCTGGACCTTTGCTATTCTCAGCACCGTGGTCGCTGTTGGCGGTATCGTGGTTGCGTACCTCACGTACATGCGCAAAACCATTAGCGCCACCGAAATGGCGGCGAAGTTCAACGGTGTTTACAACTACCTGTTGAACAAGTGGTATGTCGATGAGTTCTTCATGGCAGCCGTCGTGAACCCCTTCAAGGACATTGCGATGTTCCTGTGGAAGGTCGTGGACGTGCGAATTATCGACGGCACCGTCAACGGTGTCGGATACGGACTTGCAGCATCCAGCCAGCGGCTACGCCGGTTGCAAACGGGCCTGGTAGGTAACTATGCCCTTCAGATCGCCATAGGCATGGTGGTTTTGCTCGGTGTATTCCTGGTGGCTTTCGGTAACCTGTTTTAGGCAGGGCAGCGCAAATGGCGCTGAGAGTATGCGGTTGATTAACCCCGGAGGGGCGTGTGGACAGCTTTCCGATTCTAAGCATCATCACCTATTTGCCAGTGCTTGGTGCGCTCGCGATCCTGTTTATGGCTCGCGGTAATAGTGATCTACCAAAGCAAATCGCAGTGGTGGCGACGTCGCTCAGCTTGCTGCTGTCCCTGGTTGTGATGTTCCAGTTTGAGCGTGACGCCACTTTCCAGTTCACCGAGCACGTTGTGTGGCTCGAGGACCTGGGAGTGAGCTACTTCATGGGCGTCGATGGCATCAGCCTCCTGTTGGTTGTGCTGACGACGATCATCGGCCTGATTTCCGTGATCTGGAGCTGGGGCACCGTTCGTGAGCGCGAGCGCGAGTACTACATCGCAATCCTGATGTTGCAGACCGGTATGCTCGGCGTTTTCATGGCGCTGGATCTCTTCATCTTCTACATCTTTTGGGAAGTCATGCTCATCCCGATGGCGCTGCTCATCGGTATCTGGGGATCACAGAACCGCATCTACGCCTCCGTCAAGTTCTTCCTGTACACGCTCTTTGGCTCACTGCTCATGCTGGTGGGTATCATCGCGCTGTACTCCCAGTATTACGTGGAAACCGGAATTCGCACCCTCAACGTGCTTGAGTTGCAGGATGGTGCCGTAATTGGCGCCTTTAGTGAGAACCTGCAGTTCTGGGCCTTCGGCGCATTCTTTATCGCTTTCGCAATCAAGGTGCCGCTCTTCCCGTTCCATACCTGGTTGCCCGATGCGCACGTGGAGTCGCCAACCGCCGGCTCCGTCGTCCTGGCGGCCATCATGCTGAAGATGGGCGGCTACGGCCTGCTCCGCTTCAACCTGCCACTCCTGCCGGAGGGCAGCGATGCCTGGGCGCCGATCCTGATCGTGCTCTCAATCATCGGAATCATCTACGGCGCACTTGTCGCGCTGGTACAGCCAGACCTGAAGAAGCTGATTGCCTACTCATCGGTAAGCCATATGGGCTTTGTGACGCTCGGTATCTTTGTCATGAACCTGCAGGGCCTCGAAGGCGCGATGATGGTAATGCTTGCCCACGGGTTCAACACCGGCGCGCTCTTCTTGCTGGTTGGTGTTATTTATGAACGCGGCCATACACGCCTCATCGATGCGTTTGGTGGTCTTGCCACGCCGATCGGGAAGTGGGCCGGCTTCTTCATGCTGTTCACTTTCGCCAGTATCGGTTTGCCGGGTCTTTCCGGCTTTGTGGGCGAGTTCCTCGTGGCACTCGGTGCCTACAAGTACAACCCGTGGACAGCCGTCTTCTCCTTCTCGGTCGTGATCTTCGCCGCCTGGTACATGCTCTACATGGCACAGCGGGTGGTATGGGGACGCACCTGGGGCCAGGCGCCCGATCCGCTGGACAATGAACTTAACGCAGCCGAACGCGAAGAACTGCGGCAGATGGGTCTCTCCCAGGAGGATGCCGATCCGGATGCCCACCTCGCGGTGAGCGGTGGCGATCATACAACTGGTGCAGAAGAACATTCCGAAACACATGAAGGAACCAGGGCGGATGCAGAGGGATACCCAACGCATCCGGGACAGATCAACAGCTCCAAATGGCCTGATCTTACCCCGCGTGAGCTTCTGTGTATCGTGCCGCTGGCGGTCTTGACCGTGGCTGTGGGCGTGTATCCGAAGCCACTGTTTGAAATCATGGAGCCGGCTCTCATTGCCGTGCTCGAAGGCGCAGCGCGCGTCATCGGAAGCTAGCAAAGGTAGTCGCCGGTCGGCAGCGAATGCGGATCGGTATGCGGAGTCATCTCCATGCCATTTACTCTCGAAAATCCGGATTGGGGAATGGTACTGCCCCAGCTCATCGTGCTGATCCTGGCGTTCGGTGTGTCCCTGTTGGATGCATTCCTTCCCAAGGAGCGCCATTTCACGGTGATCTCCGGTGTGACGCTGGTCGGCTTTGCGCTGGCACTCGTCGCAGTTTTGCGGCAGGCAGGTGAAACCGGATCGACCTTTCACGACCAGTTCCGACTGGACGGGCTCTCGGTTTTCCTCAACATGGTCATTCTCGTCGCTGCAATACTCAGTGTCATGATCGCGGCCAGCTACGTCGAATACCTCGAAGGCCAAATGTCCACCGGTGAGTTCTTCACTCTCCTGAGTTTTGCCGTCCTCGGTGCCATGCTCACCGCCTCGTCCGGCGACATGATCATGCTCTTCATCGGTATCGAGTTGAGCTCCGTTGCTACATATATCCTCACTGCCTTTGCGAAGCGACGTGCATCCTCCCTTGAAGGTGCGCTCAAGTACACCCTGCTTGGCATGTTTGCCACGGCGATCATGATCTTCGGATTCGCCTGGATTTACGGTGCGACCGCATCAACCAACTTCGATGAGATCTCTGCCACCGTCGCCAGCCTTGTTAGCGGCGAAAGTGGAGCCCATGCCGGCCTGATCCTCGGACTGTTGCTGCTGATCATTGGCTTTGGTTTCAAGCTCGCAGTCGTTCCGTTCCACTTCTGGACACCAGACGCCTACGACGGCGCCCCGACCCCGGTGACCGGCTTTATGTCGGTGGTACCGAAGGTGGCTGCATTTGCCGCGCTGGTTCGTATGCTCGCGCACGGCCTCGAACCGCTGGTGGACGACTGGCGCATTGTGCTCGCTGTACTCGCGTTCATCACCATGTTCTTCGGTAATATCGTGGCCATTTCCCAGCGCAACGTGAAGCGCATGCTGGCCTACTCGTCGATTGCGCATACCGGCTACATGCTCGCCGGTGTGGCAGCCTACCGGTTGGTGGATGGTGTTGCCGAACAAACCAGCATCTCGTCGGTTATGTACTACCTGCTGGCATACGCATTTATGAACATCGGCGCGTTCGGTGTTGTGGCGTGGGTACAGCACCGCGGCGAGGGCATGGAACTGGAAGATATGGCCGGCCTTGGCTCGCGATCGCCGTTGGTAGCTGCTGCCATGACCGTCTTCATGGTTAGCCTCATGGGAATCCCGCCAACAATCGGGTTTTACGGCAAGTACTATGTGATTGTGGCGCTGCTGGATGCGCGCCTCCTTTGGCTGGCGATTGGCATCGTTGTCGCATCCGCCATCTCCGCATACTTCTACTTGCGCGTTGTAGCGGTGATGTATTTCCAGGAGCGCGAACGCACTCCGAATACCGAACCGGTACCATCGAAGCTGCTCAATGCCGGCCTGTTGGTCATGGTGGTGGGCGTTATCGTCCTCGGAATCTTCTCCGGCACGATCATCGACCTCGCCAACGACTGGACGAACGGCTGGGGAACCGCGGCCGCGGCACTCAGGCAGTAATCGACAAACCTCATCACACGAGCCGGGCATTTGCCCGGCTCGTGCGCGTTAAGCAGGGAGCGCCACCATGAAGCAGGCCCAGGATCCGGCAGAACTCTTCGATGTGGTTACTGAAGAAGGTGAACCAACGGGTATCACAAAACCACGCGCGCAGGTGCACAAAGATGGTGATTGGCACCGGGCCGTACACGTATGGGTGTATGGATACGGACAACATGGCCCGTACCTGTTGTTGAATCAGCGCGGCAAGTTCAAGGACACCTGGCCGCTCGCGCTCGATGCGACCGTTGGCGGGCACCTCGGCTCCGGCGAAACCCCTGAAGACGCCTTTCGTGAAGTGGAAGAGGAGCTCGGCATTCGGATCGATCCAGGCCGCTACGAATGGGTATTCAGGCGCAAACGCAGTAGCGGCGACCTGATCCCCGGCATCCTGGATCAGGAACTGCAGGAGGTCTACCTCGTGCGCGATGATCGACCGCTCACCGCATTTGCCCCCAACCCGGCCGAGCTCGAGGGCCTTGTGCAGGTATCTGTAGCAGATGCTGGCCGGCTCTTCCGCGGCAAAGTCGAATTGGTTGAAGGCACTGTGCTCAGGGCAGGAGATGGTGTAACGTCACCTCACACGCTGACCGTTGAGCAGTTGCTGGTTCGCGGGGCAGATACGTATTTCGTCGACGTTATCGGGGAGATTGAGCGCCGTACTACGTAATCGGCGTCGTCTTGTCGTTGCGATGTTTAATACGACGTTTCAGGTGCCACGGTATGCGCCTGAGTCGCGCGAAGAAGCGATCGTCCGGAGGGGTGCGGTTTGGTGCCACATCCGGATTGTAATCGCGCATCTTCCACCAGAGGATCAGGATATCGCGCATCGCCTTGAGGATGACCTTGAGGTTGCCGCCGGTGGAGCTCCCGGCCACCCGCGGATAGTGATGCACACCCACCTGCACCAACGTGGCACCCTGGCGACGGAGCTTCGCCTGCATCTCGCAGTTGATGAGCGCGCCGTTACTGATGAGATCGAGCGATCGCAACTGATCGCCCCGGAAGATCTTGAATGCGCAGTCCAGGTCACGAAGATGCACTCCAAAAAGGATGCGCACGGCAATATTGAAGATCTCGGCGTTGATGCGTCGGTGCAGTGAATCGCTGCGTTCCATGCGGAAACCAGCGACGATATCGAATTGACCCACAAACGGAGCGAGCAGGGAGATGTCGTTGATATTGAACTGCCGATCGGCGTCCATAAACATCACGTAGTCGTATTGGGTGGCTGCGAACCCGCTGGCTACGGCCCCGCCGTACCCTTTATTGGCCTTATAGCTCACCGGGCGTACGCGGTCATCTTCCCGCGCGAGTTCTGCCACTATCTCACCGGTGCGGTCGACAGAGCCGTCGTTAACGGGAATGACTTCGAAGGTGTCGGTGTACTGCGGCAGCACCTCCAGCACCTGTTCCACCACAACCCGGATGTTGTCCTCCTCGTTGTAGGCTGGCAACACCAGGCTAAGCGAGCCCGGTAGCCGATGAGGGGGCCTTGCCGGCGGAGAGACCGTGGAGGACTCGGTAATAGAAGCTGGGAACAGGGGCATCATCGCCCGGAGAAACGTCATCTGGGTGGTGCCTTTATACATGTGCGCGCAGGTGAACCCTGCCAATGGAGACGATATCGCCGTTGTGCAGTTGTACCTTGCCTTGCAGCGGTTGGCCGTTCACCTGGGTACCGTTCGTACTGCCAAGGTCCATAATCCACCACGCACCCTGGTTGAAGCTAATTTCGGCGTGCGATCCGCTCACGAATCCGTCGTTGATCGCAATAGAGTTCTCTGTATTTCTTCCGATGGTGGTGTAGTAATCCAGTGGAAACTGTGTACCGTTCTGCCAGCTGCTTTCGGCCCTGTCGATCATTTCCAGCATGCCCTTGGCCAACGATTGCATTGGCGCCTGTTGCGGCATGGTGGATGAGATTTTGCCGATCGTCACCAGTTCTCGCACGCCAACCCGACCTACCTGGTACAGGAAGAGATAGATGAGTGCGATAAACGCGATGCGCAAAACCAGGATAAACCAGTCGAACGCATCAAAGCCTGTTGGAAGTTGGAGCTCCGGAATCGTCGGCACTACCAGCCCCCTTGTCCGCGGTTCATATACACTCGCACCACGCAGGCGCCAAAGGTGATCTCGGTTCCGTTCGTGATGAGCGTTTCCACCTGGTACGGAATGTAATTACCGTTAACTTTCGTCCCGTTCTTGCTTTGGCTGTCACGCAGGCGCAGCTCGTGGCCGTGATTGATGATCACTGCGTGCTGGCGTGAAACGGTGTTGCGTTCATCCTGCAGCACGATATCGCAATCCAGCGCGCGACCCACACTCACTTCGCCGAGGGGAATGGTGTATTGCTGTATCACATCGTTGCCGTGCACCACCTGCAGGGTCCATTGGCTTTCCCTTTGGGGTTCCGGTTGGGATTCCTGCACCGGTTGCGATGGCGGGGGCTGAATGACCTGGGTGCGCGAGTAGTCGGCAGCCGGAGCTGAATGATCCGGCATGTGCGGGGTTGGGGCCGGTGCATCAAAATCGGCCTCCACGTGCACCTCGCGGCGGCCAAGGTCGGCATCTGTATCGAATACAACGCTGATGCGTGGATGCAGTAACGAGTATCCCTGTTGCGACGCGTACTGGTTCAACAGCAACTCGCAGTGGCGATTGTAGCCCTCGACGCCGGCGATGGTTTCGCGGAATGTGTCGGGGTGTAACCACACGGTGAAGTTGTTGGGCGCAAGTCGACCCCCGCGAGATGGTTCTACCTTCTCGCGCATCTTACGTTCAAGTTGGTTTTCAATATCAATTGGCTTGATCTTTTGGCGCAGTACGGAGCTTGCGCTGCCTTCGACCGCGCCCTGGATGAGGTTCTCGAGCCGCTCCAGAAAGCCCATTGAGGTTATCCTTTCTGTATACGTACGATACCCCCAATACTCTTCATTCTACTTCATCTGGCCCAGCTATCGGCCCGGTAGAGGCTAGTACCGGACCAGGCTGTAATATGGATAATCACGCACACGCTCGCGGCCATTGAGCTCCATGAGTTCCGCCAGGAAGCTGATACCCACGATCTCGCCGCCGATCTTCTCGACCAGGCGAATGGTGGCCTCAACAGTGCCTCCGGTGGCGAGCAAATCGTCCACGATGATCACACGCTCGCCCTTTTCGATGGCGTCGGTATGGATTTCCAGTGTGTTCGTGCCGTATTCGAGGGAATACTCCTCGGTCAGCGTTTCGGATGGCAACTTGCCCGGTTTACGTACAGGCACCACGCCAGCACCCAGTTGATAGGCCATGGGTGTACCGAAAATGAAGCCGCGGCTTTCGATAACCACAACCTTGTCGATGCGCTCATCTGTATATGGAGCCAGCAGCCCATCGATCGCATCGCGGAACCCGTCCGGATTCGCGAGCAGGGTCGTGATATCCCGGAACATAATTCCTTCGACGGGAAAATCGGGTATATCGCGGATAAACTGCTTGAGGTGCGTGTTCAAATCGGTCATGATTATGCGCAGATCCTTATACAGGCAGGCGGCGGTACATTCGCCTGACAAACCAGTGGCAAGTGTACCGCACGAAAAACGCCGAGAGGGGCCCATTTTGTCCGTAACATTCACCCGTGCGGGTGTACGAGCCGGTCTCCGATCTACTGCTCCACTCGGGTTGCCAGTAGCTGCGTACGGCTCCGTGTTTGGCATGTTGGCCCAGCAGGCAGATGCTTCCCTCCTCGAGGCAATGCTGCTCAACCTCTTCGTCTTCGCTGGTGCAGCGCAAATGGCCGTGATGTCCTACTGGGAGCATCCGCTGCCGCTTGTTACGATCGCCACCGTTACGGCGCTCATCAACCTGCGACTCATGCTGCTCACGGCGTCGTTGCGACCGTGGCTCAAATCACTTTCCAACAGGATCGTGTATCCGCTCCTCCACAATGTTTCGGATGAAAGTTGGTCAGTCGCAATGATGCGCTATCGCCTCGGCGAGCGAGATGCGGGTGTCGTGCTCGGGTGCAACCTCATCGTCGTTATCGCCTGGTTTCCGGCCACACTGGTGGGCTGGCTTCTGGGCGGACGCATCGGTGACCCTGCAGATTGGGGACTCGATTTCGCCTTCACGGCCGTGTTTGCCGCCATGCTGTTCGGCAGCTTTCGCAGCAGGCGCGACCTTGCCCCCTGGATCGCCAGCGGTCTCCCTGCCTGGCTCACATGGATGCTGATTCCCGGCACCTGGTACGTGCTTGCGGGCGGAGCAGCGGGCGTCACCGTGGCATTTCTCCGGCCAGATCAGCGCGAACCGAAAACGGACACCGAGGCGACGACATGAACGACTGGCTGGGCCTTCAGGTTGATTCGATTTGGGCCATCGCGATAATGGCCGTGATTACCTACGCGTTTCGCGGAGGTGGCTATTGGCTGATGGGTCGCATCACCCTGTCTCCGCGCATGGAGGCGGGACTCGGTTATCTCCCCGGGGCCGTTATTACCGCCATAGTTGTTCCAACCATGCTGGAGGCTGGTGTTCCCGGTGTGTTTGGTGTGGCGGCCGTAGCTGCGACGATGCGTGTTCGCCCCAACCTGCTGCTGGCAATGAGTGCCGGTATTCTCACAGTGTGGGTCTTACGGCAAGTTATTTCGTGAGGTTGGGTGAGGGTTCGAAAATGGTATTCTCAGCATTGGTGTGTTGATTCCCGTCGATCATTTATGGCTGGATTCATTGGGATAAACGAGGCACATCATTATGGAGCAACCATTGGTACAGGAGGATTTGAATGTCGCTCAAGAAGGCTTTTTCTCGTCGCGCATTTGCGTTGGCCGGAGCACTTGTCGCCGCTCGTGGAGGGCTGATAAAACCCCAGCCTGCGCTTGGTCAGCAGCCCGAGCCCACGCCAACTGAAGGTCCATATTCCACCCCGATACCGCCGCCGGAATCCATCGCTACGCCAACCGCACTTCCGGTGCAGGATGCCTATACCTTTGTGGTGGCCGGTATGGATACGCGCAGCGCCGAAGAGGCCGAGAACACCGACGTCATCATGCTCACCCGGGTTGATGTGGCGAACAACCGCAAACGCACGATTTCGATCCCGCGCGATCTCCTCGTGGAAGTTCCTGGCTACGGCCAGCACAAAATTAATGGTGCGTACAACATCGGTGCCAAGCTGAATAATCACAGCTGGAACGCCGGTATCGCGCTCTTCCGTGCCACCATCGAATGGAACTTCAACTTCAAGGTGGATGGGTTCGTTACCACCAACCTGCTGAAAATGCCGGGTGTAATCGATGCGATGGGTGGTATTACCGTTATCAACCCGTACGATCTTTGGGATGAGGAGTACCCGACTCCCGACTACGGCACCAAGGAAATTTTCTACCCTGAGGGCGAGCTTCGGCTGAATGGTGACGAAGCCCTCGAGTTCAGTCGCACGCGTCACATGGATTTCGATGAAGGCCGTGTTATGCGCCAGCAGATCGTGCTGTCGGCGTGTCTGGATGAGCTCCAGAAGCCGTCTAACGTCACACGAATCCCCTCCATCGTTGAAGCGGGTCAGGAGTTCGTCATGACCGATATCCCCGCCGACGTGCAAGGTCACCTGGTCGCCAGCGTGCCGGATATGGATCCGGAACTGGTGGAGTGGGGCACAGTCGTCGAGTTCCTGTGGGGAGAAACGCTGGCCGATGGCGGCTGGAACTACATGACCGACTGGTCATACCTGCCCGGCCACGTGCGCGGCTGGCTTGGTATTGGAGCGATTGATCCTAACCGACCCTAGGGCTGTCGCGCCGCCCAAACGGACTTCGGGAACCGGTCAGTAATCTCGGCCCAAACCCGCTTTGCTGTTTCGGGTTTTGACCCATCGCGGAAGTACTCGGCCATCCCACGCCAGTAGATCGCCTCGGCGGTCATTGGCCCATCGGGGTGGCGTTCTTCCACGTCGCGTAGCCGTTCGATCGCGTTATCGAATTCTCGCCAGCGCATGGAAACGCGGGCTTCGCCGATATCGAGCACATCCAGCATTACATCTGCCGGAACGTAGTTCACCGATTCGTATCGAATGCGGCCTGTGCGATCTGCGAAGAGGATGGTTGGCGTCCAAAAGAGTCCCCAGTCCCGCACAACGGCGCGATCCTGGAACATGTGAAGGGTGAGGGGAATGAACCGGTCATTCACTTCCTTAATAACATCGGGATCGGTAAACGTCTCGTTCATCAGGCGCTCGCATCCGCCGCAGTTGTCCTGGTAGACGTCAATGAGAATGGGTTTCCGTTCGGCCCGGGACCGGGTTTTTGCTTCGTCCCAGTCCGAGATCCAGTTTATTGATTCAGTGGACATGGCTTTCCTGCTTTCATATCGTGTCAACTGAGAAATACATCGTGAAAATAGGCTACTATACCCACGGAAGACAGTGGTCTCCGTGAGGGTCCAGCGCCATTTGCATGCTTGAAAGGTACCAGAGTTTATGACCCGTTATATGAACCGACGATCTTTTGCCGGACTTACCGCCGCTATGGCAGCTGCCGCTGCATCTGGCGGTTTTCGCATTATTGCCGCCCAGGATGGCGATGATAACGCCGTGGAAATTCCCGACGGGAACGATTTCGTAACACCCGCCGCGGTGGAAACCAAGGATGTGTACACATTCCTGGTGCTTGGTATGGACACGCGACCCGATGACGAGGAGCTCAACACCGACGTCATGATGGTGAGCCGCGTGGATACGGTGAACAATACCGTGCGTACCATGAGCTTCCCGCGAGACCTCTATGTTGAGGTGCCGGGCATCGGTGCCGACAAGATCAACGCTGCCTTCAAGCTGGTTGCAGAGAATGGCCACGAACAGTGGATGGAAGGAATGTCGGCCACACGCGCGACATTCGAGCACAACTTCGGCCTCACTATTGATGCCGCTCTCTCTGTACGCTTTGAAGGTGTTGAGGAAATCGTCGATCTCTTTGGCGGTGTGACCATTGAGAACCCGTACGAACTCTATGATGATAATTATCCGACCCTCGATTACGGAGTGATGGAACTCTCCTTCCCGGCCGGCGAGATCGACATCAACGGCGAAGAAGCCCTGCAACTGATGCGAACCCGTAACCAGGATGGGGACGATGGTCGCGTAATGCGCCAGCAGCTCATTCTTTCCGCCCTGCTGGAAAAGGCACAGGAACCGGAGAACCTGGAGCGATTACCAGAACTGCTGGAAATCGGCCGCGAGCATGTGATTACCAATATCCCGACGGATGTGCAATTGCATCTCCTGAGTGTTGTTCCGGAAATCCCGTCCGAAAACGTCCACTGGGGTACTATCACGCACCTGCTCTGGGGTGATACCGTAGCCGGTGGAATGTGGGTATACCAGGGCGATTGGCAGCAGTTGCCAGGATATGTCCAGGGATTCCTCAACGGCGAAATCTAGGTGTACCCGGCACCGGATTTCTCTGATGCCGAGTTCAGGCCCGGGCACTAGCCCGGGCCATTTTTATTGACGTAGTACTTCTTTCGAAAGGCAGACGATGTCCACGCACGCAAATTCCGCGACTTCCACCACACCTACCGGACGCACCAGCGCCCCCGAGTACGCCAGGGCGCAGGGAATAAACCCGGTGGATTATTTGCGATCGCGCGGGTTTGTGCATGACATCTCCGACGAAGACGGCCTGCGCGAACACCTGGCAACCGGTATGCGCACCTACTACATCGGCTACGATCCCACTGGAGTCAGCCTCCACGCCGGCCATATGGCCACGCTTATGCTTCATGGCACGCTCCAGCGATTCGGCCATCGGCCCATAGCGTTGGCCGGTGGCGGTACGGCAATGGTCGGAGATCCGACTGGCCGCACCAGTGCGCGCGAAATCATCGAGATCGAAGATCTCGAGCGTAACCTGGAAGGGATCAGTTCCCAACTCGCCAAATATCTCGACTTCGAGGGAGGCCAGTTCGGTGAGAACCCGCCCGCGACCCTCGTGAACAATGCCGACTGGCTGCTGGAACTGAAGTACATCGAGTTCCTGCGAGACATCGGTCAGCATTTCAGCGTCAATGAGATGTTGGCTACCGAAACGTATCGGCAGCGATTCGAGACCGGCGGTCTCAACTTCGTGGAGTTCAACTATCGCCTCGTTCAGGGATACGATTTCCTCCACCTCTATCGCGAAGAGGGCTGCACCCTGCAGCTCGGTGGTAGCGACCAATGGAGCAACATACTCGGCGGCGTAGATCTCATTCGCCGGGCCGACAGGGCAAAGGTGTACGCGCTGGTGCAGCCGCTTATCACCACACCATCCGGCGAAAAGATGGGCAAAACGGGCGGAGGGTTGCGTGTGTGGCTCAACCCGGAGATGTTCAGTCCATACGATTACTACCAGTTCTGGATGAACACCGACGATGCAATGGTGGAAACCTACCTGAAGCGATTCACCTACATCATGGATGACGAAATCGCCGATCTCACCAGCGTGAGCGGCGAGGCGCTACGAGAATCCAAACGTGTGCTCGCTCTCGAGGCTACGGCGATGGCACACGGACTCGAGGCTGCCCAGCAGGCAGAGGAGGCAACAAAGCGACTCTTCGCTGGTGGTGGATCGGGTCCCGATGCGAGCGATGATACGCTGCCCACTACTGAGCTCGCCGCCAGTGACCTGACGGATGAGTTCACGCTGGCGGATGCCTACGTCGCCGCGGAACTCGCCAAGAGCCGCGGGGAAGCTCGGCGACTCGCCAAACAGGGCGGACTGCGCATTAACGATGAAAAAGTGACGGATGTGGATGTACCGTTTGCCAGTGTCATTGACGATGCGTCGGCAGTCCTTCTCCGCGCCGGCAAGAAGCGCTTCAAGCGGCTTGCGATCCAGTAGGGGAACGTGGCAACAGGAGTCGCCGAGAGATTCTTCGGCAACTGCTATGCTCGACGCTCAGATGACGGTTGGGTTTGCAAACTCTCGCCGCGCAAGGCGCAAAAGGTACCGCGCCTGCCACAAGGCAAAGAAAACGAAATACGGGGCGGTCCAGCCGGACCGCCCCGTATTTTGGTTGTCAACGATTCGGCGTTACGCCTGGACCAACCGGCGCAGTACGGTCGGAAGGATTCCGCCGTTGCGCATGTAGTTGATATCCACTTGGCTATCAACACGCTGGATCGTCTCGAAGCTGAACTCACTACCGTCCGGGCGCTTCGCCTTCACGGTAATGGTTGCCTTCGGAGCCATCTGCTCGTCGAGGTTTTCGATGGTGAAGGTTTCTTCACCTGTAATGCCGAGGCTCTCGGCATCCTCTCCGGGCTTGAACTGCAGAGGCATAACGCCCATGCCCACCAGGTTACTGCGGTGGATGCGCTCGAAGCTGGTGGCGATAACCGCCTTCACACCGAGCATCAGCGTTCCCTTGGCCGCCCAGTCGCGGCTGGAGCCGCTTCCGTACTCGCTACCGGCAATCACAATCAGGTCGCGATCCTCGGCCTGGTACTTCTCGGATGCTTCGTAGATGGTCATTTCTTCGCCACTTGGCAGGTGCTTCGTGACATTGCCCTCGCTGCCTGGTACCAACTGGTTGCGCAGGCGAATGTTCGCAAAGGTTCCGCGTACCATCACCTCGTGGTTACCGCGGCGGCTGCCGTAGCTGTTGAACTGGAACGGCTTCACCCCGTGCTCGGTCAGGTACTCGGCTGCCGGGCTGTTGCGGGCAATCGAACCGGCCGGGCTGATGTGGTCGGTCGTTACGGAGTCGCCAAGGTAGGCGAGTACGTGGGCATCCTTCACATCTGGCACGGGCTGTGGATCCGGCGACATGTCTTCGAAGAAGTCCGGCTCACGCACGTAAGTGCTGTCCTCGTCCCATACGAAGAGGTCACCCTCAGGCACGGGCAGGTTCTGCCAGCGCTCGTCGCCTTCGAACACCGAAGCGTATTCCTCGCGGAACATCTCTGGTGTCACGCTGGTGGACATGGCTTCTTCCACTTCTTCGCGGGTCGGCCAAATGTCAGACAACATCACCGGGTCGCCGTTCGGGTCGAAGCCGACGGGATCGACGGTGAGGTCGATATCGACGCGGCCAGCCAGGGCGAACGCGACCACCAGCGGTGGGCTGGCGAGGAAGCTCGCGCGCACCTGCGGGTGAATGCGTCCCTCAAAGTTGCGGTTACCACTCAACACGCTGGCGACCACGAGGTCGTGTTCGTCAATTGCGTCTGCAATCGGTGGCAACAGCGGTCCGGAGTTACCAATGCAGGTGGTGCAACCGTAACCGACCACCTGGAATCCGAGCGCACTCAGGTACGGCTGTACGCCACTCTGGTCTAGGTAGCGGGTTACCACCTGGCTGCCTGGCGCCAGGCTGGTTTTCACGTAAGCTGGAACATCGAGACCGCGTTCAACGGCCTTCTTCGCCAGCAGGCCAGCGCCAATCATGACGCTTGGGTTACTGGTGTTGGTGCAGCTCGTAATTGCGGCAATAGCTACCGCACCGTGATGCAACGTGATGTCTGCATCGCCCACGGTAACTTCCACTTCGCCGGATCGCTTCAACCGGGTGTCTGCAAGTGCAGTCGCCGAGTTCGAGAAGCCGGCAGGATATGCTGATTCATCGGCATGCTCCTGGCCGGAGTTTCCGCTTGCCATTGTGGATGGCGGGTCACTTGCCGGGAACGACTGCGCAACTTCCTGGTCGTAGCGGGTCTTTTCAGGCAGTTCGCCCGCGAGTCGTTCGGCAAACGCTTCATTGAAGGTGTCACGAAGGCCACTGACCGGCAGGCGGTCCTGTGGTCGACGTGGGCCAGCCATGCTCGGCTCAACGGTGCCGAGATCAAGCTCAAGCGTTTCGTTGAATTGCGGGTCGGGCGTATCGTCGGTGCGGAAGAGATTCTGCTCCTTGGCGTACTTCTCAACCATCTCGATTTGCGACTGATCGCGGCCGGTAAGCTCCAGGTAGTGAAGTGTTTCGGCGTCTACCGGGAAGAGGGCGGCTGTAGCGCCATATTCCGGGGACATATTTGCGATGGTGGCACGGTCAGCCAGACCAAGATTGGAGAGACCGGTGCCGTAGTACTCCACGAACCGGCCAACCACGCCGTGCTCGCGCAACATCTCGGTGACGGTTAGCACGAGGTCGGTCGCGGTGGTGCCGGGCTGGAGCTCTCCCGTGAACTTGAAGCCAACAACATCCGGAGCCAGCTGGTACAGCGGCTGGCCAAGCATGGCCGCCTCGGCCTCGATACCACCAACGCCCCAACCAAGAACACCAAGTCCGTTGATCATGGTGGTGTGGCTATCGGTACCGACCAGCGTATCCGGGAAGGCAACGGTTTCGCCATCGACTTCGTCGGTGGCAACCACGCTTGCGAGGTACTCCAGGTTTACCTGGTGCACGATACCGGTTCCCGGAGGCACTGCACGGAAATTCTGGAAGGCTCCCTGTGCCCAGCGGAGCAGCGCGTACCGTTCGTGGTTACGCTTGTACTCCATATCAACGTTGTTCATGAACGCGAGGCTTGTGCCGAACTTGTCGACCTGCACCGAGTGGTCGATGACGAGATCGACGGGAACCAGCGGGTTAATCCGGCTCACATCGCCGCCCATTTTGTCCACTGCGCTGCGCATGGCTGCGAGGTCGACAACGCAGGGCACGCCGGTGAAGTCCTGCAGAACAACGCGGGCAGGCATGAAGGGCAGTTCGAAGTCGTCCCCCAGTGCGCCACCTTCCTGCGGCTGCCATTTGGCTAGCTGCTCGACGTGGTTCCTGGTGGTGAACTCGCCGCCGGCGGTGCGGAGCACATTCTCCAGCAGGATACGCACGGTGAATGGCAGTCGGTCAATCGAGTCCAGAATCCCGTCATCTACCAGCTTCTGGAGTCGGTAGTACGTTACGGATCGTCCATCACCCAGCGAGAGGGTATCGCGAGCCCCAAAGGGGTCTTTGGTGAACTGGCTCATAACATTTGAACCTTTCTGTTTGCGTGATCGTCTGCCTCTCCCGCAAAACGATCACAGCTGCGGACCAACAACGCTGCTGTCCGCCACCAAACGTAGCGACGTTTGATGGGAGTGAGTGCCATTTGTTCACTCTCTAGTGTAGGGCACATTCTTTTATCTCGCTCTTTTGGGGTGACGTTTCTCCATAACTCCGTGTCTTGGCAGCACTCCTGCGCTACCATTGAGCAAATTCGGCTGAATTGTGGGGAAGTAGGGAAGACTTTGGAGCCGCAAGATCATGTGGAGATCGTTGCTCTTGTAGGAAGCACACGGGAATATAGCTACAATCGCGGGCTACTACGCACCGCTATGTTGCTGCAACCGGAGGGGGTTCACCTGGCGGAATTCCCCGTAACCGCGTTGCCCTTTTATAATCCCGATCATGCTGACGCCGAGCAACTCCCGACTGTACGAGATTTCCGTAACGCCCTCCGCCGCGCCGATGCCGTTCTGGTATGCACGCCGGAGTATGCCTATTCCATCCCCGGTGTGCTGAAAAATGCGCTCGATTGGGCCGCCACGCCTAAGGGGCGTTCGCCGCTCCGTGGCAAACCGATCGGCATCGCCAGCGCCAGTATCGAGAGGGCTGGTACCGTTCGCGCCCAGATGCATCTACGCCAGGTCTTCCTGAGCATGGGCGCCATCACTATTCCGGAACCGGAAGTATATGTGACCTTCGTCGAGGACAAGTTCAATAACCTGGGCGAGCTCACCGATCAGTCTGCCCGCGACCACATGGAGATGCTGGTGGAACGGCTCGCCGAATGGGCGCTCCTGTTGCGGGATCAGCGCTAGTTCGATTTCGCCGATACCAGCTCACCGGAGCCGATCTTCTGTACCAGTAGCTCGAGGACCGCGCTTTCCAACGGCGATAACTCTGATTTCGTTTTGTGATTTTCAGCCCGCTGTTTGATCGAGGAGATCGTTTCTCCTTCAATATATGCATCAATCACCGCCGGATGTACATAACACTTCCTGCAGATAGTGGGCGTGTTGCCAAGATGTTTGGAAACGTTTTCGATTGCCTCTACAACATTGCTCTTCGCTGTTGTCTCGTCGGGGGCAATATCCAGCTCCGCCAGTGCCTCCGCCGCCAGCATGGTGCCCGCCCAGGTCCGATAATCCTTGGCGGTAAAATCCTGCCCGGATATCTCCTTGACATAGCTGTTGATATCCTCCGAGTGGATGTGTTGCTGTTCTCCATCTTCGTCGACATACTGAAACAGTCGCTGCCCTGGCAGATCCTGACACTTGCGTACAATCGTCGCCAGCCGTCGATCTTGCAGATCGATTTCGTGATCGATTCCGCCTTTGCCAACGAATGAAAATGAGATGGTGGAGCCATCGATATCGGCATGTCGATCGCGCATGGTGGTGAGTCCGAACGACTTGTTCGTTTTTGCGTACTCGTCGTTACCAACACGGATCAGTGTGAGCTCCAGCAGCTTTACCAATGCAGCCAGCACCTTTTCGCGTGGCAGTCCGTGTTTCCGCATGTCGGCATCCACGCGTTCACGAATCCCGGGCAGGGCATTGCCAAATGCCACAACGTGTTCGAACTTGGCCTTGTCGCGGACCTCGGCCCAACGAGGATGGTACCGATACTGCTTCCTGTCCCTCGCGTCGCGACCGGTTGCCTGCAAGTGTGCGTTCGGTGATTTCGCAATCCACACGTCATTCCAGGCAGGCGGAATAGCGAGGGACTTGATGCGCTCGAGGTGTTTTTCGTCTTCCACCTTTTCACCGTTGGAATCTCGATAAAACACTCCCTTGCCAGCGCGGTGGCGGGTGATGCCCGGAGAGGAATCGGTGACATATTTGAGACCGGCATCCTCAGCGGCGTTCTCGGCACTTTCACGATCGTTCATGATCTGACCCCGGGGCGATAGACGCCCAAACAAGCGATAGCAAAACAGGGAAGCGGCGCATCCGCTTCCCTGTTCCATCTATGCAATTTATGTGCCCTTTAGAGCTCGTGAATCAGGATCACAATCGCGCTCGGAATGGTGAGAACAACTGTTGCGCCCAGCACCCACCAGAACGCCTTGGCTTCCTTCACCGGCCCCTTCTCCATGAAGTTGATGGCCATAACGCGGAGGCCGTTCAGTGTGTGATAGATGACCGCGCCAACGAGCATGATCTCCATCGGAATCACAAACCAGTTGGCGTAGAAGGCAACGGTGTGATCGTAGACATCGCTTCCAAGCCCCACCAGCATGATATCAATCACGTGAACGAGCAGGAAGAAGACGAGGCCAACACCGGAAGCACGGTGCAGGATCCAGGCGTACTGGCCGACGTCGCCATGGTAAACGGGGGTTCGGCCTTCACGAAGGTTCTGAATCACCCAGACAGCCAGCAGGATAATGGCGATATAGGCAGCACCGGAAAAGACGAACAATGAATAACCGATGAGGTCACCGATCCACATTTGGTCGGCCAGGGGACCTGTGTTGTTGCGAGCAGCTTCTTCATTGAATGCAAGCACGGTTACGATACCGAGAATGGTGAACGCGATACCGATAAACCAGTTAATCCCGTACGAGATCTGGCGCCAGACCTTGCTCTTGAACACATCCGTGAGCACCATGCGCATGCCGACGATTCCGTGCCAGACAGCCGAGAGGAGCAGGATAACGGAGAACGTACGCCACAGCGGATTCGACCAACGTGCCGCCACGTAGTTGAAATCTGTTTGACTCGGAACGTTAACGTAATGGGTGACGAACAGATGGATCAGCACGAATATCATCAGCACCAAACCGGATATTCGCAAGAAATACCAGAGTGTGCGTTCGGACCCCGGCACCAAACCGGCACCCGCACCCACCCGAAATTGATTAGTGGTCGCAGCCATGTTCTACCTCTCTTGTTCGGTTGATGGGTGGTCCGGCCGGAGTATCGCCCATCTCTCTCCCTCGTCGCCTCATACGGGCTCTTCCCCACCAGGAAGCATCCAATATGTGCAGCGCCTAACTACGCAATCAAGTGTACGCAATTTCTGGCCATTGCGGGACGGAATTTCCGTCAGGATTTTTTACCGCTTCCAGCTTTATCAGTCGACTCTTGCGTCGAACCTAACGAGGCCAGCGCTCCGAGATTTACTTCCGGCGCATCGCCGCCGAAATCGACTTCGCACACACCATCAACGCAATTGGCGGCATCGTTTGTCTCACGCTGCCAGTCTCCACTTGCGCCACCGGATTTGGATTCCACCTGAATTTCCTCTACCGTCATGCCTCTGTCCATTGCTTTCACCATATCGTAAATCGTTAAAGCGGCAACGCTCGCCGCTGTGAGTGCTTCCATTTCGACGCCAGTTTTGCCGGTGGTCTTTACCGTTGCCTGGATATCCACCGCGGCATCCTGCACTTCAAATTCAATGTCGGTACCTGTAAGCATAAGCGGGTGGCACATCGGCACGATCTGCGGAGTGTTTTTGGCGGCCATAATACCGGCCACCTGCGCGACGCCCAACACATCGCCCTTCTGGGCTGTGCCATTGCGAATAACCTCGGCTGTTTCCGGCTGCATGGTGATTCGCGCAGAGGCCACCGCGATACGTACCGTTTCGTCCTTGGCGCTGATGTCGACCATATGTGCGCCGCCGGATTCGTTGAAGTGATTAAGTTTGCTCACGAATTATCCTCTCTAAAAATCATTGGAAATGCCGTCGTCAGTTCATCGCTGGTTTCCGGACAATGGTCCACCAGCCTGTTTGCACCGTCCGTGATCTGACGCTCGAATAGCCCGTTTGGTGGATTGAGCACGCCGGGCTCATCGGTTGGCAGGTCAGGGTAGTGCTGTTCGTGATAGCGTGCGGATTCAAGAATGCCCCAGCGGAGATCTCCTGCTGCTATTGGCGCCTCGATTTCCTCGAATGAGGATATCCAGAGCATCGTCTGGTCCATTGAGCCTGCCTGGACGAACTGTGGTGCGAGGTCCTCGCTTTCCTCCAGCCACTCCATGGCGACAGTGCACTGCAGTTGGTGGAGCTGATGTGTATCCCACGTTTCCAGGCCCCAGGCAGCCAGCAATAGTGCCGGTACCAACGCGACCATCAGGATGGTGTAGATATTCCAATCGATGGATTTCGGCACGAACCATCCTCCCGCGCGACGGACGGCGCTGTTCACCTTCTATAGTAACCAAATCGGGTGCGCCCATGCCCTAATCGGCGATGCGTTCCGCCAGCAATTCGGCAAGATGCCTGACTTCAATCTCCCGGCCATCGGCATCGATTCCACCCCGAAGGTGCATGATGCATCCCTGGTTATCGGAGACGATCGTACGCGTGCCAGTAGCTTCAGCGTCGTTCAACTTGCGAGCCAGCAACCGCTTCGAAACAACCGGCTGCTCGATGCTAAATGATCCACCGAACCCGCAGCAGAGCTGCTCTGGCAGCTCCACGATATGGTCACCCATCACTTCTTCGATGAGATAGCGCGGCTCATCCAGCAACCCGAGCGCGTTCAATCCCTGGCAACTGTCGTGATAGGTGATCTCGCGACGCTCACTGGCAGCCAGGACGCCAGGTTGAATCTGTGCCACATCCACCAGGAATTTGGTGAAATCGATCACCTTGTCGGCGATCGCCTGTGCTCGCGGCAGGGCCTCGGTATCGTACCGGAAGAGGTGGAGGTAGTCCTGCGCCATCATCGCCACACAACTCGCACTTGGCGAAATGATGGCATCGACCGCCAAATCCTCGAGCCGGGAGATCGTCTGCAACGCCAGGGCCTTCGCGTCCTCTACATTGCCGGAGTTGTGCGGAATCAGGCCGCAGCAATGAAGATTTGGCGGATTGACGACCTCAACATCGAGCGCCGAAAGCACCTTGAGCGTAGCTATTCCCTGTTCCGGGTACATGCGGTCGGTCATGCAGCCCGGGAAGAGCGCCACCTTCATACCGGCGGCCTGGTTCTCTATTCGCGGTACAGCGGGTGTTGAGCCTTTTACGCGCTCCTCGAGGCGCGGATCAGCCAGGGCCGGGAAGCTTCTCCAGCGTGTTTGTTTGTTGATAATTGGCGCCCTGCGCATACGGATATACCCGCCCTTGCGTACAAACGGCTTCTGCAACTTGCTGCCGATTTTGAGAAGGATGTTGCTAACGCTCGGGTTCGAGTAGGCCTTCAGTATCAGTTGCTTGGCACGCTTCATTCCCTGCTGTTTGACCACCATCTCCCGCACATCCAGGATTTGGCGGGGGAGCGGGATCTCGACCGGACACACCACTTCGCAGGCGTTACAGCTCAGGCAGAGGCTTTGTGGTCCGGCGATATCTTCCAGCGAGTGATGGAATGGTGTGACTACCAACCCGATGGCGCCCGTGTAAACATGCCCGAATACGTGGCCACCAACCTCCCGATATGGCGGACAGACATTGGCGCAAGCTGCGCATCGGATACAGTGGAGTGCATCCTTGAACTCCGGCATTTCCCGCATTTTGCGGCGGCCGTTATCCACCAGCACAATGTGTTGCTCATGGCCGGGAGTTGGCCCCTGAATAAACGTGGTGTACGACGTGATGCGCTGACTCGTTGCATTGCGTGCCAGCAGACGAATCTGCGTCATTGCGTCTTCATAGGTCGGCACCAGTTTCTCGATGCCCGCCAGCACCACATGCACCGGCGGAATCGACGAAGTCAGCCGACCGTTGCCCTCGTTCGTCACCATCATCACGGTGCCGCTTTCAGCGATGAGTGCATTGGCACCGGTGATTCCCATACCGGCGCGAAAGAAGACATCACGAATTTCGTCCTTCGCAACATTCACCTGTTCGGAGACATCTTCTCGCGAGATGCTGCGGTCGAAATAGTCGCTGAAAACATCGCCAACCTGCTCACGACTCAGGTGAATTGCTGGCATCACCATGTGGCTTGGGCGCTCCTTGCGAAGTTGCACGATCCATTCACCCAAATCGGTCTCTACAGCCTCGATCCCGTCTTCGGCGAGCGCATCGTTAAGGAACAACTCCTCGCTGACCATCGATTTCGATTTCGCCACCAAATCCACATTTCGGTCGGCTGCGATGCGCCGAACGATATCGTTGGCATCTTTTGCGGTTTCCGCCAGATGGACCCTGGTACCGGCGCGCTCGGCTGCGGCGATGAATTGGTCAAGATAGTGATCGAGGTTGTCGATCGCTTCGGTCTTCGCTGCTTTCAGGAGGTCGCGCTGTTCACCGAAATCGACCTCGGTGAATTGGGCATCGCGAGATGTTCGCCACGAGGTCTGGAAGTTGGAGAGGCTGGTGCTCTGCTGCGTATCTTCCAATGCCCGGTCGTAGAGTTGCTGGAAGGGGATTGGTGTATGTGCCATGGTGTGTGCCTCCTGACCGCAACTTACTCCATGCGAACGGTGTTCGTTTCAACATCGAGTACGGCCACGTGGTTTGTTAGTTGCCCAACCTCGGCAATGTTGATCGTCACCTCGTCGCCCTGGGCGAGCGTGAAATCATCGGGAGGAATAATGCCTGTGCCGGTCATCATATAGGCTCCCAGGGGAAAATCCTGCCCACGATGCAACCAGTACACCAGGTCACCAAAGGTGCGGTGAAGCCGATTCGTGTTGGTTTGGCCGGTGAAAGCGACATCTTCATCGCGCTGGACCGTAATTTCGATGTCCAGTTTGCGCGCATCGAAGCCCTCGGTGTTCAGCCGAAACACGCTGCCCAGACTGGCACTGCCATTCCACATCTTTGCCTGGGGCAGGTACAACGGATTTTCACTCTCGATAGCGCGACTGCTCACATCGTTGCCGACGGCGTACGCCACAATTTCTCGCTGGTTATTGATGACCAGCGTGAGTTCCGGTTCCGGGATATTCCAATCGGAATCCGATCGGATGGTGACCGGGTCGCCATTTGACGACGCCAGAGTTGCACATTTGAGAAAGATCTCTGGCCGCGGCGCATGGTAGACACGGTCGTAGACATCGGACTCGCGGGAATCGTCCGCCTGTGCTTGCTGGTCGCGTTTGTAGGTCACACCCGCTCCCCAGATCATGCGGGGCGGTGCTGGTACGGTCTGTACGTCTGTTACCGGCTCCCGATCTCCATGCTCAAGGGCGTGCGCGCACCACGTTCTCAGGTTGTCCAGCGATGTCCTGAACAGGTCGACTTGTTCATCGGCATTGTCTGGATTGGTGACGTATATGATGGATTCGCCTTCCAGCACGGCAAGTCGCGGTGAGAATAGCTCATCGGTATCGTTGGTGCCCTCTGCAATATGAACGAGATGCATGCTTAGTCCTCTACGAAAATGACGTGGAGTTCACCCGGCCCCTGTACGCCGATGGTGAGCTGCCGCTCGATGTCGGCCGTTCGGCTTGGGCCGCTCACCAGCGTTGCATAGCTGGTGCCATCGGCGGCGATATCCCGTAGCAGTTTTGCTGCATCTTCAAGGTCTGGCAGAAGCTGGTCAATAGGGCAGAGCACGATGAGCCTGTTTGTCATCAGACTGACGCTGCGCCGATTCAATTCGTTTTCCTGTAGAACAACGCTGCCGCTTTCCGCGATTGCACCGCGGGCAGTCGTGAGTCCCCAGGGTTGATCGCGTGTGGCTTCCGGTGAGCTGTCGGTGTGTATGGCCACACCATGCGTCTCGAGCTGGCCAACCAATCCCGACCACGTGTCTTCAAGGTCAGGGGTAGACCACACACTCTCGTCGCCGGTCATTTCTGCTATTTTCGCTGCCAGCCGGGAACGCGAGCAGCGGCAGGCATTGCCCGCCGCTGCTGATAACACATCCCGGAAATCCTCGAATGTGGTGGATGACATGGGGTTCTCCCAAAGTAGACCTAGCTGGAGAAGTCCTCCAGTACGAGTTCGCGCATGTCGTCCAGATGCTCGGACATAAGCTCCGTGGCACCTTCAACATCGCGCTCGACCAGGCGGTTAAGCAGTTCGCGGTGTTGATCCACGGCAACCTGCATCCATTCCGGAATCTCTTCTTCCACCTGCTGGAAAATGGCGATCTGCGTCCACAATCCACCCACAATCGTGCTCATGCGCTTGTTGTCTACGGTGGATACCAGCCAACTGTGGAAACCCCGGTCGGTTTTCAGGAAGGCCTCGCCTGCGGCGATCTTGTCTTCAGTGGTGACGGCATTGTTAATGAGGCGCTCTACGTGCTCCAGTTCAAACATGGCACGTTTGAGGTCTTCGTCATGATTCCCTTCGCCGAGGCGCTCAATGGCATAGAGTTCCAGCACACGGCGCAATTCAAAGATCTCCTCGAGATCACGGCGAGTGAATGTGGCGACGAAGAATCCGCGGTTGGGTTCAGCGATAACAACGCCATCCTGGGCCAATTGATGAAGCGCCTCGCGAATTGGAGTGCGGCTGACCCCGAGCTCCGAACTCAATCGAAGGTCGGAAAGCTTCTCGCCGGCCTTCAACTCCTGACTCAAAATGCGATCTCGCAAAATGCGATAAACATCAGACCCAAGGTTACGACGTTCAATTGGATGCAAGGGCGTAAGCCCTGCGCGGGTGGAATCGGCAGACATGCGAAGAGTCTCCAGGCGTTGGGTATAAAATATGGAAGCACATGAACACACCACCTTGGTGGCTCATTTTTTGCTTGGTTGACCGGTTCGTCGGGTGTATACATTAGCCCGGCCTCACTGAATCATACACTACAGATTAGCTGTATGCGTAGAATTTGTGCACAAAAAGCTGGAAAGAAGGTTCGTCCATGCCCATTCGACTCGCCGACGGAATGCATAGGATCGGTACTGAATCCGCCTTCGCCGTATTGGCCCGTGCCCGCGCCCTGGAGGCGCAGGGAAAATCCGTTGTCCACATGCAAATTGGCGAGCCCGATTTTGAGACGCCTGCCCACATTATCGAGGCTGGTGTTGTTGCCCTGCGGAATGGCTGGACCCACTACGGCCCAGCCCAGGGCGACCCGGAACTGCGTGAAGCTATTGCTTCCTACATCCTCAACTCGAGGGGAGCGCGCTACGATGCCGATCAGGTGATCGTAACCCCGGGTGGCAAACCTGTGATGTTCTACGCAATGCTTGCACTCTTGCAGCAGGGCGATGAAGCTATCTTCCCTGATCCTGGATTTCCGATCTATCGGTCGATGATTGAATACACCGGGGCGAAAGCCGTGCCAGCTGTGCTGCGGGAGGAGAACGATTTCCGGCTCGATGTCGAGGATCTCCGTACCCTCGTCAACGATCGCACCCGCCTGCTGATCCTGAACTCGCCGGGGAACCCATGCGGCAATGTGCTGCCACTAGCCGACCTCGAGGCGATTGCAGAGATCGCGACCGAGCACGATATTTTGGTTCTCGCCGACGAGATCTACAGCGAGTTGCAGTACGACGGCGAACATATCAGCATTGCCGCACTTCCGGGTATGCCCGAACGCACGATTTTGCTGGACGGGTTCAGCAAAACCTTCGCGATGACAGGTTGGCGGCTCGGCTACGGACTCTGCCCGAAGGAGCTGGTTGAGCCACTGACCACGCTTATGGTGAACAGCGCCTCATGCACCAATGTTGCAACTCAGCGTGCGGGCATAGCGGCGCTCACCGGCCCGTGGGATGAGGTTCAGTCGTTCCGTTCGGCCTTTGAACGCCGGCGCAAGCTGATCGTGGACGGACTTAACGCCATCCCCGGCATCGCCTGTGTTATGCCGCATGGCGCCTTTTACGCCTTCCCGAACATCTCCAGTTTTGGCATGAGCAGCGATGACTTTGCCGACCGCTTGCTGGACGAGTACGGAGTTGCAGCAGTTAGCGGCACCAGCTTCGGCGATGCAGGCGAGGGCTACATTCGCCTGAGTTATGCGACCTCTGAAGAGAATATCGAGGAAGCGCTGAAGCGCATTAGCGAGGCTGCCATAGCCTGGGCGTAGCTCTGTTTCGGAGGTGTTACTGCACCTTGCCGCGTGCGGCGACCTTCCAGTGATCGATAACCTTGCCCTCTTTCACCACGGCCATTTCGTCCATCAGGTTGACGGTTGGGCAGATGTGGTTAGGGATGACTTCGACCGTATCACCGACCTGGAAACCTTCCTCACCGGCCGGGAGGTCACACACGCCATGCTCCTCGCTGAGTTTGCTGATCACCACGTCCGGGTGTCCGACGATATACCCGTGCCCCGGGTGGCTCTTGCTCGGATCGAGTGCCAGGGTCTTGGAACCCGCGTCGATCACGCAGCGGTCATCAGCAGTGCGGCTGACGACTGTTGCCACGAAACGCGCCGCGCAATCCTCCACGCCCCAGTGATCGCCGAAGCGGAAGAGCGAATTATCATTGAACACATAGGTGCCCGGCCGCATCTCCGTAACGCCTTTCACGGTTGGGGTCAAACGCGCAGCCGGTGTTGAACCGACACTGACCGTTGGGAGTTCAATTCCAAGGCTGCGGATTTTCTCAGCCGTCTCAACCATTTTCTCGCCGGCGGCCTGGGCCTCGGCGGCGATGGCGTCCGGATCGACAAAAGCGACATGTCCTTCATGCGTCATGATGCCGGCCAGGCGCAGGTTCGGATGCTTGTCTATCTGCTGCGCAAAGTTCACTGCTTCATCGCCCCACATCACACCAGACCGGTTTTGGCCTGTGTTCAGTTCAAGGTAAATATCCATAATCCGCTCGTGCTTTGTCATGGCTTTGGCGATGGTCTCAATAGCAGCCGTGCTATCGACAGCAACGGCAATGCGAGCCTTCTCCATCAGGGGCACGAGTCGTTCGTACTTTTGCGCGCCAACAATGGGATAGGCGAGGAGTACATCGTCTATCCCACCCTCGTTCACCATGACCTCGGCTTCTCCGACAGTAGCGCAGCTAATGCCGATAGCACCGGCCGCAATTTGTAGCCGTGCGATCTCAAGGCTCTTGTGCGTCTTGATATGGGGCCGGAGCTGCACGTTGATACTCCGCGCGAACGACGCCATCTCCGCGATGTTGCGTTGCAAAATCTCCTCGGAAACGATGAGTTGCGGGGTATCGATGGTGGAAGTGTCGAGAAGAAGTCGCTCGGACTCCTGCGTCAGTGCAGTCACGATATCAGTCTCCGTAAGCGCGGGTCGCCGATTTGCCACTGTGCGTGGAGCCATTCGCCGACCTGAAAGGTTGTGATATCGAATTATACGGGATAATCGTGAAGTTAGATCCGGCCTGTTTTGGGCCAGCGGGCGCCAGAGGTATCGATCCAGCGGCCCTGTTCGCGGCTGCGGGAGACGCCATCGATTATCTCCTGCACCTTTTCGCCATCCGAAAAGGATGGTGCGAAGCGAGTGAGGTCGCCCTCGCGGATTGCCTGAATCCAGTCGCGCATAAGCAGGATCGTGGGGCGGGTGAGGTGATGACTGAACTCCGGGAGCTTTGGATTGAGTCGATCAGGAATCGCGAGCTCGCGCAGGTTTACGTCGCGTTTACGGGCACCGAAGAGTTCGGTATCAGCCTCAAGAATCAACATGCCTTCCGAGCCGGTGATCGTCGTGCTCTCGCCCGCATCCACAGGAGCCGTGGAGCTAAAATGCACGGAGCCAATCGCACCATTTTTGAATTGCACCATAAACGCGAAGTTGTCATCTGCGTCCACGGTTGCGGTGAGTGTGCTGTCAGGCAGACGTCGCTTGGGAACCATTGTTCCCACGGTTCCGGCCACGGCATCGATATCCCCCAGCCACCAGCGCATCGTATCGATATAGTGGCTACCGATAGCGCGGAGCATCCCGCCAGACTTGTCCTGCTCCATTAGCCAATTGAAGCGCGTCTCCTCCGGGTCGGCAAGCTGGCTGTTGAACACGATCATATTCAGCGCATGGGGAGTGCCGATATATCCTTCATCCAGCAACTCTTTCACGCGGCGCCGAATGGGCAGGTAGCGATACTGATGGTCGACCATCGCCACAACGCCGGCCTGTTTGGCGAGTCGGGCCATGTCGCGGGTTTCTGCCAGGTTGCGAGCCATCGGCTTCTCGCACAACACATGCTTGCCTGCCTCAAGCGCGGCAATCACCATTTGATGATGCAGATAGGGTGGGGTGGCGATTATGACGGCATCGACGCCGGGGTCGTTCACCACATCCCGCCAGTCTGTACTCGCGCTGGGAATGCCGTGTCGGGCAGCAATCACGTCAACCCGATCCTGCCTGCGGGAACAAATGGCCACAAGCTCGGTATTATCCAGGTGTGCAATGGCGGGAAGGTGCACCTGTGATCCGAAACCGGTACCGATAAGGGCCAGGCGAACCGGCCGGTCGGTAAACTCGGAGGGTTGAGGTGCTTGTTGAATCCCGATTACATCCATAAATCACTCGTTCCTGGGGCTGTTGTGCTGCGTTCGTACGGGCCTGTGCTGACCGTCGCCCCTAATGATACCGAATGGAGATGAACACGAAATGAAGATCTACACTGCCCGGGGAGACCAGGGACAAACGGATTTGCTTGGCGAACGCGTAACGAAGGGCGATCCACGCATAGAGCTTCTCGGCGAACTGGATGAATCCACCAGTAGCATCGGGCTTGCGCGGAGCCTTTCATCGTGGGAGAACGCTGGCGAGATGTTGCTGACGGTGCAGCGCGATCTCTACCAGATCATGGCGGAGCTCGCCTTTACAGACGCCACCCGTCCGGATGGAATGGTGTTCCAGGCCGATCGCATCGACTGGCTTGAAGAGTCGATTGCCAAAGTGCAGGAGAGTGTGGAGCTCCCGCGCGAGTTTATCGTCCCGGGAGAGACCACTCCCGGTGCTGCGCTCGATGTTTGCCGCACGGTAGTGCGCCGTACAGAGCGGGCGGCAGTGCACCTGGCGGAGGCTGGCACAGCCATCAACGCAGAAATCATTCGTTACCTGAATCGACTTAGCACGCTCATGTTCATTCTCGCTCGCGCTGAGGATGGCCATGTCATCGTCGCAAAGGATCACGATGAGTAGCTGGCCAAAATGGGGTTGCCATCAGGTCTCTCTGTGGCAAGATAGGGGTACGTTTCATTTCCACTGACGATTGCATACGGATGCATGGCCGGTGGTACGTCTGAGAAAGGAATATGGATGAAATCCATTCGCCGGAAACCCCTGAGTCGCCGCTCGTTTGTGCAGGGCGCATCGGTTTTGACGGGCTCTGCGCTCACATTCCCACTGGTGCGGGATTCTTTCGCCCAGACCCCGGAAGCCAGTCCATCTGGTGGTGACACCACCATCGTTTCGTCGGTGGAAGGTGTGCCGAACGCCTACACCGCGTATCCGGAGCCGTTCAAATCGGTGGACGAGGTACCAGGCGACGGCAGCACCGTGAAAATGCTGACACTCTCGTACCGACCACCCGTGCCCGGTCGCGATGAGAATACGTATTGGCAGGAACTGGAGTCACGCCTGGGTGTTACCTGGGAAGCCGATATGGTGCCGATCGATACCTATAACGAGCGGATTGCAACCACGCTCGCCGGTGGCGACCTGCCCGATTTCTTCTTCCTGCTGCCTAGTGCATCCCGACCGATTATCTATGATGGCCTGCGCCAGGGTGCTTTCCTGGATATGACCGAAATCGTGGAGTCTGGTCAGATTAAGGAGTACCCAAACCTCGGTGCGCTGGAGGACTATCTTTGGGAGGCCACCCGCTTCGAAGGCAAGATTTGGGGCGTTCCAAAACCGGTACTGCGCAACAACGACGTTACCTTCTGGCGCAAGGATTGGGGCGGCGTTCTGGGGACAGAAACCCTCACCAATGGTGACGACGTCCATCAATATCTCGTTGGTGTTTCCACTGAGGATCCGGACGGCAACGGCAACGACCGTGACACATGGGGCTTTGCTCCGTACGGCGGTAACTGGAACAACTTCCTCGTTAACCAGATGTTCCACGTTCCGTACGGCTGGCGCCTGAATGACGATGGCTCCCTCACCGCCGCACACGAAACAGATGAGTACCAGGCTGCACTCGAAATGTGCATGCAGCTTTGGAACGATGGAGCGTACCATCCGGATTCCGCCACGATCGACGTTGCGATGTCTACCGAGATGGTGCAGGCCGGCCAGGTTGGTATGGCCACCAATGGCTTCGCAGCCGTGTTCGGCAATACCGGCTTCCGCAGCACCGTAACCGACACCGTGCCTGAGGCTGAGTATGAAGCGCTCATTATGCCGGGCGTTGATGGCGGTTCTGGCGTTACGTACCAGACCCCCGGCATCTTCGGCTACAACGCGCTTCCTGGTGCGATTGCTGGCGACGAAGAGCGCATCGATACACTGCTCCGCATTCTGGACTACATGTACGCCCCGTTCGGCAGCGAGGAGAGCACATTCCTCCGCTACGGAATTGAAGGCGAGCACTCCGAGCCAAGCGACGACGGTGGATTCGCGCTCACCGACCAGGGCCGCGCAGAGCAGGGCGCACTGGTGTACCCGTTCCTGAGTGAGAACTACTTCTACTACCCGGGCGCACCGGAAGAGACCATTGCTGCCCAGAAGCACAACGAAGAGATGGCAAAGGTTGCAGTTGCCAACCCGGCCGCATCTCTCTTCTCCCCGGCACAGGGCGAGTACGGTGCCACTCTTTCCCAGCTTATTACCGATATGTACACGGAAGTGGTCACTGGCCGCTCCGGTATCGAGAAGCTGGAAGAAACACGCCAGCAGTGGCGTGAGCGTGGTGGCGATGAGATTCGCGCCGAGTACGAAGAAATACTCGCCGGGTCTGATAACTAGAGAACACTATCACGCAGCGCGCTGCGTGACTCTTGACGAGAGCCCGGGCCAATGTGCTCGGGCTCTCCGTTCTTGCGCTCAATTCAGATACGCATCGGGAAAGCGAAACAAACTGGCATGACTATCCAAATACGATCGTTCGCACGTGGTGACCTCTCCACGCTGGTCGCGCTGTGGAATAAAACCATGGCCGCCGATCCAATTAGCCAACAGCGATTGCTCCTCGATTACGTGCTGGACCCGCACTTTGATCCTAATGGTCTCGTCCTCGCTACGGACGGCAACGAACTTGCCGGGTTCGCGTTTGGAATGACTGCGCGGCCGGATCTTCCTTCAGATAACGCAGTCGGTACAGGTGTAATCGTTGGGTTCGGCGTGGCGGAGCAGCATCGTCGGCAGGGCATCGGTACAGCGCTTATCCAGGGGGTTGAAGAATATTTCCGCGCAAAGGACGTCTCCACCATTCAGGTCGGGCCGTGGGTGCCACCGTATCTCGTACCGGGAGTCGATGAAACCGCGTACGCGGGCACTGTGGAGTTCCTTGAGGCGCAGGGCTATGCACCTGGCGCGAAACCCGTGAGCATGCGGGCACTCCTGACAGGGTACGAACCGTCCGCGGATGTCCCGGAGATTGTGGCGACGTTGTCTGAAGACGATATCTGGATTCGGCCGGCTGTTGCGGATGATGCGACTGACCTGATCGCGTTTGCTATCGAGCACTTTCCACATTGGGAAAGCTACGTTCGTGGCGCCATGCGTTCCACAGTTCTGGCGGCCGGGGATGCAACCCTGCATATCGCGCTGGATGGCGATACGGTAATCGGCTTCGCCATGACCAGCGGTGAGCGATTCGGTCCTTTCGGCGTGAATGGCGATTATCGTGGACGTGGCATCGGGGCGGTGCTTCTCTCCCGGGCCCTGTGTGCCATGCGCGCCGCGAACGTGCATCTTGCCTACTTTCTCTGGACAAGTGACCAAACAGCGCGGCTCTATAATCGACATGGTTTTGAAATCGTGCGTCGATTCACGATGATGAGCAAGAGACTTTCATAGGAGAATCCTGAATATGTCTGACCAGAAGACGATCATGGTGATTGGCGCCCACGCCGCCGATGCCGAACTGATGGGTGGTGCAGCTGTACTCGCTCATCACAATCTCGGCTGGAAGAGCGTGTTGGTGCATATGACACTGGGCGAGAAGGGTGGTCGCACGATCAGCCCGGAGGAGTACGCGGTCACCAAGCGCGAGCAAGCTGAGCAGGCAGCCGAAATCCTCGGCAGCGATGTCGAGTTCCTGCCGTACCTGGATGGCGAACTGCCAGTGAATGAAGAAGTGCAGTGGCAGATTGCGGATCTCATTCGCAAGTACAAGCCAAACGTTATCCTCACGCACTGGAAGGGCAGCATCCACGTCGATCACACCAACACCTATGAGAACGTGTTGGCCTCGCTGTTCTTCGCCGGGCTGCGTACCTTCAAACGCGAACATGACGCGCACTGGGTGAGCGGTATCTACTTCGCGGAGAACTGGGAAGACGAAGAAGACTACGTGCCAGATACCTATATCGATGTCTCCGATGTGTGGGAGACCTACGAGAAGGCTGCAGCCTGCTACAGCCTGGTTTCCGGCCCCAACCCACCGTTCCGCTATGCGCAATGGTACGACGGTGCCAGCCGCATGCGCGGTGCCGAACGCGGTGTTGATCGCGCCGTGGCGTTGTTGCACCACCGCCCGTTCTACAGCCGACGCTACCTCAAGGAATCCCTTGGTTAGACACTGACAGAGCGGCGGAAGTGACTACTTACCTCCGCCGCTCTGTTTGTCTTGTCTCGTGTTTGTTGTCTAGGCGCCTGGCCCGACTTCCCACGCCTCTTCCTGTGGGACGTAATCGGTTACGAACTCACCATCGGCAAGCACTTCTCCATCGGCTTCGGTGATGACTCGCCGTACCCGAACCAGGTATCCGGGCTGGGCAGATTGCACCATCTGTCGCTCGCCGGGGGCCAGGCTACTGTTCTCTCGCTCGATGGGAGGTCCCGGTTGGATCGGTTCGCTCACTTGTGCCGGGTGTATTTCCACATTCCATCCCGGGTTCTTTCCATAGAAGTGCGCGGTGACCCAGTCGCCGTCTGTTGTGACCACGAGCAGGAGCCAGGAATCGAGCGGATTGGTGAATGTCAGGTCGAGTTCCCAATCCGGAGCCTGGTAAATGGCAGCATCCAGGCCTGGGTCAGAACCATCGGCCTCATAGAAGGCAAGCCGCCAACTATGGGGATTCCATTCGCTGAATCGGAAACCGGCATTCGCAGCGGCCCGGAAAACTGTAGTGGAAACCTGGCAAACACCGCCACCGATATCGCTTTCCACCCAGCTTCCGGAAATGATGGTGCCGTTAACATAGCCGTGTTCTTCGGTTATGGGCCCCTGAAGATCGTTGTACGAGAACGTGCCGCCCGGTGGGACCAGCTTGTAGGAGATATTGCGGGCAGACACGCGCACATTTTCGGCACGCGCGGCGGATGAGCCAACGAAGGATGACGATCCGTAGGCGAGGTGGCTTTCGATACCGAGTTCGGCGATATTGTCGGCTCGTGCTTCAGCTTTAACCGGCCGCATTGGCAGTGCCCCGGTTCGGTCGGATTTGGTTGCCAGGTCGACAATGGCGTCCTCAATCCCCGCGGGATCGACTTCCTCTCCATCCTGGTCTTCCGCCACAACATAGGGGCCGCTATCCCAGCCCAACATAACGTTGGTGGGGGATCGCCGTGTTGCCTGGGTTATTGCTTCAATCCGCTCGTGGAGAGCTGTAGGATCAAGTGACGCCTGGTTGTGATCATCGATCTGCAATGCCGTGATCAGGGTCTCCGGGGTAATGGGATAGTCGAGTTCGTTGTGGGTGAAAACGATGGGTTCGCCCACAAGCTTCCAGGCATCTTCCCGCGCGCTCTCCAGGTCATCCGCCCGTACTTCTGGCGTTACTGGGTCGGTGGAGAGTTCTATCACACTATGATCACCAGATCGGAGGTGCTCCAAAGCTTCTGCTACGGCTGTATCGACATTGAGTTTGCGGCCCTCTTCATCGGGTATCACGGTGATCTCCGTGCCCTCCCTGGCCAACTTCGCATTCGTTGCTGGTATATCGATTTCGGTAGCTACTTCGCGAAGGAAATCGCCGAGTCGGGTGGGGTTCTCTCGCAATACCAGGGGCAGGTCACCCGGCTCCCGTTGCATCACGAATTTCTCGTACCGGTCCAGTGGTCCCTTTGATCGACCGTGAGCCATCGCGAGCGAGATCATCTCGTCGTAGTCCACCGAGAATCCAATGTCGGCCAGGCTGGCGCTCCACTCTTGACCCTCGAATGTGAACGTGACGGCGCGTTGTTCAAAATCGGCGAGCTCTCGTCGGAGTTCCTCGGTGGCTTCATCAGGCGTCTGTCCCGCCAGGTGCGCAGAGCCGTACTGAATACCCGGATACACCCGCCCAATGTTGAGAGCAGGTACTGCTCCTACGCCCACTCCGGCGACCGCCGCCAGTCCACCGGTTAGTGCTGAGCGTCGGCTTAGGAGGCGATTAAAGCGTTGGTTGCGGTTCACGATAAGGAGTCTCGAATCAGCAGCTGCATCTGTAGCAAGATCCGTTTGCCGGTATTGATGTCATGGCACGTTCACCCTTCCGCCGGGTGGCATTACCAGGGCCTACGGCTTTGACCGGGGTTCGGATTGCTTTTGTAGTGCACACACAAGCGGCGATGATATCTACCATCGCCGCTTGTCTTCGAGTCTGAGCAATTAGTCCTCGGAGGTTTATCCCTTAATCGCGCCGGTGATGACACCCTTGGCGAAGTACTTCTGCAGGAACGGATACACCAGCAGAATCGGTAACGTTGCCAACACAACCATCGCCATTTGAAGCGCGATCGTTGGTGGGGCATCGGCTCCGGGCGGCAGGTCCGCCGCCGAGGTGATCGGACTGGACGAAATCACGTACTGGCGGAGCACCACCTGAATCGGCCACTTGGTTGAATCCGTGATGTAGAGCACTGCCGCGAAGAACGTGTTCCAGAGCGCAACACCGCTGAACAGCGAGATCACGGCAATAACAGCCTTCGAAAGAGGCAGGGCTACGTGACGGAATACCCCGATATCAGATGCGCCATCAATGCGGGCAGCATCGAGCAGGTCCTGGGGAAGGTTCTGGAAGAAGTTGCGGGCGATGATCAGGTTCCATGCACCTATCAGGCCCGGAATCACCAGGGACGCAAACGTATCCAGCAGGCCCACTTCCTTCACCAGCAAGTAGCGCGGGATAAGACCCGGTGCGAACATGAACGCGATCAACACCAGCATGAAGAAGAACTTCGATCCCGGCACGCCCGGTTTGGAAAGCCCATACGCCATCATGGTGGTGAAGGCCACCTGAATGAAGGTGCCAACGATCGTCAGCAGGGCTGTAACCTGCAGGGATCGCAGCACGATACCGCCGTTAAGCAGGGCCCGGTAGGAATCCAGCGTTGGCTCACTTGGCCACAGCGTGAATCCTCCCGAGGTGAGGTTTTCCTGCGAAGTGAGGCTGGTGGCAATCACGTTCATAAACGGGAACACCATCACTATCGCGATGAAAAGCAGCAGTACTCCCTTGCCAACAGACATCCAGATGGGCGTATCTTCCATCCAGACCGCTTGCTTTTTGCGGAACCTGCTGAGCCTGCTGCGCTTTTTGGTAGCAGTCGCTTTTACGAATACGTCAGAGGCTTTGGTCGTTTCCATTAGATAATCCCCTCGCCACCAAACCGCTTGGCTAACCAGTTCGCGCTAATGATGAGAATGAAGCCCACCACGCTCTTTACCAGGTCGACTGCTGTCGCGAATCCATAATCCCCGGCCTGAATACCACGGAAGTAGCTGAACGTATCCAGCACCTCCGATGCTTCTTTCCCGACAGCCTGACGCTGCAGGTAGAACTGTTCGAAGCCCACGGTAAACATGTTGCCCATGGTGAGGATCAGCAACAGGATAACCACAGGCCGGATCGCCGGCAGGGTGACGTCGAGGAGGCGCCTGAAGCCACCAGCACCGTCGACCACGGCGGCTTCATATAATTGCAACTCCACCTTGGTGAGGGCGGCGAGGAAGATTATGGTTCCCCAGCCAGCCTCCTTCCAGATACCCTGAGAGATCACCAGTGCGATGAACGTATCAGGGTTGGTCATGATGTTGATTGGTTCCATGTCCAGGCGGTAGAGAATGTCATTTACGACACCGGCTCCGCCGAACACCTGTCGCCAGATGGAAATAACAATCACCCAGCTAAGGAAGTGGGGGAGGTACACGATCGTCTGCATCGTGCGCTTCAGTTTCTCGCTCACCATGCTGTTCAACAGCAGGGCAAGCAGCAACGGCGCCGGGAATGCAAATATCAGCCTGAGCACTTCGATTTGAATGGTATTGGTAAGCGCAATCTGGAAGTCGGGGTCGGAAAACATCTTGGCGAAGTTTTCGAGCCCGATCCACGGTCCGGAAACGAATCCGAGGAAAGGTCCGTAGGTGGAGGCCCGGTATGGGCTCCAATCCTGGAATGCGATGACATTGCCAAGCAGTGGCAGATAGATAAATATGAGAAAGTAAAACACCCCCGGCAGGATGAATATGTACATAAGCCGTTCGCGCCAAATGGCACGGCCTAGCGCGCGCAATCGCTCCACGAAACCCTCTTCTCCTCTTCCCCTGTTGCCGCAATACGAACCCAAAAGACCTGATTCGCTCGCGGGCTCCTCGTTCGCTTGGCGAGAATAGGTTACGGCAGGGTGCGCAATCATGCCAACAGGTGTGACCGCATTTCTCCATTGCTTGCACGAAGGCTATAGCAGGGTTTCGGATCCGTCAGCGCTCCCAACGAAATGGTCTTTTCGCCTATTATTGGGGTTGCACGCTCGTGCATTTGGTATGTAGGTGGGCCAGCCAGCCCGCACGTGAGGATATCCTGACCCATGCGTATGGCAAAACTCTTTGGACGGACAGTTCGCGAGGCACCGGCGGATGCCGAGTTCCCCAGCCACCGATTAATGGTGCGCGCCGCGATGATCCGCCCCCTGGGTGCGGGAATCTACTCACTTATGCCCCTTGGATATCGCGTAATCAAGAAGGTGGAAGCCATCATCCGGGAGGAGATGGATCGTATCGGCGCGCAGGAAATGTTGATGCCGTTCGTCCACACCGCAGATATCTGGAAAGAAACTGGTCGGTATCACGATGTCGGACCAGAGATGGCCCGGTTTGAGGACCGCGCCGGACGCGACATGGTGCTCGCGATGACCCACGAAGAGGTTGTCGCCGATCTGCTCCGTACCGATATCAACAGCTACAAACAGCTTCCACAAATCGTGTATCACCTGCAGAGCAAGTGGCGAGATGAGCCGCGTGCTCGCGGTGGACTGATCCGCGTGCGCGAGTTCACCATGAAAGACAGCTACAGCCTCGATATGGATGAAGAGGGCCTCGAGGAAAGCTATGAAGCGCATGCTGCTGCGTATGATCGCATCTTCACGCGCATCGGACTCGATTTCCTCAAGGTCGGTGCTGATGTCGGCATGATGGGTGGTTCCAAGAGCGAAGAGTTCATGGCTTTCAGCCCACATGGTGAGGACGTGATCCTCATCTGCGAGAACGGCGATTACGCTGCGAACCGCGAGGTCGCCACGTTCCAGCCGTTCCCGGCGTCGGATGCGGAAATGCTCCCGTTGGAAGAAGTCGAGACCCCAAACGCCAGCACCATTCAGGGTGTGGCGGATTACCTTGAGGTCCCGCTAAGCCAGACAGCCAAGGCCGTGTTCTACATGGCTGGCGACCAGTTCGTCTTCGTCGTCATTCGCGGCGATCTCGAAGTGAATGAAACCAAGCTGCGCAACGCCCTGCAGGTGCCAGACCTGATTCCGGCCACCACGGAGCAGATCATGTCGGTTGGGGCTGTGCCGGGTTACGCCAGTCCAATCGGCGTCGAGGGCGCCACCGTGGTGGTGGATGACTCGGTTGCGAGCGCCCGCAACCTGGTAGCCGGCGCCAATAAAGACGGTTTCCACGTGCGAAACAGTAATCTCGGGCGCGATTATGAGGCTGATCTCGTGGCAGATATCTCCGCGGCGGCAGCCGGCCATCTCTGCCCGAACTGCGCTAATCCGATGATTACCCGCCGTGCTATCGAGGTGGGTAATATCTTCAAGCTCGGAACCCGGTACACCGAGGCGATGGGCGCTACCTATCTGGATCAGAATGGTAAGGCGCTGCCGATCATCATGGGTTCTTATGGCATTGGAGTAGGACGAAGTGCAGCCACAGCCGTGGAGCAGTACCACGACGACCGGGGCATTCAGTGGCCGATAAGTATCGCGCCGTACCAGGTGTCGTTGCTCAGCATCGGCAAGGATGCCGATGTAATCGCCGCCTGTGATGCACTGTACGCCGACCTGGAAGCAGCCGGAGTTGAGGTGTTGTATGACGATCGTAACGAACGCCCCGGCGTGAAGTTCAATGACGCCGACCTCATCGGCAACCCGATTCGCCTCAGCATCAGTCGCAAGACTTTGGATGCTGGCGAAGTGGAGCTGCGCCTGCGAACTGCGGATGAGAGCAGCATGATTCCGCAGGATGGAATTGTGGAGCACATTCGGAACCTGGTGAATGACATGCTTGCCGAGTACGAACCGAAGTCGTAGACCAATCTGACCTGAGGGGCTGGTGCCAAACAGCACCAGCCCCTTTCTGCTCTTTGCGGATTATCGAACAAGACACAGACAACCCTGCCGGAAATACCTTGTGTTGCCGACAGGGTGTTGGTATCCTTGCGCTCGTATTGTTGTACGAGTTTCCGTACCTCTGGAGATTGTCATTATGTTCCTGGCTTTACGCGAGCTTGCATTCCAGCGAGGTCGCTTTGTAATTATGGGCTCTGTAATAGCCCTCATTGCCATTTTGATGGTTTTGCTCAGTGGCCTTGCGGTTGGGCTCACCCGGGATGGTGTATCCGGATTGCAGAAGATTGATGTCACGTCATTTGCGTTTCAGAAAGACGTGTCTGAGGGTTCTGCGTTCTCGCGCAGTATTGTTGATATCGGTGCCGTCGAAACCTGGGAAGAGCAGCCCGGTGTGGAGCACGCCGCCCCGTTTGGGAATGTGCTGGTGAATGCCCAAACTGATCAGGGAGTGGAAATAGACCTGGCGCTTTTCGGGGTGGAGCAGGGATCGTTCATTGATCCTGGCGTAGCCGAAGGTGCACCACTATCCGGCGATGGTCAGGTCGTCATCAGTGAAACCGCTGCCGAGGAAGGCATTGATATCGGTGATGTTGTGGTTCTTCAGCCTACAGGCTATGAACTTGAGGTCGTCGGTATTCTGGGGGGCCAGCACACATTCGGGCATGTTGATATTGGGTATTTATCCTTGGGCACATGGCAGGAGATAAAGGCGGGAGTTCGACCCGGAGACACCGTTCCTGATCGTGTCTATGATGAGATCACCGCGGTGGCGGTGAAGGCTGAAAGCGGATCTGACCTCGACCTGAACGCTGGTGATACTGCAGCTGGTACGACATCAATCACTCGTACAGATTCTTATAACGCGTCGCCCGGGTATTCAGCCGAAACCTCCACATTGCAACTGATTCAGGCATTCCTTTATGGGATTTCAGCCCTCGTTGTTGGTGCATTCTTTACCGTGTTGACGATTCAGAGACGTCCTGAGATCGCTGTGATGCGGGCAATGGGAGCCGGAACCGGGTACCTGCTGCGGGATAGCCTGATGCAGTCGTTTGTTCTGCTGGTGGTGTCTGCTTCAATCGGAATTGCCATCGGCCTGGCCGCTGGAGCGGCAATCGCCTCAACCCCGATGCCGTTTGCGCTGGAGTTTGGGCCCATCATCGGTGCCACTGTACTTCTGCTTGTTCTTGGACTGATTGGCGCTGGCGTGGCCATTGTTCGCATTACCCGAGTCGATCCCCTTACTGCGCTGGGAGGTAGCCGATGAACCCCGTTCTTTCCCTCACCAATGTCACACTTCTCCATGGTGACGGTGACGAAACCGTACGCGCACTGGATGATGTTTCGCTTGATGTATTTGCGGGTGAGCTTGTTGCGATTGTGGGTCCATCTGGCGCGGGTAAATCGAGTTTGCTGGCTGTGAGTGGGGCGCTGACGAAGCCGACATCTGGAGCGGTGCGGATCGGTGACCACGACCTGGGAGAAGCGTCATTGAGTGACCTCACTCGAATACGGCGCGAGTCTATTGGGTTTGTGTTCCAGAGTGGTAACCTCATTCCTTCCCTGAGGGCAGTTGATCAACTGCGCCTGCCAACGACATTTGGCAAAGTTGAGAACCCACGTAACCCTCTGGAACTCCTGAAGGATGTGGGAATTGATCACAAGGCTCGACGTCGGCCGCATGAGCTTTCTGGTGGTGAGCGGCAACGCGTTGGCATAGCCCGGGCGTTGATGACGAAGCCCCAGCTTCTACTCGTGGACGAACCGACCGCTGCGCTGGATCGTCAACGGTCGCAGGATGTGGTGGCTATTCTGGCTCATGAGACCCACCAGCACGGAGTTGCGACGGTGATGGTGACGCATGATCATCATGTGTTGCATCATTGCGACAGAGTTCTCGAGATGATTGATGGCAAGCTTGCACCGTATGGTGGTGATGCCGCGGTCTGACCATGCGAAGGGGTACGTCATGCCTCGCATCAATGCACCTACCGTCGCGGATCACCGGGCGCAACGCATTCGCGCAATTCTGGATGCGGCCCGGAGATTGATGGAGGAGACCGGTGAGCCACCTTCCATGGGGACGATTGGTAGCCGTGCTGGCCTGGCGAGAAGTAGTGTTTATCAGTATTTCTCCTCGGTGGAGGAGTTGCTGACTGCGGTTGCGGCAGAGGTTTTTCCGGACTGGATTGAGCGAGTTCTCGAGCGCGTGGCCGAGGCTCCCACTTCCGGGGCTAAGGTTTGGGCGTACATTGAGGAGAACATCGCCATCTTTGCCAGTCCAGAATTGGCAGTGGCACAAGTGCTGGCCAGGGTGATTTCGCCCCAGGAGTTCCAGGCACCGATGAAGGAGTTCCACGTTCGGCTTCAGGTGCCTCTGAAAGAAGCCTTGGCAGACCTTGGTGAGCCTGATCCAGAGGCGATGGCGCAGCTGATTGATGCCCTCATCATGAAGGCCACCAGCGACCGTAGCGATGAAGACCCGCACGAAACGAACGCGGGGGACAGTTCACTTGCACTCCTCCGTCGGTTGCTCGGTCCGTATCTCGGCCTGGGGCCTGAGACTTAATCCGCCAGGAACCACAAAGCCCCGGTCCCACTCACGGGACCGGGGCTTTCGTGCTTCTGCAGCGTCGCGGCTTTACGCGTCTGCAAGGTTCCAGTTGGCGATGTTCCAATAGGTCAACTCAAACCCTGGACCAATGGCCACGTTATCCGGAACCAACCGGCGGCTAATACCGTAGGTATCACCCGAACGGATGACCAGCGGCATGACCGCTACATCCTCAATGAGAATGTCGTTCAACTCGATAAGCAATTCAAACGCTTCCTCGAGGCTGGTCATATCGTTAAACGTGGCGAACTTCTCATCGTATTCCGGATTGATATAACGTGAGATGTTGCCGCCAGTCCAGTTGTTGGACTTCTGCGGAATGTTATCGAGATCATTACCGGAAGACCACGCCTCTAGGTACGTGATCGGCAGGATGGATGTGGCGTTGGTCGCCCACATTGCCAGGTCCCAGTAGTGGTGCAACAGGTTCTGGTCGTTGCCAGCACCGGCATCGAAGAAGATACCGCCGTCCACCTCGATAAGCTGGACCTCAATGCCGGCTTCCTTGCACGCCTGCTGGATCACTACCTGACTGCGTTGGCGCACCGACGCCGTGGTTGTGGAGAGCGTTACCCGTGCTTGTACGCCGTCCTTCACGCGGTACTCGCCATCCAGCTCCCAGCCTGCTTCTTCAAGGATCTGGGCGGCCTTCTCGGTGTTGAGTTCCCAGGTGGTATTCGGCGATGTGAAGTCGTCCAGGCCCGCCAGGATGTTCGACGTGGGTGGCTGGCCGAATCCGTAGAACTCATCGGCAATTAACTGCCGCGGAATGCACAGGTTAATCGCCTGGCGCATAGCCTTGTCACTCAGTACCGGGTTGGGCGTGTTCACTTCGGAGCGCTGTCCATCGACCTCTGTGTGCGGATCGGCGAACTGAATCGTTATGCGCTCCACGTTGGTACCCGGGTCGGCAACGATAAAGCCGGCGCTGTCATCGTTAATCAGCTCGTCAGCGAGGTCTGGCTCGATCTGAACGTTCCAGCCAAAGTCATACTCGCCTGTTTGGAAGATTGCGCGAGCCGCCGAGGCCGGGTCACCTCCACCCTTGATCAGGATGCGGGCAAACGCCGGCTTGTTCTCTTCGCGATAGTTCTCATTGGCGACGAATGTAACCTGATCGTTGACATCGAACTGTTCGACCACGAATGGCCCGGTTCCGAGCGGATCCAGCATGAACTGGTCGTTCATGTCGCTATTGGTGGGATCGTTATCCCAATAGTGTGCCGGAATAATGTGGCCACGGTGTCCGGTGAAGGGATCGAACCACGCCGGGGACGGGTTGGTGAAGGTCACACGAGCGGTGAGGTCGTCCACCACTTCGATATCTTCAATTGGCAACCAGGTGTCGTACGTGTTGGCGCCGTTATCGATGTTGGTAACCCATTCCCAGGTGAAGCGGACGTCGTTGGCGGTGAAGGGTGTGCCATCACTCCAAACAACACCCTCCTTAAGGTTGAACGTAACTGCGCTGAAGTCTTCTTCCAGCGTTCCGTTTTCGACGCTTGGTACTTCGGTTACGAGGTTGGGAATGATAGAGCCGTCTTCCATATTTCGCAGCAGTGGTTCGTTCACCATATCGGCAGCCACAACGTCCTTGTAACCACCGGATACGTGGCGGAAGAGGGCCGTGATGGCCTGCCATTGGATGATCTTCAGCTCGCCATCCTGGCCGCGGGTTTTGTTTTCCATACCAACGGTGGGTCGGGTATCACCGACGGCAGGATCAGGCGAACCGGCAGGGGTTCCCTGCAGGCGCGGATACACAGCGAAGCCGTTGCGCGATCCGCCGGCTGCCATGACACTCACGCTGTTGGCCGCCAGCAGGGCCATGCCCATACCGACGCCGAGCGCTGAAGCCTTGCTCAAGAAATCACGGCGAGAGATTTCGCCGTTTTCCAACTTCGTAACAAGCGATCTGAACGGTCCCTGGTGCATAATATCGACTCCTCCTGGAGAAAGAAAAATTCCAAAAAGTGCCTCATTGCACAGGCCGACCGGTATGACTTCATTGACTTCCGTTGGTCCATTGTCACCTACTGTGCATAAGTGTCAACAGTTTCCCTAAAGAAGTCGATGCATCCGCGCCATGGTTTCGTTTGCATACGCCCGTGAAGTCCTGATCTGGTTACGCGAGGATAACCAGATGTCCACCCTGTACGGGCGGTGATCGGGAAGCCTGGTCAGGTGCTGGTTCTATACGGCTGGATGGATTGAATCTATCAGAATCGCCGGCCGCGAAGGATACATGCGCCAGGGCCGTTGAGGGTGCCATCCGGCACTGGACGTCCTGTCAGGGCGATGAGCAGGTCGAGCGAAGCACCGGCAACAGTGGCGCCTGATCCGTGACTCCAGTTGGTATCGGTGGCGATAAGTTGCAAACCCTCGGCGCGCTGTTTGCTGCCGCCCACGGCCTCTGAGGTTGCAAGCTGGTATTCGATCCCGCTTACGACCGCCTCAACCGGGTACTCGTGGTGAATGGCGAGTGGCCGCCGCACATCCTCACCATGCACGATGATCTCCACCAGGCGGGAAGCGAGCGGAGCAGGGGCACTCGTGGTGCGTTTACGCACTGCCTTGTAGGCATCCAGCGTTTCATGTGGGGAGGTGCGCTTCTCTTTTTGCACACCGATTCGGTTGAGCCGCTCCATGTTGAAGCCGGATCGAATCAGATTGAACACGAAGTTCTTGCGAGATGTTTTGGCATCGTCGACGAGATGCGCGAGGACGTCGTGAACATCCCATCCTTCGCAGAGTGAGGGAACAGTCCATTGCTGACTATCGATCTGTTCCAGATCGTTGATGAGCGCCTGCCGCTCGTTGTGCACGATATTCCAAACCTCGTTCATCTCCTGATCCCCTCAACTGATCATAAGGTGACTGCCGCATTGCATGGTAACAGAGGTGGGAAGAGGCACTTCTCATTTCTTGCGATGGCGATTCCTGCAGTCTCACCATTTGCAAGGCAGGTTTTGATTTCCCACCATGCCTGTAGCTTTGAGGTGATATCCCGAGCAGGTACCATTAGTGACCTTGAATCGGTCCGTTTGCCGATATGCTATTATTTAGGCAGTTACAGAGTGCCTGACTTGTGACCCGCGCACCGTGCCCGGGTCGTTTTTTGGGCCTCGGACCAATATCCCCCGTTGGGCCCGATGCCCAATGTCTCACTAATCCGGGAGCCCCGAACCCACATGACCCACGCAGATTCTCAACGACGAACCGATCTCCGTAATGTCGCGATCATCGCTCACGTCGATCACGGTAAAACCACCCTGGTTGATGGCTTGCTCAAGCAGAGCCAGATCTTCCGCGACCCCGATGCCGCCGGTGACCTCATCATGGACAGCAACGACCTCGAGCGTGAACGAGGGATCACCATCCTTTCCAAAAACACAGCCATCCGCTACGGCGATGTGAAAATCAACGTTATCGATACCCCCGGCCACTCGGATTTCGGTGGCGAGGTCGAGCGTGTACTTAACATGGCCGATGGCTGCATCCTGCTGGTGGATTCCTCGGAAGGCCCCATGCCACAAACCCGCACGGTGCTTCAACGCGCGCTGCAAATCGGCTTGCGTCCGATTGTGGTGGTCAACAAGGTCGACCGGCCAAACGCCCGCATCGATGAGGTGCAGGAACTGGTGATGGATCTCTTCCTCGATCTCGCAATTGATGAGAGCCAGCTCGATTTCCCGGTTCTGTTCGCTATCGGGCGGGATGGTCGCGCCGGTTTCCAGCCCGATGCGCTGGAGGACAACCTGAAGCCGCTGCTTGATACGATCATTGAACAAATCCCCGGCCCCGAAACCGATACAGACGCCCCCTTCCAGATGCAGGTAACCAGCCTGGATTACGACTCCCACAAAGGACGGATCGTAATCGGACGCGTACAACGCGGAACCGTCCACGTTGGAGACTCGATGGTCATCACCGGTGCAGGCGTGGCGGAATCCCGGCACAAGGTTGCGGCATTGATGACGTTCGAGGGCCTGGCCCGCAAGGAGATCGACAAGGCAGAAGCGGGCGAGTTGATCGCGCTCACCGGTTTCTCGGATGCGAAGATCGGCAGCACCATTTGCCATCCGGATCATGTTGAAGCACTGCCGACCGTCAGCATTGAGGAGCCGACACTGAAGCTCACGTTTGGGGTCAACACCTCCCCGTTTAGTGGGCGAGATGGCGAGTACTCCACGAGCCGACAGCTGAAGGAGCGGCTGGAACGCGAACTGGAAACCAATCTCTCGCTGCGAGTGGAGCCAACCGATCAGCCGGATGTATTTTCCGTAGCCGGCCGTGGTGAGCTGCACATCTCGATTTTGATCGAGACGATGCGCCGCGAAGGATTCGAATTCCAGGTGAGCCGCCCGGAGGTGGTGACTCGCAAGGATGAAGAGACCGGCGAGGTGCTGGAGCCCGTTGAGCACCTGACCGTAGATGTGCCAGAAGCCTATGTCGGCGCCGTTACGGAGCTGACCGGTGCTCGCAAGGGGCGTATGCTCGATCTCGTCAACGATGGCAAGGGATCGGTGCGACTCGAGTTCGCAATTCCGACTCGTGGGCTTATCGGCCTGCGAAACGCCATGCTCACTTCCACGCAGGGCAATGCCGTTATGGGCAGTCGCCTGATCGACTTCCAGCCATGGATGGGTCAGATTCACTCGACCCGAAGTGGCGCCCTGGTTGCCAGCGAAACCGGAACGGTGCTCGCCAACGGAATTGCCAACGCCCAGGAGCGTGGTATTACGTTCGTCGAGGCCGGTACCGAGGTGTATGAAGGCATGATCGTTGGGCAAAACCCACGCCCGGATGACCTGGCTGTGAACATCTGTCGCGCCAAGAAGTTGACGAACATGCGCTCCAGCACGGCCGATATCGCCGTGAAGCTGACTCCAGCCACGATCCTGAGCCTGGAGCAGTCGCTCGACTTCCTGCAGGACGACGAATTGCTGGAGGTAACGCCGAAGGCCTTGCGCCTGCGCAAGCAATTCCTCACGCAGGATGAACGCCAGAAGGCGAAGAAGCGTGCCGCTATGGCCGAAGCTGCCCGCAGCGCGTAGTTGACCTGTAGGCCCGGGATTTATCCCGGGCAATGGAGAAACACATGCCAATCCATGAATCGTACGATCCTGATTCACCAGAGATGGTCCGGGCCGATCACCTGATCGACCCGGTTCCAAATTTTCCTGAACTCGTAATTGTCACGTACACGCGACGTGTCTTTAATCTGTTGCTGGATAACCATAACGCCGTTGAAATCGCCCGCATGTACACCTCTGCCGTTGAAATCCCGGTTTACGAGATCACACAGAATGGCAAGCGATTCGCTACGTATCTTTCCACCATTGGCGGCTCTGTCGCTGCGGCCCTGATGGAAGAGGCGATCGCCATGGGTGGCAAGAAGTTCCTCTTCTTTGGCTCATGCGGTGTGCTGGATCACGATATCCTCGATGGTCATATTGCAGTCCCTACCGCCGCCTGGCGTGATGAAGGAACCAGCTACCATTACCTGCCGCCTGCCGACCTGATCGATATCCCGACCGCACCTCAGTTGATGGAGGTGCTCGATGATCTCGATGTGCCGTATCACAGCACGGTCACGTGGACGACAGATGCGATTTACCGTGAAACCCGAAATACGGTTGCCAGGCGCCGGGAGGCCGGGTGCGCGGTGGTGGAAATGGAAGCCGCCTCGACAGCGGCTGTTGCCCAGGTTAGGGATTTGGATTTCTACACGTTCCTGTTCGGCGCAGACAGCCTGGCTGGGGAGGAGTGGGATCCGCGTACATTGGCCACGTTCCCGACAGATCAACGTACCATGCTGGCGGAACTGGCCGTGCGGGTCGCGGAGCGGCTCTGATGCGCTGGCCAGTGCACTCGTAGCACTGTGGCTCAGCCCTTCTTCTTTTTCTTCGACCTCTTCTCCGGTTGGCCCGAACCAGAATCGAAAAGACCACCCAGCAGTTGATGGATACGTGGAGTTGCTGCTGCAGTCAGCTGGAATGTGCCGCGCCGGGGTTGCTCAACGAGATCTTCGTTCATGAGCGCTTTTAAATGATGGTAGGCAGTGCCAGTTGTGCCCAGGTCGAGCTGCTCCACCAGGTCACTTGCGGAGACAGGATGCTGCGCCAGCAGGATAATCATGCGCAGGCGGACGGGGTGGCCAACCGCGCCCATCAGTGTGGCGGCACGGGTGATCTCGGCTTCGCTAACGGCGGGCAGGTCGAGTCCGTCCAGGCATACGCGTGCTGATTGCTGCTCGGCCTGTTCCAGGGCGGCATCTGTGAGCATGGCATCGCGAAACTGCCAAAACGATTCCTGCAACGCCTGAATATCGTTACGTAGCGCCTTGATTGTGTCTTTATCCTTCTTCGCTGCCATCCGCTTCTCCGACGCAATTATCTATGAATATGCGTAAGAGCATAGCACGCCCACCGTGCACCGGGAACAGAGCACCATGGCATGCGTTCTGCGGATATGCGTTGTAGAACAATACGGCGTTTTAGACACGAAAGGATTGATTTATGGCTACAGCCACCAAACCAGCCGTTACGATGGAACAACTGATCGACGGCCTCAATGATGACCTCGCGGCCGAGTACAACGCTATCATCAGCTACCTGACGTATTCGGCGAAGGTCACCGGCCCATACCGGCCACAGCTGGTCGAGTTCCTGCAGTCCGAGATTCCGGATGAGCAGGCGCATGCGCAGTACCTTGCAGACAAGATCGTAGCCCTTGGCGGAGAACCCACAGTGGAGCCCGTGCAGGTGAAGCAGACCAACGACGTCCGCACGATGCTCCAGTACATCTACGAGGCTGAATCCGCCGCTGTGGAGAACTACACCAAGCGACGGGAGCAGGCCGAGGCACTCGGAGAGACCGGCCTGGCAGTCCAGCTCGATGACATGATCAACGATGAAACTGGCCACCGCGAGGAAGTTGTGAAGATGCTTCGGGGCTGGGATTAATCAGGTAACTGAAAAATCGCTGGAGGACCGGGAATACTCCCGGTCCTCTTTGTGTTTAAGGCACGGGGAGGAGGGAGGGCGGTACTATTGCTCTCGATATTCCGTTGCCGCCCGAGAGGAGAACTCTTGTCCGATTCCCCCGCATCGATCTACGCGAAACGCCTAAAAGACGCTACTGACCTGCGAGACCAGGCGCACCGCCGGTGGAGCATTATGGGCAATGTGCGGTTGCTCATGGCCGGTCTCGTCCTCATTGGGCTCTGGCAACTGGTTGAGAATGCCAGCCTCGGCTGGATGCTCGTTACCCTGGCCGGCCTGCTTGCGTTTGTTATTCTGGCGATCCAGCAGCGACACGCTGGTCTCGTTCGCAACATGCACGATGCCCGGGTCACGGTGAATAAGCGTGCTATCTCTCGCTTGAACCACGATTGGCACGAACTTCCGGCCCCGCCGGATTCCGGAGCCGACCGCACACACTCGTACGCGCATGATCTTAATGTCGTTGGGGAAGCCAGCATTGCCCAGCGCATTGGTACGCCGGCCACCAGCCACGGCTGGAAGGCGCTCTACGATGCATTACTTGTCGAACGCCGACTGGATGACCTGAAGGAGCGGCAGCAGGCCGTCACTGAACTGGCACCGAAGCTTGATCTGCGACAGGATGTGGAGGCAGTGACATTCGGCTCCGAATCGATCCCGGATGCCAGGCCATTGCTCACGTGGTCTCGCGAACCAGACTGGTTACAACAGCGACAGTGGCTGCGCTGGATGGCGCTAATTGGGCCCGGATTGGTGATTCTCGGCGTGATCCTGTTCGCGCTCGACATCATCCCGTGGGCATTAATCCTGATACCTGTTGCGGTGAATACGGTCATGTTTTTGGCGACCGGGAGCCAGGCGGCCATGCGGGTGCAAGAAGTTGCGCCGATGCGGGACGCAATTTCCGGCTACGGCCATATTATGGCGCGGATTTCGACAGATGCCCCTTCATCCCCAATGTTAAGGGACTACGACACCCGTCTCTCCGGTGCGGCCGCAGCCATGCAAGTGCTGGCACGAACAGCAAATTTCTCAATCCCGCCAGGGTCAATGCTCTATTTCCCGCTACAGATGGCGCTTTTGTGGGATGTGAATGTACTTGATCGCCTCGAGAAATGGCGCGGAGCGCATGGCCGTTATGTAAGTGACTGGCTTGATGCAATGGGCGAATGGGAGTCGCTGGCGGCGCTCTCGGTTCTCACGCAGGATCATCCTGGCTGGTGCACACCGATGATTGATGCTTCAGCTACCGACTTCACGGCAGAGGCGCTGGCGCACCCGTTGCTCCACGAGAGCATCGCCGTGCCGAACGATGTGGAGATCGGCCCGGTTGGGACGTTCCTCTTCGTCACCGGCTCGAATATGAGCGGCAAGAGCACGCTCCTGCGCGCCCTTGGCGCCAACGCTGTGCTTGCGCAGGCCGGTGCCAATGTCAGTGCCACGCAACTTAACATGCCGCCACTGCGCATCAGCAGCTGCATGCGGGTGGAGGATTCACTTGCCCACGGCGTCAGCTTCTTTATGGCAGAGTTGCTGCGGCTCAAATCCGTGGTGGATGAGATGCAGCGATCAACCGATCGCATAGGACTCTATCTGCTCGACGAAATCCTGCAGGGAACGAATACGGCCGAGCGCCAGATCGCATCGCGCCACGTGCTCCAGCAGCTCACCGGCATGAACGCCATCGGCGCGGTTTCCAGCCACGACCTTGAGTTGATCGACGATACCTCACTCGAAGAGGTCGCCAAACCTGTGCACTTTGCCGAGCAGTTCACCCGCGAAAACGGCGAAACGGATATGACATTTGATTACTTGCTGCGGCCGGGGCTGGCAACATCGTCCAACGCGATTCGCCTGATGGAGATGATCGGATTCGAGTTCTCGGATTAACCAAAAGAACCGGCGAGGGATACTCGCCGGTTCAATCGTGTTTCGTTCAGATGTGGTCTAGACCGGTGGATCGAAGTGCTCGATATCGAAGGAACCAGTCAGCGCCATAATGCCCAGCACAATCAGGACAACCAGTAATAGCAGACCAAACGCTGTGACGATCTGCACCACTGTGCCGAAGCCCTTCCCGCCGAGTTCTTCCTCTTCTTCACGGGCATCCGGGCCTACCGAAAGGCCGAGAATATTGAGCAGGAGAAACAGCCTGAAAAGCATAATACGCTCCATTATCTAAAACTCTGCGCCACCCCTGGCACGAGGAAGTTCTGCGTGGAATGGATATCGCGTGAGGCGATACCCACAATACTGAGACAAATGTAAGAGATTTTGGCTGACCGGTCTAGTACCCTGGCGCGGAAACCGACCCCGCATGCCCTAAATCGTTGAGGCGATGAGCTGTCGCAGGATGAACAGCAGCAGGATCGTCACCAGGATCGAAAGGTCCAGGCCTCCCATCGGGCGAATAATGCGGCGTACTGGCTCCACCACCGGCTCAGTCAGCTTGAATACTACCTGGCCGACAGAGCTGGAGAAGGTCGGATCAAACCAGCTCATAAGTGCACGAGCCACAAGTACAAGCGAAAAGAGGTTGAGCAGCGAAAGCAGAAGTGTTGCAAGTCCCATGAATGGTCTTTCTTGTGAATCGTCCTGGTGTTAGCGGCACAGGGCCCAACAGGTTTCAGTATAGCCACCGGCGTACGATTTCCGCCAAAAATCACGTTGCAATCGGATAGAAGTGATCCCCGTTTATTTGCATCAAGGCACGAAGAGCACAAGAATAAGGGCTGTCGGCGTTGTGTTGTTCTACACGGCGCCATTTTCATGCAAAGCCGTTTGCTCACGCCGTTGCGACAATACCTGGAGATGTAGAAGGTGAATGACTCTCGGACGAACGGAAACGCCAGCACGCCAGAAGAGAGCCGAACAGACCCGGTAGTTACCGGACCGCATGAAGAGATCATTGGACTATCCATTGATCGCGCAGGGCAGTTGATGGCAGATGGCGAGCTGACATCAGTGGACCTGACCCGGATGTATCTGGACAGGATTCGTGCGCTGGATCAGGACGGTCTCAAACTGGGCGCCATCATGGAGATCAATCCGGACGCCCAGGCCATCGCGGAATCGATGGATGCAGAACGCGCAAATGGCAACGTGCGCGGTCCGCTGCATGGGATCCCGGTGCTGTTGAAGGACAACATCGATACAGCAGATAGCATGCATACAACAGCGGGGTCGTTGTCTCTCATCAATTCCACTTCACCACAGGATGCGTTTGTCGTTACTCGCTTGCGCGATGTGGGCGCAGTGATCCTCGGGAAAACCAATATGTGCGAATGGGCGGATTTCCGCGATCCCGCCAGTAGCAGTGGCTGGAGTGCTCGCGGTGGGATGACGTACAACCCGTACTCCCTCAAACGGAGCCCGGGTGGATCCTCGGGCGGCTCGGCGGTTGCTATGGCTGCCAGCCTCGCCTTGATGGCCGTTGGAACGGATACGTTGGGGTCGATCGTGTTACCGGCCAGTATCAATGGCGTGGTGGGCATGAAACCGACACTTGGCCTGGTCAGTCGGGCAGGGGTGATACCCGCAAGCAGTAGTCAGGATAGTGTTGGACCGCTCGCCAGAAGCGTGACCGATGCGGCGATTTCGCTGACTGCCATGGTTGGCGTGGATGATCGCGACCAGGCCACTCAGGCAAGCGGGCACATGGCAGGAACCGATTTCTGTGCACATCTCAACGCCAATGCACTGAAGGGAGCCCGCCTGGGAGTGCCTACCAACTTCGATTTCCAGGGATATAGCCGCAAGGCCGATACGGTGTTCCGCGGTGCACTGGAGACGCTGGCCTCGCTCGGCGCGGAAATCATAGAGCCGCTGGAAGTGCCGACCGCGGATCAGCTCAGCGAGGAGCCGGGCATGTGGGAACGGCTGCTGTGGGATTTCCGCCGCGATCTCAAGGCGTATCTTGAGGAACGAGGTGACCCGAATGTGCGCTCAATGGCAGACGTCATTGCTTTCGATGACGCGCATTCCAGCGAAGAACTGCGCTACTTCGGCCAGAAATGGCTGCATCAGGCCGAGGCTACGCGTGATAACGACCCGCATGCAATGGAAGAACTGGATGAACGCCTGAAGCGGCTCAGTCGCGACGAGGGGATCGATGCGCTTCTCAACGAGCACAAACTGGATGCCCTCATCGCACCGACGATGTCGCCAGCAGCGGTGGTTGACTTCGCGAACGGCGAAGATTTCGCCGGGGCAGCATCAGATTTGAGCTCCATCGCCGGCTACCCAAATATCACCGTGCCTGCCGGACGCGTGCACGGGCTGCCCGTTGGCCTTAGCTTTATCGGCACTGCCTGGAGCGATGCCAGCCTGCTCAGCATGGCCTATGCGTGGGAACAGGCAACACAGGTCTATCGCGACCCGACATACTCGAAGGAAGACATCGTGATCCAGCCAGAAACACCGCTGATGGAACTCCCTCCGCTGTATGATGGCAAGGCGGGAACACCAGCAAAGATGCGTATCCAGTAGTTGCGTTATGATGTGACAAGGCTAAGAATAGAGAGAGCACGGCGCTGTGCAGAATTGCACGGCGCTTTTTTCATACTTTTCTCGGGTGGATATGGAGCCAGTATGACCAGTAGTGACACTGCAACAAATCTCCGTAAGCAGAGCAGCACGCTCTACGACGGCAATGCTCGCGCCGGTGCGCGCGCCATGATGAAGGCAATTGGGTTCGATGATGACGATCTCCGTAAACCCGTAATCGGTATTGCCAATACCTGGATCGAGACGATGCCGTGCAACTTCAACCTGCGGCGCCTGGCCAAAAAGGTGAAGGAAGGCGTGCGGGCCGCCGGCGGAACGCCAATGGAATTTAACACGGTTGCCATTTCCGATGGGGTCACCATGGGCACCGAGGGCATGAAAACCTCGCTGACCTCGCGAGAGGTGATCGCCGACTCGGTAGAACTGGTCGGCCGTGGCCATATGTTCGATGGCATCATCGCTCTCGGTGCATGCGACAAGACACTGCCCGGCCTTGCTATGGCCGTGGCACGCCTGAACGTCCCCAGTCTTCTGCTCTACGGCGGCACGATTATGCCGGGCGAGTGGCATGGTAAAGAGGTGACCGTGCAGAGCGTTTTCGAGGCGATTGGTGCCAATGCCGCCGGCAAGATGTCGGATGAAGACCTCGCTGACCTCGAGAATCACGCCTGCCCGGGCGCCGGTGCATGTGGAGGTCAGTTCACCGCCAATACCATGGCGATGGCGATGGAGTTCATCGGGCTCTCGCCAATAGGCAGCGCGAGCTCCCCGGCGATCGATCCGCGTAAGGATGACGTCGGTATCCATGCTGGCGAAACCATCATGGGCCTGCTGGAGCGTGACCAGAAGCCACTCGATATCCTCACTCGCGAGGCATTCAACAACGCAATCGTGGGTGTGGCCGCCAGTGGTGGCTCCACCAATGCTGTGCTGCACCTGCTCGCACTGGCCCGCGAAGCCGGAGTCGAGCTGAACATTGACGATTTCGATGAAATCAGTAACAAAACGCCACTCATCGGCAACCTCATGCCGAGTGGCGAGTACGCGGCTGCCGATCTCGACCAGGCTGGCGGTATTCAACTTGTCTGCAAGCGCCTGATCGAAGGTGGCCACCTGAACGGAGACCTGCTCACACCAAGTGGCAAGACACTCCGTGAGGAGGCCGATACCGCCGTTGAAACTCCGGGCCAGGATGTGGTCCGTACCCTTGATAACCCCATCAAGGAGACCGGTGGTATCCACGTGCTGAAGGGCAACCTCGCACCGGATGGTGCCGTGGTGAAGCTCTTCGGGTACGAACCGCAGAACCTGCGGGGGCGAGCGCGTGTCTTCGATTCGGCAGAAACCGCAGCCGAAGCTGTGTTGCATAACGAAGTTGTGGCGGGAGACGTGGTCGTCATCCGCTATGAAGGCCCGAAGGGTGGCCCTGGCATGCAGGAGATGCTGGGCATCACCGCCGCCATTGTTGGCCAGGGGCTGGGCGACAGCGTTGCGCTCATGACAGACGGACGCTTTAGCGGCGCCACGCGCGGGCTCATGATCGGGCACGTTGCCCCCGAGGCCTTTGTAGGTGGTCCGCTGGCCGCCGTACGAGAGGGTGATGTGATTGAGATCGATGTGCCGAACCGTCGCGTGGATGTGGATCTCTCGGAAGAGGAAATCGCCAATCGCCTGAAGGATTGGACTCCACCCGAGCCACGATACAAGCAGGGCGTCCTGGCCAAATATGCGCATCTCGTGCAGCAGGCCAGCGAAGGTGCGACCACGCTAATCTAGCAGCGATTAATCGCTTCCCGTCATTCTGAGCGAATGCAAAGAATGACGGGAGGTGCAGTAGAGACTATTTGGATTGGTCGCAGCATCGCCGTGAGATTCTTCGGCGCTCGCTTCGCTCAACACTCGGGTTGACGAGGCATGGGTTGAGGGTGCGCTTAATCGTCGCCAGCCGCCAGTTCGGCCTCGATCTCGGGGCGGAGGCGATCAATCAGCTTCTCAAGCTGCTCCGGATTATCTTTCCAGCACAGGGCGGGGGAGGATGTGTGCATGCAGAAAAAGACCTCATCCTCATCATGGACAGACCATCCGGCCGAGCACCGTGCCACGCGCTGATTGCCTCGAAACGGGATTTTCAACCTCGTGCGGGTGAGCATCGGGCACCCCACGATCGGCTCGCTGGTATCCTCCGGATCAATTTGGCGCATGCGCATTGGCTGCAATGGCGCGATCTGCGGTGCTGTGGCCCGCATTACCTCGGCTGGTGCATCCATATCCGGTACGGCCGACTTACGGGGATTGTTGCGCCGTTTCGGCTTGGCGGCGTTGCCACCGCGGTGCGGACGTTCTCTCTTTTCTGGTTGGGCCTGCGCCTCTGTCTCTTGCCGCTGGCTTTCGTTGGTTTTCTGGTTACCCCGACGACCGCGACTGCGTCGGCGTGAACTGCGTCGTTTATTTCCACCTTCCGATGGTGCTCCACGCGAGGTGGAACGTTGTTTTTCCTGTTCGTCCAATCTTGGCTCCTGCGGCGATCACCAGGCGACCGAGTCGCTTCGTAATGCTGACCACCAGTGAGATATCGTCTTCAATGCCCTGGGCTGATATGCCTGCCGTGGAGAGGTGTTGTTCAGCCAACTCTGGAGGCATGGATGCCAGGCACTTTTTGAGGCCGTAAAGTAGCGCGTAGGCGTCATCCAGCTGACCAATCACGGGGATCACCCCCGGCACCAGGTCGATAGGAGAGATGGCGTACGCGCCTCCGACACTCAGGTATGCTTTGCTTTTTCCGGGCACAGCAGGATCGAGGAGAATCTGCTTCACCAGCTTCAGGTAGCCGGGGCTACGTTTCACCAGTTCGCCAAAGCGCTGTGCGTCGCGATCGCCTATCCATTTTTCGAGGCGACTGTTCATCATGAACGATCCAGGAACTGCCGGGCCACAAACAATGCGTTAGCCGGCCGTTCCGCAATACGGCGAGTGTAATACGCGTACCAGTCCTTGCCGTACGGTGTATACACGCGCATATTGTAACCCCTGTCGCGAAGTTTCTTCTGCTCGCTCACACGTACGCCGTACAACATTTGGAATTCGTACTGATCTGGCGAAATGGTGTGACGGCGAGCGTAGTCTATTGCATCATCGATCAACTCGAAGTCATGCGTGGCGATAGCCGGGTAGTTACCCTTTTGCAAGAGAATTCGCATCAGCTGGCGGAAGGTAGCATCGCTTTCCTTTCGCCCCATGGCAATGCTCTCAGGCTCGGCGTAGGCGCCTTTCACGAGACGAACGCGCGCATTCCGCTCGATCATCTCCAGCACATCCTCTCCTGTGCGGTACAGCATGGTTTGCAGCACGATACCGACGTGATCGCCGTATTCATCATGCACTTCCCGGAAGATGTTCAGTGTGCGTTCGGTGTAATCCGAGCCTTCCATATCCACTCGCACAAAGCCGTTGACCTCTTTGGCCACGTTCAGAACGCGACGAAGGTTCTCCTTGGCCAGGTCGTCTCCCAAATCCATGCCGAGCAACGTGAGCTTCAGCGAGATGTTCGGCTCAATGCCGGCTTCTTTTGCCTGTTGAAGCGTGTCGGCAAACTGAATCACCGCGGCAGATGCCCTGGCTTCGTCGTTCACGTTCTCGCCCAGTAGGTCAAGCGTTACCGTTATGCCTTGCTCCTGGAAATTCCTGGCAACGGCAATGGCATCCTCAACCTGCTCTCCGGCCACAAATCGATCCACCAGCGCGCGGGCGCGGCTATTCGTCTCGAAGACATTCTTTACCCTGGGCAGGTCTGCCACACCCAAAATAGCTTTGCGCGTGAGATTCATGGTGTTTACTCCTTCATTCTGTGGACAAGGCGAGTTGGCGTGCCGGAGAGCCAGTCGAGTGTGGCTGCTGCCGTCCACGATTGCCCGTCGCTACCCAGCCCTTCGCCGGTGGTGGGGTGCATATATTCGTAGAAACCGACTTCCCGGATTTGCTCGAGCGAGAAGCTGCGTAATTCTTCTGCGATGTCGAACTCACCAATCCGGTCCCACGCATACCAGAGCAGCCAGTTCACCACTGGCCACACCGGTCCTCGCCAGTAACGTGTCGGGTGGAACTCGGGTGCGGTGATGCTAGTGGTTGGTGGCAGGGGCCAGCGCAGGTTAGGTGCACCCACCATATTGTTGCTGTACCAAAGTTGTTTTGCTGCCATACGGACGGCAGGCGTCACCTGGCCAGCCATAATCGGGGCCAGCATGGCAATGGTTTTTACTTCGATCAGTTCGTTCGAAACAAGGTCTGTATCGAAACAGCGACGGCGTTCATCGTCCCAATTCTCGGCGAGACCGCGACGTCCGCGCTGGATCCACTCTTCCACGATGTCGAGGTCTTCCAGGTCGGCACCGCTGAGCGTAGCCAGCTGCATCAGGCTCTCATTGGCGCTCACCAAAATGGCGCTAAAAAAGACATCCTTCACGCGGAAGGGGAGCTGATCGTAAATCGTCTCCACCCGATACTGACCGCGCTTGAGCACCTCCACAATCCACAGGAAGCGATCGTAATCGGCATCTGTGGGACGTTGGGAAGCATCGCTCACGTGATCCAGGTCGCGGCGGATGTATGGTGGCAGGTCATCCCTGGGCACGTCTATGCGCGCCATGGCGGCATCCCAGCGTGGACTGTTATCCATGCCACTTTCCCACGGATGCACGATGGTAATAAGCCCGCTATTTTCCGGATCGCGGGCGGACATCAGGTACCGATGCCATTCCCGCAGCGGTTGGTAGAATTCCTGCGCGATCTCCCTGGCATGGTCTTCGCTGGCGAGGTCGCAGAGCTGTCGCACCGCAATTGCGTGCACCGGCGGCTGAGCGATACCACTTGTCGCGATATCGTTCGGAGCATCTGGCGACACCTGCTGTGATGCCCACCGGCCCGCATCCGGGAAGTAGGCGTCGTCTGCAACATCCGGGTTGTACTGAATATGTGGAATCATGCCGTTACGCCACTGGCCCCGAAAGAGATGTCGCATTTCGGCGACTGCACGATCGAGATCAATGTGCGCCAGCCCGATCGAAATCAGGGCAGCATCCCAACTCCACTGGTGTGGGTAGAGTGTGGGCGCAGCGTTAACACTGGTGCCGGTATCGTTGGCACGCAGGATTTCCGCCGCGCGGGCAGCAAGTGGATTGGAGGGATCGTACGGCATATGCCGAAGCTCCGTTAGGTGTACAGTGTTTCGACGGTGTTAATGACACCGTATGGTGCAAGAATACCGCGAATCGCGTAAACGCGATGAAAGCAAAACATCCCTGGAGCGCGCTTAATGTCACTCAATTCACCCGGTTCTACCCGCATCCGAGATTCCCTGTACGATTCGATGCCACTCTCCGCAGAAGCCGTTGCCGTTATGCAGCAGCCGGAATTCCTGCGCCTGGATGGAATCCAGCAGCTTGGGTTCGCCAGCAGGGTGTGGCCGGGTGCAAAACATACTCGCTACGAGCACTCCCTCGGTGTGATGCACCTCACCGAGCGCGCCGTTGCACACCTGCGCTCCATACCGGAGGGCGCGTTTATCACAGACGACGATGCCCGGGTGGTTGTGGCGGCCGCATTGCTGCACGATATCGGCCATTACCCGTTCAGCCATGCGATCGAAGAGCTGGGCGATCCGGTGCAATCACACGAGGTCGTCGGCACTGGCATCATCGCGTCCGGCGGTATCGCCGATGTGCTCCAGCGGGAGTGGGCCGTCGATCCGGCCCGTGTAGCGGCGCTGGTGAATGGCGACAAGGCGAGCATGACCGAACGCGATCGAGTGCTGGAAGGGTTGCTGAGCGGCACGCTGGATATGGATAAGTTGGACTATCTCCCGCGCGACGCCCGCGCCTGCAACGTGCCCTATGGAGGGGTGGATACCGATCGCCTCATCGGCAGCCTGACTGTGCTGGAGACACCGACTGGTGAGCGGCGTATTGGCATCGGCGACAAAGGCATCTCGCCCTTGCATTCGCTCATTAACGCTCGCCAGGAGATGTTCGATAACGTCTACTGGCATCACACCAACCGCGCTTGCATGGTGATGTTGCTGCGCGCCGTACAGGATGCCCTGGTAGCCGGGGTGATCAATGCCGATTCGCTCACAAATCACCACGACGCTTCCCTGCTGGCGATGTTGCAGGGCGAGGATATGCCGGATTCAACGCGCGAACTCGCCAATGCGCTCACTTTAAGGCGCATTCACAAGCGTGGCATCGAGATAAGCGCCCGCTCTACGGATTTGTATGATCGCCTCGGTCTCCTCTGGTACAACCGTGCCGAACGGCGCCATGTAGAACTCCGCATGGTGGAGCGCCTGCGACAGCTGACGGGTCGCGAAGTGAGCGACACCGCGATTTTGATCGATATCCCCAAGCCGGAGAAGTGGAAGACCGATGTGTGGGTGCAATTCGACCGTCCACCTGTTGGCATGGAGCCATTGATGCACTGGCGCGACGTGGTTGGCCTGGACGATGCGCATTTCAAAAGCTACGAAGAACATCGGCGCCTGATCCGGCTCGTTGCGGATGCATCGATCGTGGACACCGTACGGGAGCATTGGGAGCAGTTGTTGATCCCGGCCCTGGGTGGTTTCGAGGGATAGTCCGGTTTCAGGCCTGGAGGGGTAGGTCCCGGGCCCACAGCATACATCGAGTATCCTGAGGCGAGGAGGTTGGTATGAAGAACGATCAAATGGATGTCGATGAAAAAGGACACCTCGCTACCGGACTCTTCGTTGGCGTCATAGCGCTGCTGCTGGTAGTCATCTACGCGTTCGCGATGGCCGCATAGCCTCATCCGCCTGCGAGCACCGCACAGGTTGACCCAGCCATCGCCACCAATCATCATTGCTCTGGTAAACGCGGGTGCCACCACCCCTAACATCACCTCGGAATGGACAACATGAGCTTATCTATCGGAATCGTCGGGTTGCCAAATGTCGGCAAATCCACCCTTTTTAATGCACTTACTGATAATGAAATTCTGGCCGCGAACTATCCGTTCGCCACAATTGATCCCAACACTGGTGTCGTACCAGTGCCAGATAACCGATTACCGCAGCTGGCCGAGGTTTTCGGGAGTCAGAAAATCCTGCCGGCAACGGTAACCTTCGTCGATATCGCCGGCCTGGTTGCCGGGGCAAGCAAGGGCGAAGGGTTGGGAAACAAGTTCCTCGCCAACATTCGCAACACGCAGGCGATCGCGCATATCGTACGGGCGTTCGAGAACGACGACATCGTCCACGTCAACAACAAGGTCAGTCCGCAGGATGACATTGCCGTTATTAATACCGAAATCTGTCTGGCCGATATCCAGACCATCGATGGACGGCTGGCCCGGCTGGAGAAGGAAGCCAAGGGCAATCCAAAAGCGAAAGAAACTGCAGACTACCTGGAAAGCCTGAAATCCCATCTGGATGAGGGTACGCTGCTCTCCACGTTACCCTCTCTCGATATGGAAGCGATCTACGATCTCCACCTGCTCTCGGCCAAGCCGGTGATCTATGTCTTCAACATTGACGAGGAAACCCTTGCCGATGACGAACGCCAGCAGGAACTGCGCGAGATCGTTGCACCATCGCAAGCGATTTTCGTCTCTGCCAAGCTGGAGGAGGAGCTGCGCAGCCTGGGTGAGGAGGATTCCAGGGAACTGCTCGAAGGCTACGGCGTGAGCGACACAGGGCTTAACCAGCTCATCACGGCCGCGTACGAGACGCTCGGGCTCCAAAGCTATCTCACTGCCGGCCCAAAGGAAGTGCGCGCATGGACAATCCCCCAGGGTGCAACTGCTCCTGAGGCTGCCGGCGTGATCCACACCGACTTCGAACGTGGCTTCATCGCCGCCCAGGTGGTTGATTTCGACGACCTGATCGAAGCCGGGTCAATGAACGCCGCGAAGGCCGCCGGCAAGGTGCGCACGGAAGGCAAGGAGTACGTGATGCGGCCCGGCGATGTGGTGGACTTCCGGTTCAACGTGTAGGACCGCCAACGGTTCTCTGCAACATCTCGTTAAATAACACAACGCCTGGTGCCAAGTGGCACCAGGCGTTGTTTTTACTCTCGCATTACGGGTTCTTGAACGGCTCCCGTGGTCCGCGCCTGGTGAGGCCGGTGTAGGGGTTGTGATCATTCAGCGGGGCGTTGGCACGGATATATTCTTCCACCTCGGCAGGTGTGTGCTCGCGCAGGTCTAGCACCGGGTACTTCGGGTCACTGGGCAGATAGAGGTGGAAGGTCGTCACAATCGGCTCGGTGCGCTCCATTTCCACCCAGTAATCGTAGAGTCTCGGCAGCCATTCGAAGCTCGCCGAGCGTATGCGCCACAGCGCAATAGCAGCTCCACGCTCGTAGGCGAGCGGCTCACCGAAGTAAACGTGGGCACCACCCTCGTTAATGATCTTGTGGACATCTGTAAAGAATCGCGGCGATCCCTTGAGCGAGAACTCGTAGCCCTTAATCGAGTTTTTCGGCTTTACCTCAAGTTCCGGTTTGCGGTGATTCTTTTTGCGATTCCAGATCATTGACGGCATTGATAGCGTTCCTTACTGACTGCGTGCGCTCATTTCCCGGCGATTACCGGTTCCATCTCCTTCGAGTATACCGCGCCGGGCAGGCGATTCTAGGCCTCACTGAACACACAAACTGCATTCTGACCACCAAAGCCGAATCCATTGGCGAGTGCGTTCTTCACTTCCATCTTACGGGCGGTGTTAGGCACGTAATCCAGATCGCATTCCGGATCCTGGTCGTGCAGGTTGATCGTTGGCGGCACAATACCATCCCGAATCGCCAGGATACACGCCAGCGAGCTGATCGCCCCGGCCGCGCCCAACAGGTGGCCGACCATGCTCTTGTTCGCCGAGAGCGCCAGCTTGTAGGCGTGATCGCCAAATGCCTGTTTCACGGCGGCGGTTTCGGCGATATCGCCAATATTGGTCGCCGTTGCGTGAGCGGCTACGTACTGGAAGTCCTCCGGCTGTCGTCCGCTTCGCTTCATTGCCTGGGTCATGGCGCGCGTTGCGAACCTGCCCTCCGGGTCTGGAGCAGTGATGTGGAACGCATCACACGTATAGCTTCCACCACCTACCACTGCCAGTGCATTGGCACCGCGGCGGGCGGCGTGCTCTTCGCTTTCGAGAATCGCAACACCGGCACCCTCGGAGAAGACGAATCCGTCCCGACCCGTATCGAACGGTCGGCTCGCGCCAGCGGGGTCATCGTTGTTGCGGCTGAGCGCGCCCATGTTGCTGAGGCTGGCGATTGCCACCGGTGTAATACCGCCTTCGGTGCCGCCGGTAACCACAACATCTGCTTCGCCGCGTTCGATCATGTGCACGGCGTCTACAAATGCCTGGATTCCCGCCGCACAGGCTGCGACAGAGGTAGCTGTTGGGCCGTGAATACCGAACTGCATGCTCACCTGGGTGCTGGCCATATTCGGGGCGAACATCGGAATCAGGAACGGGCTTACGCGCTTGGGGCCCTTGTTTCCCATCACCTGTACTTCGCGTTCGATGGTGGGGAACCCACCCCCGCCGGTGTTCATCATCACACCGACGCGGTCGGTGTTCTCTTCCGTTACCTCGAAGTTGGCCATTTCCATCGCTTCGCGGGTGGCGGCCACGGCGAATTGCGCGAAGCGATCCATCCGCTTGGCAGCCTTGAAGTCCATGAAATCTCGCGGCACAAAATCGTTGACTTCGCCGGCGATCTTTACATCCAGGTCACTGGTATCAAAGCTTTCGATCGCGGCAATACCCGATCGTCCTTCCGTCAGGCCTGTCCAGAGAGCATCTACCCCGATGCCGAGCGGGCTCACAGCGCCCACTCCAGTCACGACTACTCGCGTCACCTGGCGTTTCCTTTCCTCGTCCGAACACCGTTGGGGATTCGGGAAATGTTAATTGTGGCGATGGGCATCATCCCCTCCTCGTGCATATAACCCCATATTCTAGCCATACGGTCAATAACGTGACTATTTCTCACCAATGCCCAAATCAGCCAGGCTGAGAGTTTTGAGTGACTTGTCGATTCGGCGATTCAACCCGGCCAGTACGTTGCCGTTACCGATCTCAACCAGTGTGGTGATTCCCCGCTCGGCCATCGTCTGAATCGATGCGGTCCAGTTTACTCCGCGCACCACGTGGTGCCGCAGCTCCTCGCGAATTTCGGCAGCAGAGGTGAGGGCTTCACCCGTGCTGTTGCTCACCACGGGCATCTTCGGCTCGTTGAACGTGATCTCATCGAACATCTCGTTCAGTTGCTCTGCGGCTGGCTCCATCAGTTCCGAGTGACTGGC
>CAZGML010000002.1:82607-138367 GCA_964526965.1 uncultured Sphaerobacteraceae bacterium | reverse complement strand
AGGTGCCGTGCGCCCGCAGACACACAAGCGCCCCTCTCATAGGGGCGAAAGATGCAATAGCGACCTGCTTCCAGGTCGATGTCCGTCGGTTCTTCTGGAACCCTACCGAGACATCCGCATCTCCCTTCAACCACCGCACTTTCTTGTGCAGCGAACATGATCTTACCATGCTCTCTTCGCTACCGTCAAGAGCACTTTCCGAATCATTCGGATGGTGCCCTGACCTCGCTGTCAGGTCTCACCCTCTCTCGAGGGCTCAGGAATAGTACTCTGGCTGAATCGGGGTGTCAAGGGAAACGCCGGAACAGTTTTTGTCCTGCATCTTCAGGCGAGAATCAGGATCTGCAAGTACCATTACCGAAGACACATTTGCGGATGTAATGCCCGCGGCAAACCGTTCAAACGCTTGCGCAGGTTCGCATCCACGCTCATATATAGAAGGAGACCCCCATGGCCAAGTTCAATGCGGTGACATCCGACAAGGCACCGGCCGCGATCGGACCCTACTCCCAGGCGATCACGCTCAACGGCATGATTTACACCTCTGGTGTAATTCCCGCCGATCCTGAAAGTGGCGAGATCGTGGGTGACGATATCACCGGACAGGCGACACGTGTGCTGGAATCGCTCAAGGGCCTGCTGGAAGACGCTGGCTCCGGTATGGACCATATCGTAAAAACGACCTGCTTCCTGCAGGATATGAACGACTACGCCACCTTCAACGAGATCTATGCTTCCTTCATGACGGGCGATGTAAAGCCAGCCCGAAGTGCGGTTCAGGTTGCCAGGCTGCCCAAGGACGTGCTGGTTGAAATCGAAGCCGTTGCGGTGCTGAAGTAGCAAAACACAGGCCCGGGCAGTATTCCTGGTTCCGGGCCGGTTCCTGTTATGAAAATCACTGAAACCCAATTCATCAGAGCCACCGCGCCCGAGGCACTTGATGCCGCCGAGCGCTGGATGCGCAATGAGCTTCCGGACCAGCCGCCAGATCGCGGAGTCACTCCGGAGGGGCTGAGCTATGTCGGGCTCGATCAGCTGATCGATGGCATCGAGATCATCACCCGATTCACTGCGCAGGAAGCGAGTGGCGGCAGCCATCTCACGTTTAGCCTGCAAATGCGGGGCGATTCGTTCATGGGTAAAATCCGCAATCTCAGCATGTTGCCAGCACGGAAGTACGTGCGCAACGCATCGCGCGAACAGTTCCAGCAGATTATCGACGAGTTGGAAAATCCCACTGGAGGCAACGAGTGACGCAAGATCCCGTGACGCCGTCGTTGCGTCACCTCGCGGCTACGCGTTTTGTGATGCCCTTAAAAGAAGGTGGATCCGTACCTGGTCTGTTTGAAGCCGATGATGACGGCCTTTACGTTGTAAAGCTCCACGGAGCGGCGCAAGGCCCGAAATCGCTCACGGCAGAACTGATTGCCGGGGAGATCGCACGCGCGCTGGGCCTTCAGGTGCCGGAGCTGGTAACGATCGACTTGCAACGATCGCTCACCTCTGGCGAACCTGACGAAGAAATCAACGACCACCTCAAACGTTCGACCGGGCTGAATCTCGGGATGGATTTCCTGCCCGGTGCGCTTCCATACGATCCGGCCAATCCGGTAGGAATGGATCCCGTACTGGCGGCGGATATCGTTTGGCTCGATGCCTATACTGCCAATGTCGACCGTAGTACACGCAATCCGAACATGCTGTATTGGGCCGACTCAATTTGGCTCATTGATCATGGCGCTGCGATTTACCCACACCACCGATGGAGTGATCCAAAGGAGCAGGGACGACGCTCGTTCCCGCCGATCAAGGATCACGTGCTATTGCCCATAGCGGATTCGGTTGTCGATGCGGATTCACGCCTCGCACCGAAGCTGGATGACACTGTGCTCTGGAGCATAGTCGGTTCGATTCCGGATGAATGGTTGCCGGAGAACGAGATCGGCGATGCCGAGGCGCAGCGCGCTGCGTATTTGGACTACTTCCTTTCGCGCCTGGAGGGGCCGCGTCCGTTCATTGAGGAAACGGAGCGTGCTCGCGCGGAGCAAAATGTAGGAGCCATCGACCCGGATCGCGCAAATCGGGGACGGCGTCGTGAATGATCGAGTTCCTTACCTCTACACAATCCTGCGATTGGTACCGAGAATCGAACGGGGCGAAGCGATAAATATAGGGCTGGTGATGTTTTGCCGTCCCCAACAATACCTTCGCGTGGATTACCAGCTCGACCATGAGCGGCTAAATGCGTTTGCCAGGGATATTGACCACGAGGTAGTTGAATCGCGGCTGAGAACCCTGCGCCTGATAGCAGCCGGAGATAAACGCGGCGGGCCTGTGGCCGCGCTCGATATCGGCGAACGCTTCCACTGGCTGAGCAATGTCAGCAACACGATCATCCAGCCGGGAGAAGTTCACCCGGGCCTCACAACCGATGCCGACGCCACCTTCACGCGGCTATTTCGGGAACTTGTGGCACCGGTGCAATCTGCGCCGTAGAATAGGTGCTGCATACATCACCCTGCCGGGTTGGTGGAATTTGGCAGACACGCCAGACTTAGGATCTGGTGGCCGCGAGGCTGTGCAGGTTCGAGTCCTGTACCCGGCACCCATCAATACACAAACTGAGGTGATCCTCTTCACTCTGCGCGTCCTGACCAAAGGCGTTTTCTCATTATGATCCTGTGGCTGCTCGTTATATCAGTGGTGACGAGCGCGATGGGCGGGATGTTGGGGATGGCGAGCGGTGTGTTCATTGTGCCCTTGCTTACACTCCTGCTCCCAATTGATATCCAGACAGCCATTGGAGCCAGCCTGGTTTCCGTCATCGCGTGCTCGTGCGCGAGTGCGCCGCAATTCCTTCGGGCAAAACTGGTCAACATTCGGCTTGCTGCGGTGCTTGAAGTTGCCAGTGTCTCTGGTGCATTGACCGGTGTGCTGTTAATGGGATTGATCGCGACGAACGTGCTCTATCTGTTATTTGCTGCTGTGATGCTGGCATCGGCGTACCAGATGTTCGCCAATCGACGCGCGCACAATACCGCCACAGCAACCATCACTAAACCCTCATGGCAGCAGAAGCTACGTCTGGATGGATCGTTGCCTGCCACAGCGATTGAACCAGCTCAGCCGTATCAGGTTCGCCGCCTTCCATTGGGAATGTCGCTCATGTACGCAGCGGGAATTCTCTCCGCGCTGCTGGGCATTGGCAGTGGTGTGCTGAAGATTCCGGCGATGGATTCCGCATTGCGTCTGCCAATCAAGGTCTCTTCAGCGACATCGAACTTCATGATCGGTGTCACCGCAACCGCGAGTGCCGGCGCGTATTTTGTACGAGGTGAGATTGATACCGACATCGCCGGACCGGTGGCGATTGGATCGGTGGTCGGCTCGATCATCGGGGCGAAGCTCCTTGGGATCCTGCCAGCGAATCTCTTGCGAGGCATTTTTGTAATTGTGCTGCTCCTTCTGGCCATTCAGATGTCCCTCACCGGGCTCGGATTTGATTTGGTGGGAGTGTCGAAATGATGCAGAGCCACACACTGGACGTACAACTCGAACGACTGCTGAAGTTCGGAACAATCGTGTATTCGGTGGTGATCGCGATTGGTGTGGTGTTGAACGAGCTCGGTATTGATTTAGGACGGCTCGATTTTATCGTGTTCGGAATCGTTGGTTTCATCGCGTTACCAATCGTTCGGCTTCTGGCGATGCTGGGCTATTACATGAAGTGCAATGATATCCCTATCATGAGGGTGGTTGCTCTTGTACTCACATTGGTGGCTGTGGGGGTGATGCTGGGCATTGTATGGTGATGGATTTCCGGGAAGCCAAACTCCGCATCGAGACATTCCAAATCGCTGCTGTGGTGTATCTGGTGAGTACCAGCATTCACCGTCGATGCCTTTATGACCAATTATCGTCGCTGAACCAATAATTTCGTCGTGATGGCGTCTTTATCGCGCTCCGCATGTCATCACACTGAGGCGAGGATTCAACAGGCTTCAGGAAGCTCCCGCTTCAACGACACAGCTTGTTCCTGTGTCAATTTGGGCGCGTGTTTGCCCGCGCTTTATGCTCCTTTGCCATCGCCTTGTAATCAGTATCTTCCTTGGCAATCACATATTTCTCATAAAAGATCCGAGCGGATTCGGCCTTGACCGAGTCTTCCGGACCGCGTGGGAGTTCCTTGCGACCATGGGCACCGCTCTGGCCTTTCTTGTCATCTGGCACCGGTCCATCGTACTTTTTGCCGCCCTTGTGGTTGGCGTAGCGGCGGGAGCGTGTATAGCCCATCTGGAGGAATTTACGGGCCATGTCCATTCCCACAAAGTCGCCTTGCTCCTTGTACTCATAGAACATGGCGAGGATCTTGTCCGCCGATGCCTGTGCCTTCTCTGGTGTTGCGAACCGCCAGTGGGGTAACAGTTCGCTTTTATAGGGCTCGGCAGTCAACACCCCCTGTTCTCCGCGGCCGATGGAGTACAACTCCGGGTGTTTTCGGAAATCGATATCTCGCCACTTGTCCGCTGCCATCCCAGACTCCCACCGTCGCCCGATGATCGGATTACCTGCTTCACGCAATAGCAAGAACCGTGCAGCACCTGGCTACGTATTTTCCGGTTCGCTGTCCGCGGGTACCATGGAATCAGAACGACATTGTCATCAATCCTGAAAGGCACCGGACCATGCATATCGATCCGCAAACTGATTCGCTCTCCTACTGGCACGCAACTGCCGAACCATTGATACCCGACGGCGACATGCCAACGACCGCAGAAGCGGTCGTCATTGGCGGTGGCATGTTGGGAGTCTGGACTACCTACTGGTTAGCGAAAGCTGGCGCAGACGTCGTGCTGCTGGAGAAATCCGCCATCGGGTGGGGAGCAACCGGGCGCAATGGTGGCTTTCTCGCCGGTGGAGCCGCCATCGGCTACAAGGCGCTTATCGATACGCTTGGTCGCGAACAGGCGAAATCCCTGGTTGAACTCAGCATGGAAGGGCAGGAGCTGCCACACGAAATCCTGCCGGAGGAAGGCGTCGAATGCGACCTGCGCAGAAACGGCCTGCTCACCCTGGCGCTCAATGAGAACGAGCTCTCCCAAATGAAGGAGCAACAACACCTCCTGGCCGAAGATGGGTTCTCGCATCAAATCCTGGATCGACAGCAGGTGCAGGAACTCATCTCCACCCCACTTGCGGATGAGATCACCGGAGCCACGTTCGCACCAACAGGTGCGTTGATGCACTCTTCTCGCTATCTCACCGGTATGGCCAGGGCCGCGAAGAGACATGGTGCGCGCATCGTGCAAGCAACAGTGGCGTCGATCGAATCCCGATCGAACGGTGCGACGGTCTTGACATCTGCCGGCTCGATTGATGCCGGGCGGGTCGTGACTGCACTCAATGCCTGGACGGATACGGTGCTGCCAGAACTAAATGGAGCTATTGTGCCAACCCGGGGCCAGATCCTGTCGTACAAGCCGAGCAAACGGATCTTCACAACCGGGGTCGGTGCAGATACGACGCCAACAGGCGATTACTGGCAGCAAACACCAGACGGGACCATCATCATCGGCGGTTCCCGGGCCGACGCGCCGAATGGAGATTCCGGTGTTCGTGAAATGGTTCCAACTTCGGATGTCACCGAGAAGATCGAACAGTTGCTTCCTCGGCTCTTCCCGGAACTCACCGATCTCGAAGTGGATCGGCACTGGGCCGGACTCATGGCTTTCACCAAAGATGGACTTCCCATTGTCGATCACAGCGAATCGTCGGATGCTGTCTGGTACGGCGGAGGGTTCAATGGTCACGGCATGCCGTATGGCCCGATTCTCGGCAAGCTGCTCGCAGATTCCATCACGAATAACAAAACTGCGGCCGAACTTAACCTGTTCAGCCGCAGTCGGTCATCACTCAAATAGCTATTTACATCGGGATCGGTGCGTAAAGGTCGTCGTAAATTGTTGATTCGAGGAACCGGGGCGCCACACGAGCCTGCAATGTGCGCTCCAGTTCGGCAGCATACCGGATCAATTTGCGTTCGGAAAATGCTCGTCCAAATATGTGCAATCCGGCCGGAACATCCTCCGTGTAGCCAATCGGGAGGGTAATGCTCGGGTAGCCGGCAGCTGCCGCAAGCTGCGATGACGACCAGAAGTGACTAATGTTGTCCCATCGGGTGGGCATGGCACAGGTCGGACAAACCAGCGCATCAAGTTCCATTTGATCCATCACCATATCGATGCCATTTTGGCGGGCGTTGAAGGTGAGTTCGGTTATCCACGCGATGTGCTGGTCGCTCCACTCCTCATGCGGCCAGAGCGAATAGCTGAAGGCATCGTTCTCCCATGCCCATTGCGATTCTTCCGGGTTTTCGTTATACCACTGCACAACATCGTGGAGATTGTCCATTGGCCCATTGGGTGCATAGTTGCGCAGGAACCGCTCCAGCACACGGGGGAACTCAATGCCCATGGTTTCACCGGCGGCAAAGCTGGATTGCATGGTGACCAGTGCTTCGGGGTAGATGTCGTCCACCAACACCGCACCGGCTTCTTCAAGCGCGTCGAGTGCAGTGTCTGCATGAAGATTCGCCTGCGTGTCATCACCCCAAAAGGTGCGAACCACGCCGATGCGCACGCCTTCGAGGCCGCCTTCGACGATTGCGCGGGTGTAATCGCGCACGCCTGCAGGGTGCACCAGGTTGGCGTAGTCGGTACCGGCCGGGAAGAGATCCGCATGCTGGCCGAACGCGACATCGTTCTTGTCCAGGCCGGCTACGATCCCAAGCAGGGCTGCAGCATCAGCAACCGAGCGCCCGATGACTCCCGGGGAATCCATGGTGTAGCCGTTACCAATGCCGCCCTGGCGGCTGGTAAGGCTGACCGTCGGCTTGATACCGACAACGCCACATGCCGCGGATGGGCAGAGAATGCTGCCATCCGTTTCGACGCCGATAGCGACCGGCACGTAGCTGGCAGCAACCGCCGCCGCGGATCCAGAGCTGGATCCCCACGTGGTTTGCGACGTGACATTCGGGTTCATGGTGAGGCCGCCGAGCGGACTCCAGCCATAAAGCGTAGGTCGGAAGCCAGACCACTCGGTAAGGTTCGATTTCCCGAGGATGATCATGCCGGCCTCGCGCATGCGCTCAACAATGAACGCGTCGTCCACGCAATTAGTACCGACCATGGAGCGGGATCCGGCGGTCGTTTCCATATTGTCCGTTGTCGCGAAGACGTCCTTCACTACCACCGGAATACCGTGCATGGGGCCACGGCTCTTGCCGTCGCGGAGTTCCTGATCCAGTGCTTCCGCAATGCTGAGGGCATCGGGGTTGAGCGAGATCATCGCGTTCAGGTGAGCACCCTGGGAATCCAGGGCGTGAATACGCTGGAGGGACGCTTCGGTGAACTCGGCGATCGAGAAATCACCTGCCTCATACCCTTCGCGGATTTCCTCCACGCTCATTTCACGAACGAGGTCATCTCCCGGTACAGGAGTCTGGGCGGCTGCCGGTTGGCGGATCGCGCCGGAAACGGTCATGGCGGCCCCAGCTTGAATGAGGCCGCGACGAGAGAGTTTGAAATCTGACAATTGCATAACCACTCGCTGGTTAGGCCCTAAACGTCCTCCGCTACCGTCTCACTCGGGGCTTCGGTATCGTCCTGGGCCTGGCGGAATGTATCCGCCAATTCCGTGCTTACCCGCCGCAACGTAGCGGCGAGAGGTTCTGCGGGAGCATCAATAACCTTGTACGAAACACCCACGCTGTCGAGATCCTGAGTGAGCAAATCGAACTGGGTTCTGCGGCTCTCACTGGCGTGTGGGGTGCGTACGAGAATCGTTGGAATATCAATGACCGCGCTGAACGTTGCTGGCGTGCGGAGCGCGTACGTATCGGCATGCGTTAGTGGCATCCCGAAGCGATCCGTCACCCATCCGCGCCAGTGTACATCAGCATTAGCAATTTCGACTGCCCAGTCAACTATCGGGTCGATGGCAACCACTGCCCCGAAGGATCCTGGCCGTGCTCCGGCTGCGCTCAATGCGAGCGCCCCTCCGAATCCGTGGCCAACAACCACAACCTGGGAGGAATCAATCCCCTCTTCCTTTCCGAGGGCACGGGCTGCTTCCGCGATATCGGTGATCTCAATTTCGGTATCGGCATAATCACGCAGATCATTTTCAACTGCTTCGCCGAATCCGCTGGCGCCATGCACCACCGGGCTGAGAACGGCCGGGCCGGCGCTTGCGAGCGCCTGCTCTTCGGACTGGAACAGGCCGCGACGGGTTGTAAGTGGACCTTCTGGCAGATAAATCACACCGGCCTGCGTCGAATTGGAATCGGGCCGACGATAGAGCAATCCGGAGAAGGTCTCATCTGGCCCAACCTTGAACTCAAGTGGCTGCGGCTGAATCAGCTGCATGCCAGCAATAGTGCCGCCCAGCTTCGGCTGAATCGCGATGCGGTCCGCCTTGGCGGTATTCGGCTGCACGAAAATCGTGCGCGGCTGCTGAGGCGCGCTAAAAGCGTATGCCACTTGCTTGGGACCAGCCCAGCGTCCCATCATGGTGACGCCTTCGCCCGGATCCAAAGCGACTGCTGCCGAGCTGTGCAGGCTACGTTCACAGAGAACGGTGGTGAACCCTTCCGTGCGCACGTAGACGAGACGGGCCTCATCCGGTGCGAAACGTGGCTCGGTCTTATCGCCACTTTCACGTGTCACAATCCAGCCGGCCTTGTTATCTGCGTTCACCACGCTAATACCAAGCCAGTCGTTTTCAACAGTGACGAAGGCGATCAGGTTACGACCTGGTACCCACTCGATAGAGTGACGGACGGCCGGGGTTTTATCGCCAGTGAGGTTAACAAGCTCGCCGGCTTCGAGGCTGAAGCTCCAGATGTCGTGGAACTCATGGCCTCCGCCGATGGGTCGCAGGAACGCGAGGAACTTGCCGTCGCGGCTCCACTGCGGTTCGCGGCTTGGCTCGCGGCTCCAGGTGAGCATTTCAATGCCGCCAGGTTCCTTTGGCGAACCGAGGGCGATCACATCGCGTCCATCGATAGTGCTGGTGAATGCGATGATCTCCCCATCTGGCGACCAGCGCGGTGAGCGGTCGGATCCGGTGTGATTGGCGAGCACAAATGGTTGATCGACGCCGACGAAGAGCGGTGTGTCTTCCGGGCTAATCTGCTGATCGTCGGATCTGGATGCAGCAGAAGCTGCAATCTCGGCATTTACCGGTTCGTCAGGAGTTTCGCCATCGTTTTCGTTGTTATCTTCGTCGATGTTAACGGACCCTTCGAGGCCCTCAGGCACCTCAGCGGTGGCCACAGCATCCGTTTCGACTCCGTCGAGCGTCTCAATCTCATCGGGCGCCCCCGATCCTTCCGGTTCTTCACCGTCTTCGATGTTGACAGAGCCTTCGAGACCTTCCGGCACCTCTTCAGTGGCCACAGCGCCAGCGTCAACACCTTCGCCGGTCTCTGTTTCAGCCACGGCAGGCTGTGATTCGAGGGCGAGCGGCACTATCCAGACGGCGGTTCGATCGCCATCTGTGTGCATGCCGGTAACGGCAATGCTTGTGGAATCCGGAGAAAACTGTGGACCACGCAGCAGCCGGTTCGATTCCGGATCGCGGTCTTCTACCGGTGTGAATGGCAAGTCGACCTGAAACGGCTCACTGCCCTCGCTGGTGGCACTGAGCCAGAGCTCGAGTTCGCCATCTTCGTTTGGCTGCAGCCATACCAGCCACTTGCCATCGGGCGACGCTTCCAAAGACGTTGGCCAGTGGAATGTCTGCGCGTAGGCAGCATCCAGAGTGGCAGCGTTTTCGTCGGGTTCCGGCGTAGTGGTTTCTGGTTCTTCTACCAATTGATCTTCGGGGTTCGTTTCGGTGGCCACGGTGTCATTGGTCGGGCTATTTGAATCGGTCATGGAAGCTACTTTCGCTCCTGAACTGCGTTTTGGCGCAGATGTTCCTACTTACCGGCGGAGTACACACACATGACTCGCAGATTTATCCGCCGACACAATGCATCGTTGCATAGTGTAACGCGAAGGAGGCACTCACGTGTGGGCGAATGGCTTCACTTCATCTTCTGCAACGATGACGGTTTTGCCATGCAACTGTAGGGGTAGCAATCAATTGCGCATCCGCTTGAGTTGCACATATTTGTGAAGGCACAGACCCGAATAGGCTGCGCCAAATCAATTCTGCCTAATTAAGGCTCAATATGCCAAGGTGGAGCCGGAGCTTATGCCAACGCTTCTGGCAATATCTCGCCACTCGCCACCATGCGCGTGGTGCCGCCGAGGCGAATGTCGGTGAACTGCTCGTCAGTCTCTTTCCAGCTGACGGTGAGCTCCATGCCGCTGCTCACGCGGACGGAGACGGGTTGCTCCACCAGCCCACGCCGCTCCGCGGCAATCGCGCTGCACACTGCGCCGGTGCCGCAGGCGAGCGTTTCGGATTCGACGCCGCGCTCATACGTTCTCATGCGAATGGATTGGTTATCGATACGATGCACCACATTCACGTTGGCGCCGGCAGGCTGCAGTTGGGGATCGTGGCGGATGTTGCGGCCGATCGAATCAAGATCCGCGATTGTATCGGCATCGTCGACGAATCCGACAACATGTGGCACGCCGATCATGAAATGATCGAACTCCACACCGGAGAGATCGCCAAACCGCAGTCCTTCTCCCAGCAGCCGGGTGTCGACCATGTGTAGCGAGACGTGTGATCCATCAACGTCCGCGTGGACAATTCCCGCGGCGGTTTCAAATGAACATTGCGCACCAGCAATCTTGTGTTCAACCGCGAACCTGGCCCCTACCATTGCGCCGTTGCCGCACATATCGCCGTCTGATCCATCCGCATTGATGTAGTGCCAGTGGAAATCAGCGACGTCAGAAGGTCCAATCAGGATGACACCATCGGCACCGAGGCCGGTGCCTTTGCGGCACAGCTTGCGGGTGAACTCCGCGAGATCTACGGCTTCACGCTCCGCGTTGGACAGGCGGAACACGATAAAATCATTGCCACTTCCGTGCATTTTTACAAACGGGATTGGCGTACTGATCTCCATCTTAAACCTCATAAACGTCGGTACCGGGCCTGTTTGTCACAATTCGAATGACCAAATCAACCCGGTAGAGTACAATCCCACTAGCCTTGCGACCGTCCGTACACCCATGTGGTTCGACGGTCTTCCCGTTATTCTCGCATGACTTCGCCGGTTACGGCGGAGATCCGACGCCAGAGGAGCAGCAACCCCGTGCAATCCAGATTCGCATTTCCCAGGATCGTCGCTTTGTCACTCGCCACGTTGCTGGCGCTATCCGCTCCTGGCACTAACGCGGAAGACGGCACCAGCGGTACGTTACCCGAATCGTTCCATGAATGCGAAGTCGTGGAGGCGAGGTGGACCGCTCCTGCGGCGAGCCCCGATGCGTCACCAATCGCATCTCCCATTGCATCGCCAATCGCCACACCTGTGACTTCAGGCATTGATCCGTTAACTGAAGACCTCATGCATTCGACCAACGCAATACTCGATTGCATGAGCGATAACGACGTTGAAGTACTCACCAAAATCACCGGTGAGCAGTTCCGTGCATCGTGGCTGGGGGTCGGCACCGCTGTGAATGATGACGATTTCGCTGCCCTGCTTCCCATGATGCCCAACCTGCCGTACGAGCTCGTTAATATCGAGGACGCAACTGCTGACGATGATTCCGCAACTGCCACCATCACGTTTACGAAGGGCCGTCAGCTGCTCACCCGGGAGTGGAGCTATCAGCTCGTCGAGTTCGATGGCACTACCGCCTGGCAGGTGCAGCAGGAAGAACGGATGCCAACCGAGGTTCCGGCCGATGCATCGACGATGCAACTGACCGTTGAGGATGGCTCCTACAGCTTTACAGAGTCGACAGTTGCAGCCGGGAACATCGTGATTGAGATTGAGAACCGAGGCGAGAATCCGCACGAGGTGCTGATTGTTCGTGTGCCCGGGGAAGCTGGTGCAGCCGATTTCGCGGCTGCTCCAAGTGGAATTCCGAGTGGTGGAACATTTATTGGCCAAGTGACACTTCCCGCTGGTAGCGAAGGCAGTATCGTACTGACGGATGTTCGCGCTGCGACGTACACGGTGGTGGACCTGCTACCGGATGCTACGGGCATCCCGAATGTGAGCAACGGAATGATCACCGAGTTCACCGTCGAATAAACAGCAACTCATTCAATCAGAAACCGCCTCGATCTGTAATGATCGAGGCGATTCTTTTTGTCAGTGCTTTCGTGTGCAGCCTGGGCGCAGTTACGAGTCTGTAACCGTTACCACTACGGTCTCGGCAGGATCGACTGTACAGTCGAACTGATACGTGCCGGGTTCATCGAAGCTGAGCGTGTATGTCTGGCCCGCATCAATCACCCACGGGCCCGCCCGGTTCATGGCGGTATCCTCATTGACGATAGTGATACTCGCCACATCATTGGGGCCGAATCGGATATCCGTCGGGATATCGATCGCGGAATCAACGGTCGGAATGTTAAGCTCGGCCGCGCGGCCTTCCGGTATCGTGAAGATCAGGCCCTGCGGCTCGTTCTCCGGCCAAAAGGCGGCGACACCGCCAAGCGCACCCACGATCATCATGGCCACCAGGCTAAGGGCCAGTAGCAGTAGCCGGGATCGCTCCGGTCGAATCCGGCTTGGCTGTGTCTCGATTGTGGCGGGAGCCTCTGTGCTCATTGAGTAGTTTCCTGTGGACTACGAACCCGGCGTAGCGTCGGGAGTTGCCATTGGTGTGGCCATGCCATCCAGCTTCGGAGCCTGGCGGGCCCATACATTGCTTACCTCGATATCGCCGGCTTCCACCGGGTCACCGAACTCACCATCCTCGGGCTCAAGCGCATGAATCGGAACGGTGATTTCAACTTCGCCGGCATTCTCAAAATGCAGCGTGGCTGGGAAGTCCTCACCATCCAGCAGGCTCTCGGTGATGCCGATGAGCATAACGTGGTATCCACCGGGCTCAAATACGATCTCCTCGCCGGCCCCGATCTCGAGTCCATCGTGCAGCGGTACCATTTGCATCACGCCGTCGTCCATCTCCACATCGTGGACTTCAACGACGTCTGCCATGTCCGTCTCGACATTGACGAGGCGATCGGCATCATCACCGTTATTCGTGATGGTGACGTAGAACGCTCCCAGGGAGACGTCCTCGCCATTACCGTGGTCGTGGCCATGATTGTGTTCGGAATGGTCGGTTTCATGACCGGCACCCGGGGTGGCATGGTCATGATCGCCCTGGGCGGCGACCGGGCCGAGCGATGTTGCCAGGAGCGCAAAAAGTGCAATGAGTGTGTAGCGAAGCTTCATTGGGTTCTTCTCCTATGGTCGCGACTAATTTTCGTCCTGTAGATGCCGGACATCTTCAGCGATCTTATCAGGATTGAAATTGAGCGGATAGGTCAGCTGGATATCTCCACTTGGGCCAATCACCAGCGAGGAGATATCGTGATCCACCAGGTACCCGGATTCCGAACCACCCTCGCGCTTGGTGGCAGTGATGCCCCACTTGCGAGTGAACTCCTCGGTGTCCTCTGGCGACATGGAGACGCCGTAGAACTCCGGATCCCAGAAGCCGAGCCATTCTTTCAGGCGCTCCGGTGTATCGCGCTCGGGGTCCACGGTGATCATCACGAATTCCACGTCCTCAGCGTCTTCGCCCAGGGAGGCTTTCACCTCGCGCCATTCAGCCACGGTAGCCGGGCAATAGTCCGGGCAGTATGTGTATCCGAAATAGACGAAAACGGTTTTCCCATCAAACTGCTCGAACGTGAACTCCTCACCATGCTGATCCACGGCGTTGATGGTTTCGTGCGCCTCCCGCGGCGGCTCATAGAATCCACCGTGGTATTCGTATGCATCGTCTTCCCAGAAGCGGAGCCAATCTGGCGCGGCGCTACTCTGGGCTGCTGCGAAGAATCCGCCACCTGCAATAACGACGACGGCGACTGCTGCGATGAGAATGCGAAGATAACGGGGCATGCAGGCTCCTTTGCCAACAGGCAGTAACAATCTACTAATCAAATAATAGTCTAGCGAAACGAACCGGCCCATGCCTCATGGGGTATCGACCGGCACCGGCTTCCTCAATTGATGTACGCAGAAACGACGCTGCAGGACGTGCAGACCAGACTATTTCCGACGCTTCCATGAAAAGGCAGGGGTTTCCCCTACACTTCGCGGATTTACGTGGCCGTGATTACGATTCTCCACCCTGGTCGGGCACGTGGGAGAGATGAGCGATGGTGAGCAAGATCGCGCCGTCCTCGATGCATTCGAGTTCGTGCAGTATTTCCGGCCCAATGATGGCGATATCACCTTGCTGCATGGCGCGGTTTTCGCCCTCCAGCGAGAGAACGAACTCACCATGCACTACCTGGATTGTAATTGGCCCGGGAGCATTATGCTCGTTCAGCTTGCTGCCCTTGAGTGCCGTAATTAACACAACCCGCAGGGTGTCTGATTTCACCAGCAGTTCTGCACGACGCTTGGCTGCACTGGTGGGATCAGGCGGAAACTCGGCTATGACCTGATCCATATTAAAGATTTCCCAGACGCGATTTTCTTCCGACATCATTGGCCTCCCGTCACAATCGTTTGCCGTCTCGCCACTGCACCAATTCTGTAAGTGGACCGAGATCGTAATCCGGGCCGCTTATGCCCATGATCAGGAATGTAATCCCGTTCTCGACGTATTCGTCCGCTCTGCCGAGTGTCTCACGATTGATGCCACCGGCCCGCTCGATTTCCTTCGGATCACGACCGATTGTTGCGCAGTGTTCATCCAGAATCGCAGATTTGGCAGCCATATCCTCCGGCGTACCGAAGGCGTGCCAGATATCCGCATGCTCGGCGGCGAGGCGAAGCGTAACCTTTGGCCCGGAGCCACCGATCAAGATCGGGATATGCTCGTTAACCGGGCCGGGAGTGAGCTTGCCGAATCGCTCCCTGATCTTGGGAAGATCGCGCTTGAGATCCCGCAGGCGATCGGGCGCGGTGCCGAACTCATACTCGTAGTTGAAATAGTCGCGCTCGAACCAGCCCGCACCGATACCGAGGATGAACCTGCCGCCGGAAATATGGTCGATGGTTCGGGCCATATCGGCCAACAGGTGCGGATTGCGGTACGAGTTGGCCGTGACCAGTGTGCCGATCTGGGCTTTGCTGGTGATTTCGGCCATTGCCCCGAGCTGGGTGTACGCCTCGAAATGGGAGCCATTGGCATCGCCCGACAGTGGATAAAAATGGTCCCAATTAAAGATCGCGTCGACACCGAGCTCTTCGGCGGCGATCCACGCCTTGCGCATGTCATCGTAGCTTTGCGCGTGCTGTTGTTGAATCTGGGCACCAATACGAATGGGATGATTTGTCATGCGTTCCTCTCAGGTTGAGCCCGCACTACGTTTCAGTGCAGCGCGCTACTCGTTTTCGGAATCTTTCTTGTCCGGACGGTACGCAGATCGCCACGGTGAGTTCTCCCGACTGGCAGGGCTACCCGGCCGCCACGGATTTGTCGGCCAGGTGGATTCGGCTGCACGGCTGGAGTCGTCGCCATACCGTTCGGCGTCTACCAGCATGCGAGGAGCCTCCTCGAACTCCACCTCGTCGTCCGGTTGCGCAGACTCCTCGTCTGGCTCGTCCGGGCTGTACGAGACGTCACTCTCAACCTGCGTGCCAAAGTCGGCATCGCCGGATTCATCGTCCGGTTGCTGGTTCAGCGCCCGGCTCAGCATCCAGCGCCAGCCGGATCCCTGCTCGGGCTCTATTTCGAAGCGGGAGCGACGCTGGTTCATAAACTCGGAGAGGATCACCTGCAAGCCGGCGGCGATAGGAATGGCCAGGATTGCACCTGTAATTCCCATCAACTGCGTACCTGCGATGATAGCGACGAACACCGTGAGTGGTGTCAGGCCAACGGCACCGCGCATTACGCGTGGCACCAGGATCCAGTTCTCCAAGCTCTGCATAATCAGGAAGAACACGGCCACCAGCAGCGCCATCTCCGGGCCCATGGTGAGCGCGACGATAACGGCAGGAATGGCTCCCAGCCAGGGACCGAGGATCGGGATGATTTCGGTGATTCCAGCCCAAAGCCCCAGCAATGGCCAGAACTCCAGGCCAACGATTCCGTAGAAGATCGTTGCCGTCACACCAATAATGAGGCAGAGGATCAATTGTCCGCGCAACCATCCGCCGACCTTGCTCTCCACACTGGTCCACAAGTTGGAGACACGTCGCTGATTCTGCGGGGAAACCTGGTCAACCACCATCCGCCTGACGAGTTTTTTCTCGAGCAGGTAATAGAAGGTGATCACCAACGTGGTGACAAGGGATGCTATGGCCCCGATCACCGACCCTACGATCGGGATGGCAGCAGCAGCAGTATCCCCGGTGACATTGACGTTTGAGGCCTGATCTGGCGATTCAACGAAATCGATGCCGGTATCGAGCATATCCACGCCGGTACCGCGCAATAACGGATTCGAACTGGAAGACCAGTCGTCCCGCAACTCACGCATCTGTTCGGGGAATGTCTGCCGAAAATCCGCAGCCTGATCCTGCACAACCGGCAAGATGATGAAAACCAGCGCGACGATGGCGGCGAGAATACCGATATAGCAAATGGCGATAGCGGCAGCACGCGGGATCATCCGCTTCTGCAGCCGCTGTACCGGGCCCTCGAGCAAGGTACCCAGCAGCAACGCCATCAGCACGCTTACCAGCAGCCCGGAAAGGCTGGTGAGCAGCGTAAAGACAATGAGAACCAACAACAGGTTCCACGGCGTGAGCATGGTTGGTCCGCCGGAACCGTTCGAATCGTTTTGTCCCGCGGCGCGATTAGAGGGTGTAGCCATGTCGATCCTGTACGTGGTGCGTTGAGAATACGCCGGGGGTTAGGCCAGGTTGCGCGGCTTCCAGTAGCGCTCATCCAGTGGATCGACGGGATCTTCCCTGCTGATGCGTTGTTCAAGCTCCACATCGTTCCACACGGTGGGGAACTGGTAGAACTCGGTGTCGCCAACAATCAGGCGTCGGCTGGCCCCAAAGGGCTTGGTGACAGCAAAAATCTCACGTGGAGGGCGGCCAACAACCTCGGCCTGGAACCAGCCGTGCTCTTCACAGCGGCCAATATGCATTTCCCACGCAGTGTTGCGTGTAATAGTGCCGAGAGTTCGTATACTTGTATCCACAACATTACCGCCACAAACCGGGCACATGAGTGGGGTTTCAACGTTGAATTGATCGCGCAGATTGGATCTCATGAGCAATATCTACCTCACCACAACATTGTCGGGTATTCCCCCGACCAAAGCTTGCAGGTAGTCTACCATTCAGATAACACCGCACAGCGCCATTTGTGCGACGCGGCAAGTTACTTGCGAAGTCTGTCAGAAGTGTGAAAAGCGTACGAACGTTATCATGGAAGGACGTTACAAGTATGGGCACCTCCGAACTAATTGACTCCCTGGTCAACACCTACCGCGAACTCAACATGAAGTACCGCACTCTGGAAGAAACACCAGAAATGCGAGAAATCGTTAGCCGCATGCGAGATGACGAGATGGCCTTCAGCCAGGCCCTGAAAGACCTCACCACGGGCGTTGGCTCCGCTGAAGGAGAACAAGGCGAAGTGGTAGACGGTTTTGATCGTTCGCTTGCCCAGGTAATTTCCCAGTTCGGAACAGTGCGCGCTACCACGCTGAACATGCTCAAAGGCCTTCCGGACGAGGCCGCATGGGAAATGCAAGACGAAAATGGCGATACGATTCGCCAACACGTTGAGCGACTCGTTCAGAGCGATGCTACCCAGCTCGAACGGCTCAAGCAGGTGGCTCCTGTCTAGTGGCGACACGGGGTTCTTCCACCGCGCCAGCCATTTTGATTGTGCTCGGTGATTTTCGGTGGGTACGCGCACATATCAGCCTCTTCTCCGTAGGTGCAGTGATACTGGTGTGTGCGAACCTCCTTATCGGAGGGGGACGACTCTGGAGCCTCACCGCCATCGGTATCTGGAGCATGTTGTTCATCGTGCACCTGGTGGTGCTGGCGATTGCGAGGCTCTCGGTCCAACTCCTTACAGACGATGATGAGGAAGTAGTGCTGCTGCCGATTCGGGATGCAGTGATCGTCGATCCCAAACCCGACCCGGCTGCCACATGGACTGAGGCGGAACCTCCGGAACCCGGCGAAGAGCAATCGACCACCAGTTCCGATACCGTGAGCTGGCAGGTAGCCACGGACAGAGCCCAGGCGAAACCAGAGGACACCAAGGAGACCGATTCAACATGAGCGGCGATGTCACACGCGATTTTACGGTCGCCGTGTTTGTTGTTCATAACCAGCACGTGCTGTTGCATCCTCACGCCAAAATTGGCATCTGGCTGCCTCCTGGAGGCCATATCGATGCGCCCGAGCTTCCCGATGAAGCCGCTGTACGAGAGGTATGGGAAGAAGCAGGCATAGAGGTTGAGCTGATTGGTGATCGCGGCATTGGCATCGATTCGCCGAACTTGCCGATCCAGCTGGTGCGCCCGGAAGGGATCCAGTTGGAGAACATCTCTCCCGGCCATCAGCACATCGATCTGATCTACTTCGCGCGACCAGTTGAGGCGAGGCCAAGCGACCTCCCTGATGTGCTTGAACCCATGCGTTGGGTGCCGAAAGAAGACTTCATTAAGATCGACCTGAATGAAGAAGTCACCGCCTGGGCGACCCGGGCGCTGGAAGCACTCGACGACAGCGAACTTCTCTGAATTCAGGCTATGCCTTTGCAGACCGACACCACTGTGCCCGGATAATATACGGCAGCGGCGACCCCGGCGGATCCGGTTTGGCTATCGCCATGGCTCCATCGTTTCCGAGCAACGAAACACCTGTGTCAGTGAGAAACCCCCACGACAAGAAGTCAACGCCCGGAGCCTGACAGAGCAATGTAGTGCGCTCCGTGTTTTGCCCCCTTAACCGGTGCAAATGTATACACATTCTCCCCGTAGATAACAATTGTGTCAAGATTTTCCGCCTTACCACGAAATCGGTATACGATGATGGAATGAAATGCGGCGATTACAGGAGACACCGATTGCGCAAGGTGAAACGTCCAACAGAACACGATTTCAGCCGGGCCCGGGTGGCGGTGCGTCAGCTTCTTGCGCCCACCCGCCTAATGCAATTGCCCGGGAATCGATATCTCAAACTGGAATCCCGTCAGCCCACTGGCGCCTTTAAGGTGCGGGGCGCAATCTCGGCGTTGAGCCGGTTGCCCGCTGGATCAGAAATCGTGACTGCGAGCTCTGGTAACCATGCGATCGGCATAGCCTGGAGTGCCCAAAGGCTAAACCAACGGGCGACTATTGTGGTGCCAGAAACCACATCACCTCGCAAGCTGGTAGTGCTGCATGAGATGGACGCCACGGTGCTACAGGTTGGTAGCAGCGTGGACGATGCCGAGGCCCACGCCCTGCAACTCGCCGCGGAAGGCGCAACCTACGTGTCGGCTTATAACGACCCGCATGTGATCGCCGGGCAGGCAACAGTGCTTGAAGAGCTGTTACCGAATATCGAGGGCGATTTCACCGTTATCGTGCCTGTTAGTGGTGGTGGCCTGATTTCTGGCATCGCGATGCGGGCGGCCAAAATCACTGACCGTCGCATCAATATCATCGGCGTGGAAGCAGAAGCATCCATGGCACTTTCAACATCCGTGAAGGCGGGAGAAGTGGTCGATGTGCCAATTGGTGAGACTTTGGCGGATGGTTTGGCCGGCAACATCGAGGTGGGCTCGATAACGGTCGATATCCTGAAGGATCATCCCCCTACATTCACCACGGTGGGCGAAGAGCAGATTCGCCGTGCCATTCGCGAACTCTACACCGATCACGACCTGGTGGCCGAAGGCGCCGCCGCCACGAGCTATGCGGCCATGCACACGCTGGATCTGGAAGGCCCCATCGTGGCACTTATCACCGGACGGAATATCGACCGACTCCAGCTGCGAGAGATCGTGTCCGGATAACCATCGGTACGCAAAATCGGAGGTAGCCAATGCCTACCATCATTACCTGCGGCGTATATGGATTCACGGAAGATACATTCGAGAAAGCTGTGGTCAACGCGAAGCCTGATGTCTTCGTGGATACGCGTGTGCGCCGGGCGGTGCGTGGCTCGCAATACAAATTCGCCAATAGTCAGCGCCTGCAAAACCTTCTCGGCAAGAACAATATTACGTATATTCATAATAAAGAGTTGGCACCTTCACGAACGGCGGTGATGCGCGAGGGTGAGATCGACAAGAAGAAGGGTATCGCCCTCCACGATCGCGAGGAGTTGTCGGACGAATTCATCGAAGACTATCGCAGGAAGGTGCTCGACGATTTCGATGCCAGGGAGCTCATCGAGTCACTCGGGGATGTTGAGCGCGTGCTGATTTTTTGTGTTGAGGCGACACCCGAAGCGTGCCATCGTGGCCTGCTCGCCGACGCCATAGTCGACCAGCGGCACTGGAAACGAGAGGACCTGCTGCCGTAGCGACTCACTCCCAGCGGGGCAAGAACTCGCTCCACGCCGGATCGATGGTGCGTTGCATGTGGCCAACATCGTCACGATCACGATAGACCACACTGTTGAACAACTCGTGCTGGCGTTGTAGCGCATTGCGATCGACCTCGATACCGAGCCCTGGTGCATCTGGCAGCGACAGTCCACCGTCGTCGAACGCAATCTTGCCTCCCTCCACGATCTCATCTTTCGCATCCAGCCAGGGATAATGCGTGTCAGCGTCGAACGTGAGCGCTCGCGTCGCCGCAGCGACATGCGTCATCGCCATCAGGCTGATACCGAAATGCGTGTTGCTATGCATACTCATACCGAGGTTAAAGGTTTCGCACAACCGCCCAAGCTCCATGGTTGCACGCAGGCCACCCCAGTAATGGTGATCACCCAGGATCACCTGAACAGCATCCTCCACGACACTTTCTGCGATCTGGTCGAACTCCGTTACACACATATTTGTCGCCTGTGGCAGGTCTATTCCATCGGAAAGCAGTCGCTTGCGGAGTCGCCCCATGCCGGGAATCGTGGCAGTCGGGTCTTCGAAATACTCCAGTTCATCGCGGAGCTCGTGCGCCACATGAAGGCTGGTGGTGATACCCCACGCGCAGTTTGGATCGATGCGCAGGGGTATACGTGGTCCGAATTCAGCGCGGAGCTGGCGAATGGATTCGATCTCCTCGTCAGGGTGGAGCACACCCGCTTTCAACTTGATGCTCTTGAAGCCGTGAGTCTCCACCATTTGTCGCGCCTGGGCGGTTACCTGCTCCGGGGCCATCGCTTCGCCGTACTCATCCTCCCGCAGGTCATCATTTTCGCCACCACCGCCAGCGTGCTTGTAAAAGAGGTAGGCGCTGAAGTTCACGCGATCTCGCACCGGGCCGCCGAGAAAATCCACAACGCGCAAATTCATCGACTTGCCCATGAGGTCGAAGGCCGCCACTTCTATAGGGCTGAAGGCGCGGGGAATCGTCATTCCGGGTTTACGTACATCCGTGCGAAAGTTGCGCAATATGGGATCAACGCGCTCGGCGTCGTCGGCGAAGTGGCCTTCAACCATCCGAAGGATGGCGTTGTGATCGTGACTCTCCAGCCCGATGATGTGCGGGGCGATCGCCTCCAAATCCGCCCAGAGCGCGGAGCTAAAGGCCTGCTCGCCCCAGCCGCTCACGCCGTTCTCGCCCACCAGTTCCACGATAAGACGGTTGACGTATGGCTCATGGATTCCGGGGGCGTTCCGGAGAGGCGGATCGGCCATGGTAACCGGGATGACGTTCATCTGTGCGATCTTCACAGTACTCCTCCTGCGAGGCGGATTGATTCACCTGCGGCATCATTGCCAGGGCGATATGTAAGAATGGTGCTGTTAACACCAATTATCGCATGAGACTGGAGCACCGCCATGACCGACCTCCGCACATCGCTGCAAAGCGCGCTTGCATTCCCGATTACGCCTTTTGATGCAACCGACGATATTGATCTCGATGCCGTGGCCACCAATGCCAGCATACTGCCAGACACGGGAATCGGCGCAATTGTGGCACCGAGCGGTACCGGTGAGTTCTTCGCGCTCACGCCAGAAGAGGCACGGGATACCGTGGCCGCAACGGTGAGTGTAGCTGGTGATTTGCCAGTGATCGCTGCCGCAGGGGTTGGTCCGAAGCTGGGAGCGCAGATGGCTCGGGAGGCCGAGGAAGCCGGTGCCAGCGCGGTGATGGTGGTGAGTCCTTATTACGCCAAACCAAGTGCGGACGGGCTGGTTGAGTACTACAGGCAGATCGCCGACGGCACAAGCCTGCCGATAATTCCCTACGCGCGGGACAGCGCCCTGTTCTCACCCTCCTTGCTGACCAGGCTGTGCGAGGAGATTCCACAGATCGTTGCCTTTAAGGATGGGCGGGCCGATGTGAGGCTATTTACGCAGTTACGCGAAGGCGTAAGTTCGTCGCTTGGCGATGACCGGCTGGTATGGATCGGCGGGTCGGGTGACGACCTTGTTGGCCCCTACTTCGCCGCCGGGGCCGTTGGATACACCAGTTCACTCGCCTGCTTCTGGCCGGAAGCGAGCGTGGAGCTCTACCGTCTTGCAAGCAGCGGGAACTTCGCCGGACTCGCGGAATACCACGCCCAGGTTGTGCGCCCTATCTACGAAATGCGGCAACGCAAGCCCGGCTATGAGGTGAGCGTGATGAAAGCCGCAATGGAGCTACTGGGGTACATAGCCGGTACGAGCAGGTCGCCACTGCAGAACCTGGACACCAACGAGCGCGACGAGCTGAAATCGATCCTGCAAGTTCTGAAAGTGCCAACCCGCGAGGACAGGGGATTGTAATTCAGGCTGATTTAGAAAAGAAGTCGGCTAATTGATGCAGGTCAATGACTCGGCTGTGGTGGGTCGCTATTGTGAATTCAGGATCAATCGGATCTATGGAGGAATCATCAATGACCGAACACATGTCGACCGCACTTCAACTCAGCCCACTGATCGAGCGCGTGCATGGCGCTCATCATCCGGAGCTCACCCGGGTACGCGAGCTCACCCAACAATTGGGCGGCACGAGCGACGACCGAGAGAAGGAAGAGGTATTCCGGGAGTTGCGCATCGTCACCAACAGCTACACGCTACCTGAGGATGCCTGCGAGGCGTACACCGCCACCTACAATGCCCTGGAATCCGCGGAGAAGGTGCTGCTCGCGAGGCTACGTGGGTAACCCGGAACACGAACACCAGACCACGAACACAGGAGAGGTAGATGTATAGAACCGTGTCGCTCAAAGAAGGTGATGTGCTGCAAACCAAACGAATGGAAGGCTCCGACGGTGCTGAGTTCCCGAAGCATTCGGCGTCGCTTGAATCGGTGCTGGTGGTGCTGGAGGGATCGTGCACAATCGCCTTTGACAAAGATGTTCACGTACTCAATGCTGGAGATACGTTTATTGTGCCCGCCGATGATGTTCACCAGGTAGTTGCCAACCCGGATTTCAAGGCAATTCACATTATGCCGAAGGACATTCGCTTCGTCTTCAAGGCGTGATGAGTCGCCAGTTTGCGGCTAGATACCGGCGACCCGGGACTCCTCCCAATACTCCTCACCGTGGTCTTCATCCTGGTTCCAGAGCCGGTAGGCATTGATCGCTTCGTTAATGAAAAGCAGTGCAGTAACTGCAGCGGAAGCGAGGCACCACTGGCAGATCGCATTGATCTGCGCGAGCTGGAGCCAGGTGAGCCAGCCAGAGAAGATGGTGCCGGCGAAGGTGATCGCCAACATCGCCATCGTCAGTGGAATTTCCAGATGCTTAAGACGAACCCGCAACAGGCCAAGACCCAAATCAGTCAGGTACATGCCCAGACCAAACATGGCGATTGGCAGGCCGAACATGGTGGAGTACATGCTGGTCTGCACGATCTCACAGCCTCCGGTTCCACAAACCAATGCGTCCATGTTGTAGTGCACCCAGGTGAGGTAGCCGGCAATGCCGGCACCAATCACACTGAGCACTATTGAAAGAATAAAGCTCTTCTTCTGCATCATTGATCACTCAACTCCTCACGGCGAAGGGCGTCGTTGATCTGCTGTTCGAGCCGGCTGTATCCCTCAGCGGAATACCGGACTGGTGTGTCGTTGATCAGGAAGGTTGGCGTAGCCATCACACCCCGACCGAACGCATCCTGATGGAATTCGAGAACCTCGTCCTGCTTCTCATTCGTGATCAGGCAGGATTCGAACGCTGCGACGTCCATATCAAGATCACGGGCTGTGTCAATGAGCATTGTGTCGTTGTAAACGCCCGAGTTCTCACTGCCCTGAGCGTCATACAAGGCGGTTGAGTACGGCCAAAACTGATTCTGGTCGGCTGCGCACATCGCCGCTTCGCTCGAGCGCATCGATTCGTTTTGGGGTGAATCCATTGGGATATTTTGGGCGCTTGCGATAATCGGCAGTGGTCGCCATTCAACTCGAACATCGCCGCTCTTGACGAAATTCTCGACGATTGGCGGGAAGTCCTGCTCATCGAACATCTTGCAGAACGGGCACTGGAAATCGGAGTACACAACGAAATCGATCGGTGCATCTGGTTCCCCGAGGTATCGCCCTTCGGCTGCAACAGTATCCCACTCGATGGCATCGGGGAGATCGTCCCCCTGGTTGACGAATACCAGTGCGACCACTGCAACAATCGCCACCACGATGGAGACCCCGCCCCAACGGAGCATCTGTTTACGCTGCTCCTGTTTGCGTGCTTCAGCCTTACGGGAGGCGCGACGTTGTGCCTTGCGAGAACTCCTGCTTTCTTGTGACATGTATAAATCTACTCCGATACAGAACTGATATATCCCCCACGTGATTGGGGCTACCCGGATATACGAGTCCTGACAAGTCCCGGATTGAAACGGTTCTGTACTGATGGGAAGCGACATTGACTGATCGACACAGCCACCGCCACAAAAGGGTTCTGAATGCTTGCAGACGCCTTTTCAGCCAATACCTACCTTAGTCCCTCAAAAAAGAACAAAACCAACCACTCAATCGTGCATCTTATTCGGCCATGATGAAATCAAACATGAATTGCTATTTAGACTTCCGTCTGATAATGTAGCTAATATCTTATAAGCGAATAATGCAAATGGTCTCATTCGTGAAAGGAGGGCCATGGGGAATGGATTCGGCTTTGACTGCTCGACACACGAGCTAGCTTCGAAGGAGCGCTCTCCATGAATGACACCTCCAACCATCCCACCATCGCGCCTTTACGACTGAACCGTCGTCGCGTCGTCCAGGGGGCCGCCGCGAGCGTCGCAGCAGGCATTCCAATTGGTCGACTCAGCGCATCCGATCGGAAATACGCCTGGGAACTTTGGCGACAGGAAAATCCGGAGGCCACACCAGAAACCGTTGAGGATTACACCCCGGTAGCCCTCTCCGACTCCGAATGGCAAACACTCACGGCCGCAGTGGACCGGCTTTTCCCAAAAACCGAAACTACACCCGGTGGCTCTGAGACCGGTGCCCACATCTACATCGATCGCAAGCTCAGTACCGTCTATGGCAGTGATCTTCCCAGCTACCAGGAAGGTCTGGCAGGCATTGAGAATGCGGTTGATGGTGGGTTTACCGCCGCAGATGCCGAAGCACAGGATTCGGCGCTGCGCGATATTGAGGCGGGGAAAGGCAGCGATGTGCCGGAAGGATTTTTTGCACTCCTTCTCGAGCACACACGACAGGGCATGTTCTGCGATCCCATTCACGGTGGCAACCGCGAGTTCATGGGATGGGACATGATCGGCTATCCAGGCATCAAGCTCGTGTGGACGGCCGAAGACCAGTCGATCAACACCGAAGTCGAACCGGAATACATCTCGGTTGAGCAGTACGGAGGTACAGCACGATGAAACAAGGCATTCCACAAGCAACACCCAAAGCCGATGGAGCTACACCCGCTGCCGGAACTCCCACTGTCAGTGCAACACCTCCATCATTCGAAGATGTTACTGATCTCGAAATGACGGACGTCGTTATGGTCGGTATTGGTGCATCGGGCGGCATTGCTGCGCATGTGCTCACCGACGCCGGCCTTAACGTCGTTGCGATTGAAGCGGGTCCGCGTTTGGAGAGAGGCGACTTCCTTTCCCACTACGACGAACTCGAGAACAACTTCTTCTTTAATTGGACAGGCGAGCCCAAGTTTAACAAAGAGTATCCGACGTGGCGACGCTCGGAAGACTCCGAACCCGAGGAATACAGTGCCTGGTTCCCAATGGCCAATATGGTTGGCGGCACGAGTGTGCACTACGCCACCCAGAGCTGGCGCTTCCGTGAGGACGATTTCAAGGTCAGATCCTCCACTATCGAGGCCTATGGCGAGGAAGCGCTGCCAGAAGGCACCAATATCGCCGACTGGGCCGTAACATATGATGAAATGGAGCCATACTACGAAAAGGTTGAGAAGCTCATCGGGGTCTCAGGCAAAGGCGGCGAAAATCCGTTCGAATCTCCCCGAGCAAATGACTATCCACTGCCGCCAACGCAGCGATTTGAGGGTAGTGAGTTTCTCGCCGAAGGTATGAGAGAACTCGGGTACCATCCTTTCCCTATTCCATCTGGCATCATCTCCGAGGAATACGACGGACGCCCAGCCTGCACGTACTGTGGTTACTGCAGTGGACATGGCTGCTGGAATGACTCCAAATCAAGCACGCTCGTGAGCGCAATTCCGCGTGCCGAGGAGACCGGCAACCTGGAGATCCGTCCCAACAGCCGCGTCTTTCGAGTGGAAACCGACGAGGACGGACGCGCATCCGGCGTAATCTACCGAGGCGAAGATGGTGAGATGTACCGGCAGCCCGCCAAGCTCGTTATTCTCTCTGCGTACATCTTCGAGAACATTCGCTTATTGCTGCGATCGAAAAATGAGCAGTTCCCGAATGGACTTGCCAACAACTCCGGTCAGGTCGGCAAGCACTTCGTTGCTCACACCTATCTCTCTGCCAATGGTTTCTTCCCCGGCAAGAACTTCAATCGTTTCTCCGGAACCACAGGCCAATCCGTTGCGATAGATGACTTCAACGGCGACAACTTTGATCACACCGATCTCGGCTTCATACGTGGCAGTGTCATCACCGCCGGTCCGAGCCAATCCACCCCTATTAGCGGTTCCCGGGCGATTCCACCCAGCGTCCCTGGCTGGGGTAGTGAGTATGCGGAGTGGATCAACGAAAACGCGAATTCCGTGCTGGGATTCTTCGTTCAGATGGAAACCATGCCCTATGAGAATAACTATCTCGACCTCGATCCGGAGGTGGTAGATGAAGACGGCGTGCCTGTTCTCCGCATCACCTATGACATCGGTGAGAACGAAGAACGCTTCTGGGAATATGTGGGACCCAAGCTTGAGGAAATCCTGCAGACACAGGGAGCAACTGAAACATGGCGATCCGGAGTGGCTCCGAGCCTGCTCACAAGCCATGACGTCGGCGGTGCCCGTGCTGGCGAGGATCCAGAAACCTCCGTGCTCAACAAGTACCTGCTGACTCATGAAATCCCAAACCTGGCGGTTTTGGGTGGAGCAGGCTTTGCGAGTGTTGCTGGCTATAACCCCACCGAAACCATAGAGGCATGGGCCTGGATGGCGGCAGAGTACTACGCCGAGAACTTCGACGAGATCACTTCTGCCTCGGCCGCGAATTCAGAAAGGATGGTCCTCGCATGAGTAGGCACCAACACATCTCCAGGCGTAACGCATTGTTCGGTATCGGAGGCGCCGGCGCAGCACTGGCTGCCATGAGTGGCCCGCGCGAGACCTTCGCCATGGCCGCCCAAACACCCGAAACCGGGGAAGGTACTGCAATGCGCCCTTACCTGACGCTGGAAACAGCGCAAACCGCGGTGGATGCGGCGCTCGAGAAGGCAACCGAAATTGGGGTGCCCATGATCGCCGTTGTGGTGGACGATTCCGGCACAATGAAAGCCTTCGCCCGCCAGGATAATGCCTTCCTCGGAAGTGTCACCATTGCGGAGGATAAGGCGATAACCGCGGTCTCGTTCCAGGGCCCGACACACCAGTTGGCCGAGGCGTTCGGCAGCGATCCGGTGATGCTCGCCTCGTTCGCGAATCGGGAGAACATCACCCTGATCGGCGGTGGCTATCCCATCATGCAGAACGACACGCTTGTCGGCGGAATCGGTGTTAGCGGTGGCTCCGCCGAGCAGGATCAGGAATGTGCCGAAGCCGGGCTGGAGGCAATCTCCAACTAGCGGGCGCTCATTTTGGTAGTTCAACAGGGCGGGGGTCAAGACCCCCGCCCTGTTTTGCGTGTGCCATATATGTCCGCCAAGGGAATCTCGGACGTACATCCCGGGAATCACCGCATATGACATACGATGTTACAGGATACCCGGCAGGTTCAGGCGCTTCTCTTTTGCGACGTCAACCGCGATTTCGTAGCCGGCGTCGGCGTGGCGCATCACGCCGCTGGCCGGATCGTTCCACAGCACCCGGCTGATCCGCTCGGCGGCGGCGTCGGTACCATCGCATACGATCACCACGCCAGCATGCTGGCTAAACCCAAGGCCAACTCCGCCGCCGTGATGGATGCTCACCCAGGTAGCGCCACTGGCGGTGTTAAGCAGCGCGTTCAGTAATGGCCAGTCGGATACAGCATCGCTGCCATCCTGCATACCCTCGGTCTCACGATTTGGGCTGGCGACTGAGCCGCTATCCAGATGATCCCGACCGATCACGATCGGCGCCTTGAGCTCGCCATTCTTCACCATCTCGTTGAAGGCGAGGCCCAGCCGATCACGATCTCCCAGGCCGACCCAGCAAATCCGCGCCGGCAAGCCCTGGAACTTAAACGCGTCCTTCGCCATATCCAGCCACCGGTGCAAATGCGGATCTTCCGGAATCAGCTCCTTTACCTTGGCATCGGTTTTGTAGATATCTTCCGGGTCACCACTTAGCGCCACCCACCGAAACGGACCAACCCCACGGCAGAACAACGGGCGGATATACGCCGGTACAAAGCCCGGGAAATCGAAGGCGTTCTCAACACCCTCCTCAAATGCCATTTGCCGGATGTTGTTGCCGTAATCCACTGTGGGAATACCCATGTTGTGGAAATCCAGCATCGCCTGCACATGCAGGGCCATGCTCTTCCGCGCCTCACGGTTCACCAGGGCGGGATCACTCTCCCGCTTCTCCATCCACTGCTCCACCGTCCAGCCGATGGGCAGATATCCGTTAACGGGATCGTGCGCGCTTGTTTGATCGGTAACCGCATCGGGCCGGATTCCGCGCTTCACTATCTCCGGCAATATCTCCGCGGCATTGCCCAACAGCGCCACGGAAATCGCCTCGCTTTTGGACTTCGCTTCATTTAACAGCTGCATCGCGTGATCGAGATCATCGGCTTGCACATCGATGTAGCCGGTGCGGAGCCGCATATCAATGCACTTCTGCTGGCATTCAATCGCGAGCATGCTGGCACCGGCCATTGTGGCGGCTCGTGGCTGGGCACCTCCCATACCGCCAAGCCCGGCGGTGAGAATCCAGCGGCCAGCCCAATCGCCATCGTAATGCTGACGCGCCATCTCTCCGAACGTCTCGTAGGTACCCTGCACAATGCCCTGGCTACCGATGTAGATCCAGCTGCCGGCCGTCATCTGGCCGTACATCATCAGGCCCTTGGCATCCAGCTCGTGGAAGTGCTCCCAGTTGGCCCAATGCGGCACGAGGTTGCTGTTGGCAATGAGCACACGCGGCGCATCGGCATGTGTGCGGAACACGCCCACCGGCTTGCCACTCTGGATCAGCAGCGTCTCAGTATCCTCCAGCTGTTTGAGCGCCTCGACAATTTGGTCGAACGCCTCCCAGTTACGCGCGGCCTTGCCGATACCGCCGTAGACCACCAGGTCCTCCGGGCGCTCGGCAACATCGGGATCGAGGTTGTTCATCAGCATCCGCAGCGGCGCCTCGGTGAGCCAGCTCTTGGCGTTCAACTCGGTGCCTCTGGGTGCCCGGATAACACGTGGTTCGGTGGTCATGATGAATCCCCTCGCTCTGCAATCAGTTCGGTATACCGCCATTGTATCGCCTCGGCCGACAGGGTTCGCTGACCCACTCCTCCCCAAGCACAATCAGTTGACTATGTTTGGCAATCTCCATAGGCATCTACAGACAAAAGGATGATTCGCGATTTTCGTTCACCTTTCACGGCTATTAAAGAGCCGGGAAACACAAGGAATCGATTGCGTTCATGTTTGCGTTTCGGCCCCAACCCTCGTAAGATACTCAGCATATTGAAGAAAAAAAGTCAATTGGAGGTGGGAGCTCAGTACCCGCAGGAGTCTCGGCATATTACAAGGTGAGGAGTACCAACTGTGAACGAGGATATCCAGAACAAGACGCTTTCTCGACGTACGATGGGTAAGGTTTCAGCGGCGAGCTTGCTGGCTCCGCTGTACTTCCAGATGCGGCGAGCTGCCGCGCAGGATGCATCGCCAGAGGCCAGCGCCTCCGCGAGCCCGGTAGCCGATGATTTCACCGATGTCACGCTGGCGACAATCAATGTCGCACCAGGTAGCGAAGCCGAAGGCGCCGATCCAGAAGGCGTACTCACCCTTAACCTCGGTAACGAGATCGATAGCGGCGACCCACAGGTCTACGCCTTCCTGAACGAAATCGAGATTGGGTCCAAGGTCTACACACCGCTGCTCGCACTTAATGAGAACAACGAGATCGCCGATGCTGGCGCCGATAGCGTGCAGGTTTCCGCCGATGGTCGCGTCTACCGCTTCCACATCCGCGAGGGCCTCACCTACAGCGATGGCACCCCGTGCACCGCTGCCGACTACGCCTTCGGTATCAAGCGTGCACTCGATCCAGAGGTAGCCGGTAACTACTCCAACATCCTCTTCGCCATCACCGGTGGTGAGGCCTGGCGATCCGCCGATCCGGCCGCTGCCGATATCGATGATCTCAAGGCTGTTGTCGACGAGAGCGTGGTCGCAATCGACGATCAGACCCTCGAAATCCATCTGGACTTCGCTGCAGGCTACTTCCCGTTCGTGATGGCCACATGGGTTTCCTACCCGGTCCGTCAGGATCTGGTGGAGGGCAAGGGCGCAGATTGGTGGCGAGATACTGCCAACTACATCGGTAACGGCCCGTTCGTCGTCTCCTCCTGGAACGAAGGTCAGGAATGGGTATTCGAGCGCAACGAGAGCTACTTCCGTGGCGTTCCGGGCGTGAAGACCCTCATCTTCAAGGAAGTCGATTCCAGCGAGACCGCGTTGCTGGCCTACGAGCAGGGCGAGCTCGATAGCATTGGCCCATCCGCCTCGCAGCTCCCACAGATCGAGGGCGATGCGGTAATGGCCGAGCAGCTGCACCGGGTTCCGGGCGCCAGCACGACCTACATGAGCTTCAACATGGATCAGTCTCCGTTCGATATCAAAGAAGTTCGCCAGGCGTTCAGCTACGCCATGAACCGCGAGCAGTACATCGAGCAGATTCTGAACGGTGTTGGTATTGTGGCAAACACCTTCCTGTACGAGGGTGTGGCCGGGTACCAGCAAGAAACCGTACAGGGCTACGATCCGGAGAAGGCTGCCGAGCTTCTGGCCCAGGCCGGTTTCGAGGGTGGCGCAGGCTTCCCGGAGCTGCCGCTGTACTACAACTCGGAATCCGCCATCGCGCAGCAGCAGGCCACCTACTGGGCGCAGGGCTACCAGCAGGCGCTGGGCATCGTTATTCAGCCAACACCGCTGGATGCCGCCCAGATCCAGAGCAAGCGCACCAATCGCGATCCAGATATGGTGATGAACGTTGGTAACTGGTTCGAGGATTACCCACACCCACAGAACTGGCTCAGCCTGGTTTACGGGCAGGGTAGCACCCGCGCACCGCTCGGCTGGAACAACCAGGAATTCTACGATCTCGTGGCAGAGGCCGATACCCTTCCGATGGAAGAGGCCATGCCGCTGTACGAGCAGGCAGATGCGATTCTGGCAGACGAAACACCGGCCGCCTACTTCATGCACGGCGAGGGCCTGGTGCTGCTGAACCCGAAGGTTCAGGGCTATGTCACCTACCCGACCGACCTGATGGATCTGCGATACCAAATCGAGAAGATCTTCATCGGTGCCGAGTAGGTATGCCTACGAATCCCGGGGGAGCCACAAGCTCCTCCAAGGTTTACTACGTATAGACGCAATTCATTGAGGCAATTAAGCCGTGTTTACATATATTCTGCGCCGCGTGCTGTGGATGATTCCGGTGCTGTGGCTTGTTGCCACCGTCACCTTCTTCCTCATGCATATGGCGCCCGGGAGCCCGTGGGATGCAAAATCGTCCGACGGCAAGGAGCTCGACGCGGCGTTGGAAGAATCGTTCAACCGCCAATATGGGTTGGACGAACCCCTGCTGGTTCAGTACTTCAGGTATCTGAAGAACGCTGTCACGCTTGAATTCGGTGAATCGTTCACCAAGTCCGGCAAGCCCGTGATCGATGTGATTGGCGATGGCTTCCCATACTCCGCCGCTATTGGTGTGCTGGCACTCACCATCGCGCTGGCGATCGGTATCCCCATCGGGATTCTGGCCGCGAGCAAGCACAACACCATGGTGGATTATGTCAGCCTGTTCTTCACCACCATCAGCTACACCCTCCCCGATTTCGTGATCGGTATTTTGTTGCTCATGATCTTCGCCGTTCAGTTCGGATGGGTGCCAGTCCTCTTTTCTGGAGGAATCAGCTTTATCCTGCCGGCAATGGCACTGGGTACGGGTAGTGCCGCATACATCGCCAGGCTCACTCGAGCCAGTGTGCTGGAGGCGAGCCGAATGGGGTACGTAACCACGGCACGCTCCAAAGGCTTACGCAGCCGCGCAGTGCTGATGCGACACGTAGTGCGTAATGCGATGGTTCCCGTTATCACCGTAATCGGCCCGGCCCTGGCCGCGCTAATTACCGGAACGATTATCATCGAGCGCGTGTTCGCCATTCCCGGCATGGGGCGACTCTTTATTGAAGCCATTAACCAACGAGACTACCCGGTGATTATGGGAACAACATTGTTCTATGCGTTCCTCATTTGTCTCGGCAATCTGTTGGTCGATATCTTGTACGGAGTCGCTGATCCGCGCATCCGTGATGCCGAGTAACGAGCGAGGATAAACCATGGGACAGATGCTCGCTCAATCCGAAAGCGGCAAGACACTCACAACAGCTGGCGAACCAGCACCGTCTGATTCGCTTGAATCAGAGGAGAAAGCACGAGGACTTTGGAGCGACGCGTGGAGGCGCCTTCGCAAGAATAAGGCGGCAATGCTCGGTCTCATCTACATCGGATTCATGGCCTTCGTGGCAATCTTCGGCCCGATGCTGGCACCACACAATCCGAACGAAATCCCGATGGGCGAGGGCTTCGTTCCCGCCAACCTGCCGCCATTCTGGCAGGATGGATCGGACAACAGGTTCCTGCTTGGAACCGATTCACTCGCACGCGATAACCTCAGCCGCTACCTCCACGGCGCCCGCGTGAGTATGGTGGTCGGCCTTGTTCCGACAATGCTTACGGTGGTTATTGGTTGCAGTGTTGGCATGGCCGCCGGGTGGCTCGGTGGGCGTTGGGACAATTACCTCATGCGCATCGTTGACGTGGTGTACGCGTTCCCATCGCTGCTCTTTTTCATCATCATGCAAGCTACCCTGCGAGACACCCAACTGGGCCGGATGATGGGAGGATTGATGCTGCTCTTTGTGGCATTCGCCATCACCGGCTGGAACGGCACCGCTCGTATGATGCGTGGGCAGGTGCTGAGCGTGAAAAACAATGAGTACGTGGAGGCAGCAAGAGCGATCGGCGTGCCGACGCCGAGGCTGCTTTTACGACACGTCTTCCCGAACGCGATGGCGCCGATCATTGTCGGCATCTCATTTTCAATCCCCGGGTACATTTTGGCGGAATCGAGCCTCAGCTTCCTGGGCCTCGGTATCCGCCCTCCAAACCCGAGTTGGGGCTCGATGGTGTTCCAGGCGTTCCCGACGATGACGTTCCAGCCGATCTTCGTGCTGATGCCCACTATCCTGATCGCGCTGATTATGATCGCGTTTGCATTCGTCGGAGACGGCCTGCGTGACGCCCTCGATCCACACGACGAACGATAGGATCGCTGCAGGGGCGGTTCCGGGTGCAGCCGGTCATCCGCCCTAAACCCTAAACGGGAAGCCGAACTCAATCCTGACTCAAGGCCCAGTCCACCGCAGCCTCGGCATGGATGCGACTGGTGGGGAAGAGCGGCACCGCGGAGTCGCTTTCCGGATCGATGAGCAGTTCGATCTCGGTACACCCGAGCACGATGCCCTGGGCACCACTGTCGACGAGCGACTGCATGATGCGCTCGTACTCCGCACGGCTCTCCTCTTTTACGATTCCGAGACAGAGTTCATCATAGATAGTGCGGTGCACGATGGCGCGATCCGACTCCTCTGGCACCAGCACCGTGAGGCCATGACTGGCGAGCCGATCCCGATAAAACGCCTGTTCCATCGTAAAGTTCGTGCCAAGCAGTCCGATAGTGGATCCTGCCGCAATCTCATAGCGGCCTGACAGAATCCGCTCCGCTGTAGCGTCGGCGAGGTGCAACAGCGGCAGGTTTGTGGCCACAGCAACGGTATCGGCCACCTTGTGCATGGTGTTGGTACAGATGAGGATGCAATCCGCACCCGCCGCCTCGAGCTGACGGGCAGCGCTCGCAAGGGCGGCGCCGGCATCGTCCCACCGGCCATCCATCTGCATTTCCTCAATCTCGGCGAAATTCACCGAAACCATCACGATCTTCGCGGAGTGGAGTCCGCCCAGTCGGTCCCGTACTCGCTCATTGATGATGCGATAGTATTCGGCGGTGCTCTCCCAGCTCATTCCCCCAATCAGACCGATGGTTTTCATTACGATTCCCCTGGTATTTCAGTCGGCAATGCCCCACTCCACTCATTTTGCGAATCGATGAACAGGTCTATAGATTGGCCAATGCCCCTGACCGCACAATTGCGTTTGCGGCTTCCATATCCTCATGCATCCAGCGGTCATCTTCCATAAATGGCACGGACTTACGTAACCCCGCTCGAACACCTTCCAACACATCCGACGACGTTAATGGCGCGTGGAAATCACATCCCTGCGCCGCTACCAGCAGCTCGATTCCGAGAATCGCCTCGAGGTTACGAAGCATCGGCTGGAGACGTCGGGCACCATGTGCCGCCATCGAGACGTGATCTTCCTGATTGGCGCTGGTCGGAATCGAATCCACGCTGGCCGGGGTCGCCCGCTGCTTGTTCTCGCTAACCAGCGCGGCGGCGGTCACCTGCGGGATCATGAATCCGCTATTCAGGCCGGGATTCGGGGTAAGGAAAGCAGGCAATCCGGAGAGCGCCGGATCAATCAGCATGGCAACGCGTCGTTCCGCTAACGACCCAATTTCGCAGATCGCCAGCGCAAGCTTGTCCGCAGCGAACGCCACCGGTTCGGCATGAAAGTTCCCGCCGCTGAGCGCCACATCATCCTCGCCGGTGAACACAAGCGGGTTATCCGTAACACCGTTCGCCTCGGTCTCAAGCGTGAAAGCTACCCCGCGGATAAGGTCCAGCGCAGCGCCCATCACCTGCGGCTGACAACGCAGGCAATACGGATCCTGCACGCGCTCATCGCCATGACGATGCGATTCCCGGATGGCGCTGCCGTCCATGAGTCGACGCAATGTCGCCGCCACTTCGATTTGCCCGGCATGTTTGCGCACAGCGTGAATGCGGGCGTCGAACGGTGTATCGCTCCCCTTGGCCGCCTCGGTGCTGAGCGCACCGGTCACCAGCGCACTGGCGTGGAGCCGTTCAATCTCGAACAACGCGGCCATTGCGTAAGCTGTGCTGAATTGAGTACCATTCAGCAGCGCCAGCCCTTCTTTCGGGCCGAGCTCCACGGGCGATAATCCCGCCGATACCAAGGCATCCGTTGCTGACATCCGACCCTGCGGGGTATCGCATTCTCCGAAACCAATCATGGCAGCCGCAAGGTGGCTAAGCGGGGCGAGATCCCCACTGGCTCCGACCGACCCCTGGCCCGGAATCACCGGGGTGATCTCCGCCGCGATCATTGCTTGCAGCAATTCGACGGTGGCCACTTGCACACCGGAGTATCCCTGGCTGATGTTGGCGAGCTTAAGCGCCATCATAAAACGGGAGATATGAACCGGAACCGGCTCACCCGTGCCGGCTGCGTGCGAAAGCACGATATTGCGCTGCAATTCGGCGAGGTCTTCCTGCTCGATGCGGACACTGGCAAGTTTTCCGAAGCCGGTATTTACACCGTACACCGGCTCACCACTGTTCACGATCCGCTGGATCGCATCGGCTCCTTCCTGCACGTCTTCCAGCGTGCCATCAGCAAGTACCGGTGTGGCTCCTTCATATATCTTCCGCCATTGATGCAACGAAATGTCACCAGGCGTGATCTCTAATTCGGTCATGTATTTCCTCATTTGCTAAAGCTGCCACGCACAAAGATCGAAACGATTCGGGGTGCAGCGCGTGACTAATCCGGTCGACCACGCCATACGCGTTGCCAGAGCGGATTCCCGCCGATGTTGTAAATCAGCTCGTTCGGCTTCTCGGCATTCCAGATAGCGAAATCGGCGTACTTGCCCGGCTCGATCGAGCCGATCTGATCATCCCGGCGGAGCGCCCGGGCCGCGTTAATCGTGATGCCGCGGATGCACTCCTCTACCGTCACCTCGAAGAACGTCGCAGACATATTCGCTGCCAGCAGCAACGAATCCAGTGGCGATGTTCCCGGGTTGTGATCTGTTGCAATCGCCATTGGCACACTGTGCTTTCGGAACGTCTCTATCGGCGGCCTCTGTGTCTCGCGGATAAAGTAATAGGCACCCGGCAACATCACCGCCACGGTGCCGGATTCCGCCATCGCGCGTACGCCATCCTCGTTCGTGTACTCCAGGTGGTCCGCGCTAGCAGCACCCCATTCGGCAGCGAGTTTGGCACCATTCAGGTCGCTCAACTGGTCGGCATGAATACGAATATCGACGCCGAGATCCCTGGCCTTCTGGAGCAATGGCACCAGGTCATCCGGGGAAAAGGCGATGCCTTCGCAGAACATATCAATCGAATCGAACCCGGCCAATTCGCGGACCCGATCTACATCATTGTCCACCAGGTGCTGTACCCATTCGCCGGTGCTCATGCCGGAATCCTGCGGCATCACATGTGCAGCCAGGTAGGTACGGTACATGCTCAGTGGCAGGTGCGCCACAGCATCTTTGGCGCGGTTGAGCAAGAATGCCTCGGTCTCCGCTCGCACTCCATAACCGGATTTCACCTCGACGGTCGTTATCCCCTGGGCGAGTTGGTTATTGAATCGGCGTTGCTCGGCGACACTGCTTGGCGTTTCGGATTTCTCAATCGCTGCCCGTTCGGTTGTGGCGCACACAGCGCTATCGAGTTCAGCCTGGGAATCCTGATGCCGCGCGTACTCCACCTCGGTGGCAGCCACGCTGCTAAGGATGCCGCCGCCAGCGCGAGAGATCTCCTCGTAGCTGGCGCCAGCGAGTCGCATCTCGAACTCATCGGCACGATTACCGTCATACACGAGGTGCGTGTGGCAATCGATGAGTCCTGGTGTGACAAGCCGGCCCCGACAGTTGATCTCACCCGCGCCTTCCGTGGCTGCAAGATCGCGCTCTGGCCCCACCCAGGCGATGCGTTCATCTTCGATAACGATGGCGCCATTGGGAATGAGCTCCAGTGCATCTGTCCCTGAAACCGGGCAGATGGTGGCATTGCGTAATACGGTTCGCGACATCAGTGGCGCACTCCATTCCTTCTTACTAACGATGTATTGTGCCGTGAACGGGTGGCTATGCCGGTTGCAGGCCCTCCTCAACAGTCGTTTCTACAGTGACATCAAGAGATGTTTCGCCGTGTGGCAGCCACAGATCGATCGGCCAGGGCTGGATAGGTGCAACGTCGGTATCCGTCTCAATGGCGCGTCCGCGCGCGGCGCTGCGCAGTGCCAGGTGCACGAACTCCACTCCCCGCCAACTCTGGTAGAAATCGCCAATGATCGGTGCATCGTGCACGATCGCCTCGTAGAAGTTCTGAAACTCGCCGATGTACCCGAGGTCGGGCCGCTCCACTTCGTGACGCGTGGTTTTGCCATCCTTCCAGACAACGATGCGATCATCATTGACGCTCATCACACCCTGCGATCCGTAAATGCGCAATCCGTTTTCATCCGGTGGCATCTCGGCGCTGGGCGATCCAAGCACAAAGCTGCCAATAGCGTTATCTACAAAGTTGAGGTTGACGGAGATCTGACTCGGCCCTCCATGCGTCTCGTTGGCATCCTGCACTTCGCCACTGATGCGGGTTGCATCGCCCATCAACATGCGCACCATCGCAATCTGGTGGACCCCTCCATCCAGATGCGGTCCGCCCTCATAGGCTCCCTGCCAGCGCCACGGCGTGCTACTGAACTCGCCGGGTCGGGGAATAAGTTGCTTGATTCGTCGGAAGCTCATGGTGTGTACGCGGCCGATCTCACCCTCCTGTAGCAACTGCATGGCGTAGCGAAGATCGTTACGATAGAACCAGTTCTCCGCAATCATCAGCTTCTGGTTCGGGAAGGCATCTACCACAGGCCAGAGCGAGTTCGCCTCATCGAAGTTGGCACCCTGGGGTTTTTCGCAAACCACATGTTTGCCTGACTCCAGGGCGTGTTTCAAGACCTGCCCTTGTATGGGAATCGGAAGGGAAATGAGGACGACATCAACATCCTCCCGCGCGAGGAGTTGATGGTAATCGCGCGTAAATGCGTTCATATCGGCGCCGGCATAATCGGCGAAATGTGCGGCATGGTCGCGCTCGAGATCGCAAAACGCAACCACGCGATACCGGTCGCCCAGCGCCTGCAGCGCCGGCCAGTGGAGCTTCTCCACGGCAAGCCCCGTACCTATAATGCCGAGATTAAGGGTGGTCATTGTGGTTCTCCTTGCGTCCCATCACGATAATGCGTTCATCGAAACCGGAGTAGTAAAAGTCTGTAAGCAAATCCTGGAAGCCATGGGCGGCGTAAAAGGTGTGCGTACGCTCGTCCCCTGCTTCCAGTGCCAGCAGCACGGGTTGTGCCACTCCGTTGAGGAACGCATCCATCAGCCGGGTGCCGATACCTCGCCCCTGAAACGGCGGCAGCACGGCGATTTCGGCGAGCTCCATGGCGTTCTCCAGCCAGTGGCCGTGGCCGGCTTCGGTGAGGGCATCGGCCACCTGGTTGTACCACCACTGACCGGGGCGCGAGAGATGGCCGTAGACGAACCCGACCGGATTGGTATCCACCGCCGCCATAAACAACCGAAACCCTGGCCAGGCCGCGTGTTTGGGGTAGGTTCCATCCGCGAACGCCTGGGCGGTCTCCATATCGACACCGGTGGCTTCTTTCCAGATACCAGCCACGGCTCCGACAGCGCTGTTGGCCCGGAATTGTTCGATCTCGTGAATTGTGACGGCTTCTTCCATGTACGACTCCTTCCTCTTGATTCTCGCATGAACAGCACAACCCCGGCTGTGTGCCGGGGCTGTGCTGCATATCTATTAATATTCGGGATGCGATTAGCTGCGCGGTGACCGAATCCGGATGCCAACCGCAACGGCCATGAGCATACTGGCGGCGATCGCAGCGGTGAACACGGCTATGCCTGCACTGGTACTGCCCTGACCGGTACTCGGCAGCCCGGTAACCGTGCCTGGGTCGTCAGACTCCGGGTCGGGATCAGTGGCGGGATCGGTCGGCGAACCTGGCGTCGCGCCAGGTGTGGCCGGCGTGGTGACCTCTGGGGTCGCTGTTCCAGCTGGCGTCTCGGTCGGTTCCGGCTCAACGGTACCTGTCGGATCCGGAGTTGTCGTCTCAGTTGGGTCCGGTTCCACGGTGCCCGTCGGTTCAGGCGTTGTTGGTGCCGTTGGTTCCGGTGTTGACGATGGCGTCGGTGTTGTCGGCTCCTCTGGCTGAAGCACGAGCGTTGTTGTACTTGCGCAAATACCATCACCCCCGATTTGGCTGATGACTGGTGGGAACAAGGGCAAATCAAAACCGCGCGCGCCACACGCCTGACTGACAAGCTCCGTGCCCGGGGCGGCGCTAACTGTACCCTCGATAGTTAGCGCGATTTCGCCTCCCCCAGTTAAATCTGGCCCTTCCTCTGACTCAATCGGATCGCGACTAAGGCCTACTGTAAGGCTGTTGTCATCGCTCACTTCACACTCGCCCTCAGCCAGTGATGCCGGGGTAAATGTGCAGGTGACATCTGTCACATCGAAGCCGTCTGGCAGTACATCTTCCAGTGATATCGTGAGCCAGAAGTCCGCAGTCGTAGAGAAATTGACCGTATACGTGAGAGGGTCGCCCGGATAAACCGCGGGGCTACTTACGTTATTGGAGATGGTGTCGCCCCCGCCGGCCAAATGGACTTCAGCGCAAACCGAGGTGCCCCAGCCAGCATTATTATCCCGAGTATTTAGCGCAGTCGGCAATACCGGACCCGTCGCAGAGACCTCAGCGCAGTTGAATGCAGAGGTAAACGGGTACCCCTCCTCGATAGGAGAAGTCACTGTGACAATGGCACGTACTGGGCCTTCTCCCCCAAATTGAACCGTGAAGGAATCACTGATCTGGCCCTCTACCGGCCCGAAACAGTCAACATAGTGCCACACCTGGCTAGAATTCGGAATCAATTGAACGTCGATACTCTCACAATCAAACATGGTTGTTGAGAGCATCCCCTCTCGAATAGATCCACCATTGATCAGGTCTCCAGAATCAATGGTCCAGATGATTTCGGAACCATCCGCACTCAGCTCTCCAGTTTTGGAAGTTGATGCGCCGTCACAGAGTGCTTCATTGACGAAGTAACTCCGAAACGTACCCCCAGGATTTGCCACGAAGTAGAGTTGACCCGTATCGACGATTTCGCCGGGCTCCGCTATGTCACATACGACAGGTTCAAGGGTGGCATGCATCCATCCAGTGGCAATCCGACTGTCATCACCGACTTCATACTCAGCATCCAGAAACGTGATGGTGATAAGGCCATCATTTGCAACAGCAGTTGCAATCAGCGGGGGATAAAGCTCTTGAGGATCATTAAAGTAAAAGTCCGCAGTACTACCATTTGGAATATTCAATTTGTCCTGCGGAAAGGTGATTGTCGCGGTGAAACCGGCAGCTGCCTCTATATTGGGGATATAGAGGTCAATCATGATTGCATCCATCTCTGCCAAGAATTCGACGTTATCCACTGCTGGGTGCTCGGCTGCCGGGCACTCTTCACCCCTCACCTCCAGCCAGACGGCTTCATTTGCGCTCCAAAAGTTGAGATAGACAGAATTGGTATAGGGTTCCGGATTAGGCAAACACGCCTGGAACCTCAGCTCGCCGACCAGCACTAGCACAAAGCTGTCAGCCACTGGAGCTTCGAAATCCTCGGTGAACGTGAGCGTAACTGTTTCGAGAGAACTGTCGACCGCGACACTCACCGGAAGGCCGGCAGGTGCCGATTGCTCTGGCGCCAAGACCAGGGCATCCGACAAATAGTTGATGACGATGTTGTCGCCAGCATCAGCTGAAAAACCGGCATCAACCTGCAGGTCCATTGCCACCTGGTTCGCTTGATCGTCCCACGAAAGATTCGCGAGGGAGTATCCGCCTTCTATAAGTGCGGTAGTACCGACGTTCGTGGTTTGAAGCGCATCCTCGCCATCATCAGGCTCATTCACGTCTTCGGGATCACCAGTCTCGTCAGCAGTGACGACCTCATTCTCTTTCTCCGCGTTTGCATTCTGGTCGGGAGTGCTTTCGCCCTCGGGGTCGGCCTCAGAGTCGACATCGTCAGCGCCCGGTCCGGGAGTTTCGGTCCCCTCAATCACCGGGGTGGCCGATATATCCGGCTCCTGTAAAGCCACTACTCCGGCCTGTGGTGCGGCCACAGCAGACAATACAAACAGCACTCCAATAATCCGCGTGAACCAAGTCTCATTCCGCCTGTCTCCCCTGTGAGCTTGTATTATCTCGGCCTCTTATGACATCCCACGCCTGAAAAGACGCGCAACCAGTTATCATGCAGCGTCGTATTTTGTTGACTGAAGTAAGCTTTGTACTCCTTTATAACATGTTCAATACCCAAGTCAACCATAAACGCAGACAACCAATAAAAAATCGTGCAGGCTCTATACCCTCACGCCAAAAACACCGGCTCGGTGGCTTCGCCCGAATTGGCAGTAATCGTGGACTGTGAGGCACAGGCAGCATCGTTATGCCCAGATCGTCATATTGGTGAACACGTGTGTAAAGAGCGTACATACGAGCAATTCAGAGGTGCTGCGAGTATTACCCGTTCGTACATCTCGCCAGCGATGTGAACGAACTGTGACAATCCTGAACGTGCGAAGTGCACAAGGCGCCGGGTGGAGGATGGTTCACCCGCTACGCCGCACATCGCATTGGCTACTAGCGCAGGCCACATCGCCCGCATATCGATGTGCTCTGCCATACCGGCGCCTGTTCGAACCGAGCTACCGGCTCGGGATACGACAGTGAGCCGGAAAACTCATGGGGAGGGAACCCGCATGCATACGCTCCGTTTGCGGACGCGCATTACTTTTAGTGCGCTCTTTGCTGCTGCCCTGGTGGCAGCGATGTTGGTACCCCTGGCTCCTGCGCCTACTGTGGCTGCAGAAGAATCCAGGGTGATGGCTACCGAGCAGGTTTACGTTCGCTCCGGCCCGTCTACGTCAGATGCGATCATCGGTGAACTGTTTGAGGGTGATTGGGTCTCCACCACCGGGTATTACGAGAACGGTTTCGCTGAGGTGTGGTACGGCGATTGGGTTGGCTATGTTTACAGCGACTATCTTGGCCTCCCAGCCGAGGAACCGGCCGCCGAGTCGACGACATCTTCGACGTCTGAATCCAATATCAGCTGGGGCGCAGATGGCTGGCTGTACACGCTCGATACTGTGAATCTCCGTAGCGGTGCCTCGGTAAACGACGGCATCATTACCGAAATCCCGGCCGGCACAAGCGTGTATCACACCGGTGCCACGAGCGGCGCGTTCGCCCAGGTCGATTCTGACTACGGCTTCGGCTGGGTTCATACGGACTTCCTCGGCCTCGAGGAGCCCGCAGCGCCGACACCAGAGCCGGAGCCCGAACCGCAACCGGAACCTGAGCCAGTGCCACCAACACCTGGCCAGCAGATGGTCGATTTCGCGATGCAGTTTCACGGCTATCCGTACGTGTGGGCCGGCAACACGCCAGACGGTTTTGATTGCAGCGGCTTCACCCAGTACGTCGTGCAGAATGTGCTTGGGTACGACATCACGCACAGCACGGATATCCAGGCCGGTCACGGTACATCCGTCGCCTGGGGCGAGTGGCAGCCAGGAGACCTCATTTTCTTCACCGGTACCGGCGGCGGTGGCTACATCAGCCACGTCGGGATCTATATCGGCGATGGACAGATGATCCACGCGGAGAATCCGGGTACGGGTGTTGTGATCAGCAGTCTGTACAGCGGCTACTACAGCAGTCACTACCACAGCGCAAAGCGCCTGTAGACCTGTCCTCTATCAATACACAGGAAAGCCGGGATCAAACATTTGATCCCGGCTTTCATTCTTAATGCACGCTAGTGGAATACGAGTACCGACGTCTCGGATCGCATCAGGATTTCCGTGGTCGTACTCCCGATAACCAGTTGGCGGATGCGCGAGTGCCCGTACGCGCCCATCACGAGCAGTTGGGAGTCTTCCTCCTCAACGGATTTAAGGATTTCATCCACAACCTCGCCGGAGCGGCCCGAAATGGAAACTTCCATTCCAGATGCGTTGAGGTGCTCCAGGGCATCCGTGAGCGAAGGTGGACGCCGGGACGATGCGTCCTCGGTGACGTACAGAAGCGTGGTAGGAATTCCATGCAAGAGTGGCCGGGACGCGAGAAGATTGACAGCCTTGCCAGCGCTCTTGCCGCCGTCCCATGCAATGGTTGCCCGCTCCACTGGTGCGAACTCCGGGCCAACCATCAGAATCGGACGATGCGCACTGCGCACGAGTCGCTCCACGTTGCGGCCGAGATGCTGTGAATCCTGATTCGCACCCTCACCGCGCTTGCCGATAACGGCTACCAGGTTCTCGTTTGCATATTCTTTCAGGTGATCCAGCAACGTACCCTGGTAGAGGCGCTGTGATACCTGGGAAACACCTTCCGCTCGCACGGAGTCGGCAATGGAATCCAGGAGCTGGCGCCCCTCGCTTACAAGCACCTGGTTCTGAAGCTGGTCGAGTCGCACGCGCTCTTCCATTGCTGATTGCGGATTATCCAACCAGAGGTAGCCACTATAGTCGCGGGTTGTAGTCGTCGGTTGATCGAGCACGTGGACAATTTCGACGGGAAAATCCAGCTGCTTCGATACCCAGGCAGCGTGTTTCCATACGGATTCAGCGAACGGGGATCGATCAACGTAGGCGTATATCTTCATGGTGGACCTCTCTTGCGCGATTAATCGGTTGGTCTCAGGTCCATTATCGCCGATTCGTTGCCATAGCGGCCCACCATCGTGGCATTGGCCTCGCTGAGGCCAACGATATCGATTTCAGTGGCGTCACGTCGGAACTTGAGCACGACCTTATCCAGCGCTTCCACCGCGGAGATATCCCAGAAGTGAGCGCGCGAGACATCGATTGTTACCGACTCCAGTGCCTCGGAGAAGTCGAACGCGTCGGCAAACGAATCCGCTGAGGCGAAGAAGACCTGCCCGGTGACGGTGTACTTGCGCGTACGACCATCTGGCGTAATTTCAGAGGTGACACGGAACAACTGGCTGATCTTCCAGGCGAAGAAGATACCGCTCAACAGCACGCCCACCAACACACCGTAGGCGAGGTTATCCGTGGCCACAACCACCGCAACGGTAGAGAGCATTACCACGCTGGAAGTACGCGGGTATGTGCGCAGGTTTAAAAGCGACCGCCAGCTAAACGTACCGATCGAGACCATGATCATCACAGCAACGAGTGCCGGCATCGGGATGCGGCCAACCCAATCTCCCAAACCAACAACGAGAATCAGCAGCACAACACCAGCAATGAATGTGGAGAGGCGGCCTCGACCACCAGAACGCACGTTGATGACCGACTGGCCGATCATGGCGCAGCCAGCCATACCACCGAAGAATCCGGTGACGATGTTGGCGATCCCCTGGCCGGAAGTTTCCCGGTTCTTGTTACTTGGTGTATCCGTGATGTCGTCAATCAGTGTTGCCGTCATCAGCGATTCGAGAAGACCGACAATCGCGAGCGGAATCGCATAGGGCAGCAGGATCATAAGTGTTTCAAGGTTCAGCGGGATATCCGGTAGCAGGAAGGTGGGCAGCGAGTTCGGCAGTTCTCCCATGTCGCCAACCATTCGCACGTCCAGGTCGAACCCGACTGCAACGCCTGTGAGCAGCAGGATGGCCACAAGTGGGGACGGAACAGCCCTGGTGAGAAGCGGGAATCCGTAAATAATAATCAGCCCGGCCGCCACCATCGGATAGGTAATCCACGTAACTTCGACGAGTTCAGGAACCTGGGAGAGGAAAATGAGGATAGCAAGTGCGTTCACGAAGCCGGTCATGACCGAGGTCGACACAAACCGCATGTGTCTCGCGACCTTTGCGAACCCAAGCAGAACCTGGATGATACCGGTGAGCACTGTGGCGGCAAGGAGATACTCGAGACCGTGATCCTTAACGAGATCGACAACGAGCAGCGCCATGGCGCCAGTGGCAGCCGAGATCATGCCAGGCCGGCCGCCGGCAAACGCGATAACCACGGCAATCGTGAACGATGCGTACAGGCCGACCTTGGGATCCACTCCGGCGATGATGGAGAATGCGATCGCCTCCGGGATAAGCGCCAGTGCGACCACCAGCCCGGAAAGAAAGTCCCCGCGGATGTTGCCGATCCAGTCCTCCCGGCTCCCTACAATGTCATTTTTTTCCTCAACCTACTTGGCGCCAGGCGCATTTGTATCGCGCCAGTCGCTTTTCTCATTTAATACAACTTGTTTATGCAATGGAATTGTGATGGTTTTCACCGACCACAGTCACAAACTTTACCCGCAATCAGGGAACATGTCCACTACCGACAAGATCGAATCTCGCCGCACGTCCCGGCCTGGGAGGCCCTGCTAAAGGGCTTCGAGGATGGTTCGGGACTTCTCCCAGACCATTTTCTCGCCACACCAAATGCCGTCGCTCAGCCGGAGCCAGTGGCTCTGCGCCCCGTGCATACACAACGAGAGGGTGCCGGAAACATCCAGGTGCCATGAGTCGATGGGCGAATCGGTACCCGTAACAGAACCATCCGGATTCAGGGTAAGAATGTGCTCCTCGTGACCCAGTTCCGTGAGTCGAGCGCGCACTGGAGCACAGAGAGAAGCGGGGTTGAAATTCACCTGTGATTGGGCTGGGGCTGAAAGGCGACCGTCCCACTTCTCCCGCAGGTGTTGCAACGCACGCTGGGCGAAGGCGTCGATGTCCGACCGACTTCCGATAGGGTTCTCACCAAAAGCTGCCCACTTGCCACCAGTTCGATGCTGCACCACCGGGGTGCCATCAAAGCTGTTCTGCTCCAGGGCGAGCGTCATTCTGCGCCGGCCAAACGGCGTATCTCGCTCGCAGTACACGATATCCGGCCGCCCCTCCGGGATGGAGTACGGCTGCTCCAGAAACCGCCAGGCGAAATGAAACGCTTCTTTATCGCCGTACACGTACTGGAAGTAAATATCGCTCCACTCGCAGTAATGCATGGCGAGGTTGAGGGCGCGCCAGCACCGCTGCGTATCGACCACGAGTTGCCCACTTTCAATCTCCAGTTCCTCCCTGTATGGCACGTCAAAGAGACGCCACACCGGAGATTCAGGAAGATGGGACTGATTATCCGGCCACAGGATGACACCTGTCTCGCCATACTCTGGCCACTCGAGCCACTCGGCCGGATCCACGAGCGGCATTGCATCGGCATCGAGCAGGATCGCGTGACGAAAGCCGCAGTGCAGCAACGCGTATGGCTTGCACTCCCAGCCGCCCAGAGTACGAACCGGATGCCGCTCCCGGACCGCGAACGCATCGATCAACTGAACATCACGCGAGCGCAACAGTTCTTTCATTGTTTGATTGAGTTCGGTATCACCGAGATGCCAAACCTGAAACGGCAGCTGCGTTTGGACGACGTCCTGCAACCAGCAGATATTCACCCACGCGCTTGCGAAATGGCGCAATCCACCTGCAACCATCACGATGCCGGCTCCTTCTGATCGGGGTAGATTGCGCCCGGAAATACGCGCCAGGGCAGCATCTCGACGGGCGTGGAGTTCCTTTAGCGCAGTCTCGGTTGGAAGATCTCGTCTCATGTCGTTACTCGTCAGGAATCCGTTGACTGGTTCGAAGGAACCATTGGTCGGGAACGGGATACAGCCAACCCCGCCAGGAGTGGCAACGGTGCCAACGCAAGAATCGCGGCGTTATAGCCACCCAGCAAGTCGAACGATATGCCAAACGGGATTGGTCCAATAGCCGCACCAGCAACACCAACAGCCACACCCACGCTGCGAATACTGCCCAGGTGCTTGCGACCAAAGTAACTAGGCCAGGCGGTATCGGCGCCCACCATCCACATCCCGCCGGAAGCACCACGCAGCGCAGCGTAGAGCATTACAGTGAGCGTGTTATCAGCAATTAGCAGGACCCCCATCGCGGCCAGCATCAGTACCTGTCCAAGCACGAGGACCCGGCTCACCGGGAAACGGTCAGACATCCAGCCAGCCAGTGCTGCTACGGGCAATGCTACTGCCGCCTCGAATGCGAAAGAACTCGCGGCGAGCGAATTGGGGAGACCTCGTTCCGTCAGGATCGTCACCTGATTAAAGGCAAGCCCTGTTACGACCAACGATGGAACCAGCGATGCGCCAAGCAGTGCCCAGAACGTGAACGTTCTTGAGGCCTCTTTCAGGCTGAGACCAGTGGACGATGGTGGATCCTGCCCTTCAACGACCTCCGGTTTTATGCCATCCGGATACTGGCCAAGATCTTCTGGACGATCACGCACGAGGAACCAGATGATCGGAAAAATAACGAGCCAGATAATAAACGCATTAATGCGGAACGCTTCTCGCCAGCCGAACGACTCTACCAGGAAGTTGCTGAATATCGGGATCGCCGCCTGACTACCCATCGCGGCCAGGGTAACAACACTAAACGCCCGGCCCGCCCGGGAGTGGAACCACATCGGCACGAGGGTACGAGCACCCAGGGAGAGAACGCCCTGGCCAGACGAGCGAAGCAATGCGAACCCGAGGAAGAGTGGCACCACCGCATTCACCATGCTGAGCAAGAAGAGTGCGGCACCCATGGCGAGCGCAGCTGCTGCCATCACCTTCCGGCTGCCGATGCGATCCAGCACCCGGCCGACAAGCATCAGCACGATTGCGCTCACCAACGTACCGAGGGAATACAACGTTGAGAAGAGAGACTGGGAGATATCCAGTGCCTCTGACATTGGTTGAACGAAAACCGAGATTCCATATGTTTGGGCTGGCCCGGTAAAGAAGATCGCGAGCGCCGCGATAACCAGCATCCTCCAGCCAGCAAAGGGCTGTTTGGTGTTTAACTCTGAATTCTCGCTCATCGTTCCATACACTTTACTGACCCATCCGAATCCCGATCATTCCCAACAATGACGTTGAGGCCGAATGGATACGAATGGATCAGATAGATTCCAGATCCAAATCTTCATTGTTTAGGCAGAGGAAATGGGCACCCTGGTCTGGGGTGCCATCTGCATAATCGTCACCCGAGGCAACCACTTTCTCGTCCTTCAATAGTATGGGAACCCGATAACTCTGTCACTTCTTGAGTAAATGACCAGCCAACAATAAATCCCGTTCGTACATCTGGACGCCCTCTCACCAGCATGACGATACTGAACGGGCGATCCTATCAATTCATGGCTGGATGGAATTGGCTCGCGCAGGATTTATTTCGTCTCATTCCGCCTGTCCCCGCAAATGCAGGCGGTAAATACTCCCGGGTGGCTCCCGTGTGCTTGCACACTTCAGCTATCCCGCACTTTGGAGGGAATTTGTTCATGTATCGTCTTCGCGCCTTGCGCCTGGGCCTGGTATTTCTTGGCCTGTTCACGGTGGCTTCCCTGCCTGCTTCAGCCCAGACTGTCGGTGAAACCGCAGTTGCAACCGAGCAGGTTTTCGTTCGCTCCGAGCCATCGACGGACAAGCCGATCATTGGCGAACTTCACGCCGGTGATGTGGTCGAAATCCACGGCGAAACGAGTAACGGGTTTATTTCGGTTTTCTATAGTGATTACATCGGCTGGGTATATATGGATTACCTCTCGTTCCAGGATGGCGAGAGTGCAGCTCCACCGGCAGAGCCCGTGGCCCCGACGGTGCCCGATCCCGTACCTACAGAGGTGCCAGTAGCTCCTGAGCCCGAACCGGAGCCACAGCCGACGGAAGAGCCCGTAGCGCCTGCTCCGGAACCGGAGCCTCAACCAACCGAAGAGCCCGCTGCACCTGCGCCGGAACCGGGCGGAGGCATTGTTTGGCCGGTGGCCGGCGGAGAGTGGGAGATTCTGCAGGGCTACAACGGAAGTAGCCATCAGAACAACTCCGATCTCTGGCAGTACCGCGATTCACTCGATCTCGTGAGCACAACCGGCAACACTGCCGGAGCCACAGTTTACTCACCGGTCACCGGTACCGTGCGCTGGCTTGATCCATCCAGCGGTGGCATCAGTATCGATATGGGCAACGGCTATTCAGTGGCGCTGTTCCATGTCGTGTTCGATAGCTCTATTGGCGAGGGAGACTTCCTTTCCCAGGGTCAACCGCTCGGGTACATCTCCGGTCCGGGAGAAGCTGGCTACGCCAGTACTCCACACGTGCACATCGCCGTTTGGCAGACGTCGGATGGCGGCAACTGGAACCGCGTTTCTGTACCGTTCTCGGGCAGCCTCGCCATTAGCGGGTACGATCTGCCGAACAACGGCAGTGGTTACCAGCACACTGGCTTACGCTTCAACCCGTAATCGCTCAAACGAAAGCGGGCCCGGAAGTAATTCCGGGCCCGCTTTGGCGATCATGCTGTTACGGAGCTTGCAGATTGCAGCCGCGGAGGCCGTCATCAAAGCCGGTCTGGAACGCGGCCCGACGCTGTTCCGAAGTACCGTGGGCGGTAACATCATCCCAGTTTGTGCCAGATGCATCGCCGAAGAGCTCGATCATCTGGTCCATCTCGCGAATCGAGCGCATGTCATAGGTCCCACGCACCGTGGCGCCCTGCATGAAGGTTGCGGAAAGGCAGTCAGCCATCAACTCATGTTCGATCGAGTAGTGGCCACCAAACAGCTCCGGGCTCTTGGTGACATACATACCAGAAATATTCTGGATGTGATGCGCCCATTCGTGCGCCATCACCATATCCCAGGCGGGCTGCCCGAAGTTCTCCACAACAAGGTCGCGCATTTCCGGATTGAAATAGATCGTTTCATCCAGCGTGCAGTAATGCGCGAAAATCATCTCGATGTTTTCAAGAGGCCCACAATCGGTGGGGGTCCCCTCGACGCGCACGCCGACCATATCTACCGGTGAACGATATTCGATTCCCCAGTCGCTGAAGATTTGCGCCCAGAAGGTATCAAGTTCCTGGTAGACCTCGGTCGTATATCCCGAAGTGAAGTTAACGGTGAAGCCGCTATGATCCTTGATCCCGGGGAGATCCTCCGGTGTAATCTGCGGCATCCATCGCCATACACCGCCGATCTCTGCCAACTGGGCTGTGCGCTCGACTCTGTTTCCCTCAACATCGTGATAGCTGTAGGTAGCGAACGCGACGTTGCCGAAATCAGTATCGGTGAGCTCGTAGGTGATGTCGGCGAACTCGAGGTTTTCGATCTTCAGCACATCCGCAGGCGCGGCGGGTCCGTAGGTCGGCCACCAGTTCACGAACGCCGTGCGGGATATCTCCATCCGCGCTTCCGGCAACATGAGGTCATACAGCAGGTGCCAGTCTTCATTGCGCTCGGCACGGCTTATTTCCGCAAGCGTCCGGCTGATTTCCGAACTTTGGTTGGTTTGGTACGCGTGGCTTTCCGCCGCTTCGGCGTACGGTGTAACGAGTGTGCTGGTGATGAGCAGCAACGGCAGCAAAATGGCAAGAAGCCGATGCAGTCTCCATTTGTACATAGTCCGTCTCCGATGAATGTAATGATAGAACGTAGTCTGAAACTGACTTACACATTGTAATACGACAATTGACACCGGATAGTTCCATCAACGGGCATGGCAATTTTCAAGATGGTCGTTCACCATGCCGATTGCCTGCATGGCTGCGTAGGCGGTAGTGGGCCCCACGAAAACAAATCCCGCCTGTTTCAAGGTTTTTGCCAGCGCAGTCGATTCCGGGGTGATTGCCGGAACGTCGTGCACAGTTGCGGGTATTGGCCCGGGCTCTGGCTCAAAGCTCCAGACCAGCGCGCTTAATCCACCATGATCACGGAGGGCGAGCGTGGCCCTGGCGTTGGTGATGGCCGCACGTATTTTCTGCCGATTGCGGATGATTCGGGAGTCTTGCATCAGGCGTTCGATTTCGGTTTCATCGAACCCGGCCACAGCGGCCGGATCGAAATGACGAAAGGCGTCGCGAATACCCTCCCGTTTGCGCAGGATCGTGAGCCAACTGAGGCCGCTCTGAAACGCCTCCAGCATGATGCGTTCGTAGAGTCCACGCTCATCATGCACAGGTATCCCCCACTCGGTATCGTGATACGCCATATACTCTTCAGTAGCCGCTGCCCAGGGGCAGCGCAGCTTGCCATCTGGCCCCTTTACGGGACCACCCGTAGTATCATCGCCCATGCCAACTCTCCGGAAGTTTCCCGCTTCTGCGAACAGGGTACGGCGCAACGATCGAATTCACCAGAGGTTTTCAAGATCCATGCTTAAAAGATTTCTGCCCAAAAGCCAGGGCGCCCGTGACATTCTCCTGCTCGTCGTCCTCGTGGTACCTCTTTCAATTGCTGGCGTCATTTGGGGAATTTTGGGAGATTTTTCCGAACCACGTGAGCCGGTAACCCCTACCCCCATCGCAACTCCGGCGGCTACGCCACAATCCACCCCGGTTTCGTTCGTAATCGACAACTCTAACTAGCCCAGCTACTCATTTATAGACTGAGATAGCAAAAGGAGCCCGAACGGATTGAATCCGTTCGGGCTCCTTTTGCGCGAGACAACCTATGCCTGCTTACGATTCCGGAGGATCATCCAACCTGCCAACAATACCGTTGGCCAGATCAGGTTCGGCAGCACCTCAATCGGGCTGATGCCTCCATCCGCTCCGGCTGGGCCGGCCGCATCGCCGGAGCCCGTATTCGGCGGTGTCTTCGTGCCGACGCAGTTGTAGACCCAGACTTCACTGAGCTTGTCTTGTCGCACAACGACATCTCCGTTTGCATCCACACTGTTGGACTGCGCGAAGCACCACTCGCCATCGACTTCCGTGAGCTTGTAGGTACCCGGCAACAACATCGGGAACTGGACGATTCCGTCAGCGTTGGTGTTCACCCGAACCGGGTCGCCCACCAGATCACCGGACTTCGGATCGATCTGCTGAATCTCGAACGGAACGGGTTCCGTCGCGCGTTCGCATTCATTCTCGTAGTCGTAACCACGCTGGCGCTCGGTGAGCGGGCAGTTGTACTTCTGCACCTGGATAGCGCCGTGATCAGCGTCATACAGCGGCGGCACCTGGAAGACCCGACAGTGGATTTCCGATCCACTTTGGAGTTCGGCTGTTACCGTGCCGTTCACCGTCTTCAGGCCGGGGTTGTTCGGATCCACACCACAGAACATGTAGCTCACCGGCACCGTGTGCGGACGCTCCGCCCAAATGCTGTATGTGCCAGCTGGCAGGTCTGTGAAGGTGGTCTTGCCCAGTTCACCCGTATCGCCCGTAGCTCGCTTGTACCGGGCTTCTGCTTCCGCGCGGACCGTGATCTGGTTCGTCAACTGGCTCTCGGCCATACAACCATTCTGGAAGTCCACGAATGAACTACCGTTGAAGCCCGGCTCGCAGGTGTACCCCTCAACGTTGATGGTTACCGGGGCCGGCTCCGGCGGCGCGACGTAGTTGATCACGATAACGGTGGTCATCTGGCCAACGCCTACTCGCAGCCGTGCAGCCGAGTTACCTGGCATATCCGGATCGGTTTCCGTGAGGAGGTAGATACCTTCCACAGCGGTCAACTGGGCGCGCCCCTCCTCGTTGGTGCTGAACTCTGCGTTACTTTCGGTACTACCGTCTTCCGCCTCAAGCGTGAAGCTGGCGACACCCGGCTCACATCCGGCGGTTTGCTGAAGTTCCTGGTTACCCTGTGCTCCACCAAGGAACGCCGTTCGCGCTCCATCTTCACCGGCCGGGCAGTAGAACTTCTGAACCTGAACCGTACCGGTGTTCGGCGGTGGTTCGTTCTCGAACACCACGCGAACTGTGGTGGTCTGGCCTGGGTGCACCGTGACTTCGCGCGGGGTTTCGTTCAGCTTGTAGCCAAACGGCGCCTCGACTTGCGTGAGTTCACGCACACCGGGGATCAGTCCGCTCACAGTGGCCTGACCGGTGGAATCGGTGCAGATATCCATATCACCAGCATTGGTGAGGTTGAAACATGCACCCTGCAATGGCAGGCCGACGGAGTTCACCGCCTGTACAACGACGTTACCGCGCTTGAGCTGGTGCGGAACCTCTACCGTAGTGGTCTCGTTATTGGCGATCGTAACGCTGATATCGGCAGCGATCTGCCAATCTGGCGATGGCGCCAACGTTTCTCGCAATGTGAGGTCGCCGACCGGCAAGTTCTCGAAGGTAATGCTCGCGGGCTGGTCGTCGGCGTTATCGCAAATGCGACCGGTGACCGGAGAGTTGCCATCGAACACCTGGTAGCATCCGCCCTGAACGGCGTTGCCATCCGGATCGAGCGGGATCACAACCAACGTACCGGATTCGGCCGGTGGCTCCACACGCTCGTTCGCGACCGTGATCTGGGTGCTTCCACCCGGGTTGATCGTGACGGTGCGATTCGCTGCGGAATCGTAGCCCGCAGTAGAGACTGTTTGGCTTAGCTCGTACTCACCTGCCGGCACGTTGGTGAACCGAACGATGCCATCTCTGTTGCCGTCATCGGCATCACAGAATGGGCCGAATTCGGATGCTCCTGACAGTACGTAGCAGGCGCCTTCCAGCACGACAGATGTATCGTCGGCGTCGACCGTAGTGATGCGGAGCTGACCGGCACGCTGGGCCATTTCAACTTCGACATTGGTGTTTTCACCGGCATTTACCGTGACGTTCCTGGAGGCCGGGCTCTCATACTGACTCGCTGGTCGACGTGTCTGCTCCAGGCGATACTCGCCGGCAGGCACATCCTCGAAGAGCACCTCGCCGTCGGCGGGCTCGGAATCACAAATTGGTCCGATAACCGTCGAGCCTTGTACCAGTCGGTAGCACGCATCCTCGAGCACGTTGCCGTTGCTATCTGTGGTGAGCACCGTGACGCTGCCTGGCAACACATCGGCTTCGAGATTGAACTCAATTGATGTCGTTCCGCCAGCCGCGATGGAGACATTCTGGCTAGCCGGCTCCTGGTAGCCGTCCGGCACCGTCGACATCGTAACTTCGAGGCTATCGGTCGGCTCAATGCCCGTAATCGTCACAACACCGGGCGTCGTGTTTGTATCCCCAGACCCATCGTCGCAGATCGTTTCCCCGCCCACGGTGAAGCATGCGCCAGCGACATTGGAGCCATCGGACTGAACCGTGATCTCGAGCGAGCCAGTAGTCGGCTGCTGGGTCAGGTAGAGCGTAGCCGTACCGGTTTCACCGGCCAGAACAGTGCCGGAGACTGGAACAACCTCCTCAATTGGCGGTCCTTCGTACTGCTCCGTGTCGAGCGTAACCAGATAGGTACCGGCCAGGAGATCCTGGAAGTGGACAACGCCGTCGCCCGTTTCATCGCATGCGGTTTCGGTGATGCCTTCTTCTTCCATGGTGACTGTGACACAGGCGTTGGGAACCTCGGACTCATCGCCATAGAGCACTGTGACATCGAGATTACCCGTTGCCGGCGGCGTTTCTGTAAGCGTGAAGGTGGCTGTGGCGGTCTCGTTAGCGACCACGTTGACGACCTGCGTTTCATCACCGTCGGACAGCGGATCGTAACCGTCTGGAATCTGCGTGATTGTAACGTTGTGTTCGCCAACGGTGATGTCAGTAAAGGTGAAGACCCCACCGAGATCGCCTTCATCACAGAGCGGTGTGCCGTCGTCTAATTGGACGCACGCACCATCAACAGGACTGCCATCTCCATCGACGGCCGAAACCTCGACGTTTCCGACTTCTGGTGGGGCTTCGGTAAGCGTGAAGGTGGCTGTGGCGGTCTCGTTAGCGACCACGTTGACGACCTGCG
>CAZGML010000002.1:81382-82507 GCA_964526965.1 uncultured Sphaerobacteraceae bacterium | reverse complement strand
TGTCAGTAAAGGTGAAGACCCCACCGAGATCGCCTTCATCACAGAGCGGTGTGCCATCGTCCAACTGGACGCACGCACCATCAACCGGGTTGCTTTCTCCGTCAACGACTGAGACCTCAACGCTACCGGTTGCTTGCTGGAGGCCGATGTTGATGTTTGTGGTTTCTGCAGGGATTACCTGATCGGCGACAGGCTCGAATCCGGCTGGCGCTGATTCCATGGAGAGTGTGTGTTCACCAGGGGCTTCATCCTCGAAGATGACCTGACCGGTCGAATCGTCGTCGCAGACTACTTCGCCGTCATCCAGCGTGTAGCACGCGCCGCCAACTGAGTCACCAGTCGATTCATCGACGGTGTTCACCACGATGTCGACGGTGATCTCGCTCACCTGGAACGTCACTGTTGTTGAACCATCAGCGGCGACGGTCACCGTCTGCGTATCAGGATCGGCGAGGTTGTAGCCGGCGGGAGCACTGGTCATGCGAATCGTGTGCTCGCCGGGGGCGACGTTGTCGAATGTCACATTGCCACTGTCGTCAGCGATAACCGGTTCACCGGTCTCGTTCAGGATATAGCTGGCGCCACCGACCGGATTGCCATCGGCATCAGTCGTCTGGACCGTGAAGCTGGTCGTCGCCTGCGTAACCTGGAACGTCACCGTCGTGGTTCCGTCGGCTGCGACAGTCACCGTCTGCGTATCAGGATCGGCGAGGTTGTAGCCGGCGGGAGCACTGGTCATGCGAATCGTGTGCTCGCCGGGGGCGACGTTGTCGAATGTCACATTGCCACTGTCGTCAGCGATAACCGGTTCACCGGTCTCGTTCAGGATATAGCTGGCGCCACCGATCGGGTTGCCAGCGGCATCCGTGGTTTGAACAGTGAAGCTGGTTGTCGCCTGCGTAACCTGGAACGTCGCTGTTGTTGAACCATCAGCGACGACGGCCACGGTCTGCGTGTCTGGATCGGCGAGGTTATAGCCAGCCGGAGCACTGGTCATGCGGACGGTGTGCTCGCCGGGGGCGACGTTGTCGAACGTCACATTGCCGCTGTCGTCAGCAGCAACCGGCTCCCCGGTCTCGTTCAGGATATAGCTGGCGCCACCGACCGGATTGCCATCGGCATCAG
>CAZGML010000002.1:0-81282 GCA_964526965.1 uncultured Sphaerobacteraceae bacterium | reverse complement strand
TGGTCATGCGAATCGTGTGCTCGCCGGGGGCGACGTTGTCGAATGTCACATTGCCGCTGTCGTCAGCAGCAACCGGTTCACCGGTTTCATTCAGGATATAGCTGGCGCCACCAATCGTATTGCCATCGGCATCCGTCGTCTGAACGGTGAAGTTGGTTGTCGCCTGCGTAACCTGGAACGTGGCTGTGGTGGTGCCGTCGGCAGCGACGGTGATGGTTTGCGTATCCGGTTCGGCGAGATTATAGCCATTCGGAGCAGCCGTCATGCGGACGGTGTTCTCACCAGGTGTCACGCCCTCGAATGTCACATTGCCGCTGTCGTCAGCAGTAACCGGCTCCCCGGTCTCGTTCAGGATATAGCTGGCGCCACCGATCGGGTTGCCAGCGGCATCAGTTGTCTGGACGGTAAACGTCGTGACCTCAGGTTGCGCGCTTTCGAGCGCGAGCGGAACGAGCTGACCCTCCTGCAGGGTGACTGACTGGGGTTCCAACTGGACAAGTTCGGCTGGACCCTCGTATACCACCAGGTCGTAGTCGCCCGGATTGAGGGACTCCATTCGGATTGACCCGAGCTCCGGATCCTGGTCGTTTTCGCCGTTATCACAAGCGTACGGAACTTCCAGTCCACCAATTGCGGCCTGGGTCTCCAACTTCACACAGGCTTCTGGTTGGGCTTCATCGTAATCGTATGTCACCTGAAGCGCCGCGCCATCCACGCTCTGCAAGCCAGCTTCTTCTGTCTCTTCTTCGACTACCTCTTCGGTTGTCGGTTCAGTGGCTTCCTCTGTCGCCTCTTCGGTTGCCGGGAGTGCTGGCGAGGAGACGGTGTAGATAACATCGCCCTCGGTAACAGTTACCGGTGTATCCGGTGCCTGCTCGTACCCTTCCGGTACACGAGACTCCACCATGGTGTGATCACCGACCGGCACATCGTTGACGCCGGTAGAGCCATCGTCGGGGGCAATGCCATCTTCGTCACAATTGGCACCGACGACCTCGCCCTCACTATTGATGACTTCGAAGCAGGACCCGCCAACCGGATTACCAGCCTCGTCCTCACGGTAAACAACTATTCGGCCGACCGCAGTCGGTTCTTCTGTGGCCTCTTCGGTGGCTTCCTCTGTCGCCGGCTCGGTTACCTCCTCAGTCTCAATGAGGTCTTCGGTAGCCTCTTCCGTGACTTCCTCGGTCTCAACAGGTTCTTCCGTAGCGGGCATCGCAGCCGAGGAGACGGTGTAAATCACATCGCCTTCGGTCACGGTTACCGGCGTATCCGGAGACTGTTCATAGCCTTCCGGTACGCGGGATTCAACCATGATGTAATCGCCAACCGGCACATCTTCAATACCGGTCGAGCCATCGTCAGGGGCGAGCCCATCTTCATCGCAAGCCTCGCCGACGATCTGACCATTGCTGTCAATTACTTCGAAACAGGATCCGCCGACAGGGTTACCCTGCTCGTCCTCGCGATAAACAACGATGCGTCCCGTTGTCGTGACGTCCGCTGGTTCCTCGGTCGCAACTTCCGTAACCGCTTCCGTCTCTATAAGATCTTCGGTGGCCTCTTCAGTCACCTCATCAGTAGCTTCTTCCGTCTCGATGAGACCGCCACCTGCTTCTTCAGTGACGTCGTCGCTGACCTCTTCCGTCTCGACTGGTTCGTCCGATGGAAGGGCTGCGCTCTGGACTGGCTGATTGGTGACATCGTTCGGTAACACGCTGACCTGCATATCAGCAGCGGGTTCATAGCCTTCCGGCGTGCGTGATTCGCTCAGCGTGTAATCACCGGCAGGCACGCCCAGCAGGCCAATACGGCCATCGTCGGCAACATCGCCATCTTCATCACAGGCGCCTTCTACGACTTCACCGCTGGCATTGATGATTTCAAAGCAGGCGCCACCAACCGGGTTACCGGCTTCATCCTGGCGCAGCACAACGAGATCACCGGTTTCCGGCGTCGGTTCACCCTCGGAGCGTGCCTCGATAGTGGATTGCCCCTGCTGCACGTCGACCTGTTGGTCGGCGAGCGGTTCGGCGCCTTCCGCGGCACTGGTTTCACGGAGCGTATAGGTACCGGGCTCGAATCCGCCCGGGAACCGAAGCGTGGTCGATCCATCGGCGGAACCATCGGTGCTGCCATCTGAATCACAGCCACGGCTTTGGGAGGGGCCTTCGAGCACGAAGCAGCTACCGTTCAGCGGGTTGCCATCGGCATCCGTGCGCTGAACCGTGACTTCTGCATATCCCTGATGTTCGACGTTTGTGATATTCCCGGTGGCATCAAAGGACACCCGGCTTACGCCTTCCTGAAACTCGGCGCCGGTCTGGGTGAGTTCACCATTAACGGTTACCTGCATATCCACCCAACCCGAGGTGGATATGTTCAGCGCATTGGCAACAAAGCCGTCGCCATCCTGGGCGAGAGCGATATCACCAAACGATCCGGTCGCAAAGGCGATACCGGTCGTTGCCCATACGTTGTTATCTCGGGATGCGCTGTTGAACTCTGCGTAGATTCCATTCTGGCCTTCACCGACACTCACCTGGCCCTCGGAAACCGAGTATTCAGTTCCGGCCCAGTCCACGGCCACTAACTCCCAGCTCCAGGTACCTGGCGGCACTCCGTAGACACCGGTCCAGAAGCCATTGATATTCTCAAGCTGTGTCTGGCCACAATTGGTATCCCAATCGCTACAGCCAACCTGTTGCTGGAAATCGCCAACCAGCACAACGCGCTGGAAGTCGGCTGTTTCCGTATCAAACGGTTGCTGTGCAGCCTTCATCATCACCTGTTCCGCCGACATGGGTGTGGTAGCAGCCTGTGTGGTGGCAAGTGGCGCAAAGAGGCCAACCACCATGGCAAGCATGCCCAGCCAATGCAAAAACGCTCCGGAACCACTGATCCCGCGAACGCCGGATGTCTTCTTGCGTTTGTGTGGTTGTGCCATGAATGCCGTTCCTCTCTTCCACCGCTGATCGTCGATGCCCTGCGCAGAATCCAAATTGTTCGACATTGCCTACATCATACCTGTATGGAGGTAGTGAACCTGCAAATACCGTGCCCTCTCCCCGGAAATGGCGACCACAGTGGACTGCGGCCGCCACCGCGAGGTGGCGCGATTGGGAAAGGGAAGAGTGAGGACATGTTGTCCGGGTACGCCACCCCTCACCAATTCAAACGTTCCAAATCGGTATTTGGTTACACCCAATTGTACGATTCGCCTAGATTATTCGGTTTGTGCCCGTCAACTCAATCAACCTGTCGAAATAATCCGGGAACGTTTTGGCGGTGCAATCGGGATCGAGAATGCGCACTCCCGGCGCACGCAAGCCGGTAATACCAAAGCTCATCGCCATGCGATGATCATCGTAGGTTTCGATTTCTGCTGGCTTCACCGGTGCTGGTGTGATGGTCATACCATCTTCGAACTCCTCGACCTGCTGGCCGAGCTTGCGCAGTTCGATGGCGACATTCGCAATGCGATCCGTTTCCTTAATGCGATTGTGCGCCACGCCACGAATGGTGACCGGGCTGTCTGCAAACGGGGCAATGGCGGCGAGGGTCTGGGCAGTGTCCGAGACCTCGGTCATATCAAACTCCCCACCACGGAGCTTGCCACCCTCGGGGCCGCGTACCACGGTTTCATCGTCCAGCACTTCAACCGTAGCGCCCATCTCCTCGAGGATGTAAACGAAATCGAGGTCGCCCTGTAGCGATTCAATGCCAAGACCATCTACTCGTACTTCGCCGCCAGTGATCGCTGCAGCTGCAAAGAAGTAGCTGGCATTACTGGCATCTGGCTCAATGTTGTAGACCTGCCCCTGGTATCGTTGGCCCGGGGCGACCTTAAATTGCCGGTAGTCTTCATCGATTTCGACTTCGACGCCAAACGCAGCCATCACATCTGCAGTGATATCGATATATGGCTCGGAGACGAGTTCACCCTCGACGTTGATCGTTATTCCGTTCGCCGCGTACGGCGCGGCCATCAACAGGCCCGTGAAATACTGACTGCTTTTGTTGCCGGCCATGGTGACGGTATCACCTGAAATCCCCGCCGCTTCAATTTTGATCGGCGGATACCCCTCTGTCAGCTGTGAGGTGGCGTTTACGCCGAGATCCCGCAGCGCTTTCAGCATCGGATCGATCGGGCGCTCGCGCATTCGTGGCACGCCGTCAAGTACGTATGTGCCATTACCGAGCGCGACCATTGCCGCCAGGAAGCGAACACTGGTGCCGCTATTGCCAAGGAAGAGTTCGGCACTCTCGGCCGGAACTTCCCCATTACTACCCGTAACAGTGAAGCTTTGTGCCTGAGGATCGCTGGAAACGCGAATCCCGAGCTGATTGAGCGCAGCTGCCATGTACCGGGTGTCATCGGAGAAGAGCGCGCCTGTCAGCACCGTTTCCCCCTCGGCGAGCGCAGCAATCGGCAATGCGCGGTTGGTGATGCTTTTGCTGCCCGGAACAAGCACAGTGCCAACAACTGGCCTGGTAACCGGTGCGAGTTCCAACATTTCGGAACGGAAGGATGATTGGTTGATGAGCATTCCCATGAGCGATGGCCTCACCTGTTGAATGAAACACCAACGCCGGGGCATACCCCGGCGCGGTTACAAATTCTGTGAACGTCCTGCAACTAAAGACGCTGATACTCTTCGAGATCGAGCACGAACACTGTTGCAGCAGCCGGCTTGCTGGGCTGACCCTGCACGGTTACCGGCTGGCCAGCGTGCGCGTGCTGCTGGATGAGCTCCAGCACCTGTTCGATTTGATCTTCTTCAGCACCGATCATCAGGGTTGTATTGCCACGGCGAAGGAAGCCACCTGTACTGGCCAGTCGGGTGGCGCGGAAATCTTCTTCCAGCAGCGCGTCGACTACGGCGTCGGCATCTTCGTTCTGCACAACGGCAATGATCAGCTTTTTCATGATCTTCTCTCCATGTAACATCAACGGCCGTGTGTGGGTCGTGATGTGTTCATAGTACCACGGTAACTTCCGTGCCTACGCTTCTATTTCCCCGATTTCCACCGTTCGTTATCCAGGTAGCCTTGCAGGATTACCGCGGCCGCCATCGCATCGATTTGCTGCTTACGTTTGCCCCTGCGAGTGCCCTGGCCAATAAGCGCCTGGTTTGCGACGGAAGAGGAGAGCCTTTCGTCGCTATAAACAATTTCAACACCCAGGGATTTGCCAAGCTCGTCGGCGATTCCACGCACCTCGGCGGCCTGGGGCCCCTCACGGCCCGACATACCAACCGGGAGTCCGACTATCAGCCGTGAAACAGCGTATTTCTCGACGAGTTCCCGCAGTTCCTTCGCGACGTCTTTGCGGGCGTCGATTGTAGCAATCGGGCTTGCAATCATCCCGAGCTCATCGCTCACAGCCACACCGATCCGGCGCTCACCTATATCCAGGCCGAGCAATCGTTCCATCTTCATCAATCTTCTGCCGTTGCTTCCGGCGATGGTTCTGCACTATTGCTGCCCGGATCTTCCACCTGAATTTCAATCCGGCCGCTATCCTGCGGCATGCGCTCGAACCACCAGCCGGGGCTTATGCCGAGATCATACGATTCAAAGGCCCCGACCTCGTCAAGGCGAGCTTTGGCTTCTTCCATAGATAGTCCGGCCATATCGTCGCGAATATCGCCAAGCGTGTCTTCATCGATCACCGCATAGGCGGTTGCCTCGGCGCCCACCCGAAATTGGACGTTATCCGGCGCGGGGGCGAGAGCCTGCGGCTCCCCGAGCACAATCGATTCCGGATCGATTTCATATCCCTCCGGCACCTGGTTCTGCAGATTCTCGCGGAAGTATGCCCGTGTCTCTTCAGCGACGAAAGTCTGGTCGTAAATCAGGCCACTTGCATTCACCGTACCGGAGATGCTGATCTCTTCAGCTTGCTCGCCCGGTTGGGCGGAAGGGGTGTAATCCTCGAAGTCGATCGGGTCGGTCGTCACGCTTGGCGTCACCACTGCCATGCCTTCTGCCAACTCACTGGTCCAGCCTTCGGCTGCAGCCCGGGTGGCGTTGTTGATAACGCTGTCCTCAAGTGCGACCAGGTCGGCTTCATCGACAATGCTGACTTCGATATCAGTGCCACCGTCGATGGCACTATCCCGGTTGCTGTAATGGATACCGAGGTCCTCAACAATTCCGGTGAGCATCCCTGGCTCGGCATTGCCGATGGTACCGGGCTCGGTGGCGGTGACGTTCACGACCTCCTCGCCGGCGACATTGTTCTCGGCAGGACCAACCGTTACTTCAGAGTCCGTGGTGTAACTCATCCCCTGATAGATGGAAAGCTCGGTACCTTCGGGCACGGTGATTTCTTCACCTGTCGGATTGCGGAGGATGACCTCACCGGAAGCGGTGTCCTGCGGAGTGCGGTCAACTCCGGTGGTCGGCACAGAAATTTCGAAGGGAACCTCGGCCTCTGCGGCTTCTGCCTGGGCGGTGAATTCGATGTCGCTCGGCAGCGACGCGCCGTCGGCAGCAACCGCGTAATTCACCTCACTTGAAACAGAGGTGCTCTCCACGGTCGCCGTGACCGTGACATTTGGCAATGCATACCAGCCAGCAATCGTGGCAATAAGCGCGATGACGACGACAACAGCGAGAATCTTGCCTGCTTTGCGGGCGGTTTCTCCAATTGCTGAAGGTGTATCGTCTTCAATGTAATCGAACGATCCACCATTATCCCCGTTTCCATTGCTGGACGGTGGCTGGTCATCGGCACGGCGACGTCGCCTGGCGGGTAGTTCATCGTCATCGTGCCTGCGCACCCATGTTTCATAGGAACGCGTGTTGCCAAGCAGCGTATCCGGTGGTCGCCAACCGTGCTCCTCATGTTGGTCGCCAAGAGTGCGAATGCCGAACATACTCGCGAGTTGGGTGCGCAGGCTGGCGTTGCTTTCTATAGCAACGTTGACGCCTGCGCGTTGGGATGTGTCCTTAAGCGCACGGAACTCGGCAACCGTAAGCAGCACCGGACAATGATCCGGCACCACGAGCACGACAGACTGATCCACATGCCGGCGAACTTCAGCAAGTACCGCCGGCATGGATGTATCCGCCGCGAGCTCTATGCGTATTGGCTCCGGGGCTTCCTTACGCTTCGGCATTTAGCCTTGTACCTTCTCACCGACAAATGCCTCGACCGCCCCAAGGGCATCGGCAAGCCCTGCCACGTTCTTGCCGCCGGCTTCAGCGAGCTCCGGCCGGCCACCGCCACGTCCATCAACCATTGGCGCGATGTGACGAATGATATCGCCTGCCTTCACTCCGCGCTCCACCAGGTCGGTTGTGACCATAGCAAGTAGCGCCGGACTATTGTCAATGTCGGCACCAAGGACGATTACCCCGCTCTCGATCCGATCACGGGCACGGTCGCCCATCTGGCGAAGCGCACCCCGATCCGAAACATCCACTTTGGATGCGATAACGGTTGCATCGCCGACCTTCGTCGCATCATCCAGCAGATCGGCACTTTGCGCCGCTGCCAGTCGGCTACGGTAGTTCTGGATTTCGCGTTCCTGCTCCCGCAGTGTTTCCTGCAGGCCACGAACGGTGTTGGGCACTTCGGCCCAGGTCACCTTCAGATCTCGCCCGAGGTCCTCCAGCATGCGCTGTTGCCCCTGCATACGTTCCACCGCTGCGTAACCGGTAAGCGCTTCAATGCGGCGAACGCCGCTGGCGACGCTTCCTTCAGACGTAATCACGAACGGCCCGACTTCGCCGGTGCTGTCCACGTGAGTACCGCCGCAGAGTTCCTTGGATACACCGTCGATACTCACCACTCGGACGCGATCTCCATACTTCTCGCCAAAGAGCGCAATTGCACCCTGGTCGATCGCTTCCTGATGGTCCATGACGGTTGCAGTGACTTCGCGATTGGCGACGATCTCGTTATTCACTATCTGGCTGATAGCGCGCAACTGTTTATCGGAAACAGGATCAAGCGAAGTGAAGTCGAAGCGCAAGCGTTCCGGGGCAACGAGAGAACCCGCCTGATGACTATCCTCACCAACGACAGTACGAAGCGCATTGTGCAAGAGGTGGGTTGCCGTGTGATTGCGCTTGATGTGCGAACGCCGGAAGCTATCAACCTGGGCCCGGACGGTTTCGCCCACTCGCAGGAACCCTTCCTGCACGGTGCCGCGATGCACAATCAGGTCCGGCACTGGTCGACGTGTATCGTCGACGTCGAACAGCCCTGTCTCCGCGCTGATCTTGCCAGCGTCGCCAACCTGTCCACCGGATTCTGCGTAGAACGGTGTGCGGTCCAGAATAAGCTCGATTTGCTCACCAACCTCGGCCTGCTCTTGCGAGCCGTCCTTGCCGAGAATGGCGACGATCTTACCTTCTCCCCGGGTTGATTCATAGCCGGTGAATTCACTACGCGCCTGAATCTGCGCGTACAGCTCTCCCCAATCGCGTTCGGCGCTCGCGAACGCTGCACCGGACCGACTGGTCTCGCGCTGATGCTCCATCGCCTGGCGATAGCCCTCTTCATCGACACTCAGGCCCTCTTCCTGGGCGAGCTCGATGGTGAGGTCGAACGGGAAACCGTAGGTGTCGTAGAGACGGAAGGCTTCCTCACCCGGAATGGTGGTTTCACCGCGCTCCTTGAGCTCCGAGGTCAACACCTGCAGCCGGTTGATACCGGAGGCGATTGTCCTGCCAAAGCTCTCCTCCTCATACTCGATAACGCGAAGGATTTGTCGCTGGCGATCTCGCAATTCAGGATGCAGGTCGCCGAATTGCCCTATGACTCCTTGCGCCAGTTCGGCGAGGAAATGCTCCTCGATACCGAGCAAGCGACCGTGACGGATCGCCTTGCGCAGCACGCGCCGGAGCACGTAGGCACGGCCCTCGTTCCCGGGCAGAACGCCATCTCCAATGAGGAAGACAGCACCGCGCACATGGTCCGCCACGATGCGGATAGAGCGGTCGATTTGCGGACTGTTGCCGTAGCTCACACCAGCCAGGCCGCAGATGCGAGCCACGATCGGCTGATAGAAATCGGTTTCGTACATGGTGCGGGCACCCTGGATCAACAGAACCAGGCGCTCAAGCCCCATACCGGTATCGACACTGGGTCGCTCCAACGGTGTGCGCACACCATCGGGTGTGGTGTTGTATTGCATGAACACGTTATTCCACAGCTCGAGGTAGCGCGGGCAATCGCAACCCGGCGCGCACTCCTCGCGACCGCACCCCCATTGCTCACCGCGGTCGAAGTAGACCTCGGTGTCGGGGCCATTTGGCCCTGTTGGCCCGGCCTGCCACCAGTTGTCATCCAGCTTGCCGATTTTCTCCTCGGGAATTCCGATTTCATCTCGCCAAATGGCGAGGCTCTCTTCGTCCTCCGGATGAATCGTTGGGTGGAGTCGCTCCGCCGGGAAATGCATCCACTCGGTGAGGAACTCCCAGGTGTACTTAATGCTTTCGCGCTTGAAGTAATCCTGCACACTGAAGTTACCGAGCATGAAGAAGAAGGTGGCATGGCTTTCATCACCCACTTCGTCGATATCTACGGTGCGGAAACACTTTTGCACCGACGACATGCGCTTCGCCGGTGGCTGCTCTAATCCGAGAAAGTACGGGATCATTTGCTGCATGCCGGCGGTCGTAAGGAGCACGCTTGTATCACCCGCAGGCGGCACAAGGCTACTACTGGGCACATGCAGGTGTTGCTTGCTGTCAAAGAAATCGATAAAACGCTGACGAATATCGAATCCGGACATCCAGGGCATGCCGAACTCATTCACGTTGGTTTCCATTGTTGTGGTACTCCAAATGAAGAATGCGAACTACAGGGCAGCTGCTTGTGGTGCGTGGGCACCATTGGTAGCCTCGGCCTCTCCTCCGAATGCGCGGGCGATATTAAGGTGAGATGAGAGGAAAGGCGTAAACAATGGGCTCCCCCTGGACTTCAGCCAATGCGTTTTACGCATGGCAACACAACCAACCCTGAACAACTTGTCAGGTTGCCGTCTATTGTTGCAGATTCCGGCTGAAATCGACAATTTCTGCGGCGGGAGGCAGGCGATGATCCGGATACCATGCTACCGTGTGAATTGAACCACACGGTAGCGTTCTGGAGGAACCAGCAAAGATGGCACGTAATCAGTACGTCGGTATTATCTGGATCGTGGTAGCGGTACTGTACGGCGTGGGCACCGGGATAGTTCAGGAACGCTGGTTTACCATCGGTGGTGCTGTGGTCTTCCTGATAATGATGATGACGATCCCGATCTGGCGCCAGTGGCTGCCCGAAGGCCCGGAGACCGAAGGCTAGGCGTACTTGCCGGCGTAGACGTGATCGATATCCGACGCCACCAGTTCCGGCTGGATGTTGGCCGCATAGCGCTGCAGCACGTCACCCTCTGGACCGACCAGGAACTTGGCGAAGTTCCAGTCGACCGGGTTGGCCTTGATATCACCGTGCTGTGAAGTGAGGAACTTGTACAGCGGGTGCGCATCCGGGCCGTTGACGTCGATCTTGGCGAACACGGGGAAGGTCACGCCGTAGTTGACCTTGCAGAACTCCTGGATCTCGGCGTTGGTGCCTGGCTCCTGATTCTTGAACTGATTGCTGGGGAACGCCAGTACCGTAAAGCCCTGGTCCTTATACTCCTCATACAGTTTCTGCAGGCCTTCGTACTGCTTGGTGTTCCCGCACTTGCTGGCGGTGTTCACAATAAGAAGCACCTGGCCCTTGTAATCGGAAAGGGAAACTTCCTTGCCATCGGCTGTGGAAACCTTGTAATCATGTACTGACATAAAACACTCCTTATGCTTGTGACTCCATGCGCTCATGCACGGAGACCTCTGACTTCGCTACTTCTTCGGCTGCGCCAGTGCGCAGCGGGATTTCCCTCAGGAAGAGGGAAGCTACGAACGCAAAGAGCACGACCGGTACTGCAAGCAGGAACAAATCGGTCAATGCGTTGGTGTAGGCTCCTAAAACAACGCCACGAAGCGGTTCTTCCAAGTTTTGCATTTCCTGGATATTGTTCGCGGCCATTTCGGGATTGGACGATCCGAGCGGGATTTCCGCTTCGCCCAAATCCTCGGCAAGATAAGATGCAAGTCTGGTATTAAGTATGGCACCAAACGCGGCCGTACCCACTGCTCCACCCAACGATCGAGTGAACGTGACAGAACTGGTGGCAACTCCCATAACGCTCATAGGCACTGCATTTTGCACGGCCACCATAATCGTTTGCATGGTGAAACCGAGGCCTGAGCCGAATAAAAACGCGTAGATTGCAATAATCCAGTACGGTGTGTCCACCTTGAGCGTACTTAGCAAAATCAACGCCACGGCGATAATTAACGCGCCCGCTACCGGATAAACCTTATATCTGCCAAAGCGGGTAATTAATTGCCCGGAAATAATGCTCATGCTCAAAATACCGAATACCATCGGCACCATGGCAAAACCGGATTCCATGGCAGACATCCCAAGCACACCCTGGAAATAGAGCGGCAGGAAGATAATGCCGCCAAACATGGCCAGCCCCATAACGAAGCCATAGAGGTTCGCAATGGTGAAAATGCTGTTGCGAAACAATTGCATCGGGATAATCGGTTCCGGCACCCTCAACTCAACCCATATGAAGAGGGCAATCAAACCTGCCGCCGCTGCAACGAACGCAACCGCCCGCATGTCCGACCAGCCGAAATGCTCACCGGCCCAGTTCAGATAGAGCAGGAAGCACGTAACCGCCGCCACAATGAGCGATGCACCCCACCAATCGATTTGGTGCTGACGGCGAGGGGTTCGCATCTGCAAAGCAGTAGAGGTGATGAACAGTGCCGCAATACCGATCGGGATATTGATATAAAAAATCCAGCGCCAACTTATGGCGTCTGTCAACCAGCCACCGATAAGAGGGCCAGCAACAGAGCTCACCCCAAAAACAGCACCGAAATACCCTTGATAACGCCCGCGCTCTCGCGGCGGGATAACGTCGCCGATAATCGCCAGGGCAATCGCCATAAGGCCACCGCCGCCAATACCCTGCACAGCGCGCATACCGATCAGCATCGCCATACTCTGGGCGGCGCCGCTGAAAATCGACCCGATCAAAAAGATGATGATCGTTAGCTGGAAGATCTTCTTGCGACCATACAGGTCGCTGACCTTGCCCCAGATCGGTGTACTCGCAGTGCTCGTGAGCAGGTAGGCGGTTACCACCCATGCAAGCTGGTTCAATCCACCAAGATCACTCGTAATCCGCGGGAGCGCCACACCAACAATGCTCTGATCCAACGCGGCCAGGAACATCCCGCTCATCACGCCAATCATCACACCGACAATCTGCTTATGCGGCAGGTATGAGAACTCTTCTTCTGTCTGAGGTTGATTGTCCGTGGCCAAACGTGATCCCCTACCGAACGGTTGGTAGATTTGCGCACTCTTCATTATACTAACTTTGCGTAAGTTAGTCAAGTTCCAAACGGTCAGGCAGAAGTCCGGAACGAATCCGAATGGACTCCACCTTACTTATCTCACGTTAACTCCGCCCGGACTTTCTCATTTTCACTGACACGAGAAAAGACCTTGCCCATTTCCGGGTCGGTCTCGCATTCACTGACCCAATCGATTCCTGCTGGAATCACTCCGCCGCAGCGGCCTCAATGGCTTCCAAGGTTTGGTTCAGGTGCCCTTCTTCCGCAAAGGGGGCGCCTCCTGGCAGCGTCATCGACTCTTGCTCGATGACATCAGCTTCAGCCAATGCCGTCAGAATCGGGTGGATCGCCTCGGCGGAACGCCGGGCAGCAGCGATACGTGGCTTGGGGATTCGATCCCGCCAACCCTCGCCCCAGGAGAGGTCGAGCCAGCGTGTGATCGCCTGCTCCGCCTGACCCTTGTACGCGATGTTCGCAATGCTCCTGATCGTCTCATCGTCCAGCATGTCGCCGGTTGGATAGTTGATCAGTACCAGGCCCTTGACCCGATCCGGATTGGCATCCTTCATCGCCTGGGCGATGACGGCTCCGATTTCAACTCCAACGACGACTGTCGGCGTATCGATTTCCGCTGCATCCAGAACAGCAAAGGCATCATCCACGAGATCGGCCAGGCGCAGGTTGAGCCCCTGCACCGCGGAGCTGCCGCCATGGGCACGGAGATCCATCGCTATCGCGGTACCGCGATCCTCCAGTGCATCCAGCAACGGGTTGAGCGTGCTGCGCGTCTGGAGCAAGCCGTGCAGGATGAACACTTTGGACTCGCCCTCGCCATTCACCTCATAACCGAGCCGATTCAGTCCGTTCTGTGCGAATTTCGTTACCGCCATGCTCCCGCCTTTCTTCAGTTGTCCATGCTACTCCATTGTGGGACCCTTGACTTCGATTTTAGCCTGAGCTAAAGTGCCGCCAGCGCGGATTTAGCTGAAGCTAAATTCAACTTGAAACCGGAGTATGCCGATTTGGATGAAGTAGTACAAAGGCGAACACTCATTGCTGGCGCGGTGGGAACACTGCTCCTTGGTGGTTACAGCTTTTCCAGAACCCAAAACCCGGAGGAGCGATCACACGACCTGCCAGTGGTTACCTGCACTATCGGAATGATTACAGATGTTGTCCGAAACGTCGGCGGCGACGCCTATTCGATTACGGGCCTGATGGGTCCAGGAATCGACCCGCATCTCTACAAACCCAGTGCGGGCGATATCGTGCGACTCGGCGATGCCGATCTGGTGCTCTTTAACGGGCTGAATCTGGAAGGCCGCCTCGCGGATACGCTGGATAACATCCACGCATCCGGCACGGTGATCACACGGGGAGTTGCGGAAAGCCTCCCCGAAGAACACCTGCTCCAGGACGAAGAGGAATCCGATGCCTGGGACCCGCACGTGTGGATGGACGTATCCCTCTGGATGGATGTAGCAGAGACGATTACGAACGAGCTGGTTGCGATCAGTCCAGAAAATGAGAACGAAGTACGCCAGCGATCACAAGATTACCTTCGCCGACTGGAAGAACTCGAGGAATGGGTCTTCACCGAGTTCGAGCGTGTGCCAGATGAAATCCGTGTGCTGGTTACCGCACACGATGCGTTCAATTATTTCGGTCGCCGCTATGACATTGAGGTGCTCGGCCTGCAAGGGCTCAACACGTCGAGCGAGGCAGGCGCGGGAGATGTGCAAGACCTTGCGCAGTTACTGGCAGACCGAAAGATTCCGGCGATTTTCGTGGAGTCGTCCATTCCCCCGTCGACGATCGAGGCAGTTCAGGCCGCCACGAGATCCCGCGGGTGGGATGTGCAAATCGGCGGAGAACTCTACTCCGATGCCATGGGCGCGGCCGGCACACCCGAAGGTACATACATCGGCATGGTGCGACACAACGTCTCCACAGTAGTAGAGGCGCTTCTGGGCAGCACTCGATTATGACAGGAACATCTATGAACCAGATTTACAGGAACGCAAGAGATGAACGCGCTGCGGTTACCGTACACGACCTGACGGTGGCCTACCGCGACGAGCCGGTGCTCTGGGATATCGATCTCACCATTCCCACAGGCACGCTCACGGCCATTATCGGGCCCAACGGCGCCGGTAAGAGCACGCTTATGAAAGCGATTCTCGGCCTCGTACCGATGGCCGCCGGAACCGTGGAGATTTTCGGCCACACCAGCGACCGTCAGCGCAAGCTGGTGGGATATGTCCCCCAACGTGGCAGCGTGGACTGGGATTTTCCAACCAACGCGTTGGATGTCGTCATGATGGGCACATACGGGCAGCTCGGCTGGATTCGACGTCCCGGCAAGGACGAACGTGAACGCGCGATGCATGCGCTCGACCAGGTTGGCATGGCCGACTTCGCCGATCGCCAAATCAGCCAGCTTAGTGGCGGACAGCAACAGCGCGTCTTCCTGGCGAGGGCACTGGTGCAAGACGCAGAACTCTACTTCATGGACGAGCCGTTCGTGGGGGTGGATGCCCGCACAGAGACCGCCATCATTACACTGCTGCAGGAATTGCGAGATCGCGGCAAGACGGTGGTAGTTGTTCATCACGATCTCGAAACCGCCCCGCGCTACTTCGACTGGGTCGTTCTGCTGAATGTCCAGAAAATCGCCAGCGGCCCGATGGAGGAGTTCTTCACGCCCGAGAACATCGAGCTTACTTACGGGAGCGGTGGCAAGATCCTGCAAGAAGTGGGGGTAACCGAATGAGTACCCTCCACGATTTGATTTTCGATTACACGCTGCGCAACGTCGCGCTCGGCAGCATGCTGCTCGGCATTGTTGCGGGGGTACTTGGCGCCTTTGCCGTCCTGCGCAAACAGGCGCTGCTCGGGGATACGTTGAGCCATGCAGCGCTTCCGGGTATCTGTATTGCTTTCATGCTGACGGGAACGCGCGCACCGCTCGTACTGCTCCTGGGAGCAGGCATTGCTGGATGGATCGGGACGCTCATCTTCCTGCGCACGGTAAAGCGCACCAAGCTGAGCGAAGACACCATGCTCGGCGTTGTGCTTAGCGTATTTTTCGGCGTAGGCATCCTGCTTCTCACTTACATCCAGCAGCAGAACAACGCCAACCAGGCGGGGCTCGATCAATATCTCTTCGGGCAGGCAGCCTCACTCATCGGCAATGACGTACTTATGTTCGCAGTGCTCGGGGTGGGGGCGCTGGCAGTAGTGTATTTTCTCTATAAGGAGTTCAAACTATTCAGCTTCGATCCCGAATTTGCCGCCAGCCTGGGGCTGCCTGTACGACGGTTGGACATCATGCTCACCAGCCTGATTGTGGTGGCAGTGATGATCGGCCTGCAGACCGTTGGCGTGGTATTGATGGCGGCCATGATCATTGGTCCCGGTGCTGCGGCGCGGCAATGGACCGACAATCTCCGCACGATGTTGTGGATCAGCGGTTTCATCGGAGGGCTCGCTGGCGTTACCGGCGCGGTGATCAGCGTGCAAGCGAGTCGACTTCCTACCGGTCCGATGATCATTTTGGCGCTTACCGGACTCGTGGTGATCTCCCTGCTATTCGCCCCGAAACATGGCCTGATCGCTGAATGGTGGCGCCGGCGAAGTCGCCGTGCCGAGTTCCGCGCAGCGCTAGAGGCAGGAGAGCAGGTATGACCGCGGGAACTGTGATTCTTCTCACAGGGATTCTCTGTGCCGTCGCCTGTGCCTTGCCGGGGACGTTCCTGATTTTGCGCCGTATGGCCATGATGACCGACGCCATTAGCCATGCAATCCTGCCGGGCCTCGTATTTGGTTACTGGATGGCTGGTAGTGCCAACATTCTCGTCGGAGCCGTTGGTGCTGTCGCCGCAGCGATCGTGACCGTCACACTCGTTGAAGCATTGCAGCGCACGAAACGCATGGAGAGCGCCGCGGCGATGGGCATTGTATTCCCGGCGATGTTCGCGCTCGGTACGATCTTAATCACGCGTTACTTCGCCAACGTCCACCTGGATACCGACGCTATTCTGTACGGAAACATCGAATTCTCCGCATTCGATCGGTTCATCATGAGCGGACGTGACCTCGGGCCGCAATCGCTCTGGATTATGTCCGTGCTGCTGGTAATGAACATCGGCGTGCTCACGCTCCTCTACAAGGAACTGAAGATCAGCACATTTGACCCGGGGCTCTCTCACTCCCTCGGGTTCTCGCCGACACTCGTCCACTACCTGCTGATGCTCCTGCTGAGTATCACCACCGTCGGCGCATTCACCGCTGTCGGTGCAATTCTTGTGGTGGCACTCGTCATCGTGCCGGCGGCGACAGCGTATCTCCTGACAGACAGGCTGCTCCACATGATGATCGGCAGCGCAGTCATCGGCGCGCTTGGCGCAATTGGCGGCTACTGGATGGCGATCATCATCGACGGATCGATTGCGGGCGGTATTGTCACCATGTTGGGTATCCTCTTTGGGCTGGCCCTGCTGTTCTCGCCATCACAAGGGCTGGTGGCACAGCGACGACGCAACGCGCGTAACCGCGATCGCTTCGCCGTAGATTTGCTGGTTATGCACCTGGCCACGCACGAGCGCACAGAAGAAGAGTTCAGCGAAAGCAGCCTCGGCCATATCGGAGCGGCACTGCACTGGAGTCCGGATGAAGCGCTGGAAACCATCCGGCGCGCGGCCGACCGGGGCATGGTGGTTCGTGCCAACGGGAACGTCGTTCTCACCGAGCAAGGACGTCACTACGTGAGCCGTCTTATCAGAAGCAGGAAGTTGGCAGTTGAACACAAATAACCACATCTACAACGTCCGTGTGACATGGACTGGTAATACCGGATCTGGCACAGCAAAACCGAACGGATACTCCAAGGATCACGAGGTCCGGATCGCTGGAAAACATGTGATCGAGGCGTCGTCCGATCCAGCATTTTCAGGCGACCCAAATCGCCACAATCCGGAAGAGATGCTGGTGGCAGCGTTAAGCCAGTGCCACATGCTGTGGTTCCTGAGCAGGTGCGCGAAGCATGGCGTGGTCGTGACTGCGTATGAGGACGCTGCTACTGGCACGATGGTGGAACATCGTGATGGTAGCGGCGAGTTCACGAACGTTACACTCCGTCCGCGCATTACACTCGCGAACGAGGCGGACCCAAGTCTGCTAACTTGGCTGCACGACGAGGCACACCGGCTCTGCTTTATCGCGCGCTCGGTAAATTTCCCTGTTGAGACAGATCCGCAATACCAATAACTGAATCGATTAATCAGCCGTCGGCATTTCCTCGCGATACTGGGCGTCGTGGAGTTCGCGGTACACGCCGTCGTGCACCAGCAGTTCCTGGTGTGTGCCTTGCTCCTGAATGCCATCCTCAGTCACAACCACAATGCGATCGGCGTGACGGATAGTAGCAAGCCGGTGTGCAATCACCAGCGTTGTGCGACCAACGGCGAGCTCATTTAGCGATTTCTGTATCGCCTGCTCGGTAGCGGTATCGAGCGCCGAGGTCGCCTCGTCCAGGATCAGAATCGGCGGGTTCTTCAGGAACATCCGCGCAATGCTGAGTCGCTGCTTCTGACCGCCGCTCAACTTGACACCGCGCTCGCCGATGACCGTATCCAGCCCTTCGGGCAAATCTGCAATCACGTTGTCCAGCTTGGCCTTGCGAGCAGCATCGTTGATCTTCTCGTCGCTGGCGCGCAAGTCGCCGTAGGCGATGTTTTCGCGGATGGTGCCGTTGAACAGGTACACATCCTGCTGCACGATGCCGATTTCGCGACGCAGGCTATCCAGCGTCATGTCGCGGATATCCGTACCGTCAATCGTAATGCGACCACTGTTCACATCGTAGAAGCGCGGCAGCAGCGAGGAGATCGTGGTTTTTCCGGCACCGCTTGGGCCAACGAACGCAACCGTATCACCGGGGTGGATTTCGAGGTTGATGTTCTTCAACACCATTTTGTCATCGGTGTAACCGAAGCTCACGTTCTCGAAGCGGATATCGCCCTTGAGGTCACCGGCGTCAACAGCGCCCTCTTTATCCTGAATCTCCGGCTTTGTATCGAGCAGTTCGACGTAGCGCCGGAACCCGGCGATGCCCTTGGGATAAATCTCGAGCACGGCATTCAGCTTCTCAATTGGGCGGAAGAAGACATTGACGAGCAACAGGAAGGCGACAAATTCACCGTAGGTAATCGAGTCGCCGATAACGAAGTAGGTTCCCGCCACCATCACCGTCAACTGTGTGAAGCGCATGCCCATGTAGTTAATGGACATGCTGGCGGCCATATGCTTGTAGGCTTCGAGCTTGGTGGTGCGGTACCGGGCGTTATCCGTACTGAACATCTTGCGCTCGTGATCTTCGTTTGCAAACGCCTGTACCACGCGGATTCCACTGACATTGTTCTCAATGCGCGAGTTAAACTCGCCGATCCTGCTGAACAGGTCACGCCAGGTGCGTGTCATACGCGTTCCATACCGCGTGGTGAAGAACATCGTCACTGGCACGACGATAGCTGTGATAAGCGCCAGCGGTGGGTGGATTGAGAACATGATGATAAAGGCGGCAACCAGCGTCATCACGGCGATGAAGAGATCTTCTGGTCCGTGGTGTGCGACCTCACCGATATCTTCGAGGTCTCGTGTCACCCGTCCGATCAGGTGCCCGGTCTTGGTGTTGTCGAAGAAGCGGAAGCTCAGCCGCTGCAGGTGGTTGAAGGCGCGGCGGCGGAGCTCGGTTTCGATATTGATCCCGAGCATATGACCCCAGTAGTTCACCACCACCAACAGGCCCGTGTTCACGAGGTAGATCATCGCCAATGCGATAGAGGCGCCGATAATCGGTCCCCAGTCACCGGTTGGCAGGAGTTCATCAATGAACAACTGGACGGCAAGAGGGAACGCAAGTTCCAGTACACCGCTAATTACTGCGCTACCGAAATCAAGCGTGAAGAGCTTCTTGTGTGGCTTGTAATACTGGGCAAACTGCTTCACAAGCGACCGGGCGCTGTGTGACTGCTGATCATGGGCAAGAGACGACAAACGAATGCTCTCCGTGTAGTTGTTGAAAATAGTGCTCGGAAATTCCGGGTGGTGTCGTGGATTCCGGCGCGGAAGATTTCCGGCTGTCCCCCAATTAAACGTGCACCATGGCAGGATACAATAGCACCATGAAATATGCTGATGAATCCGAACCATCCAAGAATATCGTACCCGAAGAGCAGGATTTGGGGCCGGAGCCGGATTGGCTGGCAGACGAGGTTGTTGATGATTCAGCGCCGGAGTCGCAACCATCCCCGGACACACCCGAAACGGTTAGCGACGAGGTTCCGGAAGAAGTAGCTCAGGTGCAGCCGGCCGGGGTTTCAGGCGATGAGATTCCAGAGTCAAATAACCCGGCTCCTCCACCTCCCTCGCCGGAGGAAGTCGCCGAGACCACCGAGATCAACGCGGCGCTGCCCACAGCGGGCCATGAACCAACCAGCTTCGAAGACCCAAAACAAACAGAGACCAAGGAGCACCCCTGGCTTTGGGGGTTAGCTCCCTTCGTTTTCCTTTTGGCAACCGGGCTCGTTGCCTGGTTTGGCACCACCCAAACGCTGAACGGACGTACCACCTGGGAAGCCATTCGGATGCAAGGCGCTCCCCTCCTCCCCGCGCAATGGGCGATGATGATCTGGTGGGCAGTGCTTCCATTAATGACCGTCTTCCTTATCTATGGATCGCTTCCTATGGGACGGGAACCAACCCGGATTAAGTTCACCGGCCCACTTATCTCCATTGGACTTGCAGCGACTACCATCTGGATCTTCGCCCAGCACTGGCGATGGGAACTTATCGGTATCGTAAGCATGGCTATAGCGGTTCTTGCTATTGCGGTTAGCTATTTCATGGTCGCGTTGGGGCCAGGCATCAAGACGATCCGCCAGCGCATGATCGCCATGATTCCGCTCAGCGCTGCCCTTGGCTATAGCGTGATGCTCACAGTGCTCTCCTGGCAGAACTACTCCAGCCAACCGTTCGGCGAGCGCGGCTCCAGTGTGCTGTTTACGCTCCTGGTTGTTGTGGCGGCGGCCGCGTTCGCATTCTTCCTGCGGGATGGTTTATTCGCGCTGACGTTGGCCATCTGGTTTGCTGGCGTTGTGCATCTGCAATGGGGAGATGATGCTGTAATCAGCCTCGTAGCCGCTGTTGCGGTGTTGTTCTCGGGAGCGCTGGCGATTCTGGGAGGCATACTCGCAATGGAATCGCACAAGCCGGCGTTTACGACTTCACTTGAGAACCGACGAAACCGAACGTCGTTCTTCAAAAAATCCGAAGATCAAGAGGGGGAATAGCTACCAAACGCACCAGTCTTCCTGCATAATGCGTTTCACGTGCGCGTAATACACGCCGATCGTCCACCTTCCAAGGATCACCGCCACATGCCTGAGGAATTACGCGACCTACCCAACGGGCAACAAGAAAAACGCAAACGCCGCTTTCGAAGGCCAAGATTTCGCACTGCGCCTCCTGTTGAGGGCGGGACACGTCGATTTCCAGACCTCTCGCATCTTGGCCGTATGGAGTGGCCGGCTGCTCTCTCCCACAACCCGTTTCGCCGCTACTGGACCAGCCAGATCGTGGCGCTTGGCGGCAACTGGATGCAAAACGTGGGTATGCAACTCGTGGTGCTCTCCATCACGACCTCTGCGTTCGCCATCGGCGCGATCAGTATCGTATCCGCGCTACCGATGTTGCTCTTCAGCCTTTATGGCGGAGTAATCGCCGATCGCTTTGATCGACGCAGGATCGTCATCGTCTCGCTAGCCGCACTCGGCATGATCTCGGCCATTTACGCAACGCTGATCGGGTTCGATCGTATCGAGTACTGGCACATTTTGATTCTGGCTGCGCTCGCCGGCACGATCTCCGCGTTCGAGCTCCCCGCGCAGCAGGCCTTTGTGAGCGAGCTGGTGCCACGGCGCGACCTGCCACAGGCCATTGCACTCAACTCGGCCAGTTTCAACGCCACACGCATTGTAGGGCCGGCTCTCGCTGCGACCGCTATCAGCATCATCGGCCTGGCTGGTGCCTTCGTCGTCAACATCTTCACGTTGCTGGCGCCCATGCTCACGCTCATCGGACTTGGCAAAATCGTGCCCAAGCGCGAGGCGCCGAAACAGAAAGTCTCCAGCCTGAGCCAATTGGCAGACGGAATGTCCTACGTGCGCGCCAACGACGCGACGTTTGGGTTGATCCTGTTGCAGGCGCTGGTGAGCTTCTTCGTCTCGCCCAACTTGCTCGTGCTCATGCCGCTCTTCACAACCAATGTATTGGGCGGCAGTGATGCATGGGTGGGCTACATGCTCAGTGCACTGGGTGCCGGATCCCTGGTTGGTGCGGGAGTGCTGTTGCGTGGTAGCCGGCTGGAACGGGCGGCTGAAAAGAGAATGCGAATCTCCCTCACCGGTCTTTGTGTCTCCATGGTTTGGCTAGGGTTATCGCCGAATGTTTGGGTAGCCGTTCCGGGCATCATGATCGCCGGATTCAGCTTCAGCGTCACCAATACGCAATTGTCAACGCGCCTGCAGCAAACAGCGCCAGAACAGCTCCGCGGCCGCGTCATGAGCCTGGCGACACTGGCGTTCAACGGCGTCATGCCGTTCAGCACCTTGCTCATCTCATTCCTCGTGCAGTTGCGTGGCCAGCCAGAAGTGCTTGTTGCGAGCGGTGTGCTGCTTTCTATCGGTGTTTTGGTATTGTGGAAGCGCTACATTCATAAATCGTTTGATCCGGATCTCGAACCAGTCGTTCCGGAACGCGTCCGTAAAGTTTACCCAAATCTCACATTCGATTAGCTGAAGGAAGCACATGTCGGAGTCTGACCATACAGAAGAGCTTGACCCGGCTTCGGACGGCAAAAAGCTGAAGAGGCCCCGGTGGACCTACCGGCGCCGCACCGCGCGTCGTAACTCGGCGCCGGAGCAGATGTCAGAACCAACGCCTATCTACATTTCTCATCGCACCCGCCTGGTTATCATGGCGGCGATCCTGATTGTCTTCGCCCTCATTGTCCAGAGTTTTCCCACCATTGTCAGCACGGTGCTGCTCGGCGCCACGCTTGCTTTGATTTTGAGCTTTCCGGTTCGACTGCTACAGCGTGTGGTTTCGCGACGACTATCGATTCTCATCGTTACGGTGGCGTTGCTGGCCGCAACGGTCTTCCTGCTCGCGCTGGCAATCCCCCTGCTGGTCAATGAGATTTCGCAGTTCGTTTCCGCCTTGCCGTCTTTAACCGAAACGGTGGTGAGCTACACACGTGATGCGCTAACTGACCTGTATAACCGGGGATGGATCGAACAACAGCCCGATGAGATCATCGATGACGCACAAAGCGGGCTGCTCAACGCCGCACAGTCGCTCAGTGTAACCGCGCTGAATAACCTCATTGGCACGCTCACGGCGTCGGTTGGTCTCTTCATCACCGCCTTCGGCGTGGTGTTTGTAGCGATATACCTACTCGTCGATATCCCGAAGTTCTACGAGAGTTACCTCCGGCTGTGGGCACCGGCCTATCGCGTAGATGCACAAGTGCTGTGGGATACCCTGGGCTACTCGCTCAGTCGCTATCTCGGTGCACAGGTGCTCTCGCTGGCGATTCAGGGTGCCCTGGCATACGTCGGGCTGTTGATCCTGGGCGTACCGTATGCGCTCGTGCTGGGGCTGGTTCAGGCAATCACGGCCATCCTCCCTTATATCGGTGCATGGCTGGCGTTTATTCCGGCGTTCCTGGTGGCGCTCACGGTGAGCTGGCAAACCGCGCTTGCAGTCGGTGTGCTGTACCTTTCCCTCAACCAGATCGAGGGCAACCTCATTACGCCAAACCTGCAAGGCAACGCTGTAAAGGTTCACCCGATACTCATCTTCATCGGCGTAATCGGCGGCGGCCAGCAGTTCGGGGTTATGGGCGCGGTGCTGGCAGTGCCGACGATCGCCATCATTCGCGTGATCGCGGAGTTCTTCTGGCTGCGCCTCCGCCTAAATGAAGACTCCCCAACGCTCCTCTCCCCCATGCGAAACGATACCGCCGCAGAACGCCTCAACTATCGCAGCGAGGCAGCCGAAGGCAGCGAGAGAAAGGTCGCGGAATCCACAGTCGACCCGGCAAAACCTGAGGACTAACGCCGCCAAGATCAATCCCACTGTGTCACTTTTTCTCCCGAACGGTTACGATCGGTGTATACAATTCGCCGTTACGATGTGTGACGGCCTTACGAAGACGCAAAGGAGTTCGAATGATTACGAGACCCTTTGGAGAACAACTGGAAATCCTGTCCAAATATTGGTGGATGTTCGTGCTACGCGGCATCCTCGCCATCGTATTTGGTATCGTCGCCTGGATCTGGCCCGGCCTCACGCTAACCGTTATGCTCTGGCTCACCGGTATCTGGCTGATGGCAGATGGTATTCTCGCCATTATTAGCATCATCGCCGAGCGCGACAAGTTCGACCGCATATGGCCGGTCATCGTTATCGGCATTGCCGGTATCCTCTTCGGTCTCTTTATCGTGGCCTTCCCGGGCTTCTCAGCAATTTGGCTTATTGTCACAATTGGACTTTACGCGATAGTTACCGGCGTGCTCGCGATTATCCACGCCATCCGGCTGCGCAAGGAAATCGATAAGGAATGGTCGATGGGTCTCCTCGGCCTTATCGGCATCGTTTTCGGCCTCGCCATGGTGATCTTCCCGGGCGCCGGCGCGCTCTCCCTGATCTGGGTGATCGCAATTTATGCGATTCTTGGAGGCATCGCTGCGATTGCCTTCGGAATTCGCATCCGTGGTGCGAGGTCAGACGATTAATCGTGTTGCCATGGGCGTACCTATCGGGCTAGGGTTTTCATGTGCGAGCAAAGCTCTTGACTACCCGCGAAAGGTCCGCCCATGCGTTTCCTCTCTGTCAACCATTTGCGACTCGGCAGTGCGCCAGGTGGCATACCCTCTCACTTAGCATCTGATTCACGAGCGTTTTCTACCCGGGCAGCCTGGCAGCGAGCGGTAGCGCTCGCCGTGCAGCATGACGTTCATGCGGTGCTGCTGAGTGGACAAACGCTAGCCTCCACCAATACCGGCCTGGAGCCGTGGGGGCCGCTAACTGACGGCCTGGCCGAACTCCAACAAGCCGACATCCCTGTGATCGCAGTCGCAAACGGGGCATTCACTCCACACAACCTCGCCCGTTTTGCGCCAGACGAGGCTGTCCACTGGCTCGATATCTCGCTCGACTGGGATCCGGTTTTCACCAGGAGCAAGGAAGTGACGGGCAATCCCGCGGTGCATGTGATTGATGGTGCGCTGGCGGAGAGCCATGAAACTCCGGTCGAGAATCCGATCACGCTGGAGCAGGTCGATCATCCAGATACCGTCTGGATTCTTACCGATCCGTTACAGGGCGATACGGCCAATCCCCAGTTCTCCCTGCTCATTGAGCCTGGCTCAACGGCGCCACTCACCCCTCATGAGACAGGCCGACACGGTGCATGGTTGATAGACACAGAAGAACGGGAAACTCGATTCTTTCCTCTTGCCAGTCTTGAGTATGCATCCCTCGATATCGACATCAGCGGCGCGAACGATCTCGACACCTTCGAACGCATCATCACTGAACACCTTGTCGACTACGCTAACGCAGCCAGGCAGGACGGCAGCATTGCCCACTTACTGGTGGCAGACATCACACTCACCGGATCGACCCGGCTCTACCCGGCGCTTGCAGATACCGCGAAAGATCTCGAGAGCATGCTCGTCATCGAGCACGACAGCATGACTATTGGAATCGATAATATCGCTATCGACGCCACCCCGCCTGTCGATCTCGAGCCGCTTGTGAGCCGCCCGGATCCGGTCGGAGAAGTCGCGAGGCTGATCACAGCGCTGGACTCTGGCAGTGAGCTAAACGAAGCACAAGCCCGACTCCTCACTGCTACCGAACAGAAACTGTTGGCGATTTCGCACGCACGCGTGTTTGGATCGATTCTCGACATGGAACCGACCGTCGACGCCCACACTCTGCTCCGCCGACAAGGGTGGGCAACACTCGATGCGCTTGTGCGCCAACGAGGGATTGACTAATGACCAACGCAACACCTGCCACGCACGCCCGCAGCCAGGAAGACGATCGCTCATCGCTGGTGCTGAACAGCATCAGCGTTATGCGTGCTCCGGGCATTTCTCCCGGATTCACGCTGGATGAACTCAGCCCGGAAATCACGATCATTTTCGGTCCCAACGCCAGCGGAAAGAGCACAACCGCCAGGGCGATTCAATCTGTACTGTGGCCACACCAAAGTGCCCTGCGCGGGCATCACCTCGCCGCGACGTTCACCATCAATGGCGAACACTGGAGCATCGAAGCCAGCGCTGCCAACGTGCAACGCAACCGTAACGGCGAACCTGCCGAGGCTCCGCTGATTGCTCCTCTGGATGACCGCGCCCGGTATTCTCTCGGCCTGCCTGACCTCCTGGCCAGCGAGAACCAACCATTGGCACAGGCGATCCTGAACGAATCGAGCGGCGGGTTCGATTTGCCACAGGTCGCCGAAACGCTTGGGTTCGATGGCAGCATTCCGCCGCGCCTCCAGGCCGCGAACGATGTGCAACAGGCAACTGCAGCGCTGCGAGAAGTACGTGCCAGGGAAGACGAACTCCAACAAACGCTTGCCGGTCGAGGCCAACTGCTCTCCCGTCGCGAGAAAAGCCGGGCTGCGGCTCGCGATATCACAGCTATCGATAGCGCGCTGGAATACCAGCGTCGCCGAGCCGACGAAGCAACGGTTGCGGCAGAAATGGCGGAGTTCCCGGAAACCGTCCGGTCTCTTACAGGGGATGAGCCAGCGCAAATCGCCGAGCTCGATAGCCGCATGGCGGAACAGTCCAACCGCATCGCCGAAGCCACTCGCCAGCGAGATCGTTGGCAAGCCCAAATGGACGCGACCGGTATCGGGAACGCGAAAAACCCTGCTGACCAACTGAAATCACTGCGCCAGACGCACGAGCAGCTCTCAGAGATCGACGACCTCATCACAGAGACTGATCGGGAGATAACCTCCGCTATTTCCGAGCGCAGCGCCCACCAGAATCGCGTGGCGGCGGATATCAACGACGAACAGATCGCCGCTGTAGACGCTGACGGCATGCGTGAGTTCGCCGATATCGCTGCATCGTATGAGAAGATCCAGGCCCGCCGGACAGCGCGAGACGAGGTAGAGATTTGGTTAGGCGGTGTGAAGCCACCCGAAAATCTCGAGGCGCTGCAACAGGGTGTGGAGACACTCCAATTGCGCCTTCAGCACCCAAACGCGGCTGAACAGCGGGAGACTGCCGGCGTTTCACGCTGGATCGGTGTCGGAGCGGGTGTGCTGCTTGCAGCGGCCGGTGCCGTTCTGGCCACATCGGTCGATCCGCTGTGGTGGATTCTTGCCGCCGTCGGAGTCATCGTGGTGGTACTCGCCTGGCGATTCACCTCCTCCGACTCGCCGCGCATTGCTGCCGAACTGGAAGAAACCTACAGCACCCTTCCCCTCCCCCAGCCGCAAGAGTGGCGCACCCATCACGTGCGCGACACGCTCGCCCAGCTGCGAGATGAATTAAAGGTCGCGCTTGTAGAGCAGGAGAAGGCCGATCGCTGGCAAGACCTGGAGCAGGAGCGCGCCGAACTCGACAAAGCCTGGCGCGACACCGAATCTCGTCGCGAAGCCGCCATCGAGAAATACGGCATTGCGCCGGACCTGAAGGAAGAAAGCCTCCGCCTCCTCGCCGACAACCTCGGCCGCTGGCAAGCAGCCGACGCGATTGTGCGCGGAATCGAGGCGAAGCGAGATCGACTGCAAGCGGACAAATCGACCCTGCAAGCACGTGTGAAGACGATTCTCAACGGGCTCGGACTCGGGGACGGTGAACTCTCACAACAAATCGACGATCTCGAGCGCCGCATCGAACAGCTCGACAAAGCTCGCAACGAGCGCGATGCGATTCAGCACAACATCGACGATTCACTCCAGCCCGCCCTCGATTCGCTCCAGGCGGAGCGGGATGCGATTTATCATCGGTTCGGTCTGCAGCCGGGTGATACTTCCGGGATGCAGGATCTGCAGCAGCAGCGATCACGGCTCGTTGCCACGCAGGAGCGTCTTGAGGAGCGCAAGGCAGCGGTACATGAGGCCTGGGAGGCGCTTGGCCTGACACCAGAGTGGCGCGAAATGGATGTGGACACGCTCACATCCAAACGTGACTCTGCACAGCAGGTCGCCGACGAACTGCCAGAGATCGAAGCACAACTGCAAGAGCTCAACCGCCAGGAGCAGGCCGCTGCCCATTCAGTCGACCGCGAAGTCGCCCTGGCTGAACTGGATAGTGCCCGCCTGAAGCTCGGCAAGGAGCGACAACGGGTGATGGAGCGATCCGTCGGCGACCTGCTGCTCTCAACAGTTCAGCAAGAAACGCGCGATGCAGCCTTGCCGATTGTGTTCCACCGGGCGCGAGAGCTCTTTGCCATCATTACCCGCGGCAAATACGAACTTCAATTCGAGAGTGGTCCGCCACCGGAGTTTACGGCGCTGGATACCTCCACAGCATCCACGCTCACGCTCGACCAGCTTAGTTCCGGCACACGCGTGCAGTTGCTCATGGCCATTCGCCTCGCCTTTGTGGAGAACGTGGAAGTCGGGCCGAAGCTGCCGGTAATTCTGGACGAAACACTTGGTAACAGCGACGAATTCCGCGCCAGCGCAATCATCGACGCGGCCATCGATATCTGCCGACATGGGCGGCAGGTCTTTTACTTCACCGCCCAGGGCGATGAGGTTGCCCGCTGGATGCAGCGAGTCGAATCGCTGCCGGAAGACGAACGTCCGCAAGTAAAGGTCGTGGAGCTTGCGGAAGTGCGGCGAGATGCCGGCTTTGACCGCCTGCCAATTCCGGAACCGAGCGTCGCCGAGCAGCCATCACTCCCCTCCCCCGCCGATTACGATCCAGAAACCTGGGCGGCTGCCATGCGCATTCCGGCTATCGATCCCTGGGCATCCAGCATTGGTAGCACTCACTTGTGGCATGTTCTTCCAGAGCCAGACATCGTGCACGCGCTGTTACAGGAGGATATCGTGACGCTCGGGCAACTGGAATCGCTGGAGCGCACCAATCCGGAACGCCTGCAGTTGATTCATCCGGACATTCAATCAAGGCTGGAGGGAGTCCACCTCCGGGCGAGACTGCTGGATGACGCTGTGCATATGTGGCGCATTGGTCGGGCGCGTCCTATGCCGACAGGTATCCTCGGCGAGGCCGAGATGATTGATGCCGTTGCCCTGGAGGAGATGCAGCAGCTTCAGGCCGATGTGGATAACGACGGCCATCGATTGCTGGAGACCTTGCAGACGATGGACGATCCGCCCATGGCGGAGAAGCCGCTTGAAGCGTTTGAGCTGTGGATTATCTCCGAGGGGTATGTCGCCCAGGGTACGCAGATGCGCGAGCACGATATCCGTGCCCGTATCATCGAACTCGCCTCAGCGGCTATTCGCGAAGGCAAACTTGGGGCGGAGGATGTCGAAAGCGTTATGGCCCAGGTGCGCTCATGGTAGCAACGGGGCGTCTGTGAATCCCGGCCAGAATGGCACCACATACGCTGAGTAAATGATGACATTCAGCGCCACGAGCCCGAGGAATACTCCCGCACCGACGTACGAAAGCCATCGGTGCGGGAACCACGACCGAAACCCGAGCATAAACAGGATGGCGGCCGGTACGATCATTGGGAAGTAGTACCGGGCCTGCGTGAGCGCGAACGACGTACCGAACTGCAACACCGCGTAGTACCCCAACACGCACGCCACGCCCATTGTCAGAATGCCGGTCACCTGCCAGGGCATAACAGCAAGCGTTTCATCTCGCCGCTCGTACAGGTCTGTCAGCGTTGCCCCGTCTTCCTCAGCCGCTATCATCTCGCGTTGCTCACGCAGGAATCGGAGCGCATAAATCGCCAGGCCAACCACGGCAAAGAGCGTGACCCACAAAATGACCCTCAACAGCGTGGCATCACCAGCCATGTCGAACTGGATACGACGCCAGCCAAACGCGCCCCACGTTTCTTTAAACCGTGCCCAGTGGAATCCACGGCTGGTGAGCATCTCCATGAAGGTGGGGTTCGATCCGCCCGAGTAATTCCACCATTGCAGGGCTTCCACCCGATTTAGCGCGGTAGGGTCGCCGTATTGAACCATCATGTACAGGAACCAGGGGAATACGAGCAATCCGCTAATGGCCGCTGTAACCGCGCCCTTGGAGAGCCATTCTTTCCATCGTCGAATACCAATGCCGAAGACCATTGCGATGCCAACGAGCGCAGCAACCATGACGGAGGTCGACTTCGCCAGCACAGCAAATCCGAGGAAAATCCCGGTTGCCATACAAACCCACCACGGGAACCGTTTCCGCAATCCTAACGCGAGCATCCATACCACCGCGCTCGTGAGCATGATGGCGAGGATATCGTTATTCAGCATCACCGATTCGTATGAGATTTGCGGCTGAAAGGCGACGAATGCTGGCACCGTCATAGCCAGGAACTTGTCCCGCGGAAAGAGCGTGCGCACTGTCAGGTACGCAAGTACGATCGTCACCATGCCAAAAGGGATCGTTGCCAGCCGGAAGAGGAAGAGCTGCTGGTCTGTATCGATGCCCTTAACGAGGTGATACATCGGCACCATTAGCGTGTAAAACAGGGGCGGGTGATTGCCGGTATAGACCCAGCCAGAGGGGTAGAATCCACCGTCGTATGAAATCGTCCAAACCGTGGTGCTCTCTCCGCCGTACCAGTCATTGGTTGTGTAGGTGAGCACGTTGCCGCCCTGGTGAGCGTATTCGTAGAGTTCCTCCGGCATCCGATCCCATTCGGCGTCGGTACCGTGCTCGTCGTACTCCTCACGCCAGGATTCCAGTTCGGGAATTACGGGAACTCGTCCCTCTTCCGCGAGGATGCGAAGGTAGGCGTAGTGAGCGACTTCATCGTGTCCGGAAAACGCGGGGAACGCGAGAGCGGTCACAAACCCCTTGGCCACAAAGAGGGCCAGCAGAATCCAGAGAAATGTGCGTGGTACAGATCGCCTGCCAGCAGGGTTCACATGCCACTCCCACACATCATCGTTTCAGGGGCGATACCTGCCCACCGCAGGCGTAACGAAATCAGTGTACCGCGCTCCCGGCTTCCGGATACCAGTACGGCAGGAACCAGGCGGTATATATAAGAATATTGAGCAGCACGAGTCCCAAAAACATCAGGGCTCCGGCGTATCGTTCGAGCCTGCGCGGCGTGAGTGCCCGGAATCCGAGCATCAATAATATCGCCCCCGGTACGATCATTGGGAAGTAGTACCGGGCCTGGGTAAGGCTGAAGCTGAGGCCGAACTGGAGCACGCTGAAATAGCCGATCGCGCACGCGAGCACCATGGTGCCGAGCGCGATCCACTGCCAGCGATAAGGTTCAAACACCGGCTCACTCCCCTGCCCTCGCTGCCGAATCGCTCTCCACAGCCACACTCCACAACCTGCTGTCCCGATCAATACGATTATCAGGAGCACCGTCAGGAACGTGGGGCTTCGCTCGCCGATTCCATAAACTTCCGCCATATATCCGTCGAGCTCAATGAGGCGCCATCCAAATTCGCCCCACGTTTCCTTCCAGCGGAACCAGAAGAACGTGGGATCAAAGAGTTGTCCCAGAATGGTGGGCGGATCATCGTCCGCCTGGTTCCACCAGGATTGCAGATCCGAGATCTGGCCAAGCGCGGTCGGGTCGCCATATTGACGCAACATGAAGAGCTGCCAGGGAGCGATGATGGCGGCACCGATTCCGGCCACGAGCGCTCCCTTCGGCAACCACTCTCGCCATGCGCGCCATCCGGCCCCGGCAATCATCGCAACGGCGATGATGATGGCCATGGTGGCCGATGTGGCCTTGCCGAGCATTGCCATGCCGAACAGAACACCAAGCCACGCGGAGAGTTGCCAGGTGAACCCCCGTCGAAGACCTTCGATAATAAGCCAGAACACACCACTGGCGAACATAATAGCAACGATGTCGTTATTGATTATGGAGGATTCATAGGCGATTTGCGGCTGGAACGCGACAAACGCGGGAATCAACAGGCGCAGGAAGAGGTCGTTTCGGAACAGCGATCGTGCCGCCAGCCACGCGAAGGCCACCATGCCGAGGCCAAACGGAATTGTGGCCAGTCGCATAAAGTACGTTTGCTGATCGGTTTCCAGACCGTCGGTGGCCATGTACACCGGAAGTTGCCAGAAGTAATAGAGGGGCGGATGGTTGGCAGTGTAGACCCAGCCACTCGGGTACCATTCGCCATCATCGGCCTGCACCTCTCTGGGCACAGTTGGCTGCTCCCTCAACCAGTCTGGCGTGGTGAAGTGGCCTGCCCACGGGTAGAACTCATCGGGGATTTCATCGAAGCTGGTGTCGCCGCCAGAAGCGCGGGCTTCGCGCCACGAGTCGAGATCGGGGATGATCGGGAGTCTCCCCTCTTCCGCCATCACGTGAACGTAGCTGTAATGCGCGATCTCATCGTGCCCGGAGTACGGCGATGTCATCAACGCGATCACGACACCTTTGGCCAGGAACATACCGAGTAACAGCCACAGGAATACGCGAGCGATGGAATCCACCCTGGTTTGGTCGGCGAATTGTGTTGCGGTCACGCACCGTCCTCGGTCATTCGATATCAACACGCTGTGAGCACGCTCACCTCGGCAAAGTGTACTTCTGGAAAGGCTCCGTCGCATGTCGACGAACTACTACAACTCTTCGATGAAAACCGAAGAAGACATCCCGACAGGCGGTTACGCGTCGTCGTCGCTGTTGGTGATCAGCCGGGCGTACTCGCCGATGTCATCGTCATCCCAATCGTCGTCGGGACCATCGAGGCGAGCATATGAGCTGTTTTCAATAGCCATGCGACCTGTTTCGGCCAGTTCAGCGGGGTCCCCTACTCCATTGGACTTCGCCTCGCTTATCGCAGAGAGCCACACGGCTGCCTCAAACGACCACTGGTCAGCAGCGACGTACATGCAATGTCCAAGATCCGGGTACCAGACGTAGGTAGCACGCTCCCCTACCCGCTCCGCCAGACGTTGGCTTTCATTCGGTGGCACGACCATATCGCGTCCGGCGCCGAACACCAACATTGGCTGCTCAGACGACTCCGCGCCAATCAGTACATCGAAACTCTCGGCGATCCCTTCGGGATCCTTTGATTCGACGAAGTCAGCAAGCTCTGCCATCAGCAATGGCGAGGCGTGCTCGATCCATCGCGCGGGCTGCACCGCCGGTGTGACAGCAACCACGGCCATGATGTCCGGATTCCGCCTGGCGATTCGGATCGCTTCATTACCACCAAGGCTTGCGCCAACCAGCGCGACCTGCTGCAGGTCAATCGACGGTTCATCCCGCAGGAGGTCAAAAACGCCATCCAGAATATCGGTGTAGTAGGCATTGACCGGCCCGAGCGAGGTCGCCTCCCCCGTCCCCGGGCTATCAACCGCCATGACCGCATAACCGGCATTCAGAAAACGGGGCGCCCAGTTGAACGTCTCCTCTTTCGAAAGCGACAGCCCATTGAGCAGAATAACGAGGCCAAACGGGCCATCGCCGAGCTCGGGCACTTCGAAAAGGACCGGGATCTCCTGGTCGTTCCAGGGAATAGTCAAATGTCGGGCATTCTCATTGCGTGCCGGTAAAGAGAGCCGATACAGATTCGCCGCCCAGGCGCGACAACTGTTCCGCGTACGGAGATCGTTGAACTCCATGATTTGCGCGGCCTGATAGCACATTGCGGCTGTATACCGGGCGCGTTCGGCCTCGATCAGGTTACCAGCGGAAATCTCCCGACGATACGTGCCGAGATACTGCTGGGCCGTTTCAACCCATTCGTGGCTCCAGTCATCCAGGCTACGAATGGATTTGAGCGTGGTGTGAACGACTTCCGGGGGGATGTTGAGCGTGTAAAGGCGGCTCATGACAGCAGGAGGCAGACGGTGCATGCCAAAGATCTTGAGGAACCAATTCACGTAGCGCAAGTCTAACTTGCCGCTAATACGCCACATATCAATGGCGAGCGGCCATCTATCCAGCCGGGTCTCAGACACGGAGGCCCCACCAATCCCGGCGCATGCGTTCCAACAGGCCCCCGACTTCGGCCATTTCGGATTCGGAATTGCACAGGAAGGTGATCGTTTCCACCCGGGATGATGACCGCCGCAGGTGACCGATCATTTCCTCGATCATGATGGGTACGGACCGGCCCCGATCGACCCGCTCGATCATGCTGCCGGAACCGAGCGGCACGATGGCCGCGTGGCGAACCTTGTTCTGGTCCAGCATGCGCATCGCAGCGACGGTCGCCTGCCGGAGCGGCAACTCGCGCGGGGCGTCGCCGAGGTGGTCTCCCACGATAGCGTGCACGACGTTATTAATCCCATATTGCTCAAGCGTGCCTGAGCCTGTCACGATGGCTGTTCCAAGCGTCATGGGAGCGTGGGTCATAGCCTCACGCTCAACGTCGAGTCCGCCATCGATACGTCGCCCACCACTGAAGTTCACTCCCATGAGGCCGCGCCGGTTATTCGGCAAAACTATTGCGTCGTATCCGCCGGAAGTCCAGTTGCGAAATTGCACGCGGAGCAGGGTGCGCCCGAAACGCACACCATCTTCCTGAACGGGCTGGGATGTATCCATACGATGCATAGATGACACAGTTATCGAACTCACAGGTAAGAAAGCGCCAGGAGCGCAAGTACACATATGGCAGAGTGTACCAAAGCAGAGGCACGGAGAAGGGGAGTCCACCCGGGTGGACTCCCCTTAATCGCATCACCTCATGATCAGGGAGCAGTGGCCGGAATCTGGTAGAGCGCGCCAGACACACGGTCGATATAAACGATGCCACTGTTGAGCCAGATGAGGCTGCCCGGCTGGATATCCCCACCGGAGTAGACCTGCAACTGGTTGCCATCCAGATCGTAAATCACGATGCTGTTGCCCTGAATGATGGCCACGCGGTCTCCCCAGCCGGTCATATCAAAGTCGATCCCTTCTGTGGGAAGGGTGAAGATCGGCGAATCCGGCGCGGTTGTCGGCGCGATCACCAACGTTCCGTTGCTGAAATAGCCGATCAGTGGTCCGTTGCCTGCCATTGGAGCAAAGCGCACGTTGTAAGGCTCCGAATAGTTACCAGAGAAGAGTTGGGCGTTACCGTTACTAATCTCCAACCACTGATTCGTGGAAAGCCAGGTATAGATGGTGCCCTCGTTCTCATACACAGCAGACGGAGGCGAAGATGGGCCGAGCTCAGTCAGCAGTTGCGGCTCACTCAAGGACATACCCGATGACGTTGCGCCGAACACCTCGGTGCGGTCGCTATAGAGTCGCAGGAAGTAGCCGGTGTCTCCCATGACGCCCAGCGGCGCATCGCCCTGCCACGATTCGGATTCCGGTGCTGCTACTGCTGGTTCACACGAACCCTCGGAGCAGAGATGCACCACGCTCGGCTGGGATTCGCCGAACTCCAGCCGGTAACCCTCGGGGGTTGTGAACGAGGCTCCGTCAACGACTTCCATGAATTCAAGACGTCCATTGGGGGTCAGGCCAAGCTTTCCAGATGGATCGCCCGCGATGTTGGTGTAGGGGACGGAGTACTCGGCAAGCGAGAGGCCTTCCATGAGCTCAGGAATCTCCTGGGCTTCTTCGCTTTCGGGAGTAGATTCGATTTCCGAGCCGTCCTCAATGCCACCCATGCCTTCAGCTTCCAGTGGCTCAATCTCTGCGGCGGGCGTTTCGGCGGATATGGAATCGCCACCTTGCGGATCGCCTGCTGCCGCTTCTCCGGTCGCAGCGTCATCCCCGGTAGGCTCAATCGGCGCCTCCTCATCCACCGGCGGCCCGGCCCCGGCGTTCTCCGGCACATCAAGCGTTTGGACCTCGCCGTCTTCTTCAGCGTCCTGAACCTCCATGCCCTCAATTGGCTCGATGCCCGGGGTTTCTGTCGGCTCCGGCTCGGCCGTTGGTTCATCTGTGGGCTCTGCAGTGGGCTCTTCTGTCGGTTCCGCAGTCGGCTCCGCTGTGGGTTCTTCTGTCGGTTCCGCAGTCGGCTCCACTGTGGGTTCTTCGGTTGGCTCAGGTGTCTCCGTCGGTTCCACAGACTCAGTAGACTCCTCCGAATCGGACAACGTCGTCAGATCCGTTGGTTCCTCAGCATCTTGCGCGGCTGGTTCGGACGTCGCCGTCGGCTCCGGCGCAACCGTTGGTTCCGGCTCCTCAGTCGGAGCAGGTTCTTCTGTCGGCGCCGGCTCCTCTGTGGGATCCGGTTCAGCGGTCGGCTCCGGCTCCTCAGTCGGAGCGGGCTCTTCTGTCGGCGCCGGTTCCTCTGTGGGTTCCGGTTCAGCGGTCGGCTCTTCCGTTGGTTCCTCTGTAGGCTCTTCCGTTGGCTCAGCAGTTTCCGTTGGTTCCGGCTCCTCGGTGGTAGGAACCTGGGTAGGGGAGGCGACCAGCGAATCTACCGCCTGCTCAGTCGGCACGGCGGCCAGCTGTTGGGAATCGCCACCGTCGTCCTCAAGAACGAGTCGATCAAGCGCCAGCCAGGCGAACAAACCGATGATGACAACGGCTGCAATGCCTGCGAGAACCGGTCCCGACTGGAAACCACCACCCGTACCGGCAAAGATGCCGGCCAACGGATTGCGACCGCGATTTACACGTTCCATTACCTCACGACGGGTTCGCGGGTTCACCGGTATGCTCGGCATCGCCTTGATGCCGGCAGTCAGCCGTTCGGTCGCCACGGCGAATGCGCGACACTGATCGCAAACTGCCAGGTGAGCCTGGAGCTCGCGCTCCACCACGGGATCAAGCGGAGCATCCTGCCGGGAAGAAATGAGGACTTCGGCTTCAGAATGGGTGATCATGAGCGGTCCTCCTTTCCACCTTCCGGATTTTCCTCTTCGTAAATTTTCGCAAACGCCTTACGGGCGCGAAACAATCTCAATTTTGCGGCGTTGTCTGTGATATCCAATGCTTGTGCTGTTTCCGCCAGGGACAGCCCCTGGTAATGACGTAATAGAAGAATGGACGCGTAATGATTGGGAAGTTTCTGCAATGCGACGGAAATATCCATGGATCGAGAGACCTGATTATCCACTCGTTCTGCTTTGGTTTCGTGCTCGCCGACAAACGGGAGCCAACGGATGATCTTTCCGCGTCGCAGATGAGAGATTGCGGTATTGGTAGCGATACGGTACAGCCACGCCTTGAACTTCAGGTCTGGCGCCGTTTTGGGCAATGACTTGTATGCCTTGATGAACGTATCCTGCGTGAGGTCTTCAGCCAGGGCTCGATCCGATACCATCCGATAGAGGTAGTTCAAAATCTGCGCCTGGTATTGCTCGAAGAGCACACCAAACGCCTCGGCATCCCCAGCACGGGCACGTTCAACGAGATGACGGTCGTCCGTCAGCACGCGCAATCTCCTGCCAGTTCCAAGTGGCCAAAAAGGTGACCATTCCCATGTGAGTGCCATAGCTGCCAACCGGTACACCTTTCCCTCTCGTTAATGAAACGAGCAGGGGAGTGCCAACGTTTCGCACGGCGCCTCACCAATTGCAGGGATAAGTATCGCAGGTCGAATCCAGCAAGGGGAATCCACGCTGCTGCCACTCCTTGTCGACCGCACGTATAGGCGTACCTACGCGCTAAATTGTTTCACATGAAACGAAAAAGTGACACGGCCGCTAGGTATCGTACAGGTATCGTTCGTGCACGACTGCATTGATAACGCCGCCGATAAGCAACACAAAGCTCGTCAGGTAGAGCCACATCACGAATGCCAGCACGGAGCCAAATATCCCGTAGGCCTCGGAGAATCCGCCCGACTGATTGAGCCAAACACCTAGCGCCAACGTCACGATATAGGCAGCGATGACCGAGAACAGTGATCCCGGCAGGTACCAGGTGAACGGGTCCTTCACGGCGGGTCCAAAGCGGTGCAAGGTCATGATCGCGACGACAGTGATGGTGACCACAAGCGGCCAGCGAATCACGTATGAAACGGTGTTCCACAGTTCACCGAGGCCGAGCTCGACCGCTATGCGGTCGCCGACTTCCGTGCCAAGCGTGAATACCAGGCCACCTAATCCCACCAGTAAGATGAGAAAGACGGTTAGCCCAAGTGCCCACAAGCTATGCACCCAAAACGGGCGGGGATCCTTGCCGATACCGTACGCGACATTGAGGCCACGGATGATGGCGGCCACGGCACCCCGGGCACCCCACAAGGCAAAGAGAGCACCAATGGAGAAAAACCAACTGGTGTCGGCATTGATCGCGCGTTCGATCGGCTGCTGCAGGAACGACGACGCATCGGCCGGCAGATGCTCCTGCACCCAATCCAGAATCGGCTGGGCGGGGTTATCCAAATCGCTGTTTACCGTACGCGTAATAGTGGCCGCACCTGCCACAACAACCATCAGGAGGGGAGCGGTAGCGAACAGGATGTTGTAAGCCACCATCTGTGCGAATCCTGAGACCTGCTCTTCCGAGATGATCCTGATCACCTGACGGACGAACCCTATTGCTCCTTTTTGACTCCTGGGCCGAACTGCCGATTCAACAGAATCCGTCACGCATTCCTCCTGCTACGGCGGCTCATTCGCTCTTACTCGTGCGTGTGCGGTTCACACGCGGGGCTGCGCGTCGTGAGCGCGGCAAGGGCCGACCGTCCTCCAGAGACCCTTCAAGTACCTTTTGCGCAAGCTCAAGCTGATCGGCCCGCACAAAGACGTAGTGATCAAATGTGGCCGACGATGCCCAGGCTCCCGCTCCCGGACCACCGGGGCGGATCAACGCCTTTATGCCAGCGGCCTTCAGCGCCTGGTTCCACATACCTGCTTCGACTTCAGACCTGGCCGTTCCCACCAGTACGATTTCGTCTTGATTTTCCATAGCGGTATCCGACTTTCTAATTGTGTCCACCCGGGTGTACTACGATTCGGCGATATCGTTTACCCAACGTTGATCTAATTGGTTATAGTATGAGACTAGTGCCGAGACAGTGGAGTCCGGCTTCTTCTCAATCCTTGTTTGGGAGAATTCGGATCACTGCGTCAAAGCCTCGGCCGACGCCGGGCGTTTATCATGCCCAAAACTCAAGGAGTGAGTCTGAATGGATCTTTTCAAGTCGCGAATCAATCGACGCACATTTGGTGGTCTCACCGTCGGTGCAGCCGCTTCAGCCAGCTTTGCCAGCCTCGTTTCCGCGCAGGATGCCACCCCGGAAGCAGAGGACACTGTTGACACCGCTGTTGGAGAAGTTTCGTCCCTCGCAGAACTTGAGGATGTAACCCAGGTTGAGGTAACCGCGCACGAGAACTCGTACGCGCTCTTCCTCGGCGACGAGAACCAGCCGGGCTGGTACGTATTCAACGTTGAGAACACCACCGAATCTCCTGCTGCGTTCAACCTCGTGCGCTTGCCGGAAGGCACAGAGATCGGCGATTTCACTTCGTTCCTGTTCCAGCTCACCTCCGGCGAGGTCTCGGAAATCCCCGAGTGGCTGCAGGATGCCACCTTCGCTGGTGGTGGATACACCCCGGCCGGCGAAACGGGCAGCACCCTTGTGAACCTCGATGCTGGTGAGTGGGTTGTGTTCAGCGACCTCGCTGCTTCCACCCAGAACGTAACCACATTCCTGGTGCTTGAGCCGGAAGCAGACGAAGAAGCTGGCGCCACTCCGGAAGTCGGCGAGTCCACCGCGATCATGGCTCCGGAAGGCTTTGGCTCCACGTTCACCGTGAGCATTGAGGATGGCGCCATTAGCGCCGACTCCAGCCCGCGCGTTGGCTACAACATCATCGGTGTCCGCAACGACGCCAGCAATGCTGCCAACTTCATTCTGCTGCACAGCGATGAAGAGGTTGATGAGGCTGCTGCTTCCGACCTGGCCTCCTCCTGGTTGGCTGGCGAAGACGCCGGTGCCCACGTCGATACCGGTATGGGCGTTATTAGCCCAGACGCCTACGGCTACGTTGAGCTCGAGGCCGAAGCTGGCACCTACGTTGGCTTTTCCTCTTCGGTCAACGAAAGCGGCGGAACCCAGCTTGAAGATGGCGCAGTGATCGTATTCAACGTCGGCTAAATCCAGGCTGGTCATTCCATGAGGGTGATCAACAACCTGTTCGACAACAAAAAACCGGTGGGAGCCAACATGCTCCTGCCGGTTTTTTACCCGTAAGGCAAAGCTGCAGGATTCCGCTTTACGCCACTGGCGAATTTGGCAGGGAATAGGGTAAGGTAACGACAACGAGTGGGATGTCCTGGTAGTTCATTGCCAGGCAGTTGAGGTCCCGCCCAGTTTCGGGCGTGCGGGCCGAGGAGAGAAACATGCTTGAGTTCAGCCGCATTCTCACGGCCGCGGGTGCAACCCTCGCCGCAGTTGCCTTTACGGTGTACGGCATTGCCAACTCTGTCCGGGGTGACGTCGGCTGGGAAGGTACCTTTGGTGTTTGGGGAATGATCATCGGAATCCTCGCCACCATCATCGGCTTGATCATGCACCATCAGCTCGCGGAGGATTAATCCTCCCGAAACCAAGACCAGCAATCAAAAAACGCGCCGGGATTGAATCCTGGCGCGTTTTTCTATGTGTCTTCCTGTAGTCAGGCTCAGGAGCCGACAGCCGTCTCCACCCAGCAGGATTGTGTGGCGAGCATTTGCTTTTTCGGATACCACCGCTCGCGCACATTGCCCACCAGGTAGAGTGAACCTGTCACGAGTATCGCGTCCCGCCCCGGCTCGGCCAGCTCCAACGCATGCTCAATGGCACGCATCGGATCCGGCTGCGAGTAGACGTCTCCCTCATACCCGGCCGAGTAGGCGTAATCCTTAATAGTGGATGTGAACATTGCGTCCTTGGCGAACACCTGTGGACTCGTGGCAATCAACACATCTGTCACCGGTACCAGTGAGGCGATCATGGCATCGCCCTGCTTGGCTTCAAGCAACCCGGCCACCACAATGCGCTTGCCTTCGGGAACCGGCAGAAGGGCCGGCACATCTTCGACCAGGGCTGCAACTTTCTCGGCATTGTGCGCGCCATCCAGCAACACTGGCACGGAGTCCTGGATCAACTCGGCACGACCGGGAATCCGGGCTTCCATCAGGCCGGTGGAGATCGCCTCGTCGCTGATGGAGAATCCATAGTCGCGCAGCACGCGCATCGCCGAAATGGCGAGCTGGCCGTTGCGGGCCTGGAATGATCCCGCCATCCGCATCGAATGTGTGATACCGGTGTCAATCTCCCGCCAACTGGTGCGCGTCGGCTCGATCTTCACATCCTCGACGATCTCGTCGATATCCACGGGGAACAGGTGAGCGTTCTTCTCCGCGGCCTCTTTGCGAATAATCTCTTGTGCTATCGGGTTCGGAACCCCGCTCACCACCGGCACGCCAGGCTTGATAATGCCGGCCTTGTGCCAGGCGATATCGGTAACGGTGGAACCGAGTGTTGCGGTGTGGTCAATACCCACTGACGTGATCACGCTCAGGGTCGGTTCGAGGATGTTGGTAAGGTCGAATCGACCGCCTGCACCGACTTCAACGACCGCGATGTTGACGTCTTCCTTGCGGAAGAACATCCACATGAGCGCGTTGAACGATTCGCCATAGGTGAGGGGTGGGTGACCATCCGCCATCCAGGCATCGTGCGCTACAAAGAACTCATCGACCAGTTCGGAATATCCCTCGGGGCCAAGTATGCGGCCGTTGACCTGCAACTTCTCCGACGGCGTTTGCAGGTAGGGCGAAGTGTGCAAGCCGGTTCGGTATCCGGCTGCTGATAAAATGGCGGTAATAATGGTGCTGGTGCTGCCTTTACCGGATGTTCCGCCGATATGGATCATCGGCCGTCCGATGTGTGGATTCCCCACGCGCGCCAGGAAATCGCGCAGGCGCTTCATGCGCATATCCGCACGGGCAGTTACGGCCTCAATGGATGTATCCGTAGGCGTCGGAGTCATGTCGATCAGCGCATCCATGCGGGCTGCGGCTGCGTGGTATCGTTGATAAACGTCTGTCATGCGAGTCTCGTATGGTGACACAAGTACGTCCGGTACATCCGGGCTACAGCCGAATGTTCTACCTTTATCGTTATCGCTGCAAGCTGTATTCACCAATTTAGGTGCTGAATCCCATGATTAGCCTCGTCATTAACATCCTGATACCGACAGTCATCATGATGCGATACGCCAGCGAAGACAGGCTTGGGCCAGTCAATGCCCTACTTATCGCGCTTGCCTTTCCCTTCCTTTACGGTGTGTGGGAAATGGCCAAAACCCGCAAGGTCGGCTGGGTGCCGATTCTCGGCCTGGTCAGTATCGGCATCAGCGGTGGCGTCGGCCTGCTCGAACTCCCCGCCAGCTGGATCGCAGTAAAAGAAGCGATGATTCCAGGCATCCTGGCGTTGGCGATTCTCGTCTCATCCTGGATCGGCAAGCCATTGGCACGTGTCTTCCTCGATGCCATCATCGATAAGGACCGCATCTATCCCATCCTGCAAGAGCAGAACAAGATGGATGATTACGATCGCCGCACATCTGTGGCGACCTGGATGCTGGCCGGCACGTTTGTGCTGAGTGCCGTGTTGAACTTCATCCTGGCCCGAATCGTGGTGACTGCCGATGGCGGTACGCAACAGTACACCGAGCAACTCGGCCGCATGACGGCGCTCAGCTTCCCGGTTATCACCGTACCGGTCTTCATCGCGCTGACCGCCTCTATATTCTACATAATGTCCACACTCAGCAAACTCACCGGCCTCGAAATGGACGAAGTGCTGAAGGACCAGCGAAAGCAGAAATCTGAAGCATGATCGTTGCGCCCGCGCCAGTGGATGCTCCCATTGGTGTTTACATCCACGTCCCGTTTTGCGCTCACATTTGTCCCTACTGCGATTTCACAACGTACGCCGGTAAAGATCAGCTTATTCCCAATTACGTTGATGCGGTTGTTCGCGAGCTGGAACTTAGGGCAGGGGAGGCCAACGGCCGCCCGGCAGCCACTATCTACCTCGGCGGCGGCACTCCGAGCATGCTCTCGCCGGTGCAGATCGAAACCGTTCTTAACGGCGTTCGAAACGCGCTACCGGTGAACGCAGATGCTGAAATCACGATGGAAGCGAATCCGAATTCACTATCGATTGACCACCTGCAAGGCTACCGGGCGGCGGGCGTCAATCGACTCAGCATCGGCGCCCAGACCCTGGATCGCCGCGGATTACGCACGCTCGGTCGCCAGCACGAATCTACCGATGTGCTGACATCACTCGCTGATGCGCACAAAGCCGGGTTTGAAGAAATAAGCCTGGATTTCATCTTCGGCTGGCCGGGACAATCGCGCGAGATTTGGCAGAACGACCTGCAACAGCTCATTGATATGGGCCACGATGGGCCCAACCACCTCAGTCTCTACAGCTTGATCATCGAGCCCGGAACGCCCTATGCAGATGCCGCTGCACGCGGGATTCTCCAGATTCCGGACGATGATGCCGCCGCCGACCTCTACGAAGACGCGATTCGGATGCTGGATGAAGCTGGCTGGCATCACTACGAAGTCGCGAACTGGTGCCGCGAACCAGATGGCTACTCCCGTCACAATGCGATTTACTGGCAGCATGGCGACTATCTTGGTATAGGTGCCGGCGCGTTCGGCACCATGAACGGGAATCGCGTCATGAATCAGCTGCTGCCCGAACGCTACATCAACGAACTGGCTCAGGGGGCATTGCCGCAATCCAACACTGAAGTGCTGGACGAAGAAACCGCCCGTGGCGAAACGATGATGCTCGGGCTGCGATTCCTGAACGATGGCGTCAATGCAGACGCGTTCCAGACCCGGCATGGCGAATCGATGCACGATGTGTTCGGCGGACCGCTTGAACGCATGACTGAATTGGGCATGTTGGAACCGACCGACACCGGCATCCGGCTGACAGAACGGGGCGCGATGCTCGCAAATAGTGTGGTCGCAGAATTTCTCTAGAAACGGATCCCATAGTGAATAACGAAACTCTCTACAAGCTGTTAGGTGAAACACGACAGGAGCGCATTGCAACCGGCACGCTGGCCACGGCTGCGGTGATCGTTGGAGCATCGATTGTTGCGGAAGGGCAGCTCTCGAAAATCCTGAACGGAATCGCGGGCATTACCTGGTTTGCATCGTCGGCAATGTTTATTCTCGAAGGCCGTCGGCGTGGCTCGAGTCCTCTCCAGTGGGCGGGCATCACCGCGCTCACTGCGGTTGTGGCGTTCATCATGAAGCCCTCGGATATCGTATTGGCCACGGTTGGGTTTGTGCCGGCAGGAATCCTGGCAGCGCGAATCGCTGGTCGCAATCCGATGTTGTGGGCGAAGATGGTTCCGGCGCTCTACCTGCCGCTTCACATTGGCACTGCGGTGTTGCGGTCAGTTGGGCGCAATGCGCTCGGTATGGAATCGAGCATTCGCACCGAACCGCCACCAACGGCAGCGGTTGTGCCGGCTGTGATGGTGGGCGCGGCGATAGTGGGTGGATTCATCGCCCGCAAGTTCGCCAGGGCGCGCAGACTTTCGTAGGAATCACGAATACATCACAGGGCACCACATGTGTTGTGGTGCCCTGTGTTTTGTTCGCAAGACTAATCGCTCACGTTCATCAGTTCCTGACGGGTGAGCACCGGAATCTGCTCCTCGAGCCACCGGGCCATTTGTTTCTCGTCTTCCAGAATGCCTTGCAGCTTGCTGGCAATCGTTGTGTGACCGAGTTCGTTCGCCGCGACGATTAACGATTCGTACGATGCGATCTCCATATGCTCGGCCGAATAGTCATTTAGCGCGGCGGTGATCAGCGTATCTCCTGAACCGGCTTGCATCATGCTCTGCATCTTGCCGCCCATTTTTGCCATGGTGTCCTTGAGGCCCGATGTGTTTTCACCGAGTTCCGTGAGACATCCCTCAACGATCTCCATGTGGCGATGTGTTGCTTCCAGGTGCCCCTCAATCGCCCGCTGCACTTCCGCTTGCCCTTCCGCGAGCGCGACTTGATCCTTGAGTGCCGATGCGACAACGTTCTCAAACGCATGTGCATCATTGAGCCAGGTTACGAATAATTCTTGACGAGCCATTGCTTGGCCCTTTCACAATTGCTTCGCCGGTGCGAAGCTTCTGAAGGACACCAAAGCAAATTTCGTGCCTTTCTGTTGCCAGCGACCACCCGACAGCACCGTTAACATGCTGAACGGGGGTTTTTGTGACGCTTCGTTAGGTTCACTTCTTGCCAAAATGGTTGGAAGACTGGTGCTGACATCATTCTGGATGAAAATCAGTCACACTACTATGGACGCCACACGTGGAGGCGAGTAGGGATTTAGAGAGGGCGTGCCCGGGTGTTTCAGGCAGACACGATCTTTCTGGCAGTAGATATCTTTGGGATCTTCATCGGTGCGCTCACCGGTGCCCTGGTCGGGCTGCGTCACCGTTACGACATCATGGGGGTATGGTTCCTGGCGCTTGTCACCGGATTGGGCGGAGGTATCATCCGCGACATCATGCTGCCGCTCGGGCCACCGTTAGCGCTTACAAATCCGGTGTACCTGCCATCCGTCATGGTCGCCACCATAACTGTTGCCGTTTGGGGTCGCCACGTTAGCCAGCTCCGTACGTCGATTGTGGTGCTGGATTCAATCGCACTCGGGAACTTCGCAGTGGCGGGGTCATTACGCGCTTTCGATGCCGATCTCTCGTTTTGGTCAGCCATCCTGCTGGGTGTCATCACTGCAGTGGGTGGTGGCGTCCTCCGTGACACGATGACCGGCGTCACGCCCGCCATATTCAAACAAACCGAACTCTACGGTCTCGCCGCGCTCGGAGCCTGTATCGCCATCGTCCTGGTGCGTGCGCTTGGGGCGCCTCGAGAAGTGCTGGTTCTGGTTGGAGTTGGCACAGGTGTGTTCTTGCGGCTGGGAAGTGTGTACTGGGGATGGATGAGCTGGGCCCCCAGGGACTCGTAGCTGCTTTTGACACCCCGGGCAGTCCCTCGTAGAATCCATACTGCAATAGTCGGATTTATCCAGGGATCCTCATGTCAGCTACCTCAACCACCTTTTGCTCTCACAACTCCCGTGATGTCTCGCTGGAAGCACCCATTGGCAGCGCCCCAAAGTTTACGCGGGCATTCCTGATAGAAGTTCCCCTGCCATGGAGTCGCAAGCCGCTGGAGACGCCGCACATCCCGTCGGCCGTTACCGATGCGATAGCCGAATTCCAAAAGCTGCAGGGCAAGGTTTCAGTCTACCTGTTGGCACCAGATCCGGCGTATGCGGTGGATGGTGAACGCCTGATTGATATCCAGATTGAAGATGGTGTGGTTACCAGGCGCGAAATCATCGCGTCCGATGGTGACATCGCCCCGGTGATCCAGGCGCTGGCGAAGGACGAACCGCTCCCGGCATCGGCGAGCATTGACCCAACACCATGGCGAGATGTGGCCGTGTGCACGCATGGAAGCCGCGATGCCTGCTGTGCCACGTTCGGCGCGCCGATGTACATCAAAATGCACGCTGCCGCGAAATCCCTGGAGCACACTCGTGTGTGGCGCTGCTCTCACCTGGGTGGACACCGTTTTGCACCCACCATGATCGATTTTCCTAGCGGTCGCGCCTGGGGTCTTGTGGACGAATCCGCTGCTCGCGAAATCCTGATGGGAGACTCTGGGCCGGAAGCCCTTATGCCGCATTACCGTGGCTGGGTCGGCCACACGAGCCCAGAACTGCAGATGCTGGAAGCGCACATCCTCACCCACATCGGCTGGAGCTGGACGGAATACGCCCAACATGGCGAGGTTCTCGAGTCCGATACCGAGGGCAGGGCGGTTCGAGTCCGTATTACCGGAACGCATCCCACCCGGCCAGAGGTCTGCTTTGAGGGTGACATACACTGGGGCGAAGAGTTCTCTACCATCGCGAGCTGCAATGCCGAACCCGTTACCTACGTCCGCAAGAACCTGGCGAATGCACGGGAACTGGTGGCGAGCGTCTAGCTATCCCGCAAAATCGAATTCGAGGCTACCATCAATGCATTCAACGCATTGAGAGGGAGTCCGAACATGACAATCGAGCAGAAGCTGGAAGAAATGGGATTGGTGCTACCCGCACCCGCGAATTACAAACCGAGCGTGGAAGGGCCTCCGGTGCCGGTTCTGGTACGGGGAAACACCGCTTATGTAAGCGGACATTCAGCCCGTAACCCGGATGGCACTCCGCATGAAAGCAAGGGCAGCATCCCGAGCATGGTCAGTCCGGAAGAAGCGCACGAATCCGCCCGGCTGACAGCGCTCACGATCCTGAGCGAGCTAAAGCGTGAAATCGGCGATCTGGATCGTATCAGCGCGTGGCTGAATGTGATCGGCTTCGTGAACTGCGACAAGGATTTCGCCCGCACCAGTTATGTTATTAGCGGATTCAGCGATTTCATCATCGACCTCTTTGGCCCGGAGATCGGCACCCATGCTCGCAGCACACCGGGCGCAGCCAGCCTGGCCGGTAATGCCTGCGTCATCATCACCGCCACTGTGGAGCTCCATGGCTAATCCATCTCCGCCAGGAATGAGTCGAGAACCCCGGTGAGTAGCGGATGGTCGATTGACTTACGCGCCATGTCGGCGAATCCATCGACCGGGGCATCTGGGTATTGGTCGGCGTAGATTCGACTCTGGATAAACGCCTCGAGGCGATCGACCTGCTTCACCAGCCGGGCTTCCGGCGACTCCTGCTGCTCATACTCGTGCCAGAGTTCCTGCCACATCGGTCTTATCGAGGCCGGCAGCATTGCCATCACGCGCTCGGCAGCCTCGGCCTCGATCGCATCTTTCCGGGCCTTGTTCTCCGGCGAACGGTCCAGCCGCACGCTAAAGAACGCTCGCCGACCGTCAACATCAGTCGGGATATCTTCCGGATCGTACGGTGGAATGTCGCCAGCAATCGCTTCAGCTGCATCGTGTATCAACGCCAGTTGCAGCACCCGGTTCGCGTCGATTGACTCGTCCTCATGCGCTACGACCCAGGCGATCAGCATGGTGAAGTAGGAATGATCGGCCACCGATTCCGCCTCAGCAGCGGGAATGCCGCGATCCACCCAACCCGTACGTGGAAGGGTCTTTAACTGGTACATCGTCTTCCACAAATCCAGGGCCGGGTTGTTCGCTTCTGACATTGTTCGCACTCCAATTCGCGCTATGATGCGCCTATTGATGAGATCTGTATTACGAGAAAGGTACTCCAATGAACGTGACCTGGGACGACGTGCAGGCCGCCGCAAATCGCATCAAGGGCGTTGCTCATCGCACACCGGTGCTCACCTCCTCAACACTCGACGGCCGTACCGGCGCGCAGCTTTTCTTCAAGGCCGAAAACCTGCAGCGGATGGGAGCATTCAAATTCCGCGGTGCCTACAACGCCATCAGTCAGTTCACGCCAGATCAGATGCAAGGCGGTGTGATTGCGTTTAGCTCCGGTAATCATGCCCAGGCGATTGCCCTCGCGGCGAAGCTTCTCGGCACGAAAGCCACGATCGTGATGCCGGAAGATGCACCGCCAAACAAGCTCGATGCCACACGCGGGTATGGAGCCGAGGTGGTGCTCTACGACCGCTACTCGGAGGATAGGGAAGCTATCGGCAACCGCATCGCCGAAGAGCAGGGCGGCACCATGATTCCGCCCTTCGATCATCCCCACATCATCGCTGGCCAGGGTACTGCAGCCATGGAGATGATTGAGGACGTTGGAGAGCTTGATATCGTCATTACACCACTTGGCGGGGGAGGGCTGTTGGGTGGTACGGCCATCGCCACACATGCACTCAGCCCGAACGCGAAAATCTACGGTGTGGAACCGGAAGCCGGCAACGACGGACAACAAAGCCTTCGCACGGGCGAGATCATCAAAATCGACACGCCAAAGACAATTGCCGATGGCGCGCAAACGCTTGCACTCGGGTCGTTGACGTTCCCCATCATTCATGAGCACGTCACCGATATCGCAACTGCCACGGATGAACAACTCATCGACGCCATGCGCTTCTTTGCGTACCGAATGAAAACGGTAGTGGAGCCAACGGCTGCACTTGGCCTGGCCGCCGTGTTGAACGGGTCAATCGATGTCGCCGGCAAGAAAGTCGGCATTGTCCTCAGCGGCGGCAATGTGAGTGATGAGATCCTGCAGATTGAACAACCGTAGGCCCGGGTTTTCTACCCGGGCTCTTGATTCGAACAACCATGAAAACCCCTGGTGGATCGCGGGAATCCACCAGGGGTAGTTGCGGGCATTATTAAATCGCCAGCGAACAGACCGTTCTACGTATCGGTAACTTCCGGATCTGTTGCGGCCAGGATCGACGGAGTAGGGAGCCGCATACTGCGAACCGCTCCACTAAATTCCTGAATCTCACCAGGCGTCATGTCCAGCGCCTGTGCAAGGCGGCGGGCAATGTGCGGGCGGGGTGCGCTCTTGCCTAGTTCAATTTGCGAAACGGTTACTCGTGCCACACCGGCACGGTCAGCCAACGTTTGTTGCGACATATGTCGCCGTTGCCGCGCTTCCCGAAGCGTCAGCATTCCCTCTTCTCCCTCACATGTTCCCAGTGCTGAATCGAGGTGCGGGGGCACGGGTTTCGATTCAGCTGATCGGGTACTCCGATCAACCCATAGCTACTGTAAACCGCTTCACGACGGGATGGAAAGGTATACGGACGGCCTATTTCCCTGATACGGGGATATTCCATCGGTGGCGAAATGTTGTCGCCGCGAACGTTCACTGCGTACGTTCCGTACCCCTGAATTCCACCACGACACATTCGCGATGTCGTCTCCTATAGGTTACTACGTTCGTACGCAACATTTGCCCGGCGGGCACAGTTAGCCCTCTAAAACCCGGCTCCTTTTGCAACAGACGTACAATGATTCCCAGCACGTGAACGCAATTTCCAAGGAGAACGTTTTGAAAAATCCAATTATCCAGAAATGGGCCAAGGCCCTTGTCGGTTATTCGGTTGAGGTCAAACCCGGTCAGACGGTCGTGATCATGGGTCATACCGCTGCCGAGGATCTCATCACCGCATGCGCGCATGAGGTTATCGATCGCGGCGCACACCCGGTCACCTGGCCATTGACGGAAGGTGATACGCCGTACCTGCTTGAGCACGGCAGCGAAGAACAGCTCACCTGGCTCACACCCTTCGAGCTCTTCACTCGTAAGGAAGCGGATGTGGTGATCAACATCCGGGCGGAAACGAATACGCGCCGACTCAGCGATGTCGATCCGGCACGTCAGCGTCAATTCAGGGCTGCACGCAGCGAGCTCGGCGCCACCTTTATGCAACGCGCTGCCGATGGTGATCTCGACTGGACTCTTACCCTCTATCCCACCGATGCGTATGCGCAGGACGCGAACATGGATACCGCCACGTTCACCGATTTCGTGATGCGCGGCATGAAGCTGGATCAGGATGACCCCGTAGCCGCGTGGCTCGAGCTCCGCGAGGAACAACAACGCCTCATCGATTGGCTGGACGGCAAGAGCGAAATACATCTCACCGGTCCGGATACAGACCTGAAAGTCAACGTTGGTGGGCGCAGCTGGGTGAATAGCGACGGTCGTCGCAACTTCCCCAGTGGAGAGATTTTCACCAGTCCGGTCGAAACCTCGGCCAATGGCCATATTCGTTTCAGTTTCCCGGTGGTAACCGCCGGACGCCGAATTGAAGACATTCGCCTCAAGTTTGAAGATGGCAAGGTAGTGGATGCAACCGCCGCTGCCAACGAGGACTACCTGATCAGCACACTGGATACCGATGCCGGCGCGCGGTTCCTCGGTGAGTTCGCCTTCGGTACCAACTTCGATATCCAGCAGTTTATCGGCAACATTCTCTTCGATGAAAAGATCGGTGGAACCGTACACATGGCTCTAGGCCGCGGGTATCCAGAAACCGGTAGCACAAACGAAAGCGCCATCCACTGGGATATGATTTGCGACCTGCGTCAGGGCGGTCAGATCACCGTCGATGGTGAACTCTTCCAGAAAGATGGAAAGTTCGTGGTGTAAGCGATGATTGTCGCATCGGAGCTGCTGCTAGACCTCTCATCTCGTTATGGAGGTGAGGGGTCCACACTCGTGCTGGGCGGCGAAGCAGATCTCGCCAATAACCTCGCCGGCGATGTTCTGTTTTCACCTACAGACGTTCGGGAGCGCGACGCGTCTCGCGTGCCGGTACTGCATACTGCCGCCGAACATGCGGCCGGTACCGTACTAATACCGGCTCCACCTGATCGCGATCTGTTGCGGAGGCAGTTGATCGTCGCAAGCAGAAACATCGCGGAATCGGGTCGCATCCTTATTTGCGGCCCAAACGCTGCTGGAGGCAGATCCGCGATCAAAGATGCCGAAGCGCTTCTCGGCCCACCATTTTGGAGCGGCTATCGCGAGAAGCATCGCATGGCGATCTTCACGTCCCGAGCGCCACTGGAGCCCACCTGGAGCACCGAACCCGGCATCGCTCCCGGAACCTGGCGGGAGTTCCAGGTGAACGCCATGGATCAGAACCTCACGCTCCACACCCAGGTAGGCGTCTTCGCGGGCGCAAAGCTCGATGCCGGCACGAAGCTGTTACTGGAACACCTGAAAATCACCCCTGAACTGAAGGTGCTGGATATCGGCTGTGGAGTAGGGGTGATCGGCATTCTGGCAGCAATGAATGGCGGAAATATCACAATGACCGATGCGAATCTCCTCGCCGTGCAGGCAGCGGCACATAACGTGGAGGACCTCGGTATCAGGGCCGAAGTCCTCGCCAGCGATGTCTACCATCATCTTGATGACCGGCGATTCGACCTAATTGTCAGCAATCCGCCATTCCACCGCGGCAAGCAGGTCGATTACACCGTCGCCAATGAGATCATCCGCGGAGCCGCCAGTCGCCTGAACCCTGGAGGAGAACTCATCATTGTCGCCAACGCGTTTCTGGCGTATGGCAAGCAAATGGCAAACGTGTTCACCCGGGTGGACTCCATTGCCAAAACTCCGCAGTATCACGTGCTCCTGGGAGCGATGTCATGACGAAACTCCGCATCATTATCGGAGCAGGATCAACGCAACAGCCGGGCTGGATATCGACACAGGAAGATCAACTCAACCTCCTCAAACCGGCTAGCTTTGAAGGCCTTTTCGGCCCCGAACTCGCGGACGCATTCCTTGCGGAACATGTTTGGGAACACATGACAGAAGAAGAGGGCAGACAGGCCGCTCTTAACTGCTGCGCCTGGCTCAAACCCGGTGGCTACATCCGCTGTGCCGTGCCTGATGCCAACTTCCGCAACGACGCGTACCAGCAAATGGTGCAGATCGGCGGCCCGGGTCCTGCAGATCATCCCGCCGCATCACACAAGATCGTGTACGACTACCGAACGCTTGTCTCAGTATTTGAGGATGCTGGATTCGAAGTCACGCTACTCGAATACTGCGACGAGGATGGTGAGTTTCATCACTCCCGGTGGGATCCGGACGACGGCATGATCGGCCGATCATACCGCTTCGATACCCGCAACTCACCGGAAAGCCTCGGGATGGTCAGCATCATAATCGATGCCAGAAAACCTCGATATTCCCCCGATTATGAGCAATAGCGCATAGCGAGTTCGCCTGTCCGCTCCGTTGCCCACACAGCCCATTGCAGAAACAGCGATAAGTCAAGTATCACGCTGAACACACTAACCGAACGTCACCAACGCACCCGCGAACGCGCCGCCGGCAACACGCGAAGCAGGCTGTGAGCCAGTTCCTCCAGCTGGTTTCCAAATGGCCAATGAACATGCGTCGTATACTTGGTGAGAAATGGAATATCCGGCACGCAAAAACGCTGTCGATTTTCCGCGCACCTCAATCTCTCCAAGAGTATCCATGTTAAATAGAATCTCACAATCTTCGCTGTCTTCACTACGCGAAAGGTTCAGATTCTTTACTCCTCAATCGGATAGCAACACTGGATACGAGGGCACCCGTTATCTCCTGAAGTGGCTTGCTATCAGCACCATTATCGGAATTGTCGCCGGTTTGGGTGCCGTGCTTTTCAGTAAAGCGATCCATATTGCCACCGAGTTATTTCTCGGAAGAGGTGTCGGATACATCCCACCCCTGCCGATAGGCGAGGGATCTCCCGTCGAAACGGTTATGGATCGCCCGTGGCTGCTACCGCTCATCACCATGCTCGGTGGACTCATCAGCGGAATAGTCGTGTTCCGCTGGGCTCCTGAAGCTGAAGGACACGGTACAGATGCTGCTATCGAAAGCATCCATTTTCGCAATGCCACCACGAACCCAAAAGTTCCTCCGGTAAAACTCCTCGCCAGTGCGGTCACGATAGGGAGTGGTGGCTCTGGTGGCCGGGAAGGGCCTGCGGCGCAAATTAGTTCCGGATTCGCCTCCCTGCTCGCAACGGCCTTGCGTCTTAGCCCCGCTGATCGAAGAATCGCCGTTTCGGCTGGTATGGGTGCCGGCATTGGTGCGATTTTCCGGGCACCACTTGGCGGTGCGCTTATGGCTTCCGAAATTCTCTACATTCACGATATGGAAGTATCCGTTTTACTGCCGGCGCTGATGTCCAGCATCATTGCGTATTCGGTCTTTGGCGTCATAGAAGGTTGGGAACCGATCTTTGGATCGCAGCCGGAAATCGCGTTCACAGACCCCATAACGCTCATCTGGTATATCGGACTCGGACTTCTCGCAGGAATCGGCGGAATACTGTACTGCAAGACATTTTACGGAACACAGCAGCTTTTCAGCCGTTGGCAAATTCCACAATACATTAAGCCAGCCATTGGTGGATTGTTGGTTGGCCTGATTGGTATAGCAATGCACGGAACAATTGCTACAGGCTACGGATGGGTTCAGATGTCGATGGGACCAGACCTCATGACGATGCCTCTGTGGATCATTCTCACCTTGCCCTTTGCCAAAATGATCACCACATCGCTAAGTATCGGTAGTGGTGGATCTGGTGGTATTTTTGGCCCTGGCATGGTTATCGGTGGCATGCTCGGGGCCACAATTTGGCGATTCGGGCACAATCTGCTCCCACATATGCCAACCAGCCCGGCGCCGTTCGTCATCATCGGTATGATGGCGCTCTTCGGATCAGTCGCCCATGCACCTTTCGCCGTGATGCTCATGGTCGCAGAAATGACAGGAAACCTCAGCCTGCTGGCTCCGGCCATGCTATGTGTAGCGGTTGCCACTGCCGTGGTCGGCAATACAACCATCTATGCAAGTCAACTCCCAGACCGCTCTCACGCACCTGCACATCGTTTGCGCATGAGTTTTCCTCTTCTTCGTGCGCTTACAGCCAGAGATGCAATGCAGCCCACTTCCGTTTCGTCCCAAACCAGCCCTGAGAGCGTTACGTTGGAGGAGTCGACTCCACTGGACATCGCCCTTACAGAGCTCACCGAATCCGATGTCACCAGGGCAATGGTTCTTCGTGGGCGCGACATCGTGGGAGAGCTCACCTACAAATCCGCCATGATCGCGTACCAGCATCACACCACGGCAGGCACCAGTCGAATCCGCTCAATGCCCAACAACGCTGTACTCGTAGAAGCTGTGGTGCAGAACAACGCAGGTGTTATTGGCGTCACACTGCGCGATCTCAAGCTACCGCCTGGCGCATTGGTCGTTGCTATTCTTCGGCATCAACATGGTGTTACACCAACCGCAGATACAGAACTGCATGCCGGTGACGTGGTGACTGCCATTGCACCAATCGGACGACTTGCCGAAGTGCGGAGGCGAATATCGCAATAAATGCGCGTTTGGCAGCGCAACTTTAATTTGCCGCATGATCTGCACAAACACGGCGTCTATACATGTTCCAGCGACTTGCGTCCATCTGCATCAAATCAGGTGGCGCGCACTTTCCAGAGGGCAAAATTGTCGATAGATCACAACGACCGGGTAGAACATCCGTTCCATTTCGTGTATACTGGCGCAAAGGAGCAATCAACATAACAGAAGGATGAATCCATGGAAGGATCACTTCGACAAATCTCTCTGACCGAACTTGGTGATACCATCGGCACACCACCAAGCCCTGCGCTCATTGGAAGTGTTCGGCGAAACGGAGTAGTACAACCAATAGTTGTCGCCGAATCGCCCGACCACGAAGAAGTAATCGTCCTCAGAATCGTCGACGGAAATCGTCGAATTGCCGCCGCGCGCTCAAACGGGATTACACACCTGCCGGCGATCCTCCTCTCTGATATTGATGAGTCAGAGTTATCCACGATTTCACTTGTACTCAACGGTTTTCGAGCGTCAAACTATCTCACCGAATTCTGGGCCATAAAGCAGCTGGAGCGTGCTGGTGCTACCGAATCAGACATCTTCTCCATTACTGGATTAACTCGCTCCAAAGTTCAACAACGTACGAACCTGAGCAATCTCAGTCGTGAATTGTTCGTTGCTCTGCGCAATAGCAAGCTCTATCAGACTCATGCGACCACCATCGCGAAGATGACACCCGATTCTCAGGCCGCGCTCACAGAGATTTTCCTCCGGCAGGGTAGACTCACCCAGAGCGACCTCGCCCCGTTCAAGAATCCCGGCAAGAATCATGTTGCCTCGACAGAACCTGCCCAGCCAATTTCGTGGACCGCTGATGTTTCTACATACACTGGTTTGCCCGTACCCGCACCTGAGGATACGCTGCACAAAGTTGTTTCGCCTGAACCACGCGCGACGTCAAGAGAGCCTCGGACTGAAGCAGGACAATCAGACTCACGGTATTCATTTACAACATCAGCCGAGTCAAAAGATTCATTTTCGAATAGTGACAGGACTTCAGCTACCACGCATAAAGCTACAGAAACTGATGCATACGCTCGTCCCAACTCAGAAACAGAGACCCCGACAATCGCTTCCCAAACCGAAAGACACCTCCGGAACGCTGTACGGGCCGCACGCCTCCTGGAGTTCACGGAAGAAGAGTTCCTGGAAGCGGCCTCCCGGGTTTGGAATGAATCAGCTCGCGATATCGAGTCACGGGCACAACAATCGCGCGCAGAACAGTTCATGCGAGATCGTCAGATTACCGATCACTTCCCAGATCTGGCCACGCACAAGTGGGATACCAGAGAAAGCTAACAATCAGGCCACCATGAGCGATATCCAATCGACCCCGTATACTTGATGACCAGAGTATTGTTCAACTATCCGGAGTTTTTACACATCATGTCTTCTGCTACATCTTCAGGCCCGAATCCACTATGCGAAGTCGGAATGCGCCACCCGCGCGATCGCCATCGCATGCGCCCGGTAGAGGGTGCCGAGCACGTGTGGCTCTGCAAAAAGCACGGCATTTACGCCCAGCTGGTGGACACCGAACTCGCCGACAGCATGAACCGCGGCGACGACTGGACCCACTACCCCGAGGTCGATGGCCTGTTCATGCGGCTCGGTGACGAGCGCCAGGGCGGAAAGATCGTCTACTTCCGCGAGAAGTAGGAGGCTCCGTATGGATGCCGACACTGCCATGGAAACATGGGCAAACCTGGAGAAAGTCTTCCAGCTTTCTCCGCGCGAGCTCTATGAAAACGAAGAGCTCGGAGATCTGCATCGCGATTGCCGACGCACCGTGCAACGCATGTCCAAATCAGAACTACGCGAAACGCTCAGCCAATACGTCCGCGATGTCATGCTCACCGAAGAAGCACTTTCCCGCGGCGGCGGCTGGGAAGATGTTCTCGCCTTTCTCGATTGGGTTGACGGAGGTCTGGAATAACCATGCCGAATCGTCTCAGGTTCTGCCTCGATGGCGGCCCCGCATCCTGGGCCAGCGCCCAGGATGCAAATGATCCGGATGCCATCCGCGCCGCCGTTGAAAAGACGATCCGGCGCGGCATCATCGCCGACGAGGCTGGTATCGATTCACTTTGGCTGCTGGAGGATCCAGACGGCTGGGATGCATTCGCCGTCCTCAGCGCCATCGCCCGCCAAACGGAGAACCTTCGGCTTGGCACCGGCGTGGTGAATCCGTACTATCGCCACCCATCCCAAATCGCCGCCAGTGTCAGCACGCTGGATTTCCTGAGCGATGGCCGCGCATTCCTTGGCCTCGGCCGCGGTCAGACCGAATGGTATGAACGCGCACTCGGCATGGATGTCGGCAACCCCACCGAACGCTTGCCGGAAACCATCTCACTGCTCCGCCAGTGGTGGAGCGAGACGATGTTCGCCAGCTCACCGCCCGATATGACCGAACTCGGCGTGCAAGGCTGGGAGCGGGAACTGCGTCCCCTGCAGGACGACGTACCGATCTACCTGGCCGCCGTTGGACCAATTGCCATGCGGATCGCCGCTGAGTATGCGGACGGTGTGATCTTCAACGATCTCACATCGATTTCGTTCATGCGGGATCAAATCGCGCACGTGAAACAGTTGGCGGCTAAGGCCGGCCGCGATCCAGAAGCGATCACTTTCTACGCCCGGTGTCAGGTCACCATCACTGATGACCCCGAAGCGCTGTATGAGAATCGCAAGACGACAGTGGCGATGATCCATGCGCTTCCCGGTATGGAACGATTGCTCCAGAGCCATTCACACGATATCGATTCGATCATGGCCGACGTCCGCACTGCCATGAAGGTCGACGACGTGCTGGACCGAGGAGGCGCGTTCAGCGCCCTTCGCCGGGAGGGTGATCTCGACGCAGCCCGGGCAGCCATCCCCACCGATTTGATGAGCGAACTGGTTGTCGCGGGAGATGTCGCCAGCGTTCGCGCCCAGCTCGCGCAATTGGCAGAGATCGGCGTGACCCATGTCTTCCTCGCGTCGCCGCGAAACCTGGATGAGATCCCGGAGATCGTGCGGCAATTGCAATCGTAGGTTGTGCTCACTATGCTGAAAGGCAAACGAGGTACACCATGATCGACGTCATTGAAAACAACCGAGAGCAACTGATCGCGCTCTGTGAAGAGAACGAAATCAAGGGACTCTGGCTCTTCGGCTCTGCCGCCACTGGCAACTGGGATCCGGAGCGATCCGACCTTGATTTTCTTTTCGATATCGGCGAATACAACAAAACTGCGGGACGACGATCAATGCGACTCGCCGCCGGTCTCGAACGGATCGTTGGCGATAATTTCGATCTTGTTTCCCGTCCTGCTATTAGACGAGCCGAATTCAAACAGTCTGTCGATCAAACTGCGATTCCCATCTATGAACGATAGGGTTCGGGAGCGTCTTCAGGATGCACTGTTCGCGGCAACGGCAATCCATGGCTGGGTAGCTCGGCACAGCCGTGACATTCTAGAAGAAGACCTCCTGGTAGAGTCCGCTTACATCAGACAATTCGAAATCATTGGCGAGGCCCTGCGGGCCGCCAGGTCGACCGACGAGTATCTGGAACGTGACTTCCCTGATATTCACGAGTGGGTGTCACTCCGTCACCATCTAATTCACGAATACCGGGAAGTTGATCGTGATCTGTTGTGGCAATACGCATCGGGGGAAATCCCGGTGTTGATTGATCAACCAGAAACACTTCTGGAGTAATTCCCGATTTCGTAAAGCAATACCCATGTACAATCTCTGCGGCGTCAAATTCGTCGCGAGGGAGTTCCATGTCCACCGATCCAATCATTCAGCTTCGCAATGTCACCAAAAAGTATGCTGGTTTCACTGCGGTTAACAACATCGACCTCGATATTCATCCCGGTGAGATCTTCGGTATCCTCGGGCCAAACGGGGCAGGCAAAACCACCACCCTGGAAATGATCGAAGGCCTGCGCGAGCCGGACGCCGGCAGTATCACAGTAAATGGCCTGGATGCTGTGGAGCAGGTTGATGAGGTTCGCAAGATCATCGGCGTGCAGCTGCAAAGCACGTCGCTCTTTCCGTTCCTCTCGGCTCACGAGCTTGTGGAACTCTTCGGCCATTTCTATGGCGTGAAGAACCCGGCAGAGCGAGCATCCCAACTCCTTGGCAGCGTCGATCTTGAAGCGAAAGCCGACAGTCGAATGGAGGAGCTCAGCGGCGGTCAGCAGCAGCGGCTCAGCATCGCACTGGCGCTGGTGAACACCCCCATTGTCACCTTCCTCGATGAGCCCACCACCGGGCTGGATCCGCACGCACGCCGTAACCTTTGGCAGACCATTCTCGATGTTCGCGCCAGTGGCACCACGGTGGTGATCACAACGCACTATATGGACGAAGCCGAACACCTTTGTGACCGCATTGCGATCATGGATGCTGGCAAGGTCATCGCCTGCGATACACCGGAGGCGCTCATTCGCGCGCTGCCACAGGATGCTGTGGTAAAAGCACTCTCCAGCCAGGCCACCGGATGGACAAGCGAGCAACTGCAGCAACTCCCCGGAGCTACCTATGCTGAGGTTGAGGGCGAGTCCCTTCGCGTCGGGACATCCGATGTACAAGCCACCATCACATCATTACTCTCACTGGCGGAGCAGCAAGATATTCGCCTGAGCGATCTCTCCAGCACCAGTGCCGACCTGGAGGATGTTTTCCTTAGCCTCACGGGACGAACCTATGAGGAAGAGGAGCAAGGCACGGTTGAGGGAGGTGTGGCATGACCTCATTCCTCGCCATGCTGGTTGCCAACATCAAGATGAGCCTGCGCAACCGCCAGGCGATGTTCTGGAACCTCGCCTTCCCGGCACTCTTCATCATCCTGTTTGGTTCTATTTGGGATAACGACAACTTCTCCAACTTCGACGTTGGCATCATCGGGGCGGAAACCCAGCTCCAGGCTGCCGTTGTCGATGCAATGGATGGCGCAGATGGTTTCAGTGTTTACCAGGGCGCGGATGCCGAGGAACTGGAAGCGCTGGAGAATAACGACCGTGTGCTGGTTCTCGAGTTCCCGGCAAATGAAAGCGATCCAATTCGCATCTACTCGCCCGATCGACAGGGGGATGTCAACAGTCAGATTGCTATGAGCGCTACCCGGTCTATCCTCATGGAGGTGCTCGGCGCGGGCATGGGTGTGGACATCGAGCAGGTCGAGGTGGATTCGCTCAACACGTCGTTTATGGACTGGTTCCTGCCCGGCATCATCGCCCTCAGCTTGATGAATACGGGGATCATCGGTATCTCCACGGCATTCGTCACCTTCCGGGAGAAAGGTATCCTGCGCCGGATTAAGGTCACGCCATTTCCGCTCTGGAAGTTCCTCTCTGCCCGGGTACTCGGTGCCATGATCGTCGGGTTGCTGAGCACCGTCGTCCTCATCAGCCTAGCCATGCTGCTCTTTGGTGCAAATGTGCGTGGTAACTGGCTGCTCATCGCACTGGCGATCGTTCTGGTCAGCACATGTATGCTCAGCATCGGCGCGGGGATTGCGGCCATCGCACGCAATGTGGAAACAGCCGCGGGGCTTGCGAATATGCTCACCTTCCCGATGATGTTCCTGAGCGGCGTGTTCTTCCCAATTGATTCCATGCCGGATTGGATGCGACCAATCATGGCAGTGATGCCGCTGCGTTACGGCGTGGAGGCCCTGCGCGAGCCAATGCTCTACGGCAACGGCATTGGGGCAATCTGGATGGAACTGCTGATCCTGGCAGGCATCAGCATCGTGGCCATCGCAGTAGCCGTGCGGTTCTTCACCTGGGATTCCGTGAAGAAATAGGTACATCAAGGAACAGGTTTAACGACAGAACCCGGCCCAACGAGGCCGGGTTCTGTGCAAATTCAAGGTGCTAGTAAACAAGACTTGCAGCAGCTTCTTCCAGCCCGAGCTCGCTCATGAGGTGATCTGCTGTCCGCAACGAAAGCGCGGCGATCGTCAGCGTCGGGTTCGCTGTACCGGTCGTGGGGAAGAGCGAAGCCCCCGCGATGAAGAGATTTTCGTGATCGTGTGTTCGACCGTGGCTATCCGTCACTGATGTTTCCGGATCATCACCCATGCGCGTTGTGCCCATCAGGTGACCCACACCACCGAGCTGCTCCGAATGAACGATATTCGTAGCACCCACCGCCTCGAGAATCTGATCGTGGAGCTCGTTGGCAGCCTCCCATCCACCCATGATGTAGTCATCGTAGGAATAGGTCAGCTTCGGACGCGGAAGCCCCAGGGGATCAAGCTGATCTTCAGCCAGCGTGACCCGATTCTCAGGATCAGGCAATTGCTCGATCATGCTGGCGAGTCGCACCTGGTACGGAGCAGCCTCTTCAATACTGGAGAAGAGCGAGACACCCACCTTGCCCTCCTCGATGAGCGATGCCGCCACGTTTTGTGGGCTCCCTACGCTGTGGCTGACCTGAAATCGGATCGCTGCACGTTCGCTGCGGAAATCACCCTCGCGCACCTGGTCGATACCGGAAAGCTGGAGCGGCCCGCGATAACCTGCATAAGCATTCGGTACCACCGCGGAAACCCGCGCTTCGGGGTGATCCGCGAGATAGCGCCCAACCTGGTCGCTGCTATTGGCAACGCCGTTTGGTGTAGCGTCGCTTTTGGACATGAGCAATAGCCGCGGCGTTTCGATACCGTTGGCCGCGATCACAAACGTCTTTCCCGAGACCTCGTGCACATTTCCATCGGAATCGAGATACTCAACGCGGCTTACGGCGCCGTCGTCTCCCACAACGATGTTGGATACCATGGCGCCTTCTGTAAGCTCGGCACCGGCCGCTTCAGCGATATCCAGATGCACGGTAGCGTCGTATTTCGCCTGCACCGGGCATACCGGAATACACATGGCGTTGCCGCAGCAAATCGACCTGCCCTGGTATCCCTCTTCGGAGTTTCGGGCCTGTGGCGTCTCCAACAGTTCAAGGCCAAGGCTGGCGGCGGCTTCCTTGAACATCTGATCGCCGGACGCGAGGGGCAGGGGAGGCATCGGGTAATCGCCACTGCGTGGTGAGCCATCGTTGTGCTCGCTGTTCCCCGCAACACCGAGCTCCTTTTCCGCATCCAGGTACCAGGGTTCGAGGTCGTCGTAGCTCATTGGCCAGTCGACCCCGACGCCAAATCGGGTGTTCATTTCAAAATCGCTTGGTAGCAACCGGGGGCAGTTGCCGAGCCAGTGCCACGTGGTGCCACCCACGCGACGTTCATAGTCGCTGTCGAACATGACCTCGCCATCCTGAACGTAATAGTTGTTCACGTCCTGTCCGGCGGGCTGGGGAACCCACTCCGGGTTCTCGTAAGCATACTTGCCGGCGCGGAACCGGTTGACCGCTTCTTCACGATCGGTTCGCAGCCCGGCCTCAAGAATGCGAACTGACGCACCTGCTTCGCTCAAACGAGCTGCTATGAGCGCGCCGGCAACACCCGATCCCACAATGACAACGTCGTAGCCGTTTTCCTGCTTCACGATGGACCTCCGGATTCAAATGGTAGCTGCTTACAGTTCGATGTCCTCGGCCCAATAACCGAAGCTCTTGCACGTACTGGGCGCGGTGGAATAGGGGAGTGTCTGCCAACAGGCGAGATCAAAGAAGATCTCGGCCCGATTTTCCACGAGCTCGCCATCGTAGCGACCAAGGAACCAGTACTGGAGGATGTTGGTTGCCAGCCTGTTCGCCTCCTCCGAGACGTTTTCCATTGCCTCCTCGGTGAACTCGTCGACTGATTCGAGCTCTTCAAATGGCGCAACCAGGGCTGGATCGCTATTCAGCTTCTCGATCAGCGGTCCGGCGATGTCCCCGTTCAACCTCGCTCCACCACACAGGTTGGCGGAAACCAACATCACACGATCAAAATCCAGCTCACCATCGACCTGTGGAGTGGCTTCCGGCGTGCCCTGCGCTGCCACAGAATGTGTTGCCACCGCTACAGCCGTCGCCGCTGTTCCGGCGAGCATCGCTCGACGATTAAGTGTGCTCGCAGCCTGCAATCTTTCGGATTTGCCGACCTGTTCCATGACGTCTACCTCCTGCGTATGAACCATGTTCATGTGTTTTGTCATTCAATCACGCGAATAGGCGGGTAGCAACAGGCATTCGCACGCTCCGCGCCACATCCTGACCAATTTGTTCAATCTGTTGGTGCGCAGCTCTGGAATGCGGGAGTAGGGCGCCCCGCATCCATCGCATTTAAAGGGCGAATCGAAACGTCCGCCGCGTTCTATATAAAGGCACGTCATAGCCCCATTGCACTACAGAAGCTTGCACAATGTCGGGGAAGCCCCTACAGTTAGTGAGGTATTTTCATTGATGTCATCAAACATTGACGACATCACGCAATGCCCATGTGCCGACGGTTGCCGACCATGGTGCAGCTGCAGAAGCGGCGATGAGATGTTGTCGGCAACGTAACCTAATCGAAGGATTTTCCAGAATGATTAATCGTGAAGAACGATTACGCGTATCCCGTCGCGGTTTCCTTAAAGCCAGTGGTGTTGGTGCCGCGAGTATGGCAGGCAGTATCGGTGTAGTACCGTTCGCCCAATCTGCAGCGGCTCAGGGTTCCTGGGATGCTGAGCACGATATCGTCGTGGTCGGTTCCGGTGGTGCGGCCTTTGCTGCGGCCATCACAGCCAGGAACGCTGGTGCTGATGTAGCAATGTTCGAAAAGGGCGCCTACGTAGGCGGCACCACTATCGCCTCTGGTGCAGGCGTATGGTTCCCCAACAACGTACTCATGCAGGCCGATGGCCACGAGGACCCAAAAGAAGACGCCCTGAAATATATGGCGCGCTACTCGTTCCCGGCCCTCTACAACCCGGACCACGAGACACTGGGCCTGCCACAGCATGACTTTGACATGCTCAACACCTACTACGACGTATCGGGCGAAGTCTCGACCATGTTGCAGGATATCGGCGCCACCTCCTGGGTCTACGGCGGAAATAACGGTCCAGCCCAGGACGAAATCCAGGTCGACTACATGGACCACTACGAAGAAAACGTGGCTCCCAGGTATCGCACTGTACATCCCGACACTGGGGATGGTGGTCAGGGCGGTGGCGGCCAAATGATTGGCGACTACCAGGCCTGGGCGGAAGAGAACGGCATCGAAATCAATCTGCTCCACAAGGTGAGCCAGCTTGTAGTCAACAGTACCGGCGAGATCATTGGTGTCGAAGTCACTGTTCTCTCCGAGGGCGATACTGGCACACCACAGGCTACCCCGGTGACCGAAAGCGGCGAAACCAAACTGATGATTCGCGCACGCAAGGGCGTTATCTTCGGATCAGGCGGCTTCGCCAAGAACCAGGACATGATGCACAACCTTATGCCGTTCCCCTACCGCGGTGGCTGCAGCGCACCCACCAACGAAGGTGACTTCGTGCATATGGCCACCACGGTTGGCGCAAAGCTCAACAGCATGCACCAGGTATGGAATAACCAGAGTGTGTTTGAGCAGGCAGTCGCCAGTGCCGACAGCTACAACTGCACGTTCTTCCTGCAGGGCGACTCGTTCCTCCAGGTCAACAAGAACGGCAAGCGCTTCGTCAACGAAAAGCGAAACTATCAGGATCGCAGCATGGCCCATCTTGATTGGGATGCGAACAACGCCGGATGGACCAATCGCCTGAGCTTCTACATCCACGATCAGCGACAGCAGGACAACTGGGGTGGATTCTTCCCCCTCAGCAGTGATCCGGACACCGCACCGTATGTAATGAAGGCAGACTCGCTCGAGGAACTGGCCACCAAGATCGAAGAGCGGCTGGCAGAACTCGCTCCGGTGACCGGTGATTTCTCACTTGCCGATAACTTCACCGAAAACCTCATCGCCGAAGTCGAGAGGTTCAATGGATTCGCCGCTACCGGTGTAGACGAAGACTTCCAGCGTGGCGAATTCGGTTACGACGAGCTGGTTCCATGGGGGCCGTTGGCACCCACCGCGAACCTCGATCCGTACCCAAGCGAAGACCAGCCGACTCCGGCCATGTATCCGCTTTCCAGCGAAGGCCCATACTATGCGTTCATCATGACAGCCGCTGCTGTGGACACCAGTGGAGGTCCGGTGATCAACGCAGATGGCCAAATCATTCGCTGGGATGGCTCGGCCATCGAAGGCCTTTACGGGGCCGGTAACGCTGTAGCCAGCCCTGGCTACAATGCATACTGGGGCGCGGGCATGACGCTCGGTAACGCCCACGTTTGGGGCTACCAGGCTGCAATACATGCTGTAGCTTCAGAAGAAAAGTCGACAGATTAGTTTCGTTCCGGAGGGCACCGTCGGAGGTGCCCTCCACCGGAGAACCCACGTGCCCAGACCGCTCAGTCAACTCATCTACTCAAATATCCAGGCCGGCACCGGCACGCCCCTGGTGATCACACTTCACGATCACAATCAGTTCGGTCCAGATGTAGCCGCCTGGGGAAAAACAGCCACACCCGATGGCAGGGTGATCGCACTCGAATCCTACAAGGGTGTGTTCGTGATGAGAGACATCGTCGGATACACGTGGTTCCTCGGCCCGAATACGGCTCCTTCTCCAAGCTTCTTCGGTGATTCACTGCAAGAAATCGAACGCTTCCTGTGGGATGTCATCGATCGCTCCGGTGAAACCGAGCCCGAGTTGCCGTATTTGGTGGGTATCGGACAGGGTGGCATCATGGCAATCGCTGCAGCACTGGCAGTGCCCGATCTCCTCAGCGGCGTTATCGCTATCGATGCGTTCCTGCCAGTGGTCGGGGGCTGGGATCCACCACTCGCTCCAGTCAATAATCTTCCCATCCTGCTCATCAACCCGGTTGAAACGGGTAAACTTCGTGTGCTGGAAGGCGATTCGTTGGTCTCACAGCTCTCTGAGTGGGGTGCCCGCGTGGATACACATCCCGCTATAGAGGACCCCGCCGACACACAGGTTCTTGCCAAATGGATCGAAGCCAACGAAACGCGTAGGCTTGCACCTTCGCCGAAATAGAGCTCGTTCATGTAGGTAGTGACCAATGACTGACAACGTCTCCCGATCCGAACTTGCACTGGCAATGGTTACAACGCTACCTCGTTGGGGATCGTGGGCGGCCTACCTGAGCGAGGTGGATACGCCTTACGGCCGCATTGGATACCGCCAAACCAGCATTATGTGGATTCTTCGCAAAGGCACAGTAGACGGAAAGTTGAATCACAATACAACCTCCGTCATCGCTGCCGAAATAGGCGTTCAAGACAGCGTCATCACCCGCGCAAGCGATCACCTGGTTCATCTCGGCCTGATCGAGCGAATCACGTCCACCGAAGACCGCCGACGCCAACTCCTCTCGCTCACCCCAAAAGGCGTACAGGCCAGCAAATACATCGAGAACCTGTACACCACAGCCATTCAGGAAGCAATGTCTGATCTGGATCACGAAACACTTATCGAGCTTCAAAACAGCGTTAATGTCTTGCACGGGCTGATCAAAAAGCTGGCTGCGAAGCCAATCGGGTCCTAACTACCATCCATCTCCTTGGCACGAAAATGGCATTTCACCTTCCCAAACGGTAGGCGGCGGCAATCATCGCCTCGCTCCACAGGAAGGAATATTACCTATGGTTCAGATTGGCTACACACTTTCTTCGGAAGAATTCAACGGCACAGAACTGATCGACCACGCGGTAAAAGCCGAGGAGACCGGCTTCGATTTCGCCAGCATTTCCGATCACTTCCATCCCTGGATGGATTCGCAGGGGCACAGTCCGTTCGTGTGGAGTGTGCTTGGTGGCATCGCAACCCGCACGTCAAAAATCCCGATCATGACCGGCGTGACTCCACTGAGTCATCATTATCATCCAACGATCATGGCACAGGCCGCTGCGACGGTCGCCGATATGATGCCCGGCCGATTCAGCTTCGGTATCGGCACTGGTGAGGCGCTCAACGAGCACATCACGGGCAAGGTTTGGCCTCCGGTCTCGGTGCGCCAGGCGATGATGAAAGAATCGCTGGAGATCATCCGCGAACTGTGGGAAGGCAACTACACCACGGTGGAAGGCGAGTACTACACCGTGCACAACGCGAAGCTCTACACCTTGCCGAAAGAGCTTCCGCCGGTAATCATCAGCGCTACCGGCCCGGAAAGCGCGACGATCGCCGGAAAGATCGGTGACGCCATCGTTTCAACGGCCCCCAACAAGGAAGCGGTTGATGCGTTCCGCGCTGCTGGCGGTGAGGGCAAACCGGCCTACGGGCAGATTCATCTCTGCTATGGCGAGGACGAACAGCAGGCCAAAGAAACCGCGCTCCAGTATTGGGGTCACTCGATCCTGGGCGGGCAAACCTCGCAGGAGCTTTCGCTTCCCAAGCACTACCAGGAGGCGATTAAATCGTTCGCGACGCCGGACCTCGTCGCGGAGAAAATCACGTGCGGTCCAGACGTCGACAAGATCCATCAGCAAATCCAGACTTATATCGACGCTGGATTCACGCATATCTACCTGCACCAGATCGGCCCGGACCAGGAGAACTTCCTCGACATGGCCAAACAGGAGATCCTGCCGAAATACGCGTAGGTAGCGTTAACCAGGCCAGGAGCCACGCTATTGCCAATAATGCGCGCTGCGCCTAGCATGAGTGCATCGTCAACGAAGATGACCCAATCCACGCCGATATCCCGAATTCCGACGAGGTTTCTATTAGCAGGACTTACAGCGAAGGGACGGAACAGTGGCTGACCGAAATCATCTCCGAACTATTTTCGATGCATTCGTGCGGGGCGATATCTCTCGTCGTGCATTCGTGCGACAGGCAACGGCTCTCGGCCTGAGCGCCGCCTCAATCAGCTTTCTCGCTGATCGGGCAACGGCGGCCCAGTCCACTCCGGATGCCACACCGGCAGATGCACCAAAGCGGCCGGACTTTGGCACGGAAAACCAGGAGCGTGGTGCCGGACCCGAGCTCAACATCATCCAGTGGCAAGCCCCGACGCAGCTCAGTCCGCACGTCTCCACCGGCGTGAAGGATTATCTCGCTGCCCTGCCGGTGGTGGAGCCACTGATCCACTACCTCACCGATGCGCAAATGTATCCCAACCTCATTACGCAGGTGCCAACGCAGGAAAACGGCATGCTCAATGAGGACCTCACACAGGTCACGCTCGAACTGTTGCCAGACCTGCTCTGGAACGACGGTACGCCGGTGACTGCAGAGGACATCAAATTCACGATCGAGTGGGTGCTGGACAAGGACAACTCTGCCACCAGCTATTCGCAATTCGAAGCGATTGAGAGCGTGGAGGTGGTGGATGAACTCACGGCGACGGTCACGTTCTCAGCGCCGAATCCATTCTGGATGACGCCATTTGCCGGAACATCCTCCGGATATCTCTATCCGAAGCACATCCTGGAGGCTGGGCCGGAAGCGCATGATGCGTTCCTCTCCAGTCCCGTAGGTACTGGGCCGTACATGGTGGAATCGTTCACGCCGAACGATGAGGTGCGATACGTGATCAATGAGCACTATCGCGAGCCGAACAAACCGTTCTTCAGCAGCATCTACCTCAAGGGAGGTGGCGATCCCGCTGCCGCAGCTCGTGCGGTGATCCAGACAGGCGAGTACGACTACGCCTGGTACCTGCAGACGGAATTCGAGATCTTGCAGGAGATGCAGGGAGAGGATTCGCCGGGTCGCACAATTCCTTTCGGGGCGGCTACGGTGGAACGCCTCAATTTCCAGTTCGCTGATCCTCATACAGAAGTCGATGGCCAGAGAGCCGAGATGAACACGCCGAACCCGCGCCTGAGCGATCCGGCCGTACGCGAAGCGATCAGCTACGCGATCAATCGCCAGATCATTCGCGATCAGTTCTACGGCGACGATATGTCGGTGGCGGTGAATATCGTGCAGGGAGACCCGGCCACCTACTCCGAAAACACCGAGTACGTCTTTGATCCGGAGCGTGCCCGACAGGTATTGGAGGACGCCGGCTGGGTGATGGATGGCGATGTGCGCAAGAAGGACGGCGTTGCCCTCGAACTGACCTATGCCACCGAAACCAACGCAATAAGCCAGAAAACCCAATCTGTGGTGATGGCGAACCTCGAAGACATCGGCTTTAAGATCCTGCTGGAGTCGATTGACCCGGGCATGTTCTACGATGGATCAGCCGGGAACGACCAGAACATCAACCATTTCTTCTGGGACATGTGCATGTACAAATCGGTGCCGGATTCGCCGCGCCCGATCTCGTTCATGTCCAACTGGTATTCCGGCGAGGATGCCAGCAATGTCGCGCAGGAAAGCAACGGATGGTCTGGATCCAACAACAGCCGCTACATTTCGGAGGAGTATGACGCCCTGTACGAAGCGGCCCTGCAGGAAACCGATGCCGATGCGCTGGCCGACCTCTTTATTCAGATGAACGATCACCTCATCAACGAACACGTACTCGTTCCGCTCATTCTGGTCGGCACTCCACGCGGTATGAGCAACCAGCTGCGAGAGGAGAACATCTCCCTGGCGGCCTTCTCGTACGACTACTGGAACATCGCAAACTGGAACTACGCGGATAGTTAAGTCACAACCGATCCAACGTTCTTTGCGTTGGATAACGAATCGTCCATAGAGAACAACTCCCCTGAGGATGAGGCTGATGTACTCAGCCCAACCTCAGTGGAGTTGTTCGCTTTTATAAGGCTGTCGATCAGACTTTCAGGTCAACGCGGGAGTTGAGAGTCGGGTGCGCCTGAGCTCTCAAACGTGGATTTTCAGCAAGCTTGCTGGCAATTCGTGACAGATATCACTTTTTGCCTTGACATCGAGGTTTCCCCTACATAAGCTGTCAGGGTATCTATTTCACCAGGTCATGGGTATTGCTGCACCTGATCACTATATTTGCGTTTAGCAAGCATCTGGTTGGACTGGATATCGTAATTCAGATCAGGGCAATTGAAATGTCAGGAGACATTAATGAGCGTTTTGTCTGATTCCCGTTTGCGTGTATCGCGTCGCGGGTTTCTTAAAGCAAGCGGGGTAGGCGCTGCCTCTGCCGCTACAGCAGGCTTTGGCGTGGTGCCCTTCACCGCATCGAAGGCCGCCGCACAGGATGGCTGGGACGCCGAGCACGACGTTGTTGTGGTTGGCTCCGGCGGTGCAGCGTTTGCAGCCGCCATTACCGCGCGGCACCAGGGCGCGGATGTTGTGATGTACGAAAAGGGTTCCTACGCTGGCGGCACCACCCTCGCATCTGGTGGCGGATCCTGGTTCCCAAACAGCTCCCTTATGCAGGCCGATGGTATTGACGACCCCCGCGAGGAGGTTATCAAGTACATGGCTCGCTACTCCTACCCACACCTGTACAGCCCAAACCACGAGACACTCGGCCTGCCGGCAGAGGTGTATGAGAATATCTCGACCTATGTCGATGTCTCGCCGGAAGTCACGGCGCTGCTGGAAGAGGTTGGCGCCGTCAAGTGGATTTATGGTCAGAACTTCGGTCCGAATTTCGACCAGGTTCAGATCGACTACATGGACCACTTTGAAGAGAACGTGCAGCCAACACATCGCACACTCCACCCGGAGACGGAAGATGGTGGCGTCGGCGGTGGTGGTGAGCTCATTGGTGGCTACCAGGCGTGGATCGAAGAGCAAGGTGTTGACCTGCACCTGCTGCATCGCGTCGACAATGTGATCGTGAACGCCGATGACCAGATTATCGGTGTGGAGGTCTCCGTGCTGCCGTCTTCCGGCAGCACGGAGACCGGCACGCCAGAGGCCACTCCGGTAACCGAGACGAAGATCGCCGTACGCGCCCGCAAGGGTGTCATTTTCGGCAGTGGTGGCTTTGGCCGCAACCAAGACATGATGCACAACCTGGTCGGCTTGCCGTACTTCGGTGGCTGCTCGGCGCCCACCAACGAAGGCGACCTGCTCCGCATCACATCCAGGCTCGGTGCCAAGCTCAGCAACCTGCAGAACGTGTGGCGTAACTCCAGCATCTTCGAGCAGGGGGTTGCCAACAGCGCCGCCTACAACTGCACCTGGTTCTTCAACGGCGATTCCTTCATGATCGTCAACCGCAATGGTCGCCGGTTCGGAAACGAGAAGCGCAGCTACCAGGATCGCCCAATGGCGCACTTCGATTACAACCCAAACGAAGGCGACTGGACCAACCGACTCGGCTTCTTCGTGTATGACCAGCGCATGCAGGACAACTGGGGCGGAAGCTTCCCGCTGCCGAGCGACCCCTCCACGGCGCCATACATCGTGAGCGGAAACACCATTGAGGAGCTCGCTGAAGCCATTGCCGAGCGCGTTGAATCGCTTTCCGATGTCACCGGCAGCTTCGAACTGCACGAGAACTTCGCCGCTAACCTGGCCGACGAAGTCGCAAGATTCAATGAGTTTGCCTCCACCGGCGTGGATGAAGACTTCGAGCGTGGTGAGCGCGGCTACGATACCAACGTGCCGTACGGCCCGATGGCGCAGACCGCCAACCTGGAGGAGTACCCCTCGCCAGACCAGCCGAACGTTGCCATGTACCCGTTGAGCGACGAGGGCCCATACTACGCCTTCATCACCAGCCCGGCGGCGGTGGATACGAACGGTGGCCCGGTTATCAACAACCACGGCCAGATCGTCCGGTGGGACAACACCCCGATCGACGGACTGTACGGTGCCGGAAACGCAGTTGCATCCACCAGCGTCAACGCCTACTGGGGCGGTGGTGCCACCCTGGGTAATGCCCACGTTTGGGGCTACCAGGCAGCATTACACGCAGTAGCGTCCGACGAGAAACCGGTATCCTAATATCACGTGGTATGGGAGGGTGCTCTCGTAGCACCCTCCTTTTTTGTTAATGGAGATATGCATGTCCACCAAACGTCCTCTTAGTCAGCTCATCCATTATTCGGTGCAAGAAAAGACCGACGGCCCGACGGTCATCACCCTGCACGATCACAATCAGTTCGCCCGTGATGTTGCCGATTGGGGCACGGCCATATCGCCAAATGGGCGCGTGCTCGCACTCGAATCCTACAAGGGTGTCTTTGTGAGCCACGATATTGTTGGCTACACCTGGTTCCTGGGGCCGATCGAACGGCCATCTCCCATCTTCTTCGGCGATTCCCTCTCGGAGATCGAGCGATTCCTCTGGGATGAAGTCGACCGATCCGGGCAAGAATCGCCTCAACTGCCCTACCTGGTGGGAATCGGGCAGGGAGGAATCATGGCCCTCGCGACCGCGCTCGCCGTGCCGGAACTGATAAGCGGTGTCATCGCCATCAACACATTCCTCCCCGTCGTGCCGGGCTGGGATCCACCGCTTGCGCCATTGAACCATCTGCCGGTTCTGCTCGTTAACCCTGCAGAAAAGGAGGGACCGGGTGTGTTGGCAGGCTCTGATCTTGAGAATCAACTGCGCGACTGGAATGCAGGTGTGTCGACAATAACGCAATCAGGCGTTTCACCTGATACAATAGATGTAAGCGGTTGGCTTGCTCAACACGGAGTGAAGTTTTTGGCGCAGTAACAAGTGCCGATTGATCGGCTTTTACTGGAGGTGTCCATATTATGTCGAACGATCAAAACGGCGCCCTCGAATTAGCCGCTCGCATGGTTCACACCTTGCCGGGTTGGGGCCTGTGGGCGATTGACGTGAGGGATTTTGAAACGCCATACGGCAGCATTGGCTTCCGGCAGGCATCTATCCTCTGGGTATTGCGCAAGGCAGCCGATGAAGAGCAAGAGCTCACACCTACCGGCATCGCCAAACATTTCGGTGTGCAGAACAGCGCCATTACCCGCGCGGTCGACAAACTGGAGCGAGGCGGATACCTCACCCGGGAAGTCGCCTTTGAGGATCGGCGCCGCCACTACCTGGTGCTCACGCAAAAGGGCGTCGATATCAGCGACTGGATAGAACGCCTCTTCACGGCGCCCTTGCAGGAAGAGCTTTCAGAACTCAGCGAAACAGACCTTGCAAAGCTGGGCGAGCAGGTTGAGGTGCTGAACAATATCCTAAGCCGCATGCGCAACCTGCCGAACGAAGCGGATTCAGAACCAGAGATGGAGCAGGCCGCTTCCTGACCCCGTGCGCATTTCGTTCAGGCCTCATGTACACTAATAGGCACGCGGAGTACCCCTCCGCGGGCGATGATGAGGATGGGTAGGCGCTCGACCAGAGCGATAGCAGAGAGCCGCGCACGCTGAAATGCGGCATCGTACTCCCGAACGCCGAGATGACCTCTGAGCCGTACCCCGAAAGCACGGCCCCTCCGTGTAAGTAGACGGTGCCGGATTGCCTCCGTTACCAGGCGCACCTGCTTAAGGGGTTCCTCCCCGGCGCCAGGTGTTGAGGCGTGTGCCGCGAGGTGCACGCAACCCAAGGGTGGTACCACGAGTGCGGCCATGCCCCTCGTCCCTGGCATCGTCACGTGCTGACGATGATTTGCGACATGCTCGTTCCGAACGATGAAAACCAGATCAGGGAGGTACCAGCCAATGACCGATTCATCCACTAAAAAACCCTATTACGTCATGACCTCCATTCCCTATGTGAATGGACGACCCCACATCGGCTTCGCGCTCGAGGCGGTGCAGGGCGATGTGCTCCGTCGGCATCACGCCCTCAAGGGGCACGATGCTCGCTACCTGAGCGGATCGGATGAAAACGCCCTCACCGTGGTGCAAGCCGCCGAAGTTGAAGGTGTAGAGCTCGAGGAAATGGTGCGCTCCAATGCCGATGCGTTTGAAGCCATCCAGGAACCGCTCGCCGTTGAGTACAGCGATTTCATCCGCACCAGCACCGATCCGCGTCACTTTCCTGGTGCCCAGAAACTCTGGCGCAAGATGGACGCGGCTGGCGACATCTACAAACGGCACTACCAGGGCAGCTACTGCATTAAGTGCGAGCGCTTTTACCGCGAGGAAGAACTGGTAGATGGCAAATGCCCGATCCACGAAACCACGCCAGAGGCCGTAGATGAGGAGAACTACTTCTTCGCGCTCAGTAAATATCAGGATCGCCTGATTGAGCTGATCGAAAGCAACACCCTGCTTATCCAGCCAGAGCATCGGCGCGAGGAAATCCTCAGCTTCATTCGTGGCGGACTCGAGGACATCAGCATCAGTCGCCAGGCGCTGCGGGGTCGTGGGTGGGGCGTGCCCGTGCCAGACGATCCAGAGCAGATTATGTACGTGTGGGTGGATGCGCTGAGCAACTACATTACCGCGCTCGATTACGCCGAGGACGAAAGCGAACTCTACGATCGCTACTGGAAGAGCGATGGTCAACGCGTGCACGTGGTCGGAAAAGACATCATCCGCTTCCACGTCGTCTTCTGGCCAGCATTCCTCATGAGCGCCGGCGAGCCACTCCCAACCACCGTCAACGTGCACGAATTCATCCTGAACGAGGGTGAAAAGATGAGCAAGAGTCGCGGCAACGTGGTCGATCCAATGCTCCTCGTGAAGCTCTACGGCACCGATGCACTGCGCTACTGGTTCACACGTGAAATGCCACGCAGCAGCGATGGCAGCTTCAGCGAAGAACGCCTCATTGGCCGCTACAACCAGGATCTCGCCAACGATCTCGGCAACCTCGTCAACCGCTCAGTCGGCATGCTCCAGCGCTACCGCGGCGGAGTCGTCCCGACCGTCGATGCCGATCGCGAAAGCACCCTGAAAACCCTCGCGCTCACCGTACCCGAGCGCATGGACACCGCCATCGACCGCTTCGATTTCCGCGAGGCACTCTCCGCCGCGTGGGAAATCGTCACCGCCGCCAATAAATTCGTCGAAGATTCCAAGCCGTGGGAAATCGCAAAAGCCGCCAAGAACGGCGACGACGAAGCCGATGCGAAGCTGGATGTTGTGCTCGCCGACCTCATCGAAGCGATCCGCGTGGTGGGCGTGGTGATGAGTCCGTTCATCCCGCAAGGAGCGGAGCGGATCGCCGGTCAGCTCGGCTTCTCGCTAGAAGATGGCGGCCCGGCAACCAGCCGCGAATGGAGCGACGCCCTCGCCGGCCAAACCCTGCCCAAGGCCCAGCCCGTCTTCCCCCGGATTGAGGTGGAAGAGGAGTAGGGGATTAGTCGTTGCCTCTGATGATGAGGTGATCGGTTACGCCGTCGACGATCCAGTCGGAGAGCTCACCGATCACCTCCTCCAACGGCAAGCGGGTGCGTCCCTTGAGGGCGCATTCCCACACATCGGCAACTCGCCAACCATCGGAAAGGAGCGCTTTCCTTGCAGCATCATCTGTCACTCGGGTTTTCTCAATCTTGGCTCTCCACCATTCAGGGCGAGTGGAAGGCCACTTGAATAGATGGCAATCATGCCCGTGCCAAAAGCAGCCGTTCACAAAAATAGCGGTACGGAACCGGGCCAGGACAATATCCGGTTTCCCTGGTAACCTGGAGTCGTGCAGCCGGTAGCGAAACCCGAGGGCGTGTAACCCTTTACGGATGGCGATTTCGGGCCTTGTATTTTTACCTTGAATACCCGCCATCATTCGCGATCTTGTTTGGGGGTCAACTATGTCTGGCATTAACTAATTTAACTTGGTCTGAGAAGCTGTGATTTCATCGAGGAACCAATGGAGTGACCAAATCTCAGATCGCTGAGACTCGGAATATCCCACCTGTAATGGTGAGGGCACCACGAGTTGCAAGGATTGAGACCGCATTTCTGCCATTTGGCTGTCTGACACAGCAACATCAAGTGTAATCAAATGCTTCTTTGGGATCCGCTTCGCTTCGGCAAGCACCTGTCGCCATCTATCCTTTAAAGTAGATTTCGCCCCCAGCATCCAAAGATGATTAACCGGAAAATCCGGGTCATGATATTCGGTATGGCCCGGAAACAGGAAGTCAGGTCGCGATTTGTTCTCCGTGATTGCCCCGTGACTATATCTGACGTTGAATTCATCAAGCACTGCAACGAGATGGTTCTCTAGCGCTCTTCCAGCTCGGGACTTTCTCCGATTTTGCACAGAGAGGGAAAGAGAGAGAAACTCATCCACATCGTTCAAATCGGGGATCAGTGGCATAAGTAAATGTTTCTCAAACGTCCTGAACAGCCTCTCTTCCGTCTGAATCCACTGAACAAGAATAGTATCTGGATCAGCATCTTCTAGTCTGGCTCCAGAATATTCACGAGCAAATTTTGAGAAGAGGCGAGTGATGGGGAACTTCGAGCCAAACCTTTCAACCAACAAATCAAGAGCATCATCCTCTGAATCATCGACTTCGATACCAAGTGCTTCTAGCAACGCAACTTCGACAAGACCGACTCTTGATTCGCGAAGATCGCCTTGCAAATGGACCGCGGTGCTTTCCGAATCCGACTCAGTAAATGAAAATAGCCAGTGTAATTGAGATTCGATCGTTGAACCTTGTTCAGCAATCACCAACAACACATGATCGTCATGCGTTCGTATCGTGAACAAAGTATCACCAGGAAGAGATTCGCCGAAACCGTTACGGACATTAAAGTATAGGCGCCATTCAGTTCGATTCGGATGGCTGGCCCGTGCGTCGTACCAAGTCAGCTCCAAATCCTCAACTTCGAGCGGCGCCTCGGCCTCATCATTGAGGTAAACAATACTCCCAGCAAATCTCCTCGTATCCGATGCCTCTTCCCCGAACAACTGCCGCATTGAACGGGAACCATTCAGTTCGTGCTGGTTCGACTTCTCGGGATCAAGCTCAACACTTGCCAACTTCTTGACCGCGACGCCGCGAATGACGTCCCTAAGCGACTGCTGCGTCAAACCAAACCACCTATCATTTTACTGGCGCGTATAATTCGGAAATCGCAGGTTGGTAATCGTAAACCCGACCAGATTCTGTCGACTCCAAAGCTTCGCTTTGAATCGACATGAACGCAGGCTTCATCAACTTCGCTACTGCTTCCATCACCGGAACCACCACACTGTTTCCAAACTGCTTGTATGCTTGGGTATCGGATACAGGAATCACAAATTCATCTGGGAACCCCATTAGCCGCGACGCTTCTCGCGGTGTAAGACGGCGCGGATTCCGTGTAGGTCCCTGATCCACCAGAATCTCTGAACCGTCTTTGTAGTATCGCGCTGACAATGTGCGAGCCCGGTCGTTTGGTCCGACCTTACCAAAGCCAAATCCGTTTCCAGCTGCACGATGCTTGGCTGCATATGCCTGCAGGTAGTTCCACAGTTTGTCGCTCAGTGTGTATTTCTCAGAAACAGTTGCTAACTCGCCGTAGGTGTAACGCGGCTCGGGAGCTTCGCTGCCGTCCTCAGGATGTAGAACTTCAGACATCGTGTGATTGGCAGGTGGTAATGGAAGATCGTTAAAGTCGAAGTCCACATCTTCACGAAATCCAGCTAAAAGTATCCTCTCGCGATGCTGAGGAACGAAGTGCTGACCATCAACAACTCGTACATGTACTTTGTATCCCAACTCTTCCAGTGTTGCCATAATCACGGCAAACGTCTTTCCTCCGTCATGGCTGCGAAGATTCTTCACATTTTCGAGCAAAAAGGCTTTTGGCCGTTTGGCAGCGATAATTCTTTCCACGTCGAAAAAGAGAGTGCCTTGAGTGGTGCATTCGAAACCGTGCTTCATTCCGAGAGCGTTCTTCTTTGATATTCCCGCGATACTGAACGGTTGGCAGGGGAATCCTGCGAGTAAGACATCGTGATCAGGAATATCTGCAGCGTCCACTTCCGTAATGTCCCCTGCAAAATGAGGTTCTGGACCAAAGTTTGCTTCATAAGTCTTCTTCGCGAATCGATCCCACTCGCTTGTAAAAACGCATCGGCCTCCAGCACGTTGAAACCCAAGCCGCATACCACCGATACCCGCGAACAAATCGATAAAGGTGAACGAATCGTATTCAGATGAATCTTGGTTAATTTTAAACGGAGGTCGGAGCATTTCTTCCAGTTGTGGTCTCAGATACTCAGTGCATTCAGTATCTTCACGAATCCAACGCCCGACCGTGGCAAGATGTACATCTAGTTTATCGGCCAAATATTGACGAGAAGTTCTATCAACCAACTCCTTAACAAGCTGGTTGGTCGTTCGGTGTTTCATAGGTTAATCTTCTCCTGAGCAACCCGTATTCTGGGTTAAAGTAGTAACAGTGTGCTACAGGAATTTCCCGCCGTCAATACTTGAAGCATGTGCTTGAAGAGTTCTCTCGACACAATAAACCGCCCGGAGCATCACGGCTCCAGGCGATCCAAATTTAGACTCCTAATCTATACCTCGTTCAAAAAATCCCCGAGTATCCAACCAGTGACATTCTGCTCCTCCAGACATTCCAAATGTGCCACGTCGATTCACATATTGGAGTAGAGAAGACATCCCGTCGTGTAGTCAAATCAAAATCCTTTCTTGTCGGGTCAGTGCCGCATTTCTAAGTCAATGATTCGGTTCGATGTCGGACAACGTCTGTTATCTTTACATTCGATCTCCCCGCAACAGCCTTACACCCGATCCAAACACGATCAGGTTCCTACCCGTTTCGCCTCATTCACAACCCCTGTATGGCAAAGAATCTCAAGTGTCGCGTGAAAAGGTATTCTTGAGCAGAGTTCTGCAGTACTCACTAGAGGACCAACCCCATGCCACACACCGTCACCCGGCCGCCAAAACTGCCTGTGATGATCGATCTCACCACGGTTTCGACGCCGAAGCAGCGGGCGATTACCGTGTCGCCGGGCAAGATCGATGCGGCGCTGGTGGAACAGGCGCAGGAAGCACGGGTGCGATCCCTCCCCATCGTGGGCGACAACTCCGAATGCCTCGGTGCGATCTCGGTGGAGCGCCTGGCCGAGCTCAAGGCAAGCAACACGAAGCTCACCGCCGATCACGCCACGATTCCCTGCAATATCCTGCCGCATCTCATGCCGGTTTCGGCGCTGTTGCGGCGACTGCGGGATGAAGGCGTTATCCTGCACGGCGCCGATCCGGATGCAGACGACTACCAGGAAAACTGGTTCGGCATCGTCTCCACCGCCGATCTCAACCGACCCATCTTCCGCGCCCACATCTACCGCATGCTCGTGATTCTGGAAACATCTCTCGGCCAGCTGATTATGGATGAGTTCGGAGACGATTGGGGTGCCATCCGCCTCCTCAGCGATAGCACCCAAAAGCGCATTAAGGAGTTCTACGATGAAGAGCGCGCTGAAGGCGTCGATCTCAGCCCGGTTACCAACGCCACGCTAAGCGATCTCTTCCACATCGCAACCGAAAGCAACAACGTCTGGCGACTGCTGGAGTTCGACGATCCCAACCAACTGCGACCAATCGCCCGCGGCATCAACGACTTGCGCAACACCATCATGCATCCGGTGCGTCCGCTGATTGTGAGCTGGGAAGAACTGAAAGATATCGTGGACGCGGTAAACGATGTGGAGATACTCACCGACCGCATGATGAAACGAATCGGCATCGCCACGGGTTAACATAGATAGCAGCGGAAGTGATAAACTCCGAGGCTTGAGGCTGCGCGTTTTCGCCTCATCTGATCAGTTTACTGGAGCACCCAACGAATGCCATCAACCTGCCCACGGTGTCAGGCGCAGATCGAAGCGACCGACGCCTTTTGTCCAAACTGCGGAGCTGCGCTCATGAACGTTTCCGGTGGAACCGCCACCATGCCCATTGCGCAAGCTCAACCTGGCCAGGCGCAACGCGTAGCCGCACAGCAGCCATCGCCATCCGCGAGCCGCAAACGCCCCTGGTACCGCAAAAAGCGGTTCATCATTCCCTTCACCATGCTCATTATTCTCGGCATGGTGATCGGCGGCGGCGCCTTCGTGCTGAATCAGCAATTCGGCCATCTTCAGGAAGTGAGCACGCCGGATCCGAACTCCGCTGCTGGCCAGGCGCTGCAGGAGCCAACGGCTGAGGTGCAGGCGTCTGAAGGTGGCGCCATCACCATGCTGATGATGGGTGTGGATGCCCGCGACGGTGAGGAGATCGACATCGGCGTGCGACCGGATTCGCTGAGCGTGCTGCACATCAACCCAAATGCGGAAACATGCCGCGTGGTCTCGATTCCGCGCGACACGCGTACCGAGCTCCCCGGCTACGGCCAGAGCAAAATCAACCATGCCCTGAGTGTGGGCGGGGTTGAATACCAGATGCTGGTGACACAGCAGATGCTCGGCATCGAGCTCGATCACTTTGCACTCGTCGATTTCGCTGGCGTGGTCGGCACGGTGGATGCGCTCGGTGGCGTGCATGTGTACAACCAGAGCGCATTCGAGATCGATGGCGAAACGTTCCCGGAAGGCAACCTGCACCTCAACGGCGAGCAGGCCCTGCTCTACAGCCGATTCCGCGGCGATGCCGAGGGCGATTTTGGTCGGCAGCGGCGCCAGCAGGAAGTGGTGCGAGGCATGCTGGAGCAGGCGAACGGACTCGATGCCGCCCGCGCGATTCCGTCACTGCTCGATTCAATTGATGGCCACTTCAAAACGGATCTCAGCATCACCAACCTTATCGGTATGGCCGGCAAGTACCGCGATTACTGCACTGCAGATCGCGTGGAAAGCGTGGGGCTGGACGGCGCTGTTGGCAACGACTGGGACGACATGATGGGCCAGGAGCTCAGCTTCGTGCACGTCTCCCAGGAAGAGATCGACGCCAAGGTCCGGTGGCTGCGGGGCGAGTAACCTCGAACCTGAATCACATAGAACGCCCCTGATACGATCACGATCCATCAGGGGCCATGCCTTCGCGTGTATCAACCAAAGGCGACAAGGAGCGCCACCCCGAGGGAGATAGCCGCAACGCCGCTGATGATCCGGCCGCTATCCGGCGTGGACCCCAGCCAGCACGATCGGTTAAGCGCCCAGTACAGATCCGGAAACGCCAGAATAATAATTCCAAAAGCGACCACGACCAGGCCCAAAAACGCGATCATGACATCTCCTCCGGATTGTTGCCTGTTTACCGAAGTGTAGTCGAATGACGGCGGGAAATATACATTGAGGCAGGCGGTTTACTCGCTGGAAAAGCGGTCGCCCGTTACCGGATCGCGCTGTGGCGGCGGCACTCCGGCGATCTTCGAGAGCGCATCATCGTACCGATCCTCGTCGCCGTATTCCATATCCGGCGATTGTCCCGGCGGGTAGGCGCCGATGATCAGGTAGTCGTCGCTGTGGCCTACATTTTTGTGCGATGTGCCGGCCGGCAGAAAGACGATATCGCCGGCGTTGAGCGTGACCGTCTCGCCATTGGGGCCGCCAATTAGCACATCAACCGAGCCGCGCGCACACCCGAGCACCTCGTGCGCAGTGGCGTGGAAGTGGTGGTAATCGAAAATGCCGTTGCGCCAGGTGCCTTGCCAGGCGTTATCCCGAAATAGCGATTCGATCTCGCCGGCGAGGTCACCGCCCGTTACTGCCGAGCGGTACAGCTTCACCGGCATCTGGTTATTGGGAAATGGATGATCAGGCTGGAGCCGAAGAAGTTCTGGTGGTGTCATAAACGAACCTTTCGTGAGCGTATCGATCTTTCCATCCAGGGTGGCAGGTTTTGTACCATCGACAGGCAGCGACAAATCGAGGCTAACCGACACGCGAAAAAACGACGACCGGATTACTCCGGCCGTCGTTTCATTAATTCGCGCTTGTATCGTGCAGTCAGGCGCGGGCGTATCGGCGCAATGCGGTGGCACTAACACCAAGCAGGGCCACGCCAAATGCGGCAGCGGCCAACAGACTGGAGTGCGAGCCAACGCCCACTCCAACATCCGGCAGCTCCTCAACCGGATCCTCCGCTGGCGGCGCGGTTTCCTCGGCGGGCGGAGCAGCGTACCACACCAGCTGCGTAC
>CAZGML010000001.1:0-140528 GCA_964526965.1 uncultured Sphaerobacteraceae bacterium | reverse complement strand
GAGTTTTGAGTGACTTGTCGATTCGGCGATTCAACCCGGCCAGTACGTTGCCGTTGCCGATCTCAACCAGTGTGGTGATTCCCCGTTCGGCCATCGTCTGAATCGATGCGGTCCAGTTCACGCCGCGCACCACGTGGTGCCGTAGCTCCTCGCGAATTTCGGCAGCAGAGGTGAGGGCTTCACCAGTGCTGTTGCTCACTACCGGCATTTTCGGCTCGTTGAATGTGATCTCATCGAACATCTCGTTCAGCTGCTCTGCGGCTGGCTCCATCAGTTCCGAGTGACTGGCGATGCTAATCGGCAAGCGCGCAATGCGGCGGGCACCGGCGTCATCAGCCAGTTCCATAAACCGCTCCAGATGCGCTTCCTCACCGGAGATCACCGTCTGCCCCGGGCAGTTGAGATTCGCGATGGTTAGCACACCGCCCTTGCCAGCTTCTTCTACCAGCTCGGCGATCTTGTCGTCGTCCATGCCGAGCACAGCCGCCATCGCCCCGGGGCGTTGCTCGCCGGCTTCGGCCATGAACTTGCCGCGTGCCCGCACCAGCTTGAGGCCAGTGGTGAAATCGATTACCTCCGCGGCTACCAGGGCCGTGAACTCGCCGAGGCTGTGGCCCGCCACCATATTTGGTGCGAGGTAGGCGCCGTCATCGTCACCTTCAACCCGCTCGATCATTGCTGCCAGTCCCATGGCACTCACCGTGTAGATAGCCGGCTGGCTAATGCGAGTGTCCGCGAGGTCCTCCTCGGGACCTTCGAACATGAGTTGGCGGAGGTCGAGCCCGAGAATTTCGTTCGCCTGGTCAAGCCGTTCTTTGGCGGCGGTGGAGTTTGCCTCGATGGTTTTACCCATTCCTACCGACTGGCTCCCCTGGCCGGGAAAGACGAATCCATAGCTGCTACCGAGTTGCTCGAGAAGTGACATGCCGTTCTCCGGAATAAGCTAGACCCGTGTAGACCACAGGCCAAGCAAGCGTTTATACGAAATGATGAGTGTCAGCAGCATAATGCCGATGACAATGTAGGCGGTGGTCTCGCGGCCGCTCCACCAGATTCCAAAAATACCGAGTAAGTAGATCCCGATTTCAAGCGCAATCCGCACCGGCCCGGAAACGGGCACTTGCGGCTCACGTCCGGTTGGGACATAGCCCGGAGTGCGATACCGCCCCCATACCACACCGGTTAGCAGAATAAAGGCCACTGCCAACACTGCTCCCAGCACGCCACCATTTCCAAGGTGCCAGCCAATCAGGCCAATTCCCATCAGGCTGGCGAGTTCCATCGCAAACTGGGCAGCATCTCCGATCAATACTGGTCGCCTCTGTGGCGTTGGTTGCTGCTTTCGTTCGCTCATGCGGCGTCCCAGCGCTTCAGCACAAGCACAGCGTTCTGGCCACCAAGGCCGAAGCTGTGCTTGGTCATGGCGCGAATCTCGGCTGGTTGCGATTCCGCTATTACATTAAGGCCGATCTCCGGATCAGGGTCGGTGTAGTTGAGTGTGAGCGGCACCTTTTGCTCGTGCATGGTAAAGACCGACATCGCCGATTCCAGCGCGCCAGAGGCTGCCATAGCGTGCCCAAAGGCACCCTTCACGGATGTGACCGGAATCTCCGATCCCCGATCACCGAGCGCGCGTTTAATCGCGTTGGCTTCGGCAAGGTCGCCGGCCGGTGTTGAAGCGGCGTGTGCGTTGACGTGATCGATCTCATCGGCGCTCATTTCGGCATCGTTGAGCGCATCGGTAATCGCCTTTGCGGCGCCCATACCGTCTGGCTGCGGGGCAATTGGATGGTAGGCATCGTTACTGGTGGCGTAGCCCGAGATTTCGCAATAGATCGTGGCACCACGGTTGCGCGCGTGTTCCAGCTCTTCCAGAACCAGAAATGCCGCGCCTTCACCGAGCGTGAAGCCTGCGCGATCGCTATTAAATGGGCGGCTGGCCTTTTCAGGGTTGTCGTTGGAATCCGTGCAGAGTGCCCGCATGGCTTCGAACCCGAGCGCGAAGAGTGGATGTACGGTGCTTTCCATTGCACCGGCGATCATCAACGGTGCCCGGCCGTATTTCACATCGTGGAATCCATCGCCAATTGCCTGGCTGCCGGTGGCACAGGCGGTCACCACGGTGCTGCTGGGCCCCATCATGCCGAACCGCTTCTGAATGGTGTAGCCACCGATATTGTGCGGGAACATGACGTGCAGGTGAGGGGGCACACGAGGCGCGCCATCCTTCTCAACATACTGGCTATGCACGGGTAGCATGTCGTCGTATGTACCACCAATGCAGTTACCGGAGGCAACACCGGCTGCGCTCATATCGATGACGGGGTTCAGCTCATCGTCCAGCAGGCCGGCATCCATCATTGCCTCTCCGGCAGCTTCCATGGCCATGCGCGTATAGCGGCTGGCATTGCGAAGCTCTTTGCCCTTGAGGAATCGCTGCGGGATCGTGTCATCGATAACATCGGCGCGGATGAGGGCCTTGTGCTTGTCTGCGTCGAGATTGTCGGCCCGTTTGATTCCGGTTTCACCGGCTACCAGTTTTTGCCAGGTTTCCCTGGCGGAGTTGGCGAGCGAACTGATGACACCTACACCGGTCACCACCACACGCCTGGGTTGGAATGCTTGCATGAGAGTGCTCCTGGAACATGCAGAATCTGATACGCGAGCGATTCTGCTATCGTTCTGGAGATTCTACCGGAGTTGGCGCCGGAAGGCTGGCAAGCGTTCGTTCGCGCCTGTCGGGTGCTATCCTTAACGTGCCAGATTCGGGGTGAATCTGGTGGCAGCATTTTGACGTAATTCCCTGAGAGGAGCTTACGCACAGCTACATGACCCGGCCGCTCCTCTTTGTTTTGCTCCTAGTGCTTGCCTTGCTGCAATACACGGTGTTCCCGAGGTTCGCTCCATTTGGTGCAACTCCGAACATTCTGTTCGTGGTGTTATTTTTTCGATTCACCAGGTGCAGTGTTCAGGAGGCACTTGTCTGGACGTTCACCTTCGGAATCTTCCTGGATATTCTCGCCATGGATCGCCTTGGTGCCCACGCGTTAGCGATGATTCCGGCGGTCATGGCGGCACAGCCATTGCGGCAACGCCCCTGGCTGATTAATCCATTGAGTACGACCACGTTAATCGTGGCTGCAGCTCTGTTTCACAATCTCTTTCTCGGAGTTATACGAGGCGGGGTTGGAGGGATGGATGTCGCTATCCAGACCGGAATGCAGTTGATAATCGCTCCGATAGGCTACTTCGTCTATCGTCGCTTTGTAAAAAGATAATTCCTCTTCAGCGGAGCGCATCACACAATCGCGTTCACACATCGGGCGTTCGCCTGGAGGTTTATACGTGTTTAGACGACGCAAACGAATGAAATACGATCCACCAGGGCAGCGAAAGCGCAAACGGCGCGATAATCGCCACCTACGTGTTGATCAGATCGAACTCAACCGCCGCACCCTGCTCATGAAAACCGGTGTTGTCGGCGTTTTCGGAACCATGGCCGCCAAGCTCGGCCACATGCAATTGGCCGAAGGAGAACAGCACCGCAAGCAGGCCGAAGAGAACGTCATCAGTACCGAGTTCTTGCCAGCCGCACGGGGCCTGATTGTCGACCGCAAGGGCCGGCGCCTCGCCGAGAACCGCCGCGCCTGGGAGCTGCGGGTCTACCCGAACCAGCTTCCCAGTGCCACGAACGAGCCAGAGGAGCGCCAGCGGGTACTGGATACGCTGATCTCTGCCCTCCAGATCGAAGACACACTCGTGGCCCGCAAGGCCGGTATGCGAGCAGGCACGGAGGATACAGTCTTCAGTCGTGTGGCCTCCATGCTTGGCCTCTCAGGTGAATCGGCGCAGGAGACGATCGCCACCTGGATGCGCCAGCTTGATAACGAGATCTATCTCAATCTCACTCCGAACGGCGGCCTCAGTCAGGACGACTCGGCCCGCTTTCGGGCATCCCTCAATGAACTCCCTGGTATTCAGGTTATGAACCGCCTTGAGTGGCAAATCGAAAACCAGTGGAGCCAGCGCCTGCCGGTGACTATCTCCAAGGATGTCCCGCGGGAAACAGCGCTGAAGCTCGAAGCGAACAAGATGTATCTCCCCGGCGTGGAGTTGGATGACACCGCCCTGGTGCGTCAGTACTCCGGTGGGGAAGTGATGAGCCACGTTATCGGCTACGTAGCACCCATCGAGGCTGCGCTGGTCGACGATCCCCGCTGGATGGGCGAAAACGGCGAACGCATCTACGAGCAGAACGACGTGATCGGGAAAGTTGGAGTCGAACTCGCTATGGAGCGAGAACTCCGCGGCGAACGTGGCCGCCAAAGCATCGAGCGAGATGCCATGGGCGTGCAAATGCGCGTGATGCCCGATTCCACTGTCGAGCCCACGCCGGGCAAGAACGTGTGGCTGACAATCGACCTGGAACTTCAGCAGGCGGTTGGCCGTGCTCTGGAGGAGCAGATCAAACTTGCTGCCGAAGGCAAGCGAGCCGGCAACGAGCAGCGTCTGGCCGAAGGGCGCGATCGCGAATGGAAGATCCCGGAATCCGGAGCCGTCGTCGCCTACGACCCGCGCAACGGCGAAATCCACGCGATGGTGAGTTACCCGTACTACGATAACCAGCTCTTCATCAGCGGTATTTCGAACCGCAAGTGGACCGAGTACACCGCCGATGATGGCCCCAAGGCCTTCCTCAATCGCTGTACCGATGAGGCGTATGCCCCGGGTTCGACCTACAAGGTCTTTCTTGCTGCCAGTGCGCTCGACCGGGGATCGCTCAATGTCAACGATGTGCATGGCTGCACCGGCGCCATTACCGTCCCCAACACCATGGATTACACCCAACGACAGTCGTTTGCATGCTGGTTGGGCTGGACCGGTGGCGCGCATGGGAATATGGACCTCTATTCGGCCATTGAGCAATCGTGCGACGTGTATTTTTACAACGTTGCACCTGAGTTTGAGCAGCCCGTGAACTCCCCGGACCCCGTGTTTTATTGGGACTACCATCTCCTGGATGGCGCGATCGTTGATGACACCAAGCATGTCTTCGACGGTGTGGGTATCAATCCCATTGTGGAAGACATGACCGAGAAATTCTGGTTCGGCAAGCCAACCGGAATCGAGATTCCGGAAAGATCTGGACTGTTCCCAACACCGCAGTGGAAGCTTGAGATGACAGACGGTGAGGGCTGGACAGTGGGTGACTCCATCAACCTCAGCATCGGCCAGGGCGATTTCCGCACCACACCGCTGCAAATGGCGTTTAATACCGGCATTATCGCGGCGAACGGTGAGGTCCGTCGGCCACGCATCGTGCACAGGCAGACCGATGACGTGCCTCGCGTCTCCGATGTTTCGGCCTCTCCGCAGGCGTCGCCAGTGGCCAATGCCACACCCGATGCCGCTGAACCGACTGTCGAGTCGACGGAAGCAGCAGAAGTTGAGCGTACCGAACCGGACGCCATGCTTGGCATGAGCCAGGAAACACTGGACGTGGTGAAAGAAGGCATGCGCCGCGTAGTCCAGGAGGCGAACGGTACCGCGCGTGTTAATGCAGATGGCTCTACCAAGTGGCCATTGACGAACCCGCCCGAGCAACTCGAGGACGGCTCGATGGAAATGATCAACATCGCCGGCAAAACGGGTACCGCCGAGTTTGGCCTGCCGGATAATATTGGCGCTGCCGACAGTCACGCGTGGTTTACTGCCTATGCGCCAATAGAGGATCCAGAGATCGCCGTCGCGGTGATCATCGAAGCCGGTGGTGAAGGATCTACCTATGCCGTACCGGTTGCCGATGCCGTGTTTCGCGCATACTTTGAGCTCACAGGACGCCGGCCGCGTGGCACCATGCTGAGCGAGGATCCGTTGCCGGTCTAGCGTTTTTCAGGAGCACATACATGACAGGTGGAGATGGCTTGCGGCTACATCACGTTGGGTACGTGGTGAGCGACCTTGATGCGGCCGCTAAAACATACAAGTCGCTGGGATTCTCCGATGGAGAGCGACACGAAATTCCCGAGCAGAACATCGTCGCGATGACTTTTCGGGCCGGTCCGGGCTGGATGGAACTGATCCAGCCCACTGATCCGGAGGGTCCCATTGCTGCCTATATGGAAAAGCGCGGCGAAGGTGTGCATCACGTTGCATACCAGGTGGATGATATCGAGGCGAAGCTTGCCGAACTGAAGGATGCCGGGGTGCAACTGATTGATGAAACCCCGCGCACTGGCGCGCATGGGTGGCGCATCGCGTTTATTCATCCCAAGGCGTGTCATGGTGTGCTCACAGAGCTGGTACAGGTATCTGAATGAGTGATTTGCTTCAGCGGCTCGAGTTCTTTTCCGAAGCGGACAAGCTCAAAACCATCACGCGGTCGAACTGGATTCGTGAAGACAAACGGTTTGAATCCGTAGCCGAGCACGTGTGGCACACCACACTACTGGCCATGATATTTGCCGATACAGCACCGAGCGATGTGGATCACGACCGTGTGCGGGACCTGCTTACGGTTCACGACCTGGTCGAGGTGTACGCCGGCGATGTCCCCATTTGGGACCAGTACGAAGGCGATGGCATTGATGACCTGGAGATGGCCGCGGGCGAGCGCCTCACAGCCTTGCTGCCACCCAACACACGAGAGCGGATTGACCCGCTTTGGCGTGAGTTCCAGGCGCAGGAAACCGCGGAGGCGCGGTTCGCGCGCGCTATTGATGCCCTTCACCCGATGATCGTTAGTTGGCTGCCACCCGGCATTGGTCATGCTCGCGCCTACCAGATTTCGGCAACCGGTATCATAGAGCGCAAACGCCCGCATATTGAGCCGTATCCGGCGCTGTGGGACCTCGCGCAATGGTTGGTGCTCCAGGCCGTGGAGCAGGGCTTTATCCCGGCAGATGATACCAGCCGACGCATCGCCCGAGAATTGGAGAACTATGGCACCTGATCGCGAAATAATCACGGATTCCGGCATCGAGATCGACCCGGTCTATACAGATAACGGCCCAATCGATCATGCGGATCCAGGTGAGTACCCGTACACACGGGGTATTCACAAGGGTATGTACCGGAGCCGACGCTGGACCATGCGCCAGTATGCCGGGTTTAGCACCGCTGAGGACAGCAATCGTCGCTATCGATTGTTGCTGGATCGAGGCGTCTCGGGCTTGAGTGTCGCATTTGATCTCCCGACGCAACTCGGGTTGGATTCTGACGATCCGCGCGCACTCGGCGAAGTTGGCCGGGTAGGGGTGGCCGTAAGCACGCTCGATGATATGCGCATTCTCTTCGATCAAATCGACCAGGAAGCCGTCACCACCTCTATGACCATCAATGCCCCCGCATCCATGCTGTTGCTGATGTACCAGATCGTGGCAGAAGAGCGTGGTGCGGATTCGAAGAAGCTCGGCGGTACCATCCAGAACGACATCCTCAAGGAGTACGCTGCTCGCGGTACGTACATCTATCCACCGCGACCAAGCATGCGTCTGGTAACCAATACGTTTGAATACTGTGCCGAGCACCTGCCGCGCTGGAACACTATTTCGGTCAGCGGGTATCACATTCGCGAGGCGGGCTCCAGCGCCGCCCAGGAGATCGCTTTCACACTGAGCGATGGTATCGCCTACGTGCAGGCGGCCATTGATGCCGGCATGGATGTCGATTCGTTTGCACCCCGCATCAGCTTTTTCTTCGCATCGCACTCTGATCTCTTCGAGGAAGCCGCCAAGTTCCGTGCCGCCCGCCGGATGTGGGCGAAGATCATGAAAGAGCGGTTTGGTGCTACCAATCCGAAGGCAATGATGATGCGGTTCCACACGCAAACTGGTGGCGTTACGCTCACCGCGCAGCAGCCGCTTAACAACATTGTGCGCGTGGCCTATCAGGCCCTTAGCGCTGTGCTGGGTGGTACACAGAGCCTGCACACGAACGGTTATGATGAAGCCCTTGCTATCCCCACGGAAGAAGCCGCCACCATCGCCCTGCGCACCCAGCAAATCCTTGCAGAAGAAACAGGTGTGTCAGAAACCGTCGATCCCTTGGCGGGTTCCTATTTCGTGGAGTCGCTCACCGATCAGCTAGAGGCGAAGGCGCAGGAGTGGATCGACGCTATCGACGAGCGCGGTGGCGCCGTGAAAGCGATTGAGGCTGGCTATATTCAAAACGCCATCGCCGAGAACGCCTACCGGAAGGAAGTCGCCCGCAGCTCTGGCGATGAAATCGTGGTTGGTGTCAATCGATACGCTGACGATTCCACGGATTCCGCACCGATTGACCTGCACAAGATCGATCCGGATACCGTGGCCCGGCAAGTTGAGCGCACCACTGCGTACAAGCGCAACCAGGATCGCGCTGCTGTCGACGCGGCGCTTAAGGTCGTACGTGAGACGGCTGAAGGAACCGAGAACCTGCTGCCATCAATGAAGCAAGCCTTCCTCACCGGCGCCACGCTCGGCCAGGTCGCCAACGCCCTGCGAGACGTATTCGGTGAGCATCGTGCGGAAGTCTAGAGAGAGCCTATGCAACGCAGACAATCTCCCGTAACTCACGAACCGCTGGACCACGCACTGCACTGCTCGGTACCAGAGCAGCGGCGCCTGCTTGGTGAGGCGCCGTACTTCAAGTCGCTGGCTCCAGAGCAGATCGTGGAGGTGCAGAAAGAGTTCCAACAGGATCACTACCATGCAGAGGAGACGATCCATTTCGCCGGTGACGATGCTACCCGCCTCTCGATTGTCGGCGCCGGGTCGGTCAAGCTGGTGCGTTCCACGCTGGACGGCAAGGATGTGGTGATCGACCTGCTCACGGCCGGAGACCATTTTGGAAGCCTCTCCGTACTTGGTGACCCTTCCTATCGCGAGACTGCCGTTGCTCACACGGAGTGCTGCATCCTCTCCACCACCGCACCGGCATTTGCCAATCTCATGCAGGTGTATCCCAGCGTGGCTGTGGATTCGTTGCACATGGTGGCCGAGCGGTTGAGTAACGCCCAGTCCACTATCGAGCAACTAAGCGCCCACCCGGTGGAACAGCGGATTGTGCAAACCCTGCTGCACCTGGCCGGCAAAACGGGTGTAACCAGGGAAGAGGGGATTCTTATCAACATCCCCCTTTCACGCCAGGATATCGCCGATATGACCGGCACCACCGTGGAATCCGCCAGTCGGGTTATGAGTGATCTTCGCAAGGCCGGCGAAATCGATAGCGGTCGTCGTTGGATCTCGATCCTCGATCTCGATGCCCTGCGCGCTCGACTCGGTTATTAGCTCCCAATCATCCTCTGGCCCACGTGAATTTCGGAAACCCGTCCGTAACTTGATATAGATCATTCAACGATCTCCAGGAACGGGCCAATATAGAAGCAGATGGGAGATCAACTGAACGATCTCCCCGAAACGAACTCGTACCAGAGGAGAAATACACACATGAGTATCAAGACAACAACGCTCCGATCCGAAGACCTCAGCTGCCCAAGCTGCGTGAGCAAGATCGAGAGCGCGCTGACATCTCTCGACGGTGTCGAAAATGCCGAGGTGAAGTTCAACAGCGGCCGTATCCTGGTCGAACATGATCCTGCCAAGGTTCGCACCTCGGCGTTGGTGAAGGCGGTTGCCTCGGCTGGTTATGTAGCTGAACCATCTGCATTTTAGCCGCCGGATTGTAGGCGCTCGGGGCACATGCCCCGGGCGCTTTTTTGTGCACGTTCTTACCGCTCTTACGGGGTTTGCAACCCGGTGCCGTTACTTGATCCAGATCATTCAAGGTTCACGCGGTAAAGGGCACGATAGAGACATGAAAGAGAAGAGGTGCCTGGCACCAACGTTTTGCAGGAGCCGAAAAGAGTATGGAATGGCTAAAGGAACAATGGAACGATCTTGCGCGGCGCAAGTTATGGATCGTCGGGATCTCTGGTATCGCGATCGTTGTCGCACTCATTGCCGGCAGGTTTTTTGATCGGGGTGACATCCACGATCCGTTGATGATTTTCGCTGCGATAATCGCCGGTACGGATATCGCTATCCGGTCGGTACGGGCGCTATTTCGGAAACAAATAACCATCGAGCTACTGGTCACTATTGCGGCTACTGGCGCGCTGATAATTGGCGAGTATTGGGAATCGGCAGCGGTCACCTTCCTCTTCGTGTTTGGATCGTGGCTGGAGGCGCGCACACTCAGCCGCACCCGCTCATCCCTGGCGGGCCTCATCCAGCTCGCCCCAAGTACGGCTTTTGTTGAGATGGATGGCGAAGTAGTTGAGATGCCGCTGTACGACGTTGTACCGGGAGACCATGTGCAGGTACGTGCGGGCGACAGCATTCCGGTGGATGGAAAGGTGCTGCGCGGAACGACGTCCATCAACGAGGCTGCCATCACCGGTGAATCCATCCCGGTTGAGAAGTCCGTGGGCGACCAGGTTTTCACCGGCACGGTAACGCAGGATTCCGCCATTACCATTGAGGCGGAGAAGGTCGGCTCCGAGACGATTCTCGGCAAGATCATTCAACGAGTCGAAGAGGCGCAGGATTCCAAGGCACCCATGCAAACCACAATCGAACGGTTTGCGCAGTGGTACACACCCGCCATCATCCTGCTGGCGCTCGCTATTTATGCCTTTAGCCGCGATGCCCACCTTGCGCTCACCATCCTGGTTATCGGTTGCCCCGGAGCGCTGGTTATCGCCACACCGGTGGCGTTTGTCGCCGGTATTGGCCGGGCTGCCAACCAGGGCATTCTGGTGAAGGGTGGCGAGTTCCTGGAGAACGTCTCCAAGGTGACTGCCCTGGCGCTGGACAAGACCGGCACCATCACCGAAGGCAAGCCCTACATCACAGATGTGTTGACCGCCCCGAACGTCACTGAAGACGAAGTGCTGCGCATTGCAGCTATCGCCCAGACCGGATCATCCCACCCGCTTGCCCGACCGATCATGCAGGCCGCAGAGGAGCGCTCGCTCACTGTTCCACTCTCGGATAGTCACCGCTCGGTTGTTGGTGCTGGCGTGCTGGCTGAATGGGATGACAAGACAATCGCTATTGGTACACGAGAACTCATGGCCGAGCGGGGTGTGAACTTCTCCGTCAACGGCACCGATCATGTGGCCGATCTGCAGGCAGACGGCAAGACGGTCTCAATGGTTGCGCTGGATGACCAGTTGCTGGGAATCGTAGCCGCGCAGGATACCCCGCGTGAGGCCGTGCAGGGACTGGTGCCGAAGTTGAAGGATGTCGGCGTCAAGGTGGTTGCCATGTTGACTGGCGATGCCGAACCCGCTGCACGTGCTATTGGCAGGGACGTTGGCCTCTCCGAGGTTCATGCCCGCATGCTCCCGGAAGACAAGTTGAACTGGGTGAAGCAGAAGCAGGCTCAAGGCCACACCGTGGCCATGGTCGGCGACGGCATCAACGACACGCCGGCTCTCGCGCAATCTGATGTCAGTATCGCTATGGGAGCGGCTGGCTCGGATGTCGCCCTCGAGACAGCCAACGTGGCGCTGATGGACGACGAGCCGATGAAGATCGTCGATGCGCTACGAATCTCTCGCAAAACGCGCGGAGTTGTTCGCCAGAACCTGGTGATCGCAGTCGGAACCGTTATCGCGTTGCTGGCAGGCGTGTTGATGGGCGAGGTGAACATGGCCGGCGGAATGCTGGTGCACGAAGCCTCGGTGATGGTCGTTATTCTCAACGCAATGCGACTGATGCGTGCATAGGCTGACCAGAAAGAAGCCGGTGAGCATTTTCGCTCACCGGCTTCTCTTGGTTTTCTACTGATAGTTGATCAGATCCGGAATTGGATCCATCTGGTAGACCTCCTCCGGTGTCATCAGGCGGCTGTTGTCCCACCAGTCGATATCGCCTCGATAAAAGATCTTGAAGCCGTTGTACTGAATGGGATGCTGGGTAATGATGACGTTGTAGGTTTCCAGCTTCATATCTGGCGGCCCATGACCGTCCGCATTCATTACCAGGTCAACTCCCTCCATTGGAGCGATTTGATCCTTGTTGGCGACAGAATAGACGTGGAACTGGTGGATGATGAGCATCTTGCGTGGCAGGCCGTACTTCTCGCTGAGGCCAATCAGCCACTCCTGGGCACGTGTGACATCGGAGGCATCGATCTGACCGAGAGCCTCACCAGGAACACCATCTTCCGGCAGGTGGAACTCAGGATCGATGGCGAGGTGCACGTGTGGGTAGCGCATCCACCGCTCCAGGCCCTCGTAATCCTCATGCGGCTTTTTGCGGCCCATCTGCACGTCGATAAAGAGTTCCATATCGTTTTCGTGCGTGAAGATGGTGTATTTGTCCAGCCAGCGACCATCGGTATCGGCGACATAGTTGCCGTCCGCACCTGGGTCTCGTTGCGCCACAGAGCCGATGAGCTCGAACCCGGTTACCCACGGGCGATCATCGGTCTTCACGGCTTCATACTCGGCTTTTTGCTGTTCAAGAATCGGCAGGAGTTCTTCTGGCGTGTATTCACCGAGAATTCCCATGGTGTCCACTTCGGGAAAACCGTAATAGAGCAGTACACGATTATCCGGCAGGACTCCCTGATCGAACAATCCCCCGAGGTTCGCTTCGGGTGTCTCCCGGTTTTGGCTGGGCGGGAACTCTTCGCTTGGCACGACATCCGCCTGTGCCAGCAGGCCCTTCGGTACCATCGCTCCACCGGTTGCAGCGAGGCCGAGTTTGATGAGGTCACGTCGGTCGATTTTGCCACGCAGTTCCGGGCGGGGAGTAATGATCTTGAACGTCAACGGTTCTCTCCATTTTTGATAGCCATGCAGTAGGTGCGCTTACATTGTAAACCTACGGACGATTAATCATACCAGCATAGGCAGCAACGTGAAGTGCTTGCCCTGATCATACTGATTCTACCCCCGGGCGGTATGGTCGGCGGTTGAATTCGGTGGAGATAGTTCCCATGGATGCACCGCAGGGTATTTCTACAAATTGCGCGGACGTGTTTCGCCAAAGCAGGCCGTGCTAGATAATTTCACCGAGAGGATCATCTGCGCGGGATTCAGTACCGACTTCAATCGATCCATCTTCCTGATTAATGACAATCATGTGTGCGCTTCCGTAAATACCGGATCCCACATCTATTTCATGTCCGCGGCTGGTCAGCCTCTCAATAGTTTCCTCCGGGAAGCCTTCTTCCATTTGGAGTGTGTTCTGGAAATCGTTTGGCACGGTGGAGGCCGGGAAGGCTGTGCTCACATACCGGGGTTGATCGATGGCCTGCTGCGCGGTGAATCCGAAATCCGTGACATTCATGAACTGTTGCATCTGACCCTGTGGCTGGGTGTCCACACCCGTGTTCCCCCCGAGCATAATGGGCAATCCACCCTGCAAGACCATGTAGGGGCATGAGGTGTGCCGCACTTTCTTGCCGGGTGCAAAGGCATTGGGATTGTTCTCATCCAGCGAGAAGAACCTGTTCCGCTCGTTGATGTGGATACCTGTTTCGCCAGCCACCAGGAACTGGAAACCCAGGCTGGTTGTTACTGCAGCGGCGTTGCCCATGTGGTCGACGATATGAAATGTCGTAGTGTGGGAATCCGCCCGGCTGCCGAGTTCGCTTTCTATCGGCCATTCCATTGCGTTGGCGAGATCAATTCGTTCAAGCTGGCTGCGACCGTACTCATCCGAAAGCAATTCTTCCAGCGGAATATCGGCGAAATCCGGATCGCCCACCATGTGGTGGCGATCAGCGTATGCCAGCTTAATGGCCTCGACCTGTACGTGGATCGCATCGGCGGATTCTGCTTCCACCTGGGTTAGGTCGAAGCCCTTCAGGATATTGAGTGCCAACAACATGGCGATACCCTGGCTGTTGGGTGGACTCTGGTGCACATCTCGTCCGCGATAATTGATAGATATCGATGGAAGAATCTCGGCTTCGAACTCTGCAAAGTCTTCCAGTGTGTAATAGCCACCGTTCTCTTCGGAATGCGCGACCAGCGATTCTGCGATTGGACCGCGATAGAAGTGATCTCGCGCAGCCTGAACCTTTGCTATGTGATCTCCATCCGTTTGCTCGTACACATCGCTGAAGCCCTGTAGCGTATCCGCCAGATTCGGAAGGGTTATCGTGTCACCGATTTCCGGCAAAACGTCATTCACCAACCAGGTTGCGGCGGTATCGGGAAAAGAGCGAATCATCTCCTCATCGCGTTCGAGGTAGCTTCGCATTTGGGCGCTTGCTTCAAAGCCATCTCGCGCCAGTGCGATGGCCGGGGCCAGGAGCTCGGGTAACCCGAGCTGACCGTAGTTCTGCAGCCACAGCATCCAGCCGTCCCATGCGCCGGGAACAATCGCCTGGTGTATGCCGGGTTCTTCAGAGCGCTCGCGGTAGTCCTCCAGCGTAGCAAGGCTACCCGCGGGGCCAACGCCATCCATGCTGGTAACCTCGCCGGACTCCGCGTCGTAATAAAGCGCCCAGGTGCCACCACCAAGCATGCTGGAGAAATAGGGCTCCACAACGGTAAGAACGGCGGCAACGGCAACGGCCGCATCTGCAGCAGTTCCGCCAGCGTTCAGGATATCTATGCCAGCGTTGGTAGCCAGGTAACGTGAACTGACTACTGCAGCCGAATTGTTCTCCTGGGCGTGCAGGGTACGACCGGTGCCAGATGCAACGGCGTGTGTCGCGAGTCCCGCAGCGGATGTCGTGATCAGCTTGCGACGACCGATGCGCGGATTGGCCACGTCCGCACCGCCTGGATTGCGTCGTTGTGTAGATGTCATCATGGCACCTTGTCTCATCAATTACGCCGCGCTAACTTTGGCTTTTTGGTATTAACGTTATGACGTGTGAATCCGGATTTCTGTTGACAGAACGGCTTTCCATCCAGAACCATTCTTCCGGGTAGGCATCAATCATTGCGCCAGCACCGGTTGTTCACCCGGTAAAGTAACCGGTACGAACGTGTTCGTGTCGCAGCTTTCCCGCGCCAACAGGCATAACTGAGCACTATTCATGCCATCTTCCAGTGTTGCCCGACTCGGACCGGTTCCAAATACGATCGCCAGGAAATCGTGAAGCAGTTCTGTGTCGCCACCATGGTGACCGCCAGCCGCTGAATCGAGGTTGTACCGGTCGACCTGCGGCTTTTGGTGGTGATGAACAATTACTTCATCGCTGTAGAAGTCGAACTCCAGCGTGCCCTTGTAGCCGAGGAATTTGGCCCCGCGGCGGGCAGCGCCCCGGCGTGCGTAGAAATTCTGGGTATAGGTGAGGTGCGATCCATCGGCGTATTGCAGGATCGCTGTTGCCGAATCGTGGTTGCCTGTATCCACAGCGAACGAACACTGCCAGCGGCCGTCCCACCAGTCGTCTGCGTTGCGCATATCGTCCAGGATGCCTTGCATGTAGAAGAGGTTTTTCTGGCTCTCGGGGCAGGTGTCCTGAATCGGACAATCCAGGCAATAGAGGCCGGCCGGCATATCACCCGTAAAGACGTTCTTGCTTTCCACGGCAACAATTCGTTCCGGCAATCTCCCAACCATATAGGTGAGGTAATCGAAATCGTGCGTGGCTTTTTGCAGCCAGAGCCCACCGGTGAGTGAATCATCTCGCATCCAGCCGTGGAAATAGTTGGACCCATAAAAGGGCACGTTGTTTATGGCCTGCACGTTGGAGACATCGCCCAGTACCCCGGAATCGATAACGTCTTTCGCCATCATCGCCAGCCGGCTCAGCCGCAGCGGGAAACTCACGACAACCTCGCTCTTGCTTGTGAGCGAGGCCGCATGGAGCTGTTGAACCTGTTCCTTGGTGATACTCACCGGCTTTTCGAGAAAGAGTGGCAGGTCCAGTGCGAGCACCTTCATGGCGTACTCGGTGTGGAAATTGCAGGTGGTGCCGATCATCACGGCATCCGGTTCGGATTGATCCAGCAGGGCGTCGATATCGTTGTAAAAGGTGACGCCCTCCAGCCGTCTGGGGTCAACTCTCTTGCGAACCTCGTCTTCACGTGGATCAACTGCCGCCACGAGTTCTATATCCGCAGCAAACGTGTCCAATTGATTAAGCAGCCACTGAATGCGTTTGCCGAAACCGACCACTGCCAGCCGTTTTGCCATATCACACCATCCTGTTTTGACGACTAATGCGTTCAGTATCAGGCATCTGTGGTGCGATCGAAAAGAGCGACTATGAAAAAACAACACCGCCGAGGAACGATCCGCGGCGGTGAGAGCGACGTCATGCAGTTAAAAAGAATCAGTCATCGTGCGGGACGACGTCGGGATCCTGGGTAGGGAAGTACTCGCCGTGATAGACCGGGTTCATCAGGTTCTCCGGGGAGAGAATCTGATCGAGCTTCTCTTCGTCCATCAGGCCCATTTCCAGTACCACTTCGCGTACTGATCGACCGGATCGGGCACATTCCTGGCCCACCGCATCGCCGGCGGCATGACCGATGTGGGCGCTCAGGTACGTGACAATGCCGATGGAGTTCATGACGTAGTTGTAGCTAACCTCTTCATTGACGGTGATGCCGTCGATGCAGAGGGTGCGCAGCGTGCTAATCGCGTTCTGCATCAGTGAAATCGACTCAAAAAGCGACTGGGCGATCACCGGCTCCATCACATTGAGTTGAAGCTGGCCCGCTTCTGCAGCCATGGTGATTGTGACATCGTTGCCCATTACCTTGAAGCAAACCTGGTTCACCACTTCCGGAATCACCGGGTTCACCTTCGCTGGCATGATGGAAGACCCTGCCTGGCGTTCCGGCAGGTTGATCTCGTTCAGGCCGGCGCGCGGACCAGAGGAGAGCAGGCGCAGATCGTTGCAGATAACGCCCAGTTTCATGGCCGTGCGCTTCACCGCAGCATGCATGGAAACGTAGGCGCCGGTATCCGATGTGGCTTCGATCAGGTTCTCTGCCGGCTGTACCTCCAGCCCGGAGATCTCGGCGAGGTGCCGAACTGCGATCTCCGCGAACCCAGGCGGTGTGTTGAGCCCGGTACCGATAGCGGTAGCGCCGAGGTTCACCTCCAGCAGGAACTGGTCAACCATATCGAGGTAGTGGTTTTCTTCGTGCATAAGCACGGCAAAGGCGCGGAACTCCTGACCGACTGTCATTGGCACGGCGTCTTGCAGCTGCGTACGGCCCATTTTCAGAACGGTGGCGAACTCATCTGCCTTGGCATTGAGCGCCTTCTCGAGCTCCTGCACTTCTTCGCGGAGCTTCTGGACTTCGGTATATACCGCCACGCGGAGACCACTCGGGTAGGCGTCGTTGGTGGATTGGCTTCTGTTGACGTGATCGTTGGGATTGATCACATCGTAGCGACCTTTCTCCAGGCCCATTGTTTCGAGGGCGAGGTTTGCGATCACCTCGTTAACGTTCATGTTGGCGCTTGTGCCGGCTCCGCCCTGAAAGACATCCTCCGGGAACTGATCCATGCAACGGCCTTCATCGAGGATAAGATCGCAGGCCTTGATAATAGCGCCAGCGATTTTTGGATCGATCACGCGTGTTTCGAGGTTGGCGAGGGCACATGCCTTTTTCACCATTACCAGACCGCGAATGAGTTCTGGATGATCCTGCAGCTTGCCGGGGCTGATTTGGAAGTTGTTGAGGGCCCGCTGTGTATGGATGCCGTAGTAGGCATCGGCTGGAACTTCCAACTCGCCGAGGAGGTCCTTTTCGATCCGCATCTCGTTCATGGAGCATATCCTTTACCTGGGGTATGGGCGTTCGTTCCGCCCGATCGTGGTACCCAAATCGCCACAGCCCTGTAGCGACCCACGCAACCAAAATGTACCACCGGCGTGGAAATACTCAACGGGGATTGTGCGGGTGATTCCGGCTAGGTTTCAGGGTCTGCTTCACCCTCGAGCTTGTACGTGGCCAGTACTTCGTAGCGGGGGCCGTCCTTCTCGAGGTGGCTGCGAATGAGCTGGACTTCCGTGATTGGGAAGGGAACCGGGGCATCCCCGCCTGCAAGCTGGGCGGTGCGGAGCGATTCGAATGCATCGCGCACCTCCCCGGGCAGGCTGCCGACCTTGACGCCCTTCGTTGAGCGAACCCGGCCCAATGTGATGTGAGGATGAAACTCGGCATCGTCGATTTCACTGCCAAAGTCGTCGAGAAAATCGCCGATATCGTTGTAGAGCGATTCGAGGCGATGCGCCGGTCCCCACAACCCGAGCCAGAGTACCCGTGGTCGGCGGATAGATGGGAATGCGCCGGGCTCGGCGGTACGGAGTTCGAACGGCTCGTGTGCGCTGATCGCTGCCATCAGCGACATCCTCAGCAACTCGGCCATTTCCGGTTCGGTATCGCCAATGAAATGTAGCGTGAGGTGGGCGTTATCGGGATCGGTCCAGCGAACCGGCAGCCCACCCGGTTCCAGGTGATCGATGATGTTCTTCACCCGTTCGCGCACGTCATCTGGCAAGGGGACGGCGATGAAGAGTCGCCATGGAGCATCCGGCGATGTTTGTTCCTGGCGCGATTTCTTTGATCGATCCGGACGCTGACCGGATGAGGTGGTTTTGGATGCAGGCTTTCTGTTACTCATCATGCCTTTATAGTAGCAACCCCGCGTACAATAGCCAGAATATGAGCATCGATGAGGATGGGGTATGTGCATGACAACTGCGTTTCTTGGGCCTCGTGGGACGTATAGTGAGCAGGCGGCGGTTGAGTTCGCCGGTGGCGATGATGACCTGCTGGAAGTGCCGAACTTCGCTGCAGCGGTCGCCGCTGTTGAGAACGGCCAGGCCGATTACGCAGTGGTGCCAGTAGAGAATTCAATAGAAGGGCCGGTTAGCCAGAGTCTCGATATCCTCATTCACGATACTGACCTGAAGTTGTTCGCCGAAATCGAGGTGGCCATCCAGCACGTGCTGGTCGGGCCGGCCAAGGTCGACACCTCCCGAATCACCCACGTGCACTCGCACCCGCAGGCATTGGCACAGTGCGGAAAGTGGTTGGATGCGCACCTTGCGCACGCCGATCGCGTTGCGGAAATGAGCACCAGCGGAGCCGTGCGGCAGGTGGTGGAGAACGGCGATCCCGCCCATGTCGCCATCGGGCCGGAACGCTCCCACACACTGTATGGTGGCGAATTGCTGGCACGCAACATCCAGGATGTTCCCAACAATCGCACCCGGTTTATGGCGCTGGCCAAACACGATGCCGAACCAACGGGCAACGACAAAACCTTCCTTGCCATGCGGCTGGACAAGAACCTCCCCGGCAGCCTGTACACCTCGCTTGGTCCATTTGCACGGGAAAACGTGCAGCTCACGAACATCATCACAAGGCCCACGAAAGGGCTGCTAGGTGAGTATTATTTCCTGATCGACCTGGAAGGGCATCGCAAGGATCCGCACATCGCAGCCGGCTTGCAGGAACTTCGCGAGATAACCGAGGACCTGAAGGTGATCGGGAGTTGTCCCCGCTACAATGGTAAGAAGACGTAACGGATTAAGGATTATTTTGACACTCTACATTGATGACAACCTGATGACCGGGATGATTTCCACCCCACTCCGCGAGGGGTGGATTGAGACATACGTCCCGTTCGAAATCGTGCCCAACCTCGACGCTGCACGCGTTGGACGAGGCGACGTGGCACTCATTTCCCTGGCAGAAGCTGCCAGCCTGATTGATACGCACTACATCGACCCGGCTATCGCTGTGGTAGCGGGCACGCCGCCCATCAGCCCCATCGCGATGCGCACACCGGTTCGACCAGATGAAATCGATGAATCACTGATTGTGATGACCGACACCACTCCGGTTGCCGAATTGCTGATCCGGGCGCTGTTGCGTCCGTTCTTCGGCATCACCGCGGATGGATTCGTTCGGGGTGCCGATGACCCCGCCGCTGCAGACGCGCAATGCGTGGTGGTCGACGGCCGGGCCGGGCTGGCAACACCGGACGATGGACACAGCGAAGACCTCGCCAAGGCGTGGTTTGTGCTCACCGGTACACACGTGGTGTATGCCGTGGCGGTAGTGGGTGTGGAAGCGGATGGCGGTGAGGCCGAGCTTGGCCTGTTGCGCTCTGCGCTCGATCTCGGGGTGAACCACCGGCGCGATGTGCGCCGTATTCTCGCCGGTGAGGATGACGCGGTAGACCGGGAGAAGCTGGCCGAAATCACCAACAGCCTGAAGTATGAGCTGGGCCAGGCGGAAATCCAGAGTGCCAGCAACCTGCTTGCCCGCGGCACCTGGGGTACAGACTGGAAGCGGCATTTGCCCGCGGTGAGGTAACGCACCCGCTATAATAGGAAACCAGGGTCGTCAACAGTCGGCGTAGGTATTGTGCTTTAAGTTTTATGAGGAATTTCGTTCATGCCCGCAACCATGCAGTCGTTTAGCGCTACACTCGACGAACTTGAGCGTCGTCTCCAGGAAATCGATCACACCATGGGAGATCCCGCGGTGGCGACCGACGCTACCCAAATTATGGAGCTCGGTCGTGAGCGCGCAGAAGTGGAGCCGCTGGTAACCGCCTGGGGCGAGTACAAGAGCCTTTCAAAACAAATCTCGGATACGAAGGAAATGGCCGAGATGGACGATGAACTGGCTGAACTCGCGCGGGAAGAGCTGAAAGAACTTCGGTCGCGCCAGGAAGAACTGGAAGCCGACATGCGCAAGATGCTGGTGCCGAAGGACCCGAACGACGACAAGAACGTCATCGTGGAAATCCGTGCTGGTACCGGTGGCGATGAGGCGGCGCTGTTCGCGGCCGACCTCTTTCGCATGTACAGTCGCTACGCCGAGCGCATGCGCTGGAAATCCGAAGTCATGAGCGCCACCGAAACCGACGGTGGTGGTTTCCGCGAAGTGATCTTCGAGATTCGCGGCAAGGGCGCGTATAGCTACCTGCGCTTCGAATCCGGCGTTCACCGCGTGCAGCGCGTGCCGGAAACAGAGAGCCAGGGGCGAGTTCACACCTCCACCGCGAGTGTGGCTGTATTGCCAGAAGCCGAAGAAGTAGACCTGCAGATTAACGATAACGACCTGAAGGTCGACGTCTATCGGTCATCCGGTCACGGTGGCCAGAGTGTCAATACCACCGACTCCGCTGTGCGTATTACCCACCTTCCTACGGGTATTGTGGTGACCATGCAGGACGAGAAGAGTCAGCTCAAGAACAAGAACAAGGCGATGACCGTTCTCCGCTCGCGATTACTGGAAGCCGAGCAGGCCCGCCTGGCCGAAGAGCGGGGCGATGCGCGCCGTAACCAGATCGGTTCCGGCGAACGCAGTGAGAAGATTCGCACCTACAACTACCCGCAGGATCGCATTACCGATCACCGCATTGGCAAGAGCGTCAGTAATATCCCGGGTGTGATGAGTGGTCACCTCGAACCGCTTATCGATGACCTGCGGGCTGCTGATGAGGCTGAGCGCCTCAACGAAGCCGGCATGGGTGACGACGCCGCATAGCGCAGTCTCCTAAGCACTCCCAACAGCCTATCTATCGCGTGTCGGTTGGTGATCCAGACTGACTATGTTTCGTTCTCCGACACATATTTCCCACGGTTCGGGACGGCCACTTCGTCGAAGTGCTCAACCAGGTTCAGCAGGCCGCTTCGCAGCGGCTCCCCACTCATTGGAGTGCCGTGACCGGTTGCTGCGATCTCGGGGTGGAGTGCCGCCAGCTTTTCGACCGACTCGCGTGCAGCGGTCCAGTCTGGGGTGAAGTAGGCCGGCGGGCCTTGCACGCCTTCCTTCTGCTGAATCACTTCATACAGCGATTCTTGCTGCGTGGTGACGAATGTGTCGCCGGCAATCAACACGCGGTCCGATTCGCGATAGAGCGCGACTTGTCCCTCCGTGTGGCCCGGCGTATGGATCCATTTCCAGTCGGGCATGTGTGGGATTGAGCCGTCGTCTGGAAGCGGTTTCACGCGATCTCCCCAGTCGTTCGCCTTGTTCGGGTAGGCAAAGCTCATCAGCGCCATGGCTCCCTTTCCAACGGTGGGATCGGGTTCTACGTAATCCCTCTGACCGGTAAGGAACGGCATTTCCAGCTCATGGGCATAGATCGGGACATCCCACTTCTCGAAGAGCTCCGGGAAGGCACCAACGTGATCAAAGTGGCCATGGGTGAGGATGTAGGCCTGCGGGGGCTTGCCTTCGCCAAACTGCGATTCGGCCGCCTCAACGATATCGTTGGCCGAGCCTTGCAGGCCAGCGTCGATCAGCACCCAGTTATCTGATGTTCCGTGCATGTACATGTTAACGAAGAGGTATCGGAGTCGAAAGAGACCCTGTGCGACCGGATCGAATGTGGATTTGAATGCCATACCAACCTCCTGGTACGTGGCGCCCGGGCGTGATGACGGGCATACGGATTCCACCCCGCCCACGCATGACATATGCCCCGGCCGTTGGAATCGAGATAGAGGATAGGGCCCGGTGACCGTAAGGGTGATTCTGGCCAGTATGATTACAGCAGTTGCGCGTGATTGATCAGGAGCACCATGTCAGGCCAAACGGACATCACTATTCAGCAAGCCCGCCGGAAGGCGACCGGTACTCTCCGAGATGCCGGTATCGATACCGCTGCGCTGGATGCCCGCGTGCTCATGGGGTATATACTCGATGTATCCCGCACCGAGCTCCTGTTGCGCGATCCGGATCCCATTTCCCCAGGTGACCTGAAGCGTTATCGTGACCTTGTAGACCAGCGATCCACCGGTGTTCCCATTGCCTACCTGGTGGGGCATCGCGAGTTCATGGGACTGCAGTTCGCTACCGCGCCCGGTGTGCTGGTACCGAGACCGGATACCGAACCACTGGTGGAGTGGGGGCTTGGCTGGCTGGAATCCCACTCCGAAGCAACGGTGGTGGATATTGGCACGGGCAGCGGTGCAATCGCGATAGCAACGGTTGCCCATGCTCCCTCTGCCTGGAACGGTCGCATGATCGCTACCGATGTGAGCGAAGAGGCGCTCACCATCGCCAGGTCCAACGCAAATGCGCTGTTGCCGCCGGCCAAACGCGCGCGCCTGGAATTCGCCGTCGGCAGCCTCGCCCGCCCACTGAGTGGTCCAATCGACCTGGTGCTCACCAACCTTCCGTACCTCACCCCGGAACAAATTGCTGGTAATCCGGACCTGCGGCACGAACCATCGCTCGCGCTCGATGGTGGGGAAGATGGACTCGACTTCGTGCGTCTGGTTATCGACGACCTGCCCCGCATTCTCGCCCCAAATGGCGCCGCCGGATTCGAGATCGATCCAGCCCAGTCGGCTGAAGTGCAGAATCTCCTGCGCACTGCCTTGCCGCATCATCACGTGCATGTGGTGCACGATTTGGCTGGAGACGAGCGGCATATCGTTGCGCAGGTGCCTACCGAATCGGCTTGACCACGGAATATATATTGCTACCATCTGATGAATGAATGTATGGGGAGACGCCCCACCTGCACAGGAGAGATCAGGAATATGAAACTTCGAAAATCCGTATTGTCAATCGTTTTTACTGCTGCGCTCGCGCTCAGTGGTGGAACCGCCCTCGCGCAGGAAGCCACTCCGGATGCCGATGCGCCAGAGTACCTCAGCGTTGATCCGCAAGTGGTCCATAATGCCGATGGCGACTTTGCAGCCACAGTCAGCCTCTGGGAGGATGCCGATGGCGTCCACCTCGTGCTGAAGGGTGCTGCTGGTATTGCGATGGAGCCGGGCGAGTACGTGGTACATATCCACGAGACCGGTATTTGCGAAGCAGATGGAGAGAAACCGTTTGACTCAGCCGGTGGACACTTCGCCGCTGATGAAGATCATGGCGACGAGCATAGTGACGATGAGATGATGACCGTTGAGGACGACGGTTCGTTTGAGTACTGGGCAACCTTGGAGGATGCCACACTTGAACCGGAAGCAGATGGCTCCCTGAATGACGCCGATGGCACGTCTATCGTCGTGCACGAGGGCACAGATGCCGCCGAGGAGGATGCCAACCGTGTCGCATGCGGTGTCATCTTTGCGCCGATGAACGGCGATGCAACTCCGGAGGCCACCCCGGCCGAGTAGTTCGCACACAAGGCGACCAAATCAACAGCCCGATCCACTTTGGTGGGTCGGGCTTTTTTGTGTGCTCTCTGACAATGCCGAAAGAACTCTCGGTCCGCAGGAGGCGTTGCACCAAAACTTCTTAAGATCGGCTGGTGGCCCGTGGCACAGCACTTGCCAAGCAGATTGGTGGAACGTGCACAAGAATTGATCTTGTCTCAAGCAAAGGAGCAGTCGAACAATGAATATTCGCAAGACCCTGCTTTCTGGAATCTTCGCAACGTCGTTGGCATTTGGTGGCGGGGCCGCACTCGCCCAGGATGCCACGCCAGAATCCGATGAAGGCCTTGCTGAAGCGACGCCTGTAGCAGAAGTCACCACCCTGGAGGGCATTGCTCTTCACGATGCTGAAGGCATTGAAGTAGCAACGGCAGACATATGGGAAGACGATGGTGGCGTCTGGTTCTCAATCCAGAACGTCGGTGAAGCCCAACTCGCTGAAGGCTGGTACGGCGTACACGTCCATGAGACGGGCGTCTGCGACGCCGATGCTGACCCCGCATTCGATTCCGCTGGCGGACACTTCAACCCAACCATGGAAGAGCACGGTGACCTCAATGCGGATCCCAGCCACGCTGGCGACCTCGGTAACCTTGAGGTAGATGACGAAGGAAACTTCGAGCACGAAGTGCTGGCCGAGAAGCTCGCGATGACCACCAGTGATCCGAACTCAATGGCCGATGAAGACGGTAGCGCACTCATCATTCACGAAGGCGAAGATGATTTCGAAACCGATCCGAGCGGTGATTCCGGGGCGCGCTGGGCATGTGCAGTGATCTTCCCACCAGTTGAGGATGACACCACTTCAGAGGCAACCCCGGTTGATTCCGAGGAAGCTACTCCGGTATCTTAATCGTTTCGTGGATCATAACGATCCAGTTTTCCAACTCCTTCACGCGAATCCGGTCTCCCAGGAGGCCGGGTTTCGCGGCTCACAGCATGTTCCATCCCACGCGATACATCATTGATGGCATAGCACTTGCCACTCACTAACGGGAGCGCGGATCCCAAATTTTCCGTGTTTAGGAAAAGGAGCATAGTCGTATGAACTTTCTCAAGACCTTGCTAACAAGCGTGTTTGCACTTGCGCTGGCCATGGGCGGCGCAACCGCCTTCGCGCAGGATGCCACACCCGCAAGTGGCAGCCAGGAAGAAGCTACACCGGTAGCAGAACCAGAATCCCTGGAGCAGCTCCCCGTTATAAATGCTGACGACGAAATCGTCGCCTACGCAGATATCTGGGAAGACGAAGAAGATGGTGGCGTCTGGTTCTCCATCACCAGCGAAGGTGATACCGGCCTCGACGAAGGTAAGTATGGCGTGCACGTCCACGAAGCTGGCGTGTGTGACACCGAGGCCGACCCACCGTTTGATACCGCCGGTGGCCACTTCAACCCAACCGATGAAGAGCACGGTGATATCAACGCCGATCCCAGCCACGCTGGCGACCTTGGAAACCTCGAAGTCGACGACGAAGGCAGCTTCGAGCATGAAGTGCTTGCAGAGAAGCTGACTCTGAAGAGCGGCGAATCGAACTCGCTGATGAGTGAAGACGGCACCGCGCTGATGATCCACTCCGGTGAAGACGATTTAGAAACCGACCCGAGTGGCGATTCCGGTGATCGCTGGGCATGCGCGGTAATCTTCGCTGCACCCGAAGAGCACGACGAGCCGGAAGAATTGGATGAAGAATCCGAGGAAGCCACTCCCGTGAGCTAACGAGGCGAAGATCACCTAATTTGTGATCCCTAACTTCCCTGCAGTCCCGGCCTTCAGCTGAAGGCCGGGCTCTGCGTTTAATGCCTGGAGTAGGGCTGGCATCTTTGGTCACTGAATCCCAATTACCCGGACTCCCGTTATACAGTGGCAACATATCTGGTCAGTCACTGAAACGAGGGAGCAATGCGGTACCGTCGGGTTTTCGTGCTAATCGGCCTAATCGGCTTTGCCCTCCTCGGCAGATATGCGATCGAGCAGGAAGAGACCGCGCTGCCACCTAACGTGGAGGCCACCGTTGTGCCAACTCCTGACGGTACGGGTACGTTTGACATTGCGGATTGGGACCTCGATGGGGATGGGGCATTTTCAACAAGTGAGATCGGGCCGGCGGCACTGGCGTATGCCGAGAATATCCAGTTCGCTCCTGGTTATGATTTTGATCGATACCGATTTGAGCAGGAGTATCGTCGGACTGGAGATAGCCGTTGGGCGGTGGATTCGCTCACTCCGGTCATGATCAAGGGCCAGACCTGCAGTTGGGTTCAATATTGGCTGGACAGCGAAGAGGCCGGCGACTCTGCAGAAGCAACTCGCGCCCTGGATATGCTGACGGAGCTCCAGACCAATGAGGCCCTCGGAGAACACGCATCTCCCATTGGGTTCATGGTTGAGGCGGCAGCAATCGGCGACGCCGAGCGGGTGCAAGTGTTGTTTACCGGAGCCAGGTGTCACCTGACGTTCTTCGTCGACGACTCCATCGGCCCGCAGGGATTGATCGTGAACGAATATCGATAGGGAGCCCTTGTGGCCGACCGAATGCGGCGTCAACCATATCGCTAGTCGAAGATGACGTAGTGGTCGACCTACGTGTCGGCCCATCGTCCGGAGGGCGATATCATTGGGCGCACACACAGGTGCGCCGCTACAAGCGTTGATGATATGGAGTTCGTGGGAGCGGACGGTGCTATTCCGCCGTGATTCGCCCCGTTTCCACCTGGTAGGCGTGTTCGCTGCCGACCCAGGCGGAGCCGTCTGCATAGTGCTCTTTCTTCCAGATAGGCACGATTTCCTTGATGCGGGCAATAGCCCAGGCAGAAGCGGCGTAGGAATCGTCCCGATGGGCGCTGGTGCACACTATCGCCACGCTGGCTTCGCCCGGCATCAGGTGGCCGAATCGATGCGAGATCGCGATACTCACAGCTGGCCAGCGCTCCTGCGTTTCTGCACCCACCTGAGCCAGCATCTTCTCGGCTGCCGGGGCGTAGGCCTCGTATTCCAGCGATGTCACTTCCATCCCTCGGGCGTGGTTGCGCACCGATCCCACAAAGGTCACCATGGCGCCGGCATCATGTGAGGCAACTTTGGCTTCGATCTCGCGCAAATCGAGCACGTCTTCCGTACAAACAAACCGATGATCCCCACCGCTCACCGGCGGAATCAGCGCGACTTCATCTCCATCCTGCAGGGGTTGATCTGGCTCGGCGTATTCCTGGTTCACCATCACCAGCGTGGAGTTACGCATGCCCGCCAGCGCCGGGTAGTTCTCGGTAACCAGGTTGAAAATATCGCCCGCTATGGTGCCGGCAGGTACGGAGAGCTGCTCCTCCTGCTTGCCAATTTGCTCGCGGAACATCGCGAAATACAGCATGGAGAGCGTGATGGAATCAGACATGTATATGAGGCTCCGTTGGTGTTGTTGGTGATTGCAGCGAGGTGCTTCAGTTGCATTTATCGCCGCTCCTGCAGCATGGCGGCAGGTCAGGTCACAGAAAAGGAGGACCGTCACGTGACGATCCTCCTTCAGTCTATCCGTATTCGGCCTTGCTAGCGATTCGTGAGTTCTTCCTGCAGGCATTCGCGTAATCTCTTGGCGAATTCGCGGTTGCTGTCATGAAGTTCACCGAAAATCTTTCCAACCTTTTCATTACCGGCCCTGTCGGCATCGGCAATGTATTTGTGAAGCGCATCCTCGGATTGCAGCAAATTGCTGAGTGTTGTAACGAGGTTGTATTCCATGTCGGAGAGAGCAAAATGACGTTCGTTCATACGTTAGCCTCCTTTAGTGAGCGGTATACTCCCGCTCGCTAACAAAGACGCATAAACGATGCCAAGGTTGCCGGTTACAGGTAGCTATCGAACCAGTCGAGCGTGCGCTCCAGGCGCTCCACCCGATGCTTCGGCTTTCCATTACGCCCCAGGCCATGGGATTCGTTCGGGAATCGGACGAACTCCGTCGTGCGACCCAGCGATTTCAGCGCCATGTACCACTGCTCGGCTTGCTCCATCGGGCAGCGATAATCTTCTTCGCTGTGAATGATGAGGCAGGGTGCCGTTACGTTCTGCACATAGGCGAGGGGAGAGGCCTCCCAGAATCCCTGTGGATTCTCCCACGGGGTGCCAAGCTCCTTGTCGAATGAGACCATCGCGATGTCATCGGTACCATACATGCTGGCCATATTGCTGATAGATCGGTCGGTAACCGCCGCCTTGAACCGATCGGTATGGCCCAGCAGCCAGTTGGTGCTGAATCCGCCATAGCTGCCTCCGGTAACTCCGAGTCGATCCTCATCCAGCCCGCCTAGGCCGAGCACGTGGTCGATCGCTGCCATGAAGTCCGGCATATCCGCAAAGCCCCACCGTGCGTTTACAGCCTTGCCGAAGGCATTGCTGCGGCCGGTGCTGCCCCTGGGGTTGATAAACACCAGCGCGTAGCCACGAGCAACGTACATCTGGAGTTCGTGAAAGAACGCCGGGGAGAACTGCGCGTGCGGGCCACCGTGGATGTTCAGGATAAGCGGCGCCTTCTTCTTGCTCTTGGCAGTGTTGCCTTTCGGCCGGATCAACCATCCCTGGATCACTTCATCCCCGCTCTCGAACCAGATTTCTTCTGGCTGTGGGATACGTACTTCTTCCACCCAGGTATCGTTGTGATGGGTGAGGCGGGTTTCGCCATCCGAATCAATGCGGCTCAGTTCAACTGGACGGGTCGGCTGAGCGGCTGCGACCACGAGATCGTCGCCAAGGTGATCGAACGCCTTGATGTGACGACCGTTCGGTGTCAGCTTCGTGGGCTTCTTGCCATTTTTCGGGAACCGAACTACGTGCGTATCGCCACGATCGGAGACGATCGCATCGATCGCCTTGCCATCCGCAGTCCATCTGATCGTCTTGCCACCGGCGCCCGTGGGGCCGCTCATACCGGTATCGCCAATGGCGCGGTCGAGTTTCGGGCCGAGCTGTGTCATCTCGCCACCGGCCGATTCCATGATGTAGAGGCCGGAGTTCACATCCTCGCTGTGCGCATCCGGTAACCCGATCACGGCCAGCAGCTTCCCATCCGGTGAAGGGGTCGGTGAGCCCCACCGTCCCTTGCCATCCGTGAGTTGTTTCAGTTTGCCGCTGTTGATGTCGATGCTCCACACATCGCGCTCGCGGCTGATATCCCAATCCGGCGTCTTGTTCGAGATGAATACGATCTCATACCCGTTTGGTGAAAAGGCGATTTGGGTGTGGTTGAACGCCCCACCGGTTATCTGCTCGTGCTCACCACCGTCTGCGCCCACGATGAAGATGTGACTGGCCTTGTCGTTGATAAAGCCCATGCCATCGAACTTGTAATAGGCCGATGTAATCACCTTCACATCGCTGTCGCCTTCCTTCTCCGGCGCTATGCGGCTGGTAAAGGCGATCTTGCTGCTATCCGGACTCCAGACAAACTCGCCAACTCCCGATTCGATCTCCGTGATCTGCTGTGCCTCGCCACCGGCGACAGGCAGTACAAAGAGTTGATCTTTGTCATCGCGGTTTGAGGTGAACGCGATGCGTGTGCCATCCGGACTCCATGCCGGTGAGGCATCTTTCCACTGGCCGCTCGTGAGCTTGCGTGGCTCTGTATCTCCATCAATCAGCCAAAGGGTGCTGCGGTACTCATCGCTTTCCTTGTCGATGCTCAGCACCTCGTAGACGATCTTGTTGCCGTCTGGCGAAACCTGGGGATTACCTGGCAACTGCCACGCGTACAGATCTTCAATGGCGATGCTGCGGCCCTTCTTGCCCGCCTTTTCGAGTGGGGCTGCGGGCGCGGAATCCTTCCACTTGGGCGCATCTTTCTCCACCCGATCTGCGACAGATGTTTTTGACTTCGACTTCTTCTTATCCTTGGCCATGTTTGTCCTTGTCCTCTGCGTATGGCGGTTTCACCATCAGCGCGTTAACCATCTCCCCGGCATTGTATGGCGATTCTCGCGGCTGGATGACCAGATAGGCATTCGAACCGATGTAGGATGCCAGCCGCGATGAGCGCTGATCGCCCGTCGTGGCCCCCACGAGCTCACCATCCGCAGTGGCGGTGACAATTCCCCGCTGGTATTCAATACGGTCACTCGGTGACGCACCAGACAGCAACTTCACCCTCACATTGTGGAGCCCAATCTGGCTCGCGCCGATCATGCGGTGGATCGCTGGTCGCACGAACACGTCGAATGTCGCCAACGATGAAACAGGATTCCCGGGCAGTCCGAAGACAAAAGCGTCACCCTTGCGTGCGAAAGTGAGCGGCTTGCCTGGCTTCATATAGAGCCGTCGGAAATAGAGCTCGACATCGTCGGCTTCGAAGAGGATTGCCTTGATGTAGTCCTTCTCGCCCATGCTGACACCGCCAGACGTCAGCACGAGATCATCACTTGCCAGCCGCTCATCGAGCAGTCGTTCCAGCTCCTCCCGGTTGTCCGGTGCAATGCCAACCCAGGTGATCTCCACCGGCTCGTTGGCCAGCATCGCTGCCAGTGTAAAGCGGTTGGCGTCGCGAATCTGGCCCGGGCCAGGCTGCTCATGTGGCTCCACCAGTTCATCGCCGGTGCTGATGATGCTCACTCGCGGCTTGCGAGTGACATTAATAGGCGTTAGGCCCAGGCTGGCCAGCAGTCCGATCTCGGCCGGTCCGAGGCGCGTCCCGGCCTTGATGAGCTCGTCGCCCTCGGCGATATCCACACCAACCGGCCTGATGTTTTGGCCAGGTGCTACCTCTTCCTGCTCGATCACTACATGATCATCTGCCATTTGCGTTGCTTCTATCGGCACAACGGCATCGGCTCCCGGTGGCAGGGGAGCGCCAGTCATAATGCTGACGCAATATCCTTCGGTCACCTCGGCTTCAATCACTTCACCCGCGTTCTGTGTTGCGATCACTTCCCGCCAGGGCGAAAGATCCTCCGACAGCACCGCATACCCATCCATCGTGCTGGCAGCAAAGGTCGGATAGGGCTCGGGTGCAATGATGTCCTCTGCCAGAATACGGCCATGTGCTTCCTGCACAGAGACGCTCTCCGCATCCAGCTGACGGATGGCCTTGGCGATAATCGCGTGAGCTTCATCCGGGTGTAGCATTCTGTCGATCTCAGGCTGTTGGTTCACTGGTTCTCCTTTAGTTCGTACCAGACAAGTGTGACATTTCCCTACAATCTGTCCGGTTTGATACGATTCTGGCACAGGAATCACAAATATTTCCCGACGGAATTGCGAACGGGCTCCCGGCATACTTTGTATTAGTTGGTTCAAACCGTTCACGTTCGGTACGGGTTTGAGGAAGGAACACAATGTCAGAACAAGAAAACAGAGTCTCACGTCGCAGGTTTAATGGTCTCGCTGGTCTGGTGAGCGCTGGTGCATTTGGCGCATCGCTTTCCCCGTGGGCAGCGAAGGAAATGGACGCAAAGGCAACCGGTCTCACTGGCCAGACGCTAACGTCCGATGAAATGGATGCCTATCACGAAGCCGGTGTTGCGGCGTTCCCGGCCGAAACAGAGGCGTATGGCGTCTACGATCTCGAATACGAGATGGACGGCGACGTAAAGGTCTTCGACCTCACCTGCGATATCGTCGATTGGGAATTCGATGTCGGGAAGCGGGTAGAGGCGTGGTGCTACAACGGTGTCACCCCTGGCCCCACCATTCGCATCACAGCCGGCGATACCGTGCGCGTAAACGTCACAAATAACCTGCTCGAATCCACGGCCATTCACTGGCACGGACTAATCATCCCCAACGATCAGGACGGTGTTCCGTACCTGACACAGCCGCCTATCAAGCCCGGCGAAACATATACCTATGAGTTCACCGTGCCGGAGCACAACTTCGGTTCACACATGTATCACAGCCACCACAACGCCGCCAAACAGGTGACAATGGGGCTGCTTGGTGCATTCATTGTGGAACCGCCAGAAGGCGCTGAGCGCCCGGAAGAGGCCGCGAAGGATTACGACCATGAATACATCTGCATCCTGAACGACGGCCCGATTGGTGGTTACAGCATCAATGGCAAAAGCTTCCCGTCTACCGAAGCAGTGACCGTGAAGAAGGGAGATCGGCTCCTTGTTCGGTATATGAACGAAGGGCTGATGATTCACCCCATGCACCTGCACGGCATGCCGCAACTGGTAGTCGCCCAGGATGGATGGGACCTGCCAATGCCGTACTGGTGTGACACGCTCAATATTGCGCCGGGTCAACGATTCGATGTGATCGTCGAGTGCACAGAGCCCGGGCTCTGGGCGTTCCACTGCCACATCCTCTCCCACGCAGAGAGCGACCACGGCATGTTCGGAATGGTTACGGTCCTCATCGTCGAAGAATAACAACCAGGGATAGAGATCTTCTCCTCGGGCAAGCCGCGGCGGAGTCATCCGCTGCGGCTTCCTGTTTCTCTTCACACTGGCTGCCGGTGAGAGGTCGAGGTGATAGCGGCTCACAAAGCCGCTACCATCGTGCCTAGATACGTTGGACTATTCAGTCCGAATCCGCACGGACGGCATAATGGATCGATTTACAATTTTCGCAGTTAAGATCTCCCTCATCTGGATGCTGCTGGGGTTTGTCATCGGTGGACTGATGCTAGTGGAGCACCTGGTACCGGGCAACTGGCGAGCCTGGTTGATGCCAACACATGGCCACATCCTGTTTGTTGGCTGGTTCGTGCAGTTCGTTATCGGTATCGCCTTTTGGCTGTTGCCACGAAAGCGCCGCCCGGAACTGCCCCTGGGCTACGGTGAGCACAAGGCGTTCACGGCGCTGGCAATGCTCAATATCGGCCTTGGCCTGCGCGTTATTGCCGAACCACTGTGGCGAGATGGATACGATGGCGCCTGGATCGATACGCTACTGGCCGCATCGTCGATTCTGCAGGTGCTGGCAATCTTTATCTTCGTCTCCCAGATGTGGCCACGTATATATGGTCGCAACAAGCTTGGTGCGCAGCCAGCCAAAGAATCCAAGAACAAACAATGAGCAGATTTGAACGTAGCATTATCGGCGTTGCCGTTACCGCCGCACCCCTGGCCATGGGCGTGGCGCTCTTCCTGGCCGGGTATAGCCAGGCTCACGGCGAATGGTGGACCGCCGCTGTGCAGCTCGCGGTATTGGGCGGCATAACGATCATGATCTATGGCGTAAACGTGCAGGCCTTGCCGGCGCACTCCGGCAAGCAATGGCGCTACCCGCAGCTTGTAGCGCTCCAGGTAGGAGCCGGAATTGTAGGCGCCTGGATGATCGCTTTCGGCCACGGCTACCGCATCGATGGCTGGGTTGGACTTGGAAACTTCCTGGCCTTTACCGGTGCGGTGCTCTTTCTCGTCAACCTCGCGCTGCTTTTTTCACAACCAGGGGAACGACCGCCGCGAATCCCGTGGGATGAGCGCACACACCAGCAGAAGGTCGACCGGCTCGCAATCCCGTTCACCATGATCAGTGGCCTCGTCGTCGTTATCGGAACGGGTCTCGGCATCGCGCTGAATTACTGGTCACCGGCTCAGGGCAGGTGGGATCTCGTTTGGGCGCACCTGATGCTGCTTGGGTTCTTCTTCGCCATGGCGTCCGGTACCAGTTATCACATGCTCGGTCGCTGGGCGAGCCGGGAGTACACCTCGCTGCGGCTGATTCCGGTGCAGTTGGTCTCGTTCCTGTTCGGCCTTCCCACCATGACCATTGCGCTTGGCCGGGATATCGACTGGCTGTTCCGCATTGGCGCGATCTCTATGGCCGTCGCCATGATCAGTTGGGCAGTAAACATCCTGCCACCGGTGCTGGTGCTGGCATCCCCCGCCCGAGTGGGAATTGTGCTCGCGTTGCTCTTTATGCTGACCGGCATCTCGTTCGGCGTATTGTTTGCGATCGATGAATCGTTGGGTCCGCGCCTGCGATCAGCGCACGTTGTGGCAAACCTGTTCGGCTTTGCCGGATTACTCATCAGCGGATTCGGCTACCGCTACGTGCCACAACTCGCTGGCGTGCAAGAAATGCGGTGGCCGTCGTGGCGAATGCCCCAGGTTGGGTTAATGGCTGTCGGTTGTGCGCTTGGCATACTTTTCATGGGGTTAAGGATGTATGGCCATATAGAACCTGAGGTTGTGGTGTGGCCAACCGTGATCGGCGCGATCGGTATGGTGATCTTCTCCGCGAACAGCGCAGCCACATTCCTCAATTTTTCCCACGAATAGTACGGATTTCCAGACGCCGGGCACGTACGATCATCATTGACGCGGGCTCTCGATCTCCTTAAACTAGGCTCTTACCGCCGCGAACGCTTGTGGGTAGCTCGGCGGATGGTCTGGTGTGATCAGCCCGGTTGCACCCGGGCTGAATCGGGAAGGTGGCTATGTCTCCCACCAAGGTTGATTCGAACCTGATTGAAACAATTGCCATGTTTGCTGACCCTGCCCGGCAGGAGAGCGAGCATGAGCTTGTTGTGCCCCCACCGGAATCGTTTGAACCATCCGTCCAGGAAGCGCTCAACCGACTCAGCGACGCTATCGACGAGGATCAGCACAGCGACGATATTGAAATCGTGGCGCGGGCGTTCCTGGTCGCTTACAAGGCGCACAGCGGTGTGGCTCGCAAATCCGGAGAACCGTACATCGTTCACCCCGTTGAGGTGACGCGTACCCTGGCGATTATGCGCCTGGATAGCGAAACGATGGCCGCCGGTTTGCTCCACGATGTCGTTGAAGATACCGAGATTACCTACGAGCAGATAGAAGAGGTGTTTGGCACCAGGGTTGCCGACCTCGTCGACGGCACCACCAAGCTCGGCAAAATCCAGTGGATGCCAGACGCAGACGATGGCCGCAACCGGCAGGAGCGAGAGCGGGAGCACCAGGCCGAGAGCCTTCGCAAGATGTTCCTGGCTATGGTCGATGATATTGGCGTAGTACTTATCAAGCTCGCCGACCGCCTGCACAACATGCGAACGCTGGGGTCCATGCGTCGCGACAAGCAGGTACAGATCGCCCAGCAGACAATGGAGATTTACGCCCCGCTCGCAAACCGCCTGGGGATTTGGCAGGTCAAGTCCGAATTGGAGGACTTGGCCTTCAAATATCTCAATCCGGTGCAATACCGCCATATCACCGAAGAGCTGGAGCGTCGCGGCGAATCCACCGCGGCCGCGCTCGAGGGTGTGATCGGTGAGCTCGAGGAGCTACTTTCCGACGCCGGCATCAACGCCGAGATGTACGGGCGCAAGAAGCACATCTATTCCATCTATCGCAAGATGAACCGCAAGAACCGCGCGTTTGATGAGATTTACGACGTCATCGGCGTGCGCATTATTGTGGACGATGTCACCGAGTGCTACTCGGTGCTCGGGCTGGTTCACGGCATGTGGCACCCCGTACCGGGCGAGATCGATGACTATATCGCCACGCCAAAGGAGAGCATGTACCAGAGTCTCCACACGGCGGTAATCGGCCCCGAAGGCCACCCGGTGGAAATCCAGATCCGCACATGGGAGATGCACCAGGTCGCCGAGTACGGCATCGCCGCACACTGGCGATACAAGGAAGGCGCACAGGGGGATCAGCGCCTCGAGGCGAAAATCACCTGGCTGCGTCAGCTTATGGACTGGCGTGACGAGGTTGCCGACGCCGAAGAGTTCGTCGAGAGCCTCAAGTCCGATGTCTTCCAGGACATGATTTATTGCTTCACACCGGCGGGAGACATTATCGAGCTGCCGCGTGGCGCCACGCCTGTCGACTTCGCCTATCGCATTCACACCGAAGTCGGGCACCAGACCGTGGGCGCTACTGTCAACGGCCAGCAAGTTGATCTTAAATACGAGCTGAACAATGCCCAGGTCGTGGAGATTCGCACAAGTAAATCCGTGAAAGGCCCCCGGCGCGATTGGCTGCAAGCCGAGAACGGATATGTCAAAACCGCCTCGGCACGCGAGAAGATTCGGCAGTGGTTCCGCCGTCAGGAACGCGACGAGAACATCGCCAGTGGCAAGTCCACCCTGGAGAAGGAGCTGCAACGCCTGGCGCTGAATATCGCGCACGAAGAGGTGATGGAGAAGTACCCGCGGTACACCAAGCTGGACGACTTCTATGCCGCCATTGGCTACGGCGCTATCTCGGCGCACAGCATCACATCCCGGCTGGATGTGAGCATCAAGGACGTCGCGCCAAAATCCAACCCGGTGCGGGTACCCCAGAAGCCGGCCAAGGTGGAAGTTATGGGCGCGGGCAATGTGCTCACCATGCAGGCGAATTGCTGCAAGCCTGTTCCGCCAGAGCCGATTATCGGCTACATCACCCGCGGGCGCGGGGTTGTATACCACCGACAGGACTGTCCCAACGTCACGCATATCCCCGATCCCGAACGCCTGGTACCCGTCAACTGGGGCAATCAGCGCAACGAGACGCACCCGGTCGCGATCATCATCGATGCAGAAGATCGGGTTGGATTGCTCAAGGATATTTCGACCCTGTTGGCTGACCAGCGGGTGAACATCCTCAGTATGACCACGCAAACCCACGAGGACAGTACCGTCACCTTCCGTGCGGTCGTCGAGGTCGAAGATATCAACCACCTCTCCATGATGCTGACCAAGCTGGAGCAATTGCGTCAGGTCAATAAAGTCCGCCGCGAGGCGGACCCGCCGGTGGCCAAAGTTCGCCCATCCGCATGACAAGACCCGTCGTCTCTATTGGCGAGTGCCTGATTGACCTCATCGCGCCCAAAGGGAGCGATCTGGTGAGCGGTGATTCGTTGGCGATCCGTGAAGGCGGTGCCCCTGCCAATGTCGCTGTCGGTCTCGCGCGCCTCGGGATTCCGGTGCAGATGCGCACCGTGCTCGGAGACGATCCGTTCGGCGAGCGGCTCCATGCGAAGTTGCGCTCAGAGGACGTGGACGTATCCCGCGTGCGCTTTGCTGAGAACACACCCACCACGCTTGCGCTCGCATGGGCGGACGACGACGGCGACGGGCACTTCCGTATCCACCGGCACGCGGACCGATTGCTTTCGCCAGATGACATGGAGTTCGATAATGCCGAAGCCATTGTCTTCGGCTCGGTAGCCATGTGCGCGAGCCCGAGCTCAGACGCCGTCCTGACGGCGATTCGCATGGCTGGCGAGCGCTCTATCCCCCTGGTCTTTGATGTCAATGTACGGCCGGGCCTTATGCCGTTGGAAGACCTGCGCATGCTCATCATGGCAGGCTTAACGGCCAGCACGGTAGTGAAAATGAGCGTGGATGATGCGCACCATATGTGGGGCGTCAATTCGCTAGAGGACGCAATTGATGTGCTCGACCGCATCGATCCGCCAATTGCCGTCATCACGGACGGTAGTCGCGGAGCGTTGCTGCGTGTGGGGGATCAGCGCATCCGCCAGGACGTATTTGCCGTACATGCCATTGAGCCGACTGGCGCCGGCGATGCGTTCACGGCCGGATTTGTGAGCCGAATGATCGCGCGTGGCTGGAAAGGTGCTGATGCAAGTGATCTTCGCTTTGCGATGGCGTGTGGAGCCCTCGCCACCAGCAAACCCGGGGCAATGGATGGATTGCCCACGATGAACCAGGTGACGGAGTTTCTTAATGCCCACGCTAACTGATCCAGTCGCAATCTCATTCGGGCCGATAGAGGTGCGCTGGTATGCGCTTTTTATCGTGCTGGGCATCGTCGCTGCCGTCGGGCTCGCAGTTTGGCTCGCGAACCAGGTCGGACTCGATGGTGAGATATTGCTGGATATCGCCCCGATTGTGGTGCTGGCGGCAATTGTCGGTGCACGGCTCTACTACGTGATCCTGGAGTGGGATCGGTTTAGCAGCGATCTGATTGGGGCGATCAACCTCCGAACGGGTGGGCTCACCATTCATGGCGCTATTATCGGTGGTGGCCTTGCCGCGTGGCTGCTGTTGCGAAACCGCGAGGGCAGCATCTGGCGGTGGTTCGATGTCATCGTGCCCGCCCTTGCGTTGGGCCAGGCCATTGGCCGTTGGGGCAACTGGGCCAATCAGGAAGCTTTTGGTACGCCGACCGGACTGCCGTGGGCAGTTACTATCGACCCGTCCCGCCGTCCCGTAGGCTACGAGCAGTACTCCACTTTCCACCCGACCTTCTTGTACGAATCCCTCTTTAGCCTCACGTTCTGCACCGTGCTGACGGTGTTGGTGCTGAATCAGGACCGATTGCGCTGGTTGCGTCCGGGCATGATTTTCGGGATCTATCTGGTGGGTTACGGGTTTGTCCGCCTTATCCTGGAGAGCATCCGGACAGACAGTCTCTACATCGGGCCACTCCCCGCAGCCTACTGGCTCAGCTTCGCGCTGATGATCGTCGGGGTTGGCGTTATTGCGTATCGCAGGGTTGCCACACAGAAAACCGCATGATTCCGGTACACTTGGCCTAATCGCGGTCCTTTCGGGGCCCGTCGAGGAGGACGTAAACATGCAAAGATCTGTGCACCTTCTGTTGGCACTGCTGATCATTCTCGCGCTGAACGGCGGTTCCGCATCAGCCGTCGCACAGGCCGACGAGACCCTGGATCTGGCGAATATCGCATTGCCCGTGCAGCATTTGCCGGAGGATGGCTATCAGGTGCTGACCGGTGGATACCTCTCCATCGACGAGACCTCCAGCCTCATCGCTGGCCCGCGTAACCTGGATGAAACGAGCGTCGCGGAATTAATTGTCGATTACGGCCTTTCCCGCGCCTACGTGCTCGATCTGGTGTTGCCCGAAGATCGCGCGCATCAGGATTCGCCCATCCTCGCCCTTTTGCAAACTACCGTGTATCTCTTTGAAGAATCCTCGGGCGCTAGCGAGTTCCATGATCTCCTGCTGAACTACGCAAACACTGCCTTCGTGAACGAGATCGAACCGGCAGTGGATGGCGCGTACACGATCACGCTGGTGGGAGAGGGCGGCGACCAGTTACGCACCCTGGTGAGTGATGGCAATGTGGTTATCGAAATTGTTGCGATGGATGCCACCGGCGCCCCCGACGAAACCGAGCATATCCTTGTGGTTGAGGCAACGCTGGAACGGCTTGATCGAATTCGGGCAACCGGTGAGTCCGGCCTCTCACCGATGGCCCTCACACTAGTCCCGAATGAGAATACGGCGAACTTCGCCCACAGCCAGCAAACCGGCGTGCACGGGCTCTATCGTTACCGGGACGGTGCCGTGCAACCGGCAATTGGTGAACTTGATGGTGATGGTCAAGCGCCGGCACCCGGCATGACCTCGCTCTACCTGAGCGGTAGTTCCATGCGGGTTGGGGGAGGCACCGGCCTCATCTCTACCTGGCTGGGCCAATTCGATTCGGCAGAATCGGCGGCGACCTGGTTCGATATCGTCGCCGACGGATCCCCGGCCGGATCGCTACTGGAACCGTATTTCGACGCCATAGTCGGGGAATCATGGTCGTGGCAGGGTGTGCTCGGTGTGTATCGCGTCTCCGGCACCATGAACGGGCAGAACTACTCCGGAAACGTCGAGATTCGGCTGGTCGATGATATGGTCGTCGCTATCGGCTACCGATCCATTGGCTCCACACTGCCGGACACCAACGTCACGAACCGGATCATGGATCATCAGCTCAACTGCCTTGAAATGCAGGTAGTGTGTCCGCCGTTTGAGCTGGTTCAGGACGCTCCCCCGCCGCAAGCGACACCGATCGTCGACAACGCGGAGCTTGGCAGCACCGAGTTTGGCTGGTCGATTCCCGCTCCGGGTGGTGACTGGATTGTCGACGAGCAGTTCACTGACGCGGGCTACGAACGTATCGGATTGCGAAACGGCGTGAGTATCTTCGAGTTCGAAAGCGTGATCAATCACCACGGCGACCCGCAACAGTGCGTGCTGGATGAGCTTCATTTACTCGAGGAGTTCGAGGAGCATTCCGTCATCACCGTTTGGGAGGATGCCGCTGGCAACACCGAGGGCGGCAACATCGGTGATCAGGCATGGATCGTCTATCGGGTGGAGCCGCTGGCAGAGGAGCGCGCCGACCAGGAGTACGTCATCCGCATCGATTGCTTCCGCCTCGTTCTCGAAGGCGCCAACCTGGTTATGCGCCATGTTGCTCCCGTTGACTTCTGGGACGAGGAGCAGGAGAAGGCGTCCTCGCTTCGGAATTCCATCGTTTTACCGGAGTCCTCAGAAGCGCATGGTAAACTAACGCTATCTGCGCATGACAGGAGGACGACAATGATTTATTTCCACGATATAGACCAGGTCGCATAACGCACCAACGGCGTTTCGTCACTCAGTTTTGGTGCAGCCGATGATTGCACCATCATGCGCGATTCATGATTTGCCAATCGGCTCACCGCCGAAAGGAAAAGACCATACAATTCGATATTGACCTCCACACACATTCAACCGCCACCGACAGGGAGCGGGCGCTTCTCGTTTCCGTTGAAACACAGACCCAAACCTGGAGCGCTGCCGATTCGCTGGAAGAGCTTGCAGCGTTGGCCGAAACGGTCGATGTTGATGTGGTCGGCTCCGTGAGCCAAAAGCTGGATCATCCGAATGCAGGTACCTACGTAGGCAAAGGCAAACTGCAGGAGATCAAACAACTGCAGGATGATCTGGAGTACAACGTGGTGTTGGTAGATGGCGACCTGACACCGGCCCAGCAACGCAACCTGGAAGATGAGCTCGAGCTGAAAGTCATCGATCGCACTGCGCTGATCCTCGATGTCTTCGCTCGCCGCGCGCAAACGCGCGAGGGTCGCCTGCAGGTAGAACTCGCGCAGTTGCAATACCGCTTGCCCCGACTCACCCGTATGTGGAGCCACCTCAGCCGCCAGGCAGGTGGTGGTGCCGGTGGTGGGGCAGTGGGTCTGCGCGGTCCTGGTGAAACCCAGCTGGAGAGCGACCGCCGTATGGCGAACCAGCGTATTAGCCAACTCAAGGACCAGTTGAAAGAAGTCCACGAACATCGCGAACGCTATCGCAAGCAGCGCAAAAAGGCTCCAATCGCTGTCGTCTCACTTGTTGGCTACACGAACGCCGGCAAGAGCACGCTGTTGAACAGAATCACCGGTGCCGAGGTGCTCACCGAGGACAAGCTCTTCGCCACGCTGGATCCCACCACTCGCCGCATCACGTTGCCAAGCGGACGCGAAGTGTTGCTGACCGATACTGTGGGATTCATCAACAACCTGCCGACCCAGCTTATCGCCGCATTCCGCGCCACGCTCGAGGAGATCGAGGAGGCGTCCATGCTTATTCACGTTGTTGACCTCACGCATCCCAATGCGCCGGAACAGGTGATCACCGTGAACGAAACGCTGGAAGAGCTCGGCGTTGATGATCGCCCGGTGCTCTATGCGCTCAACAAAATCGACGCGATGCCACAAAAGCATCTCGAGAATCTCGATGTCGTGAAGGCAGAACTCGGCATTAACGAGGATTCAGTTGCGATATCGGCGGAAAAGGGCATCAACATCGAGGAACTCCTCACCCACATCGAGGAAACACTCGAGCGTGAGGAAGGGTTCCGCTCCGTTGTGGCTACCATTCCGTACGATAAATCGGATCTGGTTGAACGATTTCATACGCAGGGGCATGTTCTGGACCGTGATTTCACGGAGAAGGGCACAGTGATAACCGGTTCACTCCCAAGCCGCGAAATCGGCCGGTTTGCGCCTTACCTGGATACAGACGCTGCCAGCGAAATTCAGTAGACTTAACCTGATTCCGCACGACTGCGGCCGGCCTGCGGGGATGAAGAGAATCCCCGCAGCGTTTCTACAAGGACATGCATGGATCCCCGCACCCCTATCAGCTACAAAGACGCCGGTGTTGATATCGACGCCAAAATGAACGCGATCGATCGCATGAAGGAGCGTGTCGCCAGTACGCTCGGTTCCAGCGCCGGCCCCATCGGCCATTTCGGTGGCACCTGGAAAATGGAAGGTCCAGCCGACCAAATCCTGGTGGCGAGCGCCGATGGTGTTGGCACCAAGCTGCGGCTGGCGTTCCTGCTTGGGGGCGAGGCGCATGCGTCCGTCGGTCGCGACATCGTCAACCACTGCGTTAACGATATCCTGGCGCTCGGCGCGAAACCGCTTTTCTTCCTCGATTACTTTGCAACGGGCAAGCTGGATGGCGACATCGTCGAGAACGTTATCGGCGGTATTGCAGACGCCTGTAAGGTGAACGAGACCGCGCTGCTTGGTGGTGAAACCGCCGAGATGCCGGATATGTATCCGGAGGGAGAGTATGATCTCGCCGGCTTCATCGTCGGTTCCGTCACCGAGGATCGAATCGTCGACGGCTCGCAGATCGAAGAAGGCGACATCATCATCGGCCTGCCAAGTACCGGGCTCCATACCAACGGGTACTCCCTGGCGCGAAAGGCGATTGGGCTCACGGGCGACCGTGAACGCGACGCAGCGATCCTTGCCCAACCTTTGCCGAACTCGGAAATGACGCTGGGCAAAGCGCTTATCGAGAGTCACCGTAGTTATCTCCCGGACGTGATGCCGCTCCTCGATCGCGGTCTCATCCGTGGTATGGCGCACATCACAGGCGGCGGCCTCACCGATAACCTCCCGCGCACATTGCCCGAAACGGCGATTGCCGTGCTCGATCCGAACAGCTGGGAGTCCCTGCCGATATTCGACTATCTCGTCGAACAGGCCGTCCTTGGCGAGGAAGAGCGCTATCGCACGCTGAACATGGGCATTGGTTTTGTGCTCGTTGTGAAGCCGGAAGATGCCATGGAGGTGCTCGGAGAGATCGACTCCGCTGTGCCCATAGGTCGCGTTATCCCACGCGTAACCAGCGACGAAAGCGCCGTACAGGGGTTGTTTGTGTAACCTATGGCAGCCATTGATGTTCGCAACCACCGGATCGATACCAAGATCGTCTATTACGGTCCCGCCCAGAGCGGGAAAACCACGAATCTGACCAACGTGCACAGCCGCCTGCCACAGGAATCCCGTGGGCCGATGCGCTCGATCGATACTGTGGATGAGCGGACGCTCTTTTTCGACCTCATGCCGATTCAGGAGATCGAGGTCGGCGGCTGGAGCATTCGCTTCCACCTCTACACCGTGCCCGGTCAGGAGGATTACGTTCGTACCCGGCGTGCGATCCTCGGTGGCGCAGACGGCATTGTTTTTGTTGCCGATGCTAACCCTGCCAAGCAAGACGAAAACCAGGCCAGCATGGATGAATTGCACGAACACCTCGAACATTACAGCAAGGATTCCTCATCCATGCCGATCGTTTTGCAGGTGAACAAAACCGATTTGGTGGACGCTCGTCCGGTGGCAGAAGTCGCCGATCCGCTCAATCTCCACGCCTGGCCAGTGGTGCAGGCGATGGCGATTCGCGGCATTGGCGTGAGCGAAACGCTTGCCACCATCGCCAAGGCTGTTGCCCGTACCCTCTAAACCTGATCCCGCACGCGTTCGACAAACTCCTGACGCACTCTTTTCTTTCTGGCGTAGATAATTCGGATATCGATGTTTACCCGAATGGAAATGGAGTACGCCAAATGAACCCGACGAAAATCGTGAATAGCGTTGCGAAAGTATTGGTAGGTAACCTCGGGTTGAATCTCAAGGGTGCCATGGTGTTAACGGTTCGTGGCCGCAAGAGCGGTAAGCCGCGTTCGCTTGTTGTCAACGTACTTGATCTGGATGGAAACAAGTACCTGCTCAGCCCGCATGGCGCCTCTAACTGGGTGAAAAACGTGCGAGAGAACGGGCACCTGCAACTTCATCGTGGCAAGCATCGGGCCAGGTACCACGCCGAAGAGGTCACAGATCCCGAGGAGAAGTTGGCCGTGATGCGGGCCTATCTCGATCGCTGGAGCTGGCAGGTGCGCGGATTCATGGGTGTTGACAAATCTGCCTCGGATGAGGAACTTCGCGCTATCCTTGACAAACATCCTGTGTTTGTCCTGCAGCACGCATAATCGGGAGTCACAATGGCGAAATCCACCAACAAGTCGATCCAAAGGATTTCATCGCAACGGTTGAGGACGATGTTCGCCGCGCAGATGCCTGGCGCCTGCTTGAGATCCATCGCGAGGAAACTGGCGAAGAGCCGTACATGTACGGCCCCAGCATCATCGGGTTTGGTTCGTATCACTACAAGTACGCGTCCGGACGAGAGGGTGATGCCCCGGCAGCGGCGTTTAGCCCACGCAAGGCGCACCAGGTCCTGTACCTCGTTGGTGGCTACGAAGATGTCTATCCCGACCTGCTCGATCGCCTCGGCCCGTACAAGGGCGGCAAGGCGTGTCTCTATATCAAGCAGCTGGATGCTGTGGATGAAGATGTTCTACGGCAACTCATTCGCGATTCCTACCAGCGAACCATGGCCGAATTCCACGTTGAAACCTGACGCTACCGAGTCTCGATAGCCAACACGTAGGCGAGCCCGTCCGGCACCAGCGCCACGCCATCGCTGCCGGGTCGAATCACACATGCCTTGCCCTGCTGCAGCATACTGACACCACCCGGATACTGCACGGCGAGATCGTTCCAGAGTCCGATAAGAATGCGGTCGGTGTCTGCTCCGGGCAATGTCAACGGCTGCGTAACTTTCCACCGACTCAGCGACACTCCCGATGCCGCTGGTGCGACAGTCTCGCGGTTGTAGCCATCGAATCGATACTCGCCGTGTGTCGGGTCAATTGGCAAGGCAAGGGAGTTTGAGCGCACGCTGATAGTGATTGCCAGCTGATCGGATGAAAGCTGCCACGTGTCCCCGGCAGGAACCCAGGCAAAATCGCCGGGTGTTATTGCGTGCTGTTCTCCACCGATTTCGATACGGGAATTTTCTTCACCCGATTGATAGAGAACATGAACGCAGGTATCGCCTTCGGCGGTGTGCTCCACCGGCTGCAGGCCGCTATCTTCGAGGCTGATTCGCAGTTGGGTGGTTGTGACCAGGTCGAGTCGTTGTATCTCGGGCTCAATATCACGACGTAATGCACGGCGAATGAGGGCGGAGTGCTGCTCGCCCTGCACAAAGCGGGGAATAGGGAAATACGGCCTCATGTGATGCCAATCAACCAACATGCAACAGCCACAAGAAACGCGCTGCTCACGATGCGCAATCCAGGTTTGGCCGAACCCTCACTCGTGGTGCCAAACCCTGCCTCTAGTGGTATTGCAGCAGCCAGAACGATTCCGGCCAGGGCTAACCATGGCCGACTGACATCCATGATCAGGCCAGCCACCATGATCAGGATGCCGGTAAGGGCGATCATCATCCAGGCGGCAGCGCGGTGCGCCCGCTCCGGAAGAATCCGTTCTTGCCCTTCTGGCCAGGTGTGCGTATCGAGAATGTGGCTCGCGGCGATCAATCCCAGCCCTACGATTGGCACCAGAATCAACAGTTCCCAACGCCAGGAACTTGCCGTCAACCAAACCCACCACGGTATGGCGATTACGCTAAGTGTGACCGTCACAAACGGACGTCGACGAAACGCGATGGAAAGCAGGATCAGCACAACTGCCAGGAACATGCCAGAAATCGGCCGAACGATCATCGAGATAATGACGGCTAACAATCCGGCACCGAATCCGATTCCAATATGAGGCAGGGATTCAGCGGGCGATTCGATCTGGTCTGCTTTGTAAATGTTCACTAGCGTGATCGTTGCCAGCAGGGCGGAGACGACTATCCAAACCAGGGTCCAGCCCGAAACCGACTCCGGCATTGCGAGCAACGAGACGGCTGTCATCCCCAGCAAAACCAGGCTTTGCCTCGTGGTCGTGACGTCTGCAGCGAGGTTTAGCGCCCGGCTGGCGATTCTCAAATTGGCGTTATCCATATCCGCCTCGTGTTATTCCCGGGTTTGCCATTGCATCGTTCAGGTCCATCAGATGTGCAAGATGAGTTGCGCAAGTGTGAAGTAGATAATGAGCCCCGTGCCATCGACGAGAGAACTAATGAACGGCGCAGAAACGACAGCCGGATCCATTTTGAGTTTGTTTAATACGATTGGGATCAGGGCGCCCACCGTAGCCGCCCAAACCGTCAGGATCATGATCGTAAGCCCAACCACCAAGGCGAGTTGAGTGCTTCCGTCGCCGACCAGCAGGGCACGACCGAACATCAATGCGCCCATAACCACGCCAAGTAGCGCGCCTGTCATCATTTCCTTGGTGATGATGCGTACAAGGTGATTGGTCTGAACCTCGCCGACGGCAATAGCACGGATGAGAGTCGAGACTGTTTGTGAGCCGACGTTACCGCCGGTACCAATCAGGATTGGGATGAAGACCGCGAGGAGGGTCACCTGGGCCAGCAGGGCCTCATAATTCTCCTGGATTGAAACAGTGATGAGCTGTGCGAAGAAGAGAACCATCAGCCATACGATTCTTTTTCGAAACAGAAATATTGGAGTGGCGCGAAGATAGGGCATATTCAGTGGGTTCGAACCACCAAGGCGTTCCATATCCTCGGTTGCCTCGAGCTCGATGATTTCGTCGACATCCTCACGCGTGATAATTCCCAACAGGTGTCCCTCCGCATCGATGACCGGCAGCGCCAGCAGTTCCCGCTCTGTTACAAGGCGGGCTACCGCTTCCTGGTCTTCGTCGACATCCACGCTCCAGACGTCGGTTGTCATCAGGTTGCCAACGGGTGTCTCTGGTGGGCTGAGTACCAGGCGATGCAGGGAGAGTACGCCGAGCAACTTTTCAGCGCGATCAATGACATAGACGTACTGGAAGTTATCGATCTCGTCGACGAGTTTGCGCAGTGCAGTGACGGTTTCATCCGCACGGATTTCCGGAAACACCGCCACGAACTCCGGTGTCATCAGGCCGCCGGCGGTTTCTTCACCGTAAGGTAGCAGTTCGCGAATTTCATCGGCATCCTCGGGGTCCATCGCCACAAGGATGTTCTCGCTATATTCAGGATCGCTGGCATTAATGACCTGCACGATGTCGGTGGCATCGTCCGGGTCGATGGATTCGAGAATGTCGGCTGCGTGCGATGATGACATTCGCGTGAGAATGCCAGCTGCATCGCGGTGATCGAGTCGGGCGAGGAGGGTGCCCAACGATTCCTCGCCGAGAATGGCGAAGAGGTGAGCCAGCTCCCGGCCACTGAGATCCTCGAGCAGCTCGAGCGCATCGTCATCCAGCATCTGGCTCGCCAGCCGGCGTGCTTCGTCGACGTCACGCGCATCGATAGCTGTGCGTATTGCTGTGAGCAGGTCGAGTTCAGCAACGTCGTTGGACGGACTCTGCTCTGTGGCATTAAACATGTGCTTTACCTCTTACGCATAGCAAAGTGGGCAGCCCTCATGGGGGCTGCCCGCTTCGCACGGTTTCAAGATTTTACCGCTTGCGCAAGAATCCGCCACGAACCAGGCGTCCTGCGGAAAGAAGGCGCTCGGTCTGGGTGGGGGTGGCATGAGGTCGGTTGGGAGCCTGCTCGCGCTTCTGTGGCCATGGGCACGAAACTGCGCGCACCTCAACCCTGTGGTCGGTGCTGTGATCGATGTAAAAGCGCTTTGGAGTGTCGGTTACCCTCTGCATGTGGCACATCCTTACTGGCAGTATTGCACTGCCGTCTGGGCCCCGGTGCTTGCCGGGGCGTGCCACACAATTGGCCGCTGACCGGTTAGTTCCGGGTGTCCTCGAATAGGTTGGTACTCGGACTGTCAGCGTCCAAAAGAGCTCCTTTTGTGGAACGAATAACGGGGAGATTCTCAAACCGTAACCATGCTTCCGGATACAAATGTTGTCCCGGTAGCCAACTCATTTTACGGATTCTTCCCCAATACGTCAAATTCTTGCGACAATGAGGCCAGAAGTGTTCGGTCGCATACGAAGGAAAAACAGATGGGATTACCAGGCTGGGATAACGAACCTCGGGTGCCATACAGAGAACTGCATGGTCTGATATCGCGGATGTTCCAGGCCGCTGGTGTATCCAGCGCGGACAGCTCGATTGCGGCGGACTCGCTACTGGTTGCAGACGTGCGCGGCATTGAAACCCACGGTGTGCAACGCATGGGCTTCTACCTCACCGGCCTGGAGAACGGCCTCGTAGTGGGTGATGCCGAACTCACGGTGGATCGCGAACATCCGGGCACCATCGCGCTCAACGGGAATCGTGGACTCGGTTTGGTGATGGGCACCTACGCGATGCGCCGCGTAATTGAGAAAGCCACGGAAACCGGCATTTGCCTCGGAACGCTGCGCCAGAGTAGTCATTACGGCATCGCCGCTCACTACGCGCTTATGGCAGCCGAGCGCGAGATGTGCGGCATGAGCATGACCAACACCTCGCCGATCGTGGTGCCTTTTGGGGCGAAGAAGCACGCCCTCGGTACCAATCCGATCGCGTTCACAGCGCCTACGAATGGCGATCCCTTTTGCCTGGATATGGCGACGTCCACAGTCGCCCTTGGGAAGATCGAGGTGGCACGTCGGCTCGGGATTCCTATTCCGGCCGGCTGGAGCCTGGATGCGGATGGTCAATCAATTGAGGACCCCAATCTTCACGCCGGCCTTACGCCGCTGGGTGCCACACACGATCTTGGCGGACACAAGGGCTTCGGTCTTGGCATGATGGTTGAGATCTTCACGTCACAATTGGCCAGCAACACCTGGAGTGGACAAATCAAGCGTGAACATGCCGATGGCGACGCCGGCTTTAACGGCCAGATGTTTATGGCCTGGCGCATTGATGCCTTCCGCGATGTGCAGGACTTTAAGGACGCGCTCGATGACATGTGCCTCAGCCTCAAGGCGATGGATCCGCTAGACCCAGATAACCCCTTACAGATCCCCGGCGACCCGGAGATGGTTGCTGCACGCTACAACTTCGAGCACGGTGTGCCGATCCGCAAGCCCGTGTTCGATGAACTTAAGGTGCTGGCAGACCGGCTCGGGGTGGAGTGGCTATAGCTCCCACCATTCACGCTGCACCTTCTTCACGGCATCGAGAGCGTTGCGTTGGTCAACTCCAGGGTTCGTGGTGAACGGTTGCGCCTCGCTTCGTGGCGAGAACGGATCCCCCACTGTGACGGGCGGTTCAGACATCATTGATTCAATCACTGCGGCGGCACAGTACGGCGCGTAGTAGTTGCTGTACCCGCCTTCCTGCAGCACTACCAACTTACCGTTGCAAACCGAATCCGCCACATCGCGAAGTATCTTCGTCATTTCGCGATAAGCGGGGACAGTGACGGTCATGCGTCCCAATGGATCGTGGATGCTGGCGTCCTGGCCGGCCGAGATCATGATGAGATCCGGCGCGTATTGTTCAATGATTGGCACCACGATCTTCTGCATCGCTTCCAGGTAAACGGCATTACCAGAGCCTGCCGGCAGCGGGATGTTCACTGTGGTACCCGTGCCGTTACCTTCACCAACGTCCTGCACCTTGCCCCAATCAAGGGGGAAGAGGTTGTCCTGGTGCAGCGAGAAGAAGAGCACGCTGTCGTCTTCCCAGAAGATATCCTGGGTGCCGTTGCCGTGGTGCACATCCCAATCGATGATGGCCACGCGCTTGCAGCCGTGCTGTTGCTGTGCGTGCCGGGCGGCGATAGCGATATTGTTATAGACGCAAAAGCCCAGGCTCTCGTTGCGGGTAGCATGATGCCCTGGTGGTCGAATCAGACCAAAGGCGTTGCGAACATCGCCTTCCATCACGGCGTCGACAGCTGCCAATGATCCTCCGATTGCCAGCCGGGCGATCTCTTCACCACCAGCAACGATTGGGGCACCAGTGCCGGCATCTCCACCCGTTTCACTCACGCGTTCAATATGCTGGCGCATCGAGCGCTCGTGTACGAGTTCGATCTCTTCGGTCGTGCCAAAGCGGGGCGCAATTCGTGTGAGCGGCTCCAGAAAGCCCAGGGCTTCGAGTAGCTTGTAGGTTCTCCGCGCGACAACTGGCCCGGATGGGTGAGGTTCGACTTCGTTGTACTCGTACTTCTCGGTATAGCGAATCAGGAATTCGCCCGGATCATGATCGAGATAACGGGCATCATAGACCAAACCGGTCGAGTGGGGCATGGAAGTCGTCCTTTCAGTTACGGATGAGTTTCCCGCAGTATCGCACGAGACGACAGAGTGGAAAACCAATCGAGGGGCCCATTCCAGCCAGGGGCCCCTCGATATCGAAAGTGTGCGTTGTTTGTGGGAACTAGCCTCCGACGACCAGTCCCATGTTGTCGATGATATCCCACATCGCGGTAAATGTACCCCAGTCGTAGTAGCGGGTGCCGCCGTTACCTGGGTCCGAAAGGTAGACACCGGATTCATCGTAACCGTACACCACCATCACGTGCATGTATTCCGTGACCTGATAGCGTGTGCCATCCGCGGTGTACTCGTCGTGGGAGTTGTCACCTCGCATGCCAAGCCAGACGATGACGGGGGCGCCGTTATCGATCGCGCTTGTGATATCGCCAGTACCACCGTAGAAGGAGGTTGCGGCGTAACCATACTCGTTCAGGCCTGGCACCAGTGCATCAGCATAGACGCCGTAATCGGTGGTGTTACCCCATGTGCCGTTGATATTGCCACGGTAACCCCAGTGCGGGTTCGCATGGAGCGGAGTAATGGCCTCCATCTCGTATTCCGTAACGGTGTAGCCAATCATGCCTGTAGCAATCTGCACCGCTGCGAACTCGCAGCTGAGCGGGCGCTGCTGCTGATACGTAACCAGTGGCAGGAATGTACCGCCAGAATTTGCTTCTGCGACGTCCTGTGCAGTGGTTTCCGGTACGTAGCTGTCAGTGATCATGGGTGCTTCCCCGCTCAGATCGAGCAGGCTTGGCGCACCACCGCAGGCATCGCCATCAATCCAGATAGTGCGGCCTCCAATGTAGGAGCCGTTCACACTCACTTCGAGCCAGCTCTTGCTATCCGGAGCTCCGGTGGTGTCAAAGGCGAGCCACGCGACTCCAGACGCATCTGTTGTAGCGGTCATGGAATCGATGAGAACCGGTGAGGAATCATCGGAAAGGACAATTGTCACTTCGGCACCGGACATGGCGCTGCCGCCACTGCGGACCTCAACGCTGGTGTCGACGACACAGCCGGCTGCGGGATGATTGGTTTGTACCGTCATCCATACGTCCACACTTTGGGCGCTCGCAGGGGCTGCCGCCAGCAACCCGAGCCCCAACACCATAGACATTAAGGTTGCAAAACCAACACGCAGTAATCGCATCTTCGCCTACTCCTCCTGAAACGCCATTTTCCCCTGGCGACTGTATTGGCGTAGCCCCGATTAGAAATCGGGAATTTTCTTTCTCTTGTTCGTGGCCACCAGCCATGGCGCTACCCGAAAAAGAGCACTATACGAATGCTACGTCACCACATTAACTGTCACCAGATGTACGTTCGACGATTACATCTGTGACAAATATGCACAGTTCAATTGATTTTGTCCAATGGCGTTTCTATTCGAATCGGAGAAGATGTCAGGTGTTCGCCAAAGAAGTGTGCCCTGGCTTCATCATCTGTCGGTAGATTGTCAGGTCCCATTGCGAAAATGCCTGAGTAGCCGAGGGCGGTGGCATCCTCGGCCCGGGCATCGTCAACCTGTGACTGTAAGGCCATCGCCAACTCACTGGTGTCGGTGGTGAGTGGAGCCACCCAGGCGGCGTGTGTACGCAATACGTGCTCGTATGCCCGACGTTGTTTTGCGTACTCGGCCGGGGCATCGTCGAGCCCATGTGTGCGGAGCAGATCTCGCAGTACGCGCACATCCCGCCACACAAGCGACATCCCGTGCCCCTGGGATGGATCGCCCGCGCCAGCTGCATCGCCGATAGCGACCGCATTGGGCCCTTCGATTCGTGATGTGCTCACGTGATTGTTGGGAAAGAACGCGAGTGGACCATCCGGAACCACATTGGCGAGCGATCCCTCAGGCAGGCAGGCGGCGCAGGCATCGATGTAATCCTGCACGCGTGTTTTCCCTCGAAACGATCGCGCCATGTCTGTGGGGCATACGTAGTAAAGCCGCCAGTAATCGTTCCCTTGCGGGAACAACATGGTGAACCCGGCGTCGTGGAATCCCTGGTGGGCGCTGTTCTGTGGCAGATCAACGTCGCGCAAGAGCAATCCGCCAAACTGGTGATGGACCGGATCTGAAATCGTTTCTCCGCCCCAGAGCCGTCGCGTTGCAGAGTTCTTGCCGTCGGCGGCGATCAGGAAGCGTGCATTGAGGTCGGTAACCTCATTTTCTTCTTGCTGGATATGGAGCAGCCAGCCATCGCCCTGACGCACGACATTCCCGCGCGCAGGTCGAAATACCTGCGCTCCGGCGTTCTTTGCGCCTTGCAACAATGCTTCCTGTAACTTCGGGTGGTTGAAACCGATTTCCGGTGGGGAGCCGGGGAACACATCGGCCCAGGCAAAAGAGGATTCAACGTCGCGATCCCTGTAACGGGTCCAGTGGGTGAGGTCGAGCCCATCTACTTGATCTACGAACTCCTTCAACCCCAGTTCGATCAGCTCCCGCACACCCCAGGGGTGACATGCCTCGCCGCGAACGCGATCTCGATAGACTGCCTCACGCTCGATGACGGCGGTTGAATATCCCTCGCGTTGCAACGTAATAGCGGCAGACGATCCGGCGACTCCGCCGCCGACAATCGCGATGTCGACGGCGGAGCGAGCAGTTTCGGGAGAACGCACGTTATGCTCCCATTTCTCCGATTCCGTAGGCGGCCAGAACCACAACAAACGCAATCGATGCCGCGACCAGGCCGATCAGTGATTTTTTGCGGAAGTTCTCCTGGTTGGCCGTGCCACCATGCTCCATACCAACTGGCAGGATCGCCACCAGCGCAACCAGCCAGTGCCACATGGTGATTGAGTTACCGGCGCCCAGCAGCATGAAACCAAGCGCGTATTGAAGCAATAGTCCGGTAGCCGCCGATACGCTTACCAGGCGGTGATGATTAACCGGCTTTCCTTTTGCCAGCTCGATTCCATACATGATGGCGTTGACCAGGAACAACACCAGCGTGATGGAGCCAATAATCATATGAACAGTGGATGACATATACAGCCCTTACAAAAACGAAAAACGATGCAAATCGCATCTCCAGCAAGATCAAGTATAGAAGCAAGTCATTCTGTACTCACGGTGCTGATGCCGAGTTAGCGTTACGTGCGATTTTTGCAAAAGCGTTGTATTGTCAGAGGTAACTATCGACGACGATACCTATATTATCTGTGCAAGGAGCACGACGACGTGCCGGGCGCAGGCTTCGTTTATCTACACACCTTTGTGGTGAAGCGATTAAAGGGGTGAGTTCGGAATGACGGATACACGAAAAACGTCACAGGATTTCGTAGAAGTAATTAAGCAGGAGAATCGAACTTTCCCGCCGCCGGCCGACTTTGCTGCCAATGCCAACATCAATAGTGAAGATGAGTACGAGCGGGCAGCCGCCGATCCGGAAGCGTTCTGGGCAGAACAGGCCGAGAAACTCCACTGGTTCGAGAAGTGGGACAAGGTGCTGGACTGGAGCGATGCTCCCCACGCCCAATGGTTCACCGGTGGCAAGCTCAACGTTGCCTACAACTGCCTGGATCGCCATGTAAATGAAGGACGAGGCAACAAGGTTGCCTACTACTTCGAGGGCGAACCCGGCGATCAGCGCGTTATTACATACACCGAGCTGAAGGATGAGGTCAGCAAGCTGGCCAACGCACTCACCGAGCTCGACGTCGTCAAGGGCGATCGCGTGGTCATCTACATGCCCATGATCCCAGAGCTCGTGGTCGCACTGCTGGCATGTGCACGAATTGGCGCACCCCATACCGTCGTCTTTGGCGGCTTTAGTGCCGACTCCGTGCGAGACCGTATCAACGATGCGGACGCCGAAATCGTCATCACCGCAGACGGCGGATTCCGCCGCGGTGCACCGAGTGCAATTAAGGACAATGTCGACAAGGCTATCGAAGGTGCCCCAAGCATCGAGAAGACCATCGTCGTGAAGCGCACCGGCCAGGATGTTCATATGGAAGAGGGCCGGGACCACTGGTGGCACGATATCGTTGACCGCCAGAGCACCGAGCACGAAGCCGTACCGATGGATAGCGAAGATCCGCTCTACCTTCTATACACTTCGGGAACTACCGGCAAGCCGAAGGGCATTGTCCACACCACGGGTGGCTACCTCACCGGTGTGAGCTACACCCACCGCGCAGTTTTCGATATCAAGGATGATGATGTGTACTGGTGCGCCGCCGATATCGGGTGGGTTACCGGTCACAGCTATATCTGCTATGCACCGCTCGCTAACGGCACCACCAGTGTGCTGTACGAGGGCGTGCCAACCTATCCGGCTCCGGACCGCTGGTGGGATATCGTCGAGCGCTACAAGGTCACCATTCTGTACTGCGCGCCAACCGCAATCCGCGCGCATATGAAGGAAGGTCACCAGCACGCAGACAAGCATGATCTCAGCTCCCTGCGCCTGCTGGGCTCGGTGGGTGAGCCAATCAACCCCGAGGCGTGGATGTGGTACCACAAGCACATCGGTGGCGAGAAGTGCCCAATTGTTGATACCTGGTGGCAGACCGAGACAGGCATGATCCTCATCTCGCCGCTCCCGGGCATCACAACGACCAAGCCTGGCTCAGCCACCCGCCCGCTACCGGGCATTGAAGCAGACGTTGTGGACGAGGAGGGCAACTCCGTACCACTCGGACGTGGTGGTTATCTCGTTTTGACGAAGCCCTGGCCGGCCATGCTCCGTACGCTCTACAAGGACGATCCGCGCTTCCTCGACACGTACTGGAGCAAGTACGACGGTATCTATCTCGCCGGTGACGGTGCCATGCGCGACGAGGACGGCTACTACTGGCTGCTCGGACGCACAGACGATGTGATGAACGTCTCTGGTCACCGCCTCAGCACAGCGGAAATCGAATCCGCATTGGTCAGCCACGATTCCGTGGCCGAGGCGGCTGTGATCGGTCAACCCGACGACCTCACAGGAGAGGCGATCTTCGCGTTCGTCACGCTGAAAAACCGCGCCCAGCCTCAGGATGAGGTTGCATTCGGCAAGGAAGTGCGCGACCACGTTGCGAGAGTGATCAGCCCAATTGCGAAGCCGAAGCGAATCATGTTCACGCCAGACCTGCCGAAGACCCGATCCGGCAAGATCATGCGGCGCCTGCTGCGCGATATCGCATCCGGTGAAACACTGGGCGATACCACCAGCCTGGCCAACGCCGATGTGGTGAACCAGATCCAGGCAGCTTCTGCCGGTGCATCCGACGAGGACTAGGGGCATGTAGCTCCCGCGAAGAGTGAACTCGCGATATGCTGAAGCGGCGCTTGCTCCCTCCGGGGACGGGCGCCGCTTCTGGCTGGTAGCAAACGCTTGTAGAAGATACTCCTGGGTCATATGATCGTTGGGTTGGTTATGTTCAACGATGTGACCGGGAGCCGAAAAACGCTGCTACAGTGGCAGCGGCTTTCACCATTGAATCGCGACGCGCGTTTATACATGAGGTAAGTGGATGGAGAACGATTCAGGCAGGGTTCTCACGGTTAATGTGGGCAAGCTGGAACCGACCGAGCATAGCAAAACCAACGTGACTGGTATCTACAAGGGACCGGTGGACGGTGGCGTGTACGTCTCGGCCGCTGAGGAAGGCAAGAGCGGCGTAGGTGGCGATTTCATTGGCGATCCGCAAAATCATGGCGGCCCCGACCAGGCGGTGTACGCGTTTCAGCGAGAGGACCTCGACCGGTGGGGAGAGATGAAGCAGCGCGAGTTTCCCAACGGTGCGTTTGGCGAAAACCTGACGACTGAGGGAATCGACGTGAACGCTGCGATTATCGGTGAGCAATGGCAGGTAGGGGACGAAGTACTTCTGGAAGTGACCGCGCCTCGCATTCCCTGCCGCACCTTCCGCGGGGTGATTTCCGAGCCGAAATGGATCAAGGAATTCACGCAAGATGCACGGCCGGGCACCTATTTCAAGGTGATTAAGCCGGGCACCATCAGGGCAGGCGATACGATTCAGGTACTCCACCGACCGCCGCACGATGTCAGCATCTCCCTGGTGTTCAAGGCTGCCACCACGGACAGATCTCTCGTGAGCAAACTCCGAGACGCTGCTGACTATCTACCCTCAAAACTGGTTGAATACGCCGCTACGGCGAATGTCGACAAGGATCCTGAGGATAGCGGAGATTCCGCTCACTAGTTTGTATAAAGGAGCCGTAATGAATCGGATAAATCGTCGTGTCTTTGTTACGTCATCTGCAGCTGCTGCGGCGACATTGGCGCCGACAGTTCTCGCCAATACCTCGACACCCGTGGCGACTCCGGTAGCAACGCCCGTTTCCGGCGAGTTGCAGGCGCATTTGCTCGACTCGATTACCTTGCCGAACGAACTGATCGTCGATGACACGTTGTTCGGGGGCATTTCCGGAATCGATTACGACCACGCCAACGATACCTGGTACTTCGTCTCCGACGACCGTTCCGATGTGAATCCTGCCCGCTTTTACACCGGTTCGATTTCCTATGACAACACTGGATTCACCGATGTGACCATCGAGAAAGCGGTGACCCTCCTGCAGGGAGATGGCACTCCATTCCCGAGCTGGGAGGAGGGCGGAATCGTGGCTGATCCGGAAGCGATTCGGCTGGATCCGCACAGCAACAGCCTCTGGTGGACGAGCGAGGGAAGCTATGAACTCGATCTCGACCCGTTCGTGGCAATCAGCAACCGTGATGGCTCATTGACGACGATGATGAGCTTGCCCCCACCATACGCAACGGAATATCCGGAAGAATCCGGCCCACGGGATAACCACACCTTCGAAGGCCTCAGCTTCTCAGCGGATGGCGAAACGGTCTGGATTGGAATGGAGCATCCGCTCTATCAGGATGGGCCGGTTCCGACCCCGGATAACGGCGCCCTGGTGCGGATCATAAATATCGACCGCGCCGGTAAAATCCTGTGCGAGTACGCCGTCGAGCTGGATCCGATCGATGCGCCAGAAGGTGCGCAATACACGTCGAGTGGAATGTCGGAGATCCTTGTGCTGGATGACACTCGCATGCTTGCGCTGGTACGCACCACCATTGCGGATGCCGATGGCGAATTCGAAAATTACATTCGAATTTGGGAGCTGGATGTATCCAACGCTACCGATGTTCACGGCGTCGAGTCGCTACTCGATGCCGACATCACACCGGTTTCTCGACGACTGGTGATCGACCTGAACAAAGCCGAGTTGTATCCGATCGACAACCTTGAGGGCATGGCCTTCGGCCCCGACCTGCCAAATGGTAATCGTGCCCTGGTGCTTGCAAACGACAACAACTTCGATTTCGAGACACAGATCCAACAACTGGTATTGCTGGAGGTAACCGGCGAATAGCCTTAAACAGTTCACCCCGGGCATCACGTACGATGCCCGGGGTGAACTGTTTTTCTCTAGAAGACGAAGAGCAGTGCCAAAAGCCCGCCGACCAGAACTGTGAACGCAATTGGGAAGGCAATCCCCAGAAACGACCACAGATTGAAGCCGAGCTTGTATATTCCGCTCTCGTTTTCCATTTTATCTTTAATCGACATCAAGCGCTCCTCTATCTCTCACCCTGTTGTGTTCAGCATATCCTGTCGCGCCGGTGTCTGCTACTCTCCGGCGTCGGAATTATCCTCGCCTATGCCGTTTTCATGCGCTGGCAGGTTGCGCATAGCCGGGAAGAGAATGACGTCGCGGATCGTGTGCTGGTCTGTCAGCAACATCACCAGGCGGTCGATGCCAATTCCGACACCGCCAGTAGGAGGCATGCCGTACATGAGCGCGTTGATAAAGTCTTCGTCGAGGGGCATTGCTTCTTCGTCGCCGGCCTCGGCATCCTTCCGCTGCTCCTTGAACCGGGCGATCTGGTCCACCGGATCGTTGAGCTCTGTGAAGCTGTTGCCGATTTCGCCACCGCCGATGTACGGCTGGAATCGCTCGACGTGTGTTGGATCATCGGGCTTCTTCTTGGCGAGTGGGCTCAGCTCAATTGGATAATCCGTCAGGAACTGTGGCTGAATCAGGTACGGTCGCACGAACTGCTTCAGCAGTTCATCCACGGCTCGTGGCCAAACCGTGCCATCTTCGATTTGCGCACCCTTCTCACGAGCCACGCGAATCAGGTCCTCCGCTTCGGGATATTCGGTGTAGTCGATACCGCTGCGTTCGAGAATCGCTTCCCGCAGGGTCTGGCGTGGCCAGGGCGGAGTTACATCGATCGTGTTGCCCTGATACTCAAATGTCGGGCCGTCGAAGACTTGCTGGACCACGTGGTGAATCAACTCCTCCACGAACTCCATCTGTTCCTCATAGTCGGAGTAGGCCTCGTACCACTCCATCATTGTGAACTCCGGAGAGTGGTTGCGGTCCATACCCTCGTTACGGAAGTTCTTTGCGATCTCGTAGACCTTCTCGTACCCGCCAACCAGCAGTCGCTTCAAATACAGCTCGTCGGCAATTCGCAGGTAGAAGGTCTGGTCGAGCGTATTGTGGTGGGTTGTGAATGGCCGGGCAGCAGCGCCGCCATAGAGCGGCTGCAGGATCGGCGTCTCTACTTCCATGAATCCATGAGAATCCATGTAACGTCGAATCTCGGACACAACCTTTGACCGCCTGGCAAATACGCGGCGGGTTTCCTCGTTTGCAATCAGGTCGGCATAACGCTGTCGGTAGCGCGTATCGATATCTGTCAGGCCGTGCCATTTCTCCGGCGGAGCGTTCAGCGCCTTGGAGAGCATGGTGATCGAACTCACGCCCAACGAAATTTCGCCCATGCGTGTGCGGAAGAGGGTGCCTGTAGCGCTGACAAAATCGCCAAGATCATACAGCTTGAGCAGGTTTTGATACTCGGCCTCGCCGATTTGGTCCTTGCGGACATAGAGCTGAATTTCACCTTGACCATCGCGAATGTGGGCGAAAACGGTTTTGCCCATATGGCGGAAGCTGACGATACGTCCAACAAGCATGACCGTTTCACTTGAATGACCGTTTTCATCCAGGGACTCGGCTTTTTCCTCCGCCTCGAACAGCGCGATCGCCTCCGCGTTGGTATGGGTACGCTCGGCTCGCGTGGGGTAGGGTTCCACACCAAGTTCGCGTAAATCGTCGACCTTTTGTCGCCGAATTTCTTGCAGGTCAGAAAGCTCCATGCAGGCACTCCGATTCGATAGACGTTTGCGGTGAAAACACGAAACGCGGCGGGCTGGAATCCCGCCGCATTTCGACTGTAACAGATTCCGAAGCTATTTTACGTTGATGATCGTGTATGTAAGGCCACCATCAGGTGTTTCGATGGTGAAAGAATCGCCGGCTTTTTTGCCCAGAAGCTGGAGACCAACCGGGGATTCGTCGGAAATGCGGCCATGAACAGCGGAAGCCTCTTCCTCATTTACAAGTAGCCAGGTGTCCTCTTCGTTGTCATCGTCGGCGGAAACCACAATGCGGCTACCAAGGCCAATGGTGCCATCTGCTGATCCTTCTTCGAGGACATCAGCACGTTTGAGGATGTCTTTAACTTCGCGAATGCGTTCTTCGACGTAATAGTACTCTTCTTTGAGATCCTCAAATTCGCTATTGTCGGAGACATCGCCTTCGGAGCTCGCGTTAGAGATGCGTTCGGAAAGCTCCTTCAGCCGCTCTTCCTGTAGCACACGAAGTTCCTCGTTAAGTCTGTTGATACCCTCACGAGTGATTTCCAGGCGTTCATGCGCCATGTTGATTTCCTTTCGGTACCACGCAAACGTGACCGTGAATCGATTTGCCTTAAGGTGTGCAAAAACCCCGCCATAACGGGGCTACTCACCTGAAGCGCAAAGGCGCCACCTCATATGCGAAAACCGGATGGCAATGCCAACCGGCAATTGAGGCGTCTGTACACAGTATAGAGCTATCCCCCGGACCTGACAATGCCCGCTGTGTAAGTGCCGCCGGCTGCTTGACTTAATGTCAAAGAGTTAGGTCGTGACCCACTTAAGCCATGTATGTCACTCCGGCACGGGCACATAGCCTTTCAGAATTACCTCTTGCATGCTTTGACTCTTGTGTTTATGCTTTGGCCCAGAGTGTACGTACAGTATGTGCACCCAGCGGTTACGGTGGATTCTCCACCGGATCGCTTTCGAAAAAGGGAGTGGAAGGGACCACTCGGGGGGAACAACATCATGCGCACACGCAATTCAGCGCTGGCTACGCTGACCAATGCTGTGACGACTCGGCGAAATCTGCTGAAATCACTTACCGCTGGCTCTCTGGGCCTCGTCGGTAGCACAGCAGCGATTTCTGCCAACAAGGCCTCTGCCGGTCAGGTTGGCTACGTGGCCGTGCAGGGAGCCGAACTCTTTGTGCATCCAACCGATCTCACAGCCATGCTCTACATGGATGTGAACACACCGGTGGATGTGCTCTATGGCCCGCACGAGGGCCTGTATCAGGTGCGGTACTACGGCACAGATGGATGGATCTGGGCTGATTACCTTTCCCTGGATGGAGCTCCGGCAAGCAGTGGTAGTTACGGAGGCGGGCAATCTGCTCCGGTGACGGACACCACTCACTCCGAGCCTGTCAATAACGGTGAGCACTGGATTGATGTGAACCGTTCCACCGGGGAAACCCGGTTGATGATAGGGAATGAAACGTATGCGTCGTTCTGGGCGTCCCTTGGCTGGGAGGAGTCCAGTTACGGCTTTTACGCCACCGCCATTGGCACCTACTACATTTATGCGTTCCGGTACGATCTGCATTACACACCATATGCAGATAACTACATCACCCACTGGGTCGCCTTTGATCCGGAACGCTACAACGGGTTCCATAGCTACACCAAGGACAAAAATGGCTATGTCACCCCAAACGGTGCCGGCCTTACCGCCGGGTGCGTTGCCCTGGGCGCTGGTGATATCGACCAGCTTTACGACTTCGCGCAGATGAACATGCGCGTGGAAGTGCACTGGTAGGCAATGAATACGGAGACGCTTCCTGTCGTACGGAATCAACGGCGCAAATCGGGTTGGATACTGCGAGCCATACTGGCAGTGGCGATAATCGCCACTGCCTCTTGGTACCTGCTGCCTCACATGGGCGAACTCACCACTGATGAGGATGTGCCGCTGCCCGCCACGCTGATGACAACGGATAATGTCAATCTCCGCGCCGGGCCCGGCACGTCGTACGATGTGCTCTCGGTTATCCCGATGGGAACAGAGGTTTCCGCCAATACGCAACCTGAGGCCGGCTTCCTTCAGGTGAGCGTGGAAGGCGCCCGTGGCTGGATGTCGGCGGCTTACCTGGAGTCTCCGAACCGCGTTGTGGCGCAATCGCAAACAGTTGCAGCAGCTGCGCCTGAGTCCGAATCAATTGAGGCGAGGTCGGAACCGGCTCCAACTCAGGTGCCCGCACGGCAGGATCCAGCGCCAGAGTCGACACAAGCACCGCTACGCAAGCCGGCGGTGGCTCACCATACGCACGTCGAAGACCCGCCGCAGCCAGGTGAAAAGTGGATCGATGTCAATCGCACCACTCGCACCGTGACGCTCTATAACGGTGAGATTATCGTTGCGCAGTTCGATTCGCTGGTCGGCGCCGATCTCTCCCCGGATGGCTATTACGCTACCGCCCTTGGTACGTTCTACGTGCACGTCAAGGAGAAGTCACTGGTCGAGACCCCGTTTGCGGAAGGCGTCTATCTCACGGATTTCGTTGGGTTCGATCCCGACCGTAGCAACGGGTTCCACTCGCCTGTGAGGGATGAGTTCGGCAACGTCGTCCAAACCGGTGGCACCACCACGCTCGGGTGCGTGCGGCTGAATGAGGACGATGCCGTGTTTCTCTTCAACTTCGCGCAAATCGGTATGCGCGTAGAGGTTCACGATTAGGGCTGCGGATTATCCGGTATGACATCCACATCATCCTCGGGATGCCCGTGATGCATGCGATGCCGCACACGCGTAATGATGATGCCGGTTCGCGGCGCGAAGAGGAAGACGATGCCGAAGACCACCGTGGCCGTCAGCACAACGGCAGCCCCGCTTGGCACACCTTCGTAGTAACTAATGTAGAGACCCGTGATTCCACTCACGGCGCCGAGCGTACTGCTCAGCGCGATCATGCGACGGAGACTATCCGTAAGCATGCGCGCCGTGGCCGCTGGCGTCACCAGCATTGCCAGCACGAGAATGTTCCCCACTGTTTGTAGCGAAATTACGATGGCCATCGCCAGCAGTACGAGGAAGAGTTGATCGTACCACCACAGGTTCAGCCCGGTTGACCGTGCGAACACGCGGTCGAATGAGATCAGCGTGATCTCGCGACGGAAGAGGACGAGGAGTCCGAGAACGATGACCCCGACCGCAGCGGTGAGCCAAAGATCATTGCGACTCACTCCCAGAATCGACCCAAACAGGAATGCGTTTAAATCCCTGACGTAACCACTTTGCAGGCTCATGAGCGCGATACCAAGGGCAAACGCGCCCACAAACAACACGCCAATGGCCGTGTCGTTGTTGATGCGTCCACTTTGCCCAACGACCCCAATGAGCATGGAGACGATGATCGCAGCGATCAGCGCCCCGATCACGAAATTGCCCCCAAGAATGAATGTGACCACAACTCCCGGGAAGATGGCATGGGCAAGAGCGTCCCCGAGAAAGGAGTAGCCGCGCAATATCACGAAGACGCCAATGGCGCCGCAGATAACTCCAACCAGCAGGATCGCCAGGAAGGCATGCTGCATGAACGTGTACTGCCATGGCTCGGTTAGCCAGCTCATGACACCGCTGCCTCCTGCAATGACTCAATCGATACGAGTGAGCCACCGAAGGTTCGGGTCAGGTTCTCTGCAGTGAAGGTTTCGCTGGACGGACCTTCTGCAACGATCTCCCCATTGAGCAACACCGCGGTATCGGCAGTGCGGGCTGCCTGGGCAAGATCGTGCGTGGCGTAGACGATCGATGTCCCCTCGGCACGCAAATTATCGAGGATCTCCACCAGCATGGTCTGGGTGGGAACGTCCACGCCTGTGAACGGCTCGTCTAACAGCAACACAGCGCCGCGACTGAGCAGCGCCCGAGCCAGAAATACGCGCTGTTGCTGGCCACCACTGAGAGCGTCAATCTGCGCATGGGCGAGGTGATCCATGCCAACATCGCTCAGGGCCTTTATCGCTGCTTCTTTGTCCTTGCGTGAGAACGGTCGAAACCGGGATCGCGCGTTGGCGAGCCCGAGCAGCACGCACTCCTGGACGGAAATCGGGAATTTCCAGTCGACATCGGATCTCTGAGGAACGTAGGTAATTTCGGAGTGGGGGCCGGTGAGATCCTGGTTCTCAAATGCAACAGATCCGTGGCTGGGAGGGATCATGCCTGCCAGCACTTTCAGTAGCGTGCTCTTGCCTGCACCGTTTGGACCGAGAAGTGCGGTAATGTGACCCGCTTGTACTGTCATGTTTACGTTGCGAAGTGCAGAACGATTTTCGTAGTGCACGCTCAGGTTTGTGCACATGAGTACGTAATTGGCGGGTTTCATACCGATCCAGATCCTTGGTCGAGAAGCAGCCAGCGGCATTGCATGGCGGGTGCAAACCTAGCAGTAATTGATACCAGGTGTCAATACGATTATCCGGTTTGTTGGCAGGCGGGGCAGATTCCGAAGACCTCGAGGGTGTGGTCGTTGATGACGAAATCCGTTTCGCTGGCAAGCATGGTGAGCAGCTCCGGCACCGGGCACGACGTGATGGTTACCGTGGCGCCGCAACGCTCGCAGAGCAGGTGATGCCGATGCCCGGGTGCTCCACTGATGTACCGGGGTTGCCCGTCTGGCGAGACGATTCGGGTGAGCACGTCCATACTGGCCAGAACTTCCAGCGTGCGATAGACGGTAGCCCGGCCGGGTGAATTTGCTCCGCCCGCCAGTTCCGTCACCAACTGTTCCGCAGTGAAAGGTCGATCGTGACGAAGCACCGCCTCAACGATTGCGGATCGTGGAGCGGTCAGTCGATAGCCGTGCTGCTTGAGTCGCTGTTCGATTTCAGTCGGGCTGAGATGGATGTGATTGTGGGTTGTTGGCTGTTGCATCGCTCGTTCCTGCGTCGTTCACTGGTTCTATTGTACGGTTCCATGCCAAGTGGGAGCAGCCAGGGCAACCATATGGCAAGCCGGCGCGTTAGAATAGTGAGACGATAAACCAAACCATAACGGGGAGCGTTCATGAAAACGTGGATCAGGGGTACGGGCCGATTTGTTCTCAGCTCGGGGATAGTACTTGCGCTGCTGGCGATGCTTATTCCCGGTGCGCTGTTAAGCGTGGAGGCGCAGGCGAATCGCAGCGCCTACTGGAAGGAATATAACACCGAGATCACTGTCCATGAGGACGGGACGTTCCACGTGGTTGAGACCCAGGTGGTCTCCTTTAGCGGCGAATTCTCATTCGGGAATCGCGTTATTCCCGCAGACCGTGTGGAAGCAATGGAGAACTTCCAGGTCCACGTTGCGAATAGCCAGGGCGAGGAGCCGCGCGAGTTCGAGCAGATGTCGCAAGATAACGGCGAGCCGGGCACATATGTCCTGAACGAGCGAATCGATGAGACCGAGATCGTATATAACTTCGATCCCACGAGTGGCACCGAGGACCGCGTCATCGTCATCGAATTCGATGTTATCGGCGGCCTTCGGGTGTATCCGGACGAAGATCCCGCCAACCAGCAGCTTTGGTGGGTTGGTGTTCCGGCCGATGTAACAGGTAGTGCCGATGTTGAAAGCGCGACCATTACCTACCACCTGCCGGAAGTCGTGGATACTGAAGAGACGGTTTGGCAGCCGGACGATGGCGAGACCCAGGATGGCCAAACCTGGGTGTGGGAGCGAACCAATCTGGAGTCCGGCAGTGAGTTCGACGCGCGATTGCAGTTCCCGCCAATCACCTCGGCCACCGTGCCATCCTGGCAAGAGGCCGACGACCGCGAACGCGCCCTGCAGGAAGAGCAGGAGGACAAGAACGCAGTTGCAGGCACCATCTATCTTGGCTTTGGCCTGCTGATCGGTGTCGGCGGTGCAATCCTCGTCATCCTGCGCTGGTACACCACGGGTCGTGATCCCGAAATCGGACTCGTTGCTGAAACGATGAGTGAGCCGCCAGACGACCTGCATCCAGGCGCTGCGGGGACGCTTATCGACGAACGCACCGACACCCGAGATGTTGTGGCGACGCTCGTCGATCTTGGCCGCAGGCACATTATTCATATCAGCGATGGTCGCAAGGAGGGCGGGTTTGCCGGGTTCGGCGGCAATACCGTCTACGACATCGAATTGCTCGATCTCAAACAGCCGATGCAGGACTACGAGCGACAGCTGCTCGATACGATCTTCCCCGGCAGGCTTGAGGTCGGCAAAGTCACCCCTATGCACAAGGCCCAGGAACGCATGGTGAAGAACGCCAGCAAGATTCATGGTGGCTTCTACAAGGAAGTGGTCGAACACGGCTACTTTGAAAAGCGGCCGGATAAAGTGCGGGCTCGCTACAGCCTTATGGGCATCTTCGCGCCAATCATCGCGGTTATCGTCTGGTTCTTCGTGGCCCAGGTCTATGGCGGTGAATCTGGCTGGGTTTGGTTCATGGCATTTGCGGCAGCATTCGTCTTCTTCCTGGGGCTCACGGTTAGCCAGGCAATGGTTCGCAAGACCTTGAAGGGCGCCGAGGCGGCCGCCAAGTGGAAGGCCTTCAAGCGCTACCTGGAAGATATCGAAAAGCGTGTCGATCTTAAGGAGAGTCAGGAGATCTTCGAGCGCTACCTCCCGTACGCGGTCGCCTTTGGTATCGAATCAAGCTGGGTGACCAAGTTCGAGCGTGCTGGCGCAAACACTCCCGACTGGTTTGGTGGCGGACCGGTCTTTATCCCCACGGGCGGAGGTGCATTCGGCCATGGTCATCACCATGGACACGGTCACGGCCGACGCCGCTCGGGCGGCTGGGTCTTTGGCACTGGCCCGACCCCGCGTGGAGGCTCCCGCGAGGGTGATGGCGGCGATGGCGGCGGCCTGTCATTCCCAGACCTGCAAGGCTCAAGCGACGCTGCCGGGCGTGGGCTCACCGGGGCTTCCGGTAGCCTGTTGGGTATGCTCGGTACCGCGGCCAAGGTATTAAGTAACAGCTCTGGCAGCAGCGGTGGCTTCGGCGGCGGAGGCGGTGGATTCTCCGGCGGAGGCGGCTTCGGCGGCGGGGGAGGCGGCGGCGGAAGCAGCAGCTTCGGATGATGTCTCACCGTCCAAAAGTGCTGGGTGTGGAAATCACACCCGGCACCCGACGCGATTTGTTCAATACAGTCGCGCAGCATCTCCGTACAGGTGAGGGGTTGCTGCACGTGGTCACCGCCAACCCCGAATATGTGATGACTGCGCTTAAGGATCCGGAATTCGCCCAGTCAATTGAATCGGCAGGCGTGGTCACTGTAGATGGTGCCGGCCTCGCCATAGCGATGCGATTGCTCCACAGCGGCGTTGAGTCCGAGCGGTATACCGGTGTGATGCTCACGCCCGATATGGCGCAGCTTTCCGCAGAAACCGGCGCCGGTATCTTTCTGCTTGGTGCCGGGCCCGGTGTTGCTGAGGATGCCGCGAAGAAACTGCGCCACGACTACCCCGGCACGAATATCGTCGGCACCTGGGCCGATGGCTCACCGCGAGCGGGACACGACGATGAATCCATTCGTCGCGTTCGTGAATCTGGTGCGAGTATCGTGTTGGTTGCCTACGGAGCGCCCGCACAAATCCACTGGATTCAACGTAATTTTGCCGACCTCGAAGCTTCAGGTGTGAAGGTTGTTGCAGGTATCGGTGGCGCTTTAGATTACATCTCTGGCCACACGCCGCTGGCGCCGCTATTGGTGCGCCGCCTGGGGCTGGAATGGCTGTATCGCCTCGCACGAGAGCCATGGCGCTGGCGCAGACAACTGGTGCTTCCGCATTTTGCCGTACTGGTGATTCTCGAAGCCATCAGATCGAAGCTGGCACGTGGCGTAGAATAGCCGGATAGTTGTCGGAGAAACCGACTGGAATCGCTGCGGATTCGCGTGCATGGATTATTCCTCGGGACCCGTTCCCTGTTCTTATCATCCCGATACTCTCACCGGATTGCGCTGCAACCGGTGCGGCAAGCCGATCTGCCCGCTGGACGCAGTTCGCACCGATGTCGGCAATCGCTGCCCCGAATGTGCGGGTGTGCGTGCGCCGGGAACTATTCGAACCGCAACAGACTCGCTCCTGAAGGCGGTGCTGGCCGGCTTGTTGGTTGCCGTTGTTGTTGCAGTTTTGTGGCGATTCTTCCCCACGTGGCAGTTCTACCTCTCCTTGGCCATGGGCTTCGGCGTTGTGGAGACGGTTGCCTGGGCAACCAACAACAAGCGCGGGAGCGACTTACAGATCGCCTCCATGGCGATCATCACAGCCGGGTTCCTGTTGAGTCGATTTCTCTTGGCGAATCGCTACGGAATTACGTTCGAACATATCAATGACATGTCGCCCCTGGTGGCGAACCTGTTGCAACTTCGGGCGATACCCGATCTCGTGTTCGTCGCCATCGCGTACCTGATCGCCTGGGTGCGGTTCCGGTGAGTGAATCGGCGGCACCGTCGCGCAAGACAGGTGGAATCGCCATTGCGGCGCTCATTCTTATGCTGGGGAATGTGCTCAGTCGCGTATTGGGTCTGGTTCGTGAGCAGCTCGCGGCCGGGCTCTTCGGTACCGGCGATGAGATCGCTGCCTTCACCGTTGCCGACAATCTCCAGACCCTGCTTTTCGATCTGCTCGCAAGTGGAGCACTGCAGGCAGCGCTAATTCCCGTGTTGGCCCAGTGGGCTGCGCCGGAGTTCGCCTCCCGCATGGAACTGAGACGAATCGGCGGCACGCTGTTGATTGGTGTGCTGCTGGTCGTCGGCACGGTGGTCGTCATAGCCGAGTTCAACGCATCCACCGTTGTGAACCTGTTAATACGCATTTCAGGAGATGAGCTCGCGCGCGGGCCGGAAACCATCGACCTAACCATCCGACTGGTGCAAATCGTGCTGCCCGCTGCGTTGCTTCTCTGCCTGGCAACGGTGCTCCAGGCGATGCTGTACGCCGTTGAGAAAGTCACGGCGCCTGCACTCTCTACGGCAGTGCGCAATCTGGCGATTGTGGTGGTAACCGCGCTGTTCGGAGCACGTTGGGGCGTGGAGGCCATGGCCTGGGGCACGGTGCTCGGCGCTGCCATGATCATCCTGATCCAGATACCGCCGCTTATTCGAAACGGAATCCTGCCCGTTCCGGCGTTCTCCTGGAAACATCCCGCGCTCCGCCAGATGGGGTGGCTCTACATCCCCGTCTTTATCGGACTATTGTTCAATAGCGCGGCGGTGATCATCGATCGCGGTCTCGCCTGGGGCGCGGGAGAAAACGCCGTTGGCGCAATGCGATACGCAACCACGCTGGTACAACTCACGCTCGGAATCGTGGCAGCGGCCATTTCCCTGGCGGCCTTGCCAACACTTGCGCGCCACTTCCAGAGCAGCGATTCTGCCGCCTTCCGTGGGACACTCGGTCGGGCACTTTCGATGGTGACGGTGCTGATCTTCCCGGCGACATTCGCATTGGCCACGCTTTCGGATCCCATCGCCCGCCTGCTCTTTGGGTATGGCGCAACAACGGAAGTAGGCGTTAACCAGATATCCCTTGCACTGCTGGGCTACTTACCGGGAACGCTCATGGCCGCGTACGACCAGGTGCTGATATTCGCGTTCTACTCGCGCCAGAATACGAAGCTGCCGGTCGCCATCGGCGTTGCAGCGGTGTTTGTCTATTTCGTAGTGGCGTTTTCACTTGTCGAACAGCTCGGCATGATGGGCCTGGTGCTGGCGAACTCGGCCCAATTTATCTTCCATACCATCGTGATTTGGTGGTTCGGCAGGCGTGCCTTCGGGTGGGCTTCCAGTCCGTCGTTACGCAACCTGATCCCGCGCATTGCCGGCTCGGCATTGGCAGCAGCGGCGGGCGGATGGCTTGCCTGGTACGGACTCGCCTGGCTGACCGATCATCATTTCTCTCTTCCCATGATCGGATCCCGGATAATGCTGGTTGCGGTACCGGGCGCCATTTTCGTAGCCATCTACCTGGCGATGGTGATCTGGCTCGTACCAGATGTTATCCGCCAGCTCTGGACGTTGATCAGGGAGCGACTCCCCGCACGATTCCGGCGAATTAGTACTTGAGCCCAATGCGGGATTCGGAAAGCCGCAACGCCTCGTGCCACACCATGACACCGGGAACATTGAAGCGCCTGGCCAGTGTTGCGCATTCGGTCAGGCTGGGTAGCACGCCGATAACGCGATCATGCCAAACCCGATCGCGAATCGGTACCTCGCCGAATTTCGTCGTTACCGTTCCCGCGTCGTGCGCGAGCTTTTGCAGCTCGCCGTCCCGGATCATCGTTTCAACCGGGAATTCGGTCACAAGTACATCCTGCACGGCCTCGAGCGAATCAGGCTCGACTTCGATCGTCATGTTGTACGCGCCGAACGCATCCGGGCTTACGCTGAAACTCGCGTGAGTCACAGCCCCGCCGGCGGCGAGTATTCGCTGCTCGGAGACGCGCAGGAAGAGCGGCTCCACGATTTCAAATGAGGTGGTGATCACAGTCACTTCAGACATGATTGCTCCGTTGCAAATAGGGGTTCTCAACAGAACCAGACGCACTACAATATAGATTCAGGATACCCGCTGGCACCATTGAGGGTGTAGGCAGGCGCGCTAGCGGAGTTCACGCATGCAATTTCAAACCAACCGACAATCAATCCAATCATTCATTCCCCGTATGACGAAAATCGCCTTCGTCCTCGGCCTGTTCCTGGGCATCCTGCTTGGGTGGGTGTTTAGTGGCGTTGTTGGCGCAGTGCTGCAGTTCGGATTTGTGGCTATTGCCCTGATCGTATTCGTGGCCGCATTCCTGTTTTGGTGGAATGTTCGCCGCCGCCCCGGCAGCGAAGGCGAAGGCCCAACCGTGTACACGTGGAGCTCGGGCAGCCTGCCACATATGCAGGATGATCCGTTCCGTGAATCCGGCATGTCCGAAGAAGAGCGGCGTCGCCGCGATGTGATCGATCTCGAGGATCTTCGTCGGGAGCGAGATCAATAGAACTCCTGCTCTCGCTTATCGGTGTAATGTTCGGGGTCGGTGTCATTATCGGCTTTATCGGAGCTGGTGGTGCCGGCGTGATGGTGAGTATTCTCACCCTCGTATTCGGATTGTCGATCCACACTGCCGTCGGCACCGCGCTAGGTGCAATGCTCTTCACCACAGTTGCAGGCTCGTATTCCCACTTCCGCGAGGGAAATGTTGTCGTTTTGCCCGGCATCATTCTTGGCCTGGGCGGGATGATCGGTGCAATTGTTGGCGCCGACCTCAGTCAGCTGATTCCGGAGCACATTCTGCAACCAGCCGCGGGGTATGCACTCTGGTTCCTGGCCTTCCTGGTGTGGCTGCGCATGATGCTCGGTTCGCGCATCAAATCGATTGCCGAAGGCGAGCCATACAGCATCAACGCCAAGCGGGGAGCAGTGGGCTCCGGCGTCGGATTTATGGGCGGTATGGCATCTGCCTTCTTCGGTGTTGGTATGGCCCCGTTTATTCAACTGGCGTTGATGACAGTGATGCGCCTTCCGCTTATCCAGAGTGTGGGAACCACAATGCTGGCGCTCGTGTTCATCAGTGCCAGCGGCAGCCTCGCATTGGCACGGTATGGCGATCTTTCCATCATCCACATGGTGGGCGTAACCGTCGGCATGATGGCGGGATCGTATGTCGGGGCCAAGTTCACCCGGCGCGCCCCGTTGCCATTACTAAAATTCGCGGTGGTAGGCACTCCATTTCTCGGTGGAGCAGCGTTGATATTTTTCTAGAACCTGTACACTTGTAACGTACACGCCCTTGCACATGCAGGGCGTGCGGTTAAACGATTTTGTAGGAGTATTCACGTGGCAGCGTTCACAAAAGACGATGTCTACGAGGGCCTGAAGAACGTGTATGACCCCGAAATCGGGATCAACATCGTAGATCTTGGCCTTGTGTACGACGCCGATATCGAAGAAGCCGGCGACGTGCTGGTAACCATGACGCTCACATCTCTCGGGTGCCCGCTGGGCCCGGTGATCATGCAGGAAGTGAATAACGCCCTCAAGGATCTCCCCGATATCGGTGAGACTGATGTGAAGCTTGTCTGGAGTCCACCATGGAGTCCGGACATGATGAGCGAAGAAGCTAAAGACGAGCTCGGAATCTGGTAATGACCTCGAGGTCGGCGGCTTCGCTCGCTCGAATTGCGGTTCTGATCCTGCTCGTGCTCGGAGCCTCGATGGGTGGGGGCGATTCCGTTTCCACCCAAACGGGCACCCCCTCGGTCGATGAATCCGAGGAGGTTCCAGCCGTACCTACAGAAGAGCCGCTGTTCGATCTCACGTCGACCGAAAAGGCCGATGCCGAGCCGACCTCGGAGCCAGAACAACCTGAATCCGAACCCACTGCGCCGCCAACCGAAGCTCCCGCTTCCACTGAAGAACCGCAGGCGTTGGGTCGTGGCGATTTCCCCGTGCCCGAAAACACAACGGGCCGTTCGATCGTCATTGAGCGTGGCCCGGAGGATCAGGATTTCGTCGCTCTCACATTCGATGCGGGCGAGGGGGCTGGCTACACGGAAGAAATCCTCGACCTGCTTCTTGAACACAACCTCAAGGCGAGCTTTGGTGTGACCGGCGAATGGGCACGCGAGTATCCGGACCTGGTCAATCGCATCCTGGATGAAGGGCATTTGCTCTTTAACCACAGTGAAAGCCACCAGAGCTGGACCGGTGATTCTCCCGGCACGGCGCCCCTCACGCGAGAGCAGCGGGCGGCCGAAGTCACCGGTGCCCACGACGCGATTGAAGACGTGGCTAATTGGGACGCTCGCCCGTTTTGGCGTCCGCCATATGGCGACCTGGATGCCGAGGGCCAGGAACTGCTCGCCGAGATGGGCTACGACTACACCTTCTGGTGGACATGTGACACCCTCGCCTGGATGGAGACCACCGCCGCTGAAATCGCTGCGCGGTGCGCCTCAGACACCGACTTTGGTGGCCCCGGCGCCATTATCCTCATGCACGTTGCGCAGGAGCAGGATTACCTCGCCGTCGAGCAGATCATCGCGGATTACAGCGCCGAAGGATACGAGTTCGTCACCCTGGACAAGATGATCGGCGAATAACATCCCAACGCAAACACCCCGATCGTCATGCAGAGCGCAGCGAAGCATCCCCGTGCGAAGCACAACGCCGCAGGCGTAACCTGGGCCGGAGCCCAGTGACCACGTCTGGTCACGATGACACCCAACACTGCCCCACACTTAACCCTGCAGCCTTGCAGCCTTGCTATGAATTGGATTGAATTTATAGGGAATTGTAAGGCTGCAACATGCCCCGGGTTTGCAGTGTTGCCCAGGGGTAAGGCTGCAAGGTTTCCGGGAGGGGGTATCTTGCCACCTTGCTATCCCAACTCCTCAATGAACGCTCGCACACGCGCCAACCACTCATCCGAATGACTACGGTGAATCGTATGCCCGGCACCAGGGAACACCTCCACCTGCGTCTGTGGCAACCTCTGTTGAAGTACCGCGAGGTCACCAGGGTGCACCATGCTGCCGGCTTCCGGATCGCCCTGCAGGAAAAGCAGGGGAGCGGCAATCGCTCCGAGTTCGCCGAAGGTATCCAGCCCTTCGTTTGAAAGCGATGCTGCCCGCAGCTCTTCGATAGCGGCGCGTGAGGTGTTCACCATATCGAACGATCGCTGCTCCAGCACGGCTTCTGGCCAATGCGGATTCTTTTCGGCATACCAGGCTTTCGCCTGTTCGTGCGGTAACGCGTTGAGTTGAAGCCACCCCTCAAAGGCCTCTCGAAAATCTTCGCCGGAGCGAAGCGGCGAGTCTTCGATGATGAGCGCTCGCGGCGTGTTGGGCCTTTTCGCCGCCCACATGAGCGCGATGATTCCACCCAAACTGTGGCCGAGCACGATTGGCTGATCCAGCTCCAGCGATGTGAGAACGATCTCGAGATCGCGAATGTAATCACCGTAGTGATAACCTGCAGCCGGCTTGAAGGATTCACCGTGGCCGCGCAGGTCGATGGCGATCGGTTGGCAAAACCCGGTCATCCCGGCGATGACGGGATTGAAATCCTTACTACTGCTACCTATGCCATGAATGAGCAGCACATTGGGGCCGGTTCCCGTATATTTGTGTACGGCTATAGCGGTTCCGGCTGAGTCGGTTGCTATGTGCCTGGTGTCTCGTTCTGTGGTTGTCATGGAACTCCTTACATTTGCAGGAACATTGCTTCATTGCACTGCATTCTTACATTGACGGTACAATAGGCCCCAGTTGGAGTGTATGCGTACCACGCATACCTGATTTTTAGTGTCATCCAGAAAACACAATCTACATGGCCATGGAGGTTATTTGGTATGAAGCGAATTAATAGACGACGATTTGTGGCGGCCACATCCGTCACCGCAACCAGCGCAATACTCGTTGCATGTGGTAATGAGCCCGCCGACGAAGCGGCGCTTAATCCAACCCAGATACCAGATGTTCCCGGCGCACCTCCCACACTTGCCCCGATGACCGGAACACCCGGAGCTGCGTCCTCCGATTCTGAATCCGAAGAGGCGTCGAGCGGAAATGGCGGAGCAGCGGAAGCCCTCACCATTACGATGCACGACGACTTCAGCTTCGACCCCGATCAGCCAAAAGTCTCCCCGGGGCAGACGGTCACAGTCGTCAACGAAGGCTTCATGGAACACGACCTCATCAGTGATGAGCTTGGGATCGGAACCGATCGGCTCACAAACGGCGAGAGCCAGGATATCGTTATCCCGGAAGACGCTGCCGTTGGTGAGAGCTTCTACTTCTATTGCTCTGTACCTGGCCACGAACAGAGTGGTATGTTCGGTGACTTCAATATCGTGGAAGCTGGCGAAGCTGCCGGAACTGAAGAAGAGTCCGGTGACGAAGCAGCCGCTTCCGGCGAAACCGAAGCCCTCACCATTACAATGCACGACGACTTCAGCTTCGATCCCGATCAGCCAGAGGTCTCCCCAGGCCAGACAATCACGGTCGTGAACGAAGGCTTCATGCAGCACGACCTCGTAAGTGAAGATCTTGGCATTGGCACCGAGTTGCTGAACAACGGCGAGAGCGCCGAGCTGACGATTCCGGAAGACGCCACCGTCGGCGAAAGCTACCACTTCATCTGCACCGTGGCAGGTCACGCACAGAGCGGCATGGTCGGCGACTTCCACGTCGTTGAAGGCGGCGGCTCCGCCGCTGCTGCATCCGAAGATGAAGAGTCGGCCGAAGAGGAGACCGGTGACGAAGCAGCCGCTTCCGGAGAAACCGAAGCCCTCACCATTACAATGCACGATGACTTCAGCTTCGATCCCGATCAGCCGGAGGTCTCCCCAGGTCAGACGATCACGGTCGTGAACGAAGGCTTCATGCAGCACGACCTCGTAAGTGAAGATCTTGGCATTGGCACCGAGTTGCTGAACAACGGCGAGAGCGCCGAGCTGACGATCCCGGAAGATGCCACCGTTGGTGAGCAGTTCCACTTTATCTGCACCGTTGCGGGTCACGCACAGAGCGGCATGGTCGGCGACTTCCACATTGTCGAAGGTGGTGGGTCAGCCGCAGCAGCCGGGAACGGCGAAGCCGAAGAAGAGGAAGAAGCTTCCGGCAATGGCGAATCCACCCCGGCAGCAGTCGAGGAGCCATCGGATAACGATCCCATGGCCTCAACGGTTATCGGTACCCAGTGGCAGTTCACGCCGGCCGAGCTTGAAATGGCCCCGGGCGGCGTACTGACCTGGCAGAACGACACCGATATGATGATGGGCCTCTCCGCCGATGAGTGGAATGACGGAGATATCCCGTTCATTCGAAGCATTGGCGCTGGCGACACCGCCGAGTTCACCATTCCCGAGGACGCCGAAGTCGGCTCGACTATCGAGTTCCGATCCAACCTTTCCGAGGCGCAGGAGCAGGGCATGGTCGGCACGATTACCATCGTCGAAGGTGATGGCGCCGTCGCCAGCCCGGCTGCCACTCCGGAAGAAGCCGGCAGTGGCGATGCACTCACCATTACGATGCACGACGACTTCAGCTTCGACCCCGATCAGCCGGAAGTCACACCGGGTCAGACAATCGTTGTAGTCAACGAAGGCTTCATGCAGCACGACCTCGTAAGTGATGAGCTTGGTATTGGAACCGAGCTGCTGAACAACGGCGAGAGCGAAGAGATCGTCATTCCGGAAGACGCAACCGCGGGCGAGAGCTACCACTTCATCTGCACCGTGCCTGGTCACGAGCAGAGCGGCATGGTTGGTGATTTCCACATCGTCTAGCTCCTGAATCGAATACTCGCAAAGCCCCGAATGGCAACATATTCGGGGCTTTGTTTTTTTCGTATGCCCCATTTGTCAGCAAGTCGCGATACCATGATGATGGTAACGGCGGGTAATTCGCTGGCACAGGCCCTGCGTGTTCAGCCCGTAAACAGCTGTTGAATCTGCAGAAAGGCCCGAAGCACATGTCCCGAGTTATTCACGAGAATATGGAGTCACTGGTCGAGGCGCTGGACGGATCGGTGCGCGTGACCGGAAACGACGTGGAAATCCTCGATGTCGATGCCGTGCGCACGGATGTGATCGAGCAGCTCGCCTGGACCAGCACATTCGGAACCGGCGATCCACAAGCGTCCGCCCGGTGGCTGGTGCGCCAGATCGCCTTCCAGATGGGCGCATTCCCCGCGTCGATTCAGGAACTCTATATGGCCGCGGCTCGCGGTGAATATCACAATCGCACCACCCCCGCGATCAACGTCCGTGGCGATGTGTTCGATTTTGCCAGTACCGTTTTCCGCGCCGCCATGGCCACGGAAACCCGGCAATTGATTCTCGAACTGGCCCGATCCGAAAATGGCTACACCGATCAAACGCCGGCTGAATACGCCACCAGCGTGTTGGCCGCAGCCGTTCGCACCGGATGGGAAGGTCCGGTGATGATTCAGGGCGATCATTATCAGGCCAATCGCAAGAAGTACGGAGAAGACCCGGAGGCCGAGATCGAGGCGGTACGACAGCACGCTGTCAACGCCATCAACGCAGGCTACGGCAATATCGATGTTGATTGCAGCACGCTTGTCGACCTCTCCAGGCCCACGCTGAAGGAACAGCAGGAGCTTAACAGCCGACACACCGCAGAACTCACTGCTGCAATCCGCAAGGTCGAGCCAGAGGGCATGACGATTTCAGTAGGAGCGGAAATAGGTGAGATCGGCAGCGAGAACAGTACTGTCGACGACCTGCACGCATTCTACGAAGGCTACGAAGAAGAGCTCGCCAAACTGGGCGACGATATCGTTCCGGTGAGCAAAATGAGCGTGCAAACCGGTACCAGCCACGGTGGCGTTGTATTGCCGGATGGCAGCATTGCAGATGCGGCAGTCGATTTTGAGACGCTCGGCAAGCTAAGCCAGGCTTCCAAGGAACTCGGCATGGCCGGCTCCGTGCAGCACGGTGCCAGTACCTTGCCGGAAGAGGCGTTCGGCAAGTTCGCCGAAGTCGACGCCATCGAGGTGCACCTGGCCACTGCGTATCAAAATGCCTTCTACGACAGCGAACACTTCCCCTCCGATCTGCGCGATGAGATCTATGCCTACCTCGATGAGCACCATGCATCGTCTCGCAAGGAAGATATGACAGACGCGCAGTTCTACTACACAACCCGCAAGAACGCGTTTGGTCCGTTCAAGAAGCAGTTGTGGAGTCTGCCGGAAGATACCAAAAAGGCCATTTATGCGGAGATTCAGCCACGCTTCGAGTTGGTAATGCGCGAGTTGGGCGTTGCCGGCAAGGGCGAGCTGGTCGACAAGTACATCAAGCCAGTGAAGGTGCCAGTGGAAGCCCCGGCCGCGTTGCGAGAGGCCGCAGGCAACGCATAACGATGAGTTCCTCTTGAAGTGGATTGACGACCGGGACGACTCAGCGTAACCGTGCTGACGTCGGCCCGGTTACGTGCCTATTTAACGCGTTTCGTGGCAGTCACACTCCAGGTGGTGGTGAGCAGCGATGCATCGTTATTCGGGTCGCGCTTGCCAAGCTCAGGAAACAGCCTGGATTCAGCCAGCCGATCCTGCCTGATCCAGTTTTCGTACAACATCCCCGTCAGGAGCCGCATTTCCTGTATGGCGTAGCTCTGCGAGCGGATGTGCACGCTGCTGAAGCCTGTAGCTTCCAGCAGCGTGCGGATGTGATTGCGGGAGTAGTGACGGTTCCAGCCGGTGGGCAGGGCGGCGTCCGGTGCATGACCCCTGCCGCTGACATCCGCCAGGTAGCGGTAGGCGTTCATCGTATCAAGCCAGGCGAACAATCCTGTTGCCGGCACGGTGAAGCGCAGCGTCCCTCCCGGCGATAACACCCGCGCGAACTCCTGCAGCCAGGCTTCTTCGTCAATGAAGCGGCTGAGCACATCATCATGAAGGGACAGCTCTTCCAGACTGTGATCATCAACCGACAGGTGCGGGTGTTCCGTGTCGGTACGAATGGCCGAGACCTCAACGCCGTCGTTGCAAAACACGGCATCCGGGCATCGGTCGCGTGTACGTTCGGTGAGATTGGTGGAGAGACGCATGTACGCGTGCATCGTTTTCATGCCGGATAGTATGACGTAATCCGGTGATTCGTGGCACGATATGTTCATCACAGGAAAGGATCAACCATGCAACAGGTATGCCTGCATCTCTACTCGCCTGAAATCGCTACACAATACATCAACTCGCTTCGAGGCGAGGAGGCGCCTGCCTGGAACTGGTGGCAACCCGATTTGCCGGAGTTTATCTCACGAGAGATCTCGGAAGACGAAGCAAACCGCCTCACCAGCGGTATCGCGATGGCAATGGCCGAGCAGTATCCATCCTTCTACTACGAGTTCTGCGGACTCACACACTGGGAGGCCATGATCGACCGGGGCGTGGGAATGCTGATGCGCCCGCCAGCACGTGTATTCGTTGACCACGGACACAACCCGAAACTGATCGACAAGATGCCGATCCGCCTGGAAATGCAGGGTGGTTTCCCGATGGGTGGCGCCTGGGTGCCTCCGCATCTCATCCCCAAGTTGCAGGAGATGGTGGAGCAGCGACTTGAACTCTGGGCGAAGCGAATCCATGATGCGGAGATGGATCCGTACCCGATCCTCACAACGATTCACATGGCAGTCGAGGAGGCGAGCAAGCGCGGCCTCGGGTTGATTGAGTCGAGTGATGTGCTCCCACCGGGCGCCCAGGTAGTGCAGACCCCCGAGCGCAAGAAGATGGATCCGGACATGCGTGCCCGCATCGACCAGGCGCTCAAGGAAGAGCAGCAGAGCCTGCTGGACAAGCTCTTCCGCCGCGGCAAGCAACAATAAATAGAACCCATCAACACGCGTTTAGGCTCGGCTCCTTAACCTTGACAAGGTCCGTATCAACCTTGTAACCTTTTCGGTGTTAGCAGTCTCTGTGTGAGAGTGCTAAACTGTGTGCCGGAGGTGTGATATGGATCAACGAAATCCTCACAATCCAGATATGACCGAGCGACGGCAGAAGCTTTTGCAGTTGCTGGTACGAGAGTATGTGGATTCTGGTAAGCCAGTTGGTTCAAACACACTGGTTTCCCGCTACAACGCCCCGATTTCCAGTGCCACTATTCGAAATGAGATGGTTGCGCTGGAGCAGATGGGGTACGTGGTGCAGCCGCACACCTCGGGTGGACGAGTGCCGACCGACCAGGGGTACCGCTATTACGTGCATCATTTGATGCCGAACCGATCCCTGGCGCAGAGTGACCAGGTGATGATTCGTCACCAGTTCCGGCAAGTCGAGGCGCAGCTTGATAGCATGGTCGAGTTTGCCGCCAGCGTGCTGAGCAGCACATCTGGCATGGCGAGCATTGTGACCGCGCCGAAGACCCATGTTGCCAGGTTGCGGCACTTCGAGCTGATTTCGCTTCAGCCGCGCATGGCGCTGTTGATTCTGGTGACGCAGGAAAGCGCGGTTCGCCAGATGATGCTGCACCTGCCGCAGGAGGCTGAGCAGCCATTGCTGAGCGCACTGGCAGACGATCGCGTTGCATCGCTGCGCGGTCTTAGCAGCCGCGAGATCGAGCCCTATGCAGAAGTTGCCACAGGTATCGACAAGTTCGTGCTGCAGCAAATCGTAAGCGGTTTGCGGGCAATGGATTCCGTGCAGGATACACCGCTGCGACATTCGGGGCTGGACAAGATGTTGAGCCAGCCAGAGTTCAGCGGTAGCGACGGGCATGTGGTGCTCGAGCTCATGCACGGATCGGCGCTCCTGAGCGAGCTACTGCCTCAACTAACACCCGATGATGACGTTCAGGTCTTCATTGGTGAGGAGAATCCGGCCCAGGCGCTACGCAACTTCGGCATTGTAATTGCAACGTATGGTATCGATGGCGAAGTTACCGGCCTGTTGGGTGTACTTGGCCCAACCCGTATGCGCTATTGGCACAGCATCCCGTCTGTGCGGTACATGGCCCGATTAATGAGTGATCTAATGGCCGATTTGTATACGGCCTGATGAGATTGAAGATGAGACCTGCCGGACACGGGTTCGGTTAACTGGAGTGAGTGAATGACGAATGAACACGTGAATGACCACGAAGATCAGTTCGATGAAGAACTGGAAGAAGTCGAGCAGTTTGAGGGCGAAGAGCCCGACGTCGACGAGGAATCAGACGAAGAGGAAAGCATCGTAGAGAAGCTCATCGCCCAGCGCGATGACTATCTCGACCAGCTCCAGCGCAGCCGGGCGGAGTTCATCAACTTCCGCAAACGCTCTGAAGCCGAAAAGCTGCGATTGAGCGAAATGGTTACCGCTAGCACTATCGGAAAGTTCCTTCCGGTCATTGATGATTGGGACAGGGCGATGGAAGCCGTCCCCGAAAATGAGGACGACGATAGCTGGGTTAAGGGCATCAAGATGATCCAGGGCAAATTTCATCAGGTCCTGGAGTCTTCGGGTGTTGAGGAAGTCGATGGCGTTGGATCGAAGTTTGATCCCGCGATTCATGAGTCCGTCGCAACCGAGCCCGGAAGCAGTGGAGAAGTCGTGGTTGAGGTGTATCAGAAGGGGTACAAGCTTGGAGACACGCTGTTGCGTGCCGCCATGGTGAAAACCGGTGATGCACCACAGGAGTTTGACGCTTAACGGGTTGTTTCTCAACGACGAGAGCAACCAACCGTGAAACCGTGGCAGTTGCCACAAACCTTTAAAGGAGAAACAGAGATATGGGACGAACAATCGGTATTGACCTCGGAACTACCAACTCGGCAATGGCCGCCATCGAAGGTGGCGAGCCGGTCGTAATCCCCAACGCGGAAGGTGAACGACTCACCCCGTCCGTAGTGGCCCTCACCAGTTCCGGTGAGCGACTCGTTGGTCGGTTTGCCCGACGCCAGGCCGTTACGAACCCGGATAACACTATCTTCTCGGTGAAGCGCTTCGTCGGTAGTAAGTTCGACGATCCCGCCATCGCCAAGGACAAGGAACTTGTTCCCTACGGCGTGCAGGCCGCCCCGAACGGCGACGTGCAGGTGAAGATGGGCGACAAGTGGTACAGCCCGCAGGAAATCAGCGCGATGATCCTGCAGAAAATGAAGCAGGATGCTGAAGCTTACCTGGGCGAAACCGTAGACAAGGCGGTCATTACTGTGCCGGCGTACTTCGACAACGCCCAGCGCGATGCCACCAAGGACGCGGGCAAGATCGCCGGTCTCGAAGTGCTCCGCATTATCAACGAGCCAACCGCATCTGCACTGGCATACGGCCTCGACAAGAATGACAAGGATGAGAAGGTAGCCGTGTACGACCTTGGTGGTGGTACATACGACATCTCCATCCTCGACCTCAGCGATGGCGTCTTCCAGGTGCTCGCGACCAATGGTGATACCCACCTTGGTGGTGATGACATCGACCAGATCATCATTAACTGGCTGGCCGATGAGTTTAAGAAGCAGGAAGGTGTTGACCTTCGCAACGACCGCATGGCCCTGCAGCGTCTCAAGGAAGCTGCCGAGAAGGCCAAGATCGAGCTTTCAAGCACGCAGAATACTGACATCAACCTGCCGTTTATCACGGCCGATGCCAGTGGACCCAAGCACCTCAACATCGACCTCAGCCGCTCCAAGCTGGAATCGCTGGTTGGTGAGCTGATCGGCCGTACAACGCAGCCGATGGAAGCCGCGCTCAAGGATGCCGGCATTGGTAAGGGTGATGTCGACGAAGCATTGCTCGTTGGTGGTCAGACCCGTATGCCCTACGTGCAGAAGCATGTTTCTGACTTCTTTGGCAAGGAGCCGCACAAGGGCATCAACCCGGACGAAGTCGTGGCAATCGGCGCTGCGATCCAGGGTGGTGTGCTTGGCGGTGACGTCAAGGACATCCTCCTGCTGGACGTGACCCCGCTCACACTCGCCATTGAGACATTGGGTGGAGTTGCTACCCCGCTTATTGAGCGCAACACTACAATCCCGGCCCGCAAGAGCCAGACGTTCACCACGGCCAGCGACAACCAGCCGCAGGTGGAGATTAACGTTCTCCAGGGCGAGCGCCCAATGGCCACCGATAACAAGAGCCTTGGTCGATTCATTCTGGATGGAATTGCCCCGGCCCAGCGAGGTGTTCCGAAGATCGAAGTGACCTTCGATATCGACGCCAACGGTATCCTCAACGTCACTGCAACCGACACCGCGACCGGTAAGGAGCAGAAGATCACCATCACCGGTAGCTCCGGCCTCAGCGAAGAGGAAGTCGATCGCATGGTGAAGGAGGCCGAGGAGCACGCCTCCGAGGACGCCGCTCGCAAGGAAGCCATCAATACCCGCAACGAAGCGGAAAGCATGATGTTCCAGGCCGAGCAGCTGATCGAAGAGAGCGGCGACAAGATTCCGGACGAGCTCAAGAGCGACCTCGAAACCAAGATCGCTGACGTCAAGGACGTGCTTGAGAACGACCGCGAAAACATCGACCGAATCAAGCCAGCCCACGAGGCCCTGATGCAGAGCCTCCAGGCGGCCGGTGGCGCCATGTACGAAGCAGCCGGCGCTGCTGAAGGCCAGCCGGACATGGGCGGATTCGATGCCAGTGGTGCCGCGGAAGACACCGGTCAGGCCGCTGACGATGAAACCACTGTGGAAGGCGAGTACCGCGAAGTCAACGACGACGATGCGGAAACATCCGAGAAGTCTGAGTAGACGCTCGCCTGAAGCAAGCTACGCCGGGAGGTTCACGCCTCCCGGCGTTTTGCGTTTAAAACACGCTAATGCAGACGCTATATGTCACCTGCTTCCGCTATTCTCTGGTTACATCAATGAAACTGGAGGGTGAAATGCGAACCGCAGTGGAACGTGGCCCCAAGGACAAGAAGCACGTGGCATACGCTATCGACTGGCCGGGGCTTGAACGAAACGGCAAGTCAGCCGACGCAGCCGTTGAGCATATGAATCGCTACCGGGAGCGCTATGCCGCGGTGGCCAAACGCGCCGGCCTCGCGGCGGAATACGCCGCAGAGCCTGCGACCTCCGTTGTAATCGAGTACGAAGGGGTGAGTTCCACCGATTTCTGGGGTATCTCTTTCGCGCACAGTGAGCTCGATCACGAGCCGATTGGCATGGAAGAGCTTGAGCGCCAACTGGATTGGCTCCAGGCATGTTGGGCCGAGTTAGATGACATCGCTACCCGCGTTTCCCCGAATCTGAAAAAGGGGCCACGCGGTGGCGGACGCGACCGCGATCATATCGTTCGGCATGTTCTCGCCAGCGAGATCGACTGGGTGAAGCGACTCGATATCCGCCCCGATGTGCATGACATCGTCCCGCAGGATGCACGCAGCCTTTTTCATCAACAGATCGTGGACGAGATCCGTGATCTCCATGTGCAGGGGCACGAGGAATCGAGGGCAAAGGGTGGACCGTACTGGACGCACAGATTCCTCATTCGTCACCTGGCCTATCACGTTATGGATCATGCCTGGGAGATGGAGGACAAGGATCTCACCGGAGCGGATCAGGAGCCTTGAGTCACGTGGTTCCTGATCGGGATACCTAAATCTGCACGCCAATCGCGCGGCCAAGGTGTTTTACCAACCCCAGCATCACATCTTCCGTCTCGCGTTCGGTTTCAGCGGCACCGGTAATGAGCACGTTCCAAAGCCGCATGCGTGCAAAACCCACACCGCCGGCATCCATCCAACTGGCACGCACACCACCAACATTCACGAAGCCGCGTTCGATTTCGTCAACAACTGGTTGGTGAACGCTGTGGGCGATATCAGGCGTATCAAAAATCAAATACGCACCGAGAGTGTCTTCTCCCGTACGAACAATAAAGCCACCGAACGCGCGCCGAATGTCGTGGTCGTTCCAGTTGTCCCAGACTTCTATTGTGAGTTCAGTGCCAGCGACTTCTGTGAGCAGCGGGTCGTCGACCGGCCGGGTTTGCAGTCCTGAATAGACCTGCAGAGGGGTCGAGTGAACAAGTGCCTCGTGCACGGAATGCACCACCAGCTCACGTCCGCCGGTTTGGGCAGTGTTTGACTGCGCCAATCCGGTCAGGGGTAGCATCGCCATGCCCGCAATACCCGTTTGAAGAAATGTCCGCCGCCTCATTGCTTCTCCTTCTATTGATTACTAATGGGACGCAGCCCGGCGCGGATTGGTTCCTGCAACCAACACACTTCTGGAAGAAGGCGATACTCACTTGTCGCCCGGAAGAAATCCGGCAATCGCCAGTCTCCTCAAAAAACGCCAAGACGTTCCGGCAGGCACAAGCCGCTCAGTCATCGCACGCCAAGTGAAATACCAGGCTTATCAAGTCGATGTCATCACGGATTGTAGTAAGCGGCGAAGAATTCGGGTGGTAGTCAAGTCTATTCCCTATACTGTCGCTGATATTTCGTTTAGTTGTGAACCCGTTCACTGTTATTTATTGCTCCTGGTGAATCAAGTTGATACAGTGTATATACGGGTGCCGCAAAGGCCGATGTACATCCCCTTCATCTCGCCACGGCACATACCCCGAAACACTCGGGAAAAGGAGTAATGTCTATGCAATTACGTATCGACCGCCTGCCAGTGTCTCTGCCCATGTCAACCGAGGCCGATCCAGAGGCCGCAAAGAACGTGCAGGAACTGTTGGGTGGCCGGTTCGGTGAGATGTCTACACTCATGAACTATACCTATCAATCATTTAACTTCCGCAACAGAGACAAGCTCAAGCCGTACTACGCGCTTATTTCCAACATCGCGGCGGAAGAAAATGGCCACATCGAGATCGTTGCAGCGTCGATCAACTCACTGCTCAACGGCCCTCGCCAAGAGTGGGATCCGCTCGATGATCCAACCAGTGGTCCGTGGGCTAACCTTCCCGGTGGCTACAACCCGCATCACTTCATCAACTCCGGTCAGACAGCACTGCCCGTGGATTCCCGTGGTGCTCCGTGGACAGGAGACAATGTCTTCAGTAGCGGTAACCTGATCCTCGATCTACTTCACAACTTCTTCCTGGAGAACGGTGCCCGCACCCAAAAGCTGCGCGTGTACCACATGACCAGGAACCCGGCAGCACGAGAGATGCTCGGATTCCTCTTCGTCCGTGGTGGTGTTCACGCCCTTGCCTACGCGAAGGCACTGGAGACATTGACGGGTGTGGAGATGGCGAAGATGCTTCCCATCCCGAATATCCCGAACGCTGACTTCCCGGAAGCGAAGAAGTTCATTGACCACGGATCCCACCGCAAGCTCTATCGATTCTCCGTGAACGATTACAGCGAAGCGGCTGCCATCTGGAATGGTGAGGCCCCAGAGGCATACGCAGAGGGTAACCCTGGCCCCCTGGAGTTCGTTGATGCTCCGCCTGAAGGAGGCGACCTGCAGCATCTTGCCGGTATCGCATCTAGCTTCGCGCCGGATTACGCACCGGAGGAGATCCTCGAAATCGCCAACAAGCTCTACGAGAAGGCCAAGGGCTTCTAACCATCGGCTTCGCGTAACATGAACATTGACCCGACCAGGATCCTCCCGGTCGGGTCGATTCTTGTCTGAATGCAATTAATCCTATGCTCCGGTGGCCCTCCAAAGTGGCGTTTGACAATAGTGTGTTACGCACAGTATTGTACCGACATGAGCATAGATGACGAGCTGTACCAGCCGCATATCCACGAAATCCGTCGCGGAACGGTCGTGATCGCAGTGTTGTCGGTGTTGGATGAGCCTCGTTACGGATACGCGCTTATCGATTTGCTCAACGACTCTGGAATCGATACAGAAGCAAACACGCTCTATCCCTTACTGCGACGAATGGAAAAGCAGGGGCTATTGGAATCCATCTGGAACACGGAAGAATCTCGCCCTCGCAAGTACTACCGGGTCACGACTCAAGGCGATGAGGTTCGCAAGGCAATACTGACCGAATGGAATCGGTTAAGCCGGGTTCTCAACGATCTCAACGGAGAGACATCATGACATCAATCATCGACCGCTACATTGCAGCAACGAATGATGGCTTTCCTGGAGGCGATCAGGCGGAGGTTGAGCGCGACGTCCGCGCCGCACTGAACGATATTGTCGAGGCCCGCATGGACGATGGGCTCGACCGGGAAGAAGCAGAGCGAGCGGCTGTCGAGGAACTGGGTGATCCGAAGAAGTTCGCCGCTCAGTTCCGAAGAAATCCGCGCTACCTCGTCGGGCCAGAACTGTTCGGATCATGGTGGTTCATTATGCGAACACTCTTGCTCCTTGTGACTCCGATTGTCGTCGCAATTACCGCCGCCGCTAATGCAGCACATCCGGACATGAACGTGGGAGAGGTGATGATTGAGGCCGTCGGCTCCGGCTTCAATTTCGCGATCCATGCCTTCTTTTGGGTCACCCTCACATACCTGGTTGTAGAGCGCGTCGGGGTAACACCAGAGATGGAAGGATCACTCATCCCGAAATCTGACTGGTCGATCGACGATCTCCCGGAAATCGAAACTGGCCGCCAGATCGGCAAATTCGATCTGGTGTTCCAAATCGTGCCCGTCAGTCTGTTCGCCTGGTATGTGTATCGGTTGGCGATCGATGGCATGGGAGCGCTTGGGTTGAACGAGCTCATGGACCTTCCGGCCGAACTTCCGGCGTTCAATCCACAACTTTCCGCCCTCTGGCTGTGGGGACTCATCATCCTTGTGATTGCCAATGTCCTCGTGGCGGTATGGTCGTTCATGGTCGGGAACTGGACGCGCAGCGTCACCGTGGTGAACGTGCTGCTCTCCGCCGGTTGGATAGGGTTCTTCGCGCTACTGGTGTCTCGCGGCGATATCCTCAATCCGGAGATTCAAGCGTTGCGTTCGGATCTCGGCGACTGGAATTTCATCGGCAAATATGCCAACAACATCATCCTCGGAATCGTGGTGTTGATCGGTGTGTGGGACATCTGGGAGTCGATGTTCGGTCACGTCAAATATCTGCGACAGCGCGGACGCCCCTAATCTGAAGAGATCGCCTCCAGCGTTTGTCGCGCGATTTCCACCTCTTCGTTGGTGGGAATCACAAGCACGGCAACGCGACTGTCATCCGTGCTGATGCGGCGGATACCTCGCTCTGCAGACCGGTTTCGCTCAGGATCGATTTCGATCCCCATTTCCTCAAGGTTCGCCAGGGTCCGTGCCCGAACTTCAGGAACGTTTTCACCAACACCCGCCGTAAACGCGATCGCATCCAGTCGTCCGAGTTGCGCGTAATATGCACCTACGTAACTGCGTAGCCTGTGACAATACACATCCAGGGCGAGGTTCGATTGTTCGTCGCCCTGGTTAACTCGTTTCATCACGTCTCGCATGTCGCCGCTACCAGTCATGCCGAGGAGCCCGGAGCGCCGATTGAGCAGGTTGTCTATTTGCGCGGAACTCATTTCCGCTTCACGCGCAAGATGGAAGATGATGCCTGGATCGATATCGCCGCTTCGGGTACCCATCACCATCCCTTCCAGCGGGGTAAGGCCCATGCTGGTTTCCATGCTTTTGCCGCCCCGCACTGCGGTGGCGGAAACCCCGTTCCCGATGTGCAACACGATGGTGTTGACCGTTTCCAGGGGCATCTCCAGGTACCTCGCGGCCAGCTCGCTCACATATTTGTGACTGGTACCGTGGAACCCGTAACGCCGAATGCGGAACTGTGATGCGAGGTTGCGATCAATCGCATACGTGTACGTCTCGGGCGGCATGGTCTGATGAAACGCCGTATCGAAAACCGCCACATGCGGGATATCCGGAAACGAGATTTGGGCAGCCTGGATTCCCAGCAGGTTTGGTGGATTGTGCAGCGGCGCGAGCGGGCTGAGCTCCTCAATCGTGCGGATTACCGCATCGTCGATCACAGTCGGTGTGAAGAACCGCGCTCCGCCCTGAACCACGCGATGGCCAATCGCCACGATGTTCGCCTCGTTCAGGTTTGGCCCAAACTTCTCGCAGGCAGCGATCATGGCGTTGAATCCGGAGACGTGATCCAGCACCGAAGTGTTGTAGGTCTCCTCCGTGCCATCGACCGTATGGTTCACTGTGCCGTGATTCGTCCCGATCCGCTCAACCAGGCCCTTCGCCAATACATGCTCGTCATCCATTTCGATCAACTGGTATTTGATAGACGATGATCCAGAGTTCACGACGAGTATCGTGCTCATGCATCCTCTCCCTGTGCCTGAATCACGGTCATCGCGATGGTGTTGACGATATCCTTCACGAGCGCTCCTCGACTGAGATCATTAATCGGTTTCCGCAGGCCCTGCAGCATCGGGCCAATCGCTACAGCGCCAGCCGAACGTTGCACCGCTTTGTAGGTGTTATTGCCTGTATTGAGATCCGGGAAGATGAAAACCGTCGCCTGGCCTGCCACTGCCGAATCGGGCAGTTTGCTCTTGGCGACGCTCGCATCTACGGCAGCGTCGTACTGAATCGGACCTTCTACCAGCAACTCCGGCGCCCGTTGTTTTACCAACTCCGTGGCAGTGCGAACGCGCTCTACATCGTCACCCATGCCGGATGTTCCGGTGCTGTAACTGAGCATGGCGATGCGCGGTTCGATTCCGAACTGGTCTGCAGATTTCGCGGAACTAATCGCGATATCCGCGAGCTGTTCGGCCGTTGGATTCGGGTTGATGGCGCCATCTCCATACACGAGCACCCGATCCGCCAGCGCCATAAAGAAGACACTGCTGACGATGGAGACGTCTGGTGTGGTCTTGATCACTTCAAAGCTCGGCCGAATTGTTTGTGCAGTGGTGTGGGCGGCGCCGCTCACCATGCCATCTGCCATGCCCATGTGCACCATCATGGTGCCGAAGTAGCTGACATCCTGAACTGTCTCACGCGCCTTTTCGAGTGTCATGCCCTTGTGGGATCGTAGCCGCGCATACTCCTGCGCGAACTGTTCCACCAGATCCGGGTCGTTCGGACTCAACACCTTTGCGGAGTCGAGGTTGATGCCAAGCTCTTCCGCACGAGCCCTGATCCGTTCTTCGTCGCCAAGGATCGTGATCTCGGCAGCGTTGCGGCGCAGGATTTCGTCCGCCGCCATCAGGATGCGGTCATCATCTCCCTCCGGCAGCACGATATGCCGTGGATTGCCGGCGGCGCGTTGCATCAGCATGTGCTCGAACATCAGCGGCGTCACGATACCCGACTGTGCCGAATCGAACATCTGCAGCACCTGGTTCTTGTCGACGCATTCTGCAAAGGTGCGACGTCCCAAATCGATTTTCTTCTGTGGTGCGCTGGCAAATCCTGCGCGGGTGCGGGTGATCGCCAGCACTGTCAAGAACGTGCCCTGTTTCGTCTGCACGATCGGGATGTCGTAATCGGCGCCTTCAATCAATCTGCGAATAGTGGGGGATAGCTCAAACCCTCCATTGAGGATGATGCCCGAGAGCGTAGGGAAGTTCTTGCTTCCCTGGGCGACAAGCACGGCAAGCAAGACCTCGGTGCGATCCCCTGGCACAACCAGCACACCACCCTCGATCAGTCGCTCGAGCACGTGCTCCATGTTCATGCCGGAAACCAGGTAATCAAAAACGTAGTTTTCCAGGCTTTCCTCGCTGCCGTACACCTGTTTGCCGTCCAGATGTTCCAACAGGTCGCCGATGGTGGGCGAGACCAGCCGTTTATCTTCTGGCAGAACCCAAACCGGTGTTGTGGCATCGATCAGGTTATCTCGGCGCAGGATATCGGCGAACTCAGGGCGCATTGATCCCGCCCTGTTCACCACAATTCCCGCCAGCTCGGCGTGCTCTGCGTGGAGTTCGAAGACAGCAACCTCGGCGATGTGGCGAATGTCTTCTGGAGTGCGCGGGTCGCCGGTAAGGAACTGGCTGTTGGCCATTGTGGAATCATCGGTGTTGCGTCCGCCCAGCACCAGCAACACCTGCGTGCCCAGGTTGGCAGCAATGCGGGCGTTATAACCAAGTTCGGTGGGAGTTGTGACATCCGTATAATCCGAACCCAAAATCACCATTGCTTCGTGGCGGGCTTCCAGTGCCTTGTATCGCTGGATGATGGTGACGAGGGAATTGTCCGGATCCTGGTGCACATCTTCGTAGCTGACGCCCATGCAGGCTTCAACATCATCGTCGATGCCGACCTCCCGGATCAGTCGCTCGAGCAGCGCATCGGGTTCGGTGCGGGATGCCGTTACGGGCCGGAAAACGCCAACGTCGATACCTTCGTCGGATAACGTCGAGAGGAGTCCGAGCGCGATCATCGATTTACCCGTATGCCCTTCGGCCGAAGAAATGTAGATGCCGTTTGCCATTCGTGCTCCTTGCGCCCGCCGCCGGCGGGAGATGCTTTCACTTGCGTATTCCTGGCCAGGTTTCCGCAAGCGCCGAGCCGGGACTCGCTGCCGGGTGTCGACTTCAACGCTACAATCAGCACTATAGAGTGTATTGCCTGAAGGAAGGTTTTGATGACGGAATCCGCCAGTTCCAGATACGAGCGGTTGCAAAAACTACGGGCCGAAATCGAGGAGCAGCACGAATCCGCACGAGTCAAACAAGAGAGCCGGGGCAAACGGAGTGCAATGCAGCGCGTGTTGGCGCTGCTGGATGAAGGCTCCTTCGTCGAACTCGATTCGATGGTGAAGCACCGTGCTACGGATTTCGGTATGGCTGCCAAACACCCGCCGGGCGATGGTGTGGTTACCGGGTTTGGAACCATCGATGGCCGGCGTGTAGCCGTGTTTTCGCAGGATTTCACTGTGTTCGGCGGCTCACTCGGCGAAGCCTATGCGGAAAAAATGGTGAAACTCATGGATGGCGCCGAGAGGTATGGTTGTCCCATTATCGGCATCAACGATTCTGCAGGCGCCCGCATCCAGGAAGGCGTTGAGGGGCTTGCCGGTTACGGAGAGGTTTTCTTCCGTAACGTGAAATTGAGTGGAGTTGTGCCACAGATTTCGATTATCGTCGGCCCCTGTGCCGGTGGCGCTGTATACTCGCCTGCAATGACGGACTTCGTCTTCATGGTGAACGACATCAGCCAGATGTTCATCACCGGCCCGGATGTGATCAAAACGGTTACGGGAGAAGCCGTGTCGCTGGAGGAGCTCGGTGGTGCGGAGACCCATTCCACAACGAGCGGTGTGTCGCACTTCCGGGCAACAGCTGAAGATGATCTGAACGATCAGGTCCGCGAGCTATTGTCGTACCTGCCTGCCAACAACCTCGAGGATGCGCCGGAAATCGAGCCAGATGATGAACCGGAGCGCATGGCTAATGAACTCCTCAACATCGTCCCGGAGAACACCAGCCGTCCCTACGACGTTCACGATGTGATTGCCGAAATCGTCGATGATGGCGACTTCATGGAAGTTCAGCCTGAATACGCAATGAACATCGTGGTCGGGTTTGGCCGCATCGAAGGCAAGGCCGTCGGGGTTGTAGCGAACCAACCTTCCGTGCTCGCTGGCACATTGGATATCAATGCCAGCGTAAAAGGGGCGAGGTTTGTGCGCTTTTGCGATGCCTTCAATATCCCCCTCGTTGTGTTGGAGGATGTCCCCGGCTTCCTGCCTGGAACAGACCAGGAGTACAACGGCATTATTCGGCACGGATCCAAGTTGCTCTATGCCTTCGCCGAGGCCACGGTGCCGAAGGTCACACTCATTATGCGCAAGGCCTATGGCGGCGCGTATGTAGTGATGAACAGCAAGCACATCGGGGCGGATTTCGTGGCTGCGTGGCCGATGGCCGAGATCGCGGTTATGGGTCCCGATGCTGCGGTGAATCTCGTGTTTCGGCGGGAGCTCAAAGAGCTCGATGATCCCGCGGAACGCCGGGCAGAGCTGATCCAGGAGTATGAAGACTTGTTCGCGAGTCCATACCAGGCTGCGAATCGCGGTTACATCGATGCAGTGATCGAGCCGGAAGAATCGCGACAGTGGCTTGTGCGCATGCTCGATATCGCCCGGAGCAAGCGTGTCCATGTTCCGAAACGCAAGCATGGAAACATTCCCCTATGAGCGACGATCAGCAATTACGAATATCCGTATATCCAGAGCCAAACGATCGTGAGAAGGCGGCGATCGCTGCGGCCGTAGTTGCCATGGCTTCGAAAGTGCAAGAGGATGAAATAGCCGCGCCGGTGAACAAATGGCGCGAGGCCGGCAAGCGCGACGCACTTCGAGAACACAGGTGGGAGACACGTTCATGACACTTGGATTCGGGAAATCAGATGATCGCTTCGTACAGCGGCGGGCATATCCCGCCTACGCCGACAACGCCATGATTGCCGCGGCGCACCCGATTGCCGTTGATGCGGGGATGCGCATTCTGCACCAGGGTGGCAACGCCTTTGATATCGCTATTGGTACGGCCCTGGCGACGGCAGTGGTTATGCCAGAGATGTGCGGTCTCGGTGGCGATCTCTTTGCTGTCTATTCGGCCCGTGGAGAGCAGCCCCAGTCAATCCAGGCAAGTGGGCGGTCTCCCCGAGGTGCCAGCTATGATCTCATGAAGCAGCTCGGCGGCGACCAAATGCCGTATAACGGGACGCACTCCATAGCCGTGCCGGGAATGGTGGATGCCTATTTTCATTTGCTGAACCAGCATGGAACGATGTCATTCGCGCAGGTTGCCGAACCGGCAATCGATATCGCTCGCAACGGCTATCCCTTGCACCCGTTGGGTGCCCAGGCGATTGCCGAGTGCGCGGAGTTGCTTCAGAAGGATGAGGCCGCCTCCGCGATCTTCCTGGCCCACGGGAATAATCCGGCTCCAGGTACCAGAATCGTGCAAACCGACCTTGCCAATACGCTCGAGACCCTGGCGTCCGATGGCCCCCGGAGCTTCTATTCGGGCGACCTTGCCCAGCGAATGATCTCCTACCTGCAGTCTGTGGGCAGCAAGTTCACCGTCGAGGATTTCGCTGATTACGAAACGGATTTTTCCGGACCCTATTCCGTGAACTACCGCGGCCACACCGTTTACCAGACGACCATCCCCAGTCAGGGGATCATGATGCTTGAGGCGCTCAACATCGTGGAAAACGCCGATCTGAGTGATCCGCTTGCGGCGGAGGCAATCCACACGATGGTCGAGGCCAAGAAAATGACCTATGCCGATCGCGGCGCATATCTCGCGCACGGCAAGGAGAACCCGGTTGGGCAGTTGCTCGATAAAGATTTCGCTGCCCAGCGATTCGCACAGATCGACCCGGCCTGGGCTGCAGACACAGCCACTATCGGGACGCTTTCAGGTGGCGATACAACCTACCTCTGCGCAATGGACAGGGAGGGCAACATGGTCTCCCTGATCCAGTCCGTATCCGCGGCGTTCGGGTCTGGCATCGTTGCTGGTGACACCGGCGTTGTGATGAATAATCGCGCCGGGCGTGGCTTCTCGCTCGATCCATCGCATCCCAACGTTTACGAGCCCGGCAAGCGATCCATGCATACGCTCAATGCGTATCTCATTGCGAGCGAGCAGGGTGTTCCGGTTCTGGTTGGCGGCACACCGGGAGGCGATGGTCAGCCGCAATGGAACCTGCAGGCGATTGCTGGCCTGATCGACGCCGGTTACGACGTGCAAACGGCAATTGAGCAGCCCCGCTGGACCAGCTGGCCAGGAACTGACCCATCTACGATAGACAATCCGTTCGAGTTGCGAATGGAAGCACGGTTCGATGAATCGTTGCGCGCCGAGCTGGCTGATCGTGGACACAGGGTTGTTCAGCAAGCGGACTTCGGAGGTGGCGGTGCGGCGCAGATCATTGCGCGCGATCCGGAAAGCGGCGTGATGATCGGTGGATCAGACGCACGCGTCGAAGGTATGGCCCTCGGTCGCTAATCCGCGCACCACACCTTTGCCGGGTATCATGGAGCGATAAGCAGCCGGTCGTTCATTGCATCACGATTTGAGGAGGAACCATGGTTGATTCGAACCTCGCCCCACTGGATTCCGCTGTAGGGGATCTGTTCAAGGCCTACGATGTGCGCGGACTGGTGCCGCAGGAGATGGACGGAGAAGTCGCCTATCGCATCGGCCGGGCACTGGTTGCCCATCTCGATGTTGATACGGTCGTCGTTGGTCGCGATATGCGCGTTTCCGGCCCGGAACTTCAGGCCGAGCTCATTCGAGGCATTACCGAGCAGGGCGCCGATGTGATCGACATCGGGCTGGTCAGCACGGATACGCTCTACTTCGCCGTGGGCAAGTACAACTATCCTGCCGGCGTAATGATCACTGCCAGCCACAACCCGGCCGGCTACAACGGCTTCAAGATCAGTAAGGATCAGGCGCAGGCGTTGTCCATGGACTCTGGCATCGGCGAGATTCGCGACATGGTCGTGAGCGGGGATGTCGGTGCACCGCGTGGTGAGAAAGGCACAGTTACCGAGCGCGATGTCCTGGAGGCATATGCCGAGCATGCACTCAGCATGATCGATGTAAACCGCATCAAGCCGATGAAGATCGCGGTTGATGCTGGTAACGGTATGGCCGGCAGGCTCGTTCCGCCCGTATTTGAAAAGCTCCCAATCGAGATCGTGCCGCTCTTCTTCGAGCTGGATGGCACCTTCCCGAATCACGAGGCAAACCCGATCGAGCCGGAGAACATTCGTGACTTGCAACGGGCTGTGGTGGAGCAAGGGTGCGACCTTGGTGTCGCCTTTGATGGCGATGCCGACCGCATGTTCCTGATCGACGAAAACGGCGTTTTCGTGGGCGGTGATATGACGACCGCTATGGTCAGCCTGCAGATGCTGAAAAAGCATCCCGGCTCGCATATCGTTTACAACCTTATTTGCTCGCGCACGGTACCGGAACTCATCACGGAAAACGGCGGCAAGGCTATCCGCGCCCGTGTTGGTCACTCCTATATCAAGGCGGTGATGCGCGAGGAGGATGCGATTTTCGGTGGCGAGCATAGCGGCCACTTCTACTTCCGCGATAACTGGTATGCCGATAGCGGCCTCATCGCCATGCTCACGGTTGTGGAGCTTCTCTCTGAAGGTAGCGATACGCTCTCGCAGGTGCTTGAGCCGATCGACAGTCGCGTCCGCTCCGGTGAGATCAATTCCGAGGTCGCTAATTCCGATGAGGTGATGAAGCGGGTCGAGGATTTTTACACCCAGCAGGGCGCAACCATCGACCACCTGGATGGTCTCACCGTTGGGTTCGATGACTGGTGGTTCAACCTGCGAGGCTCCAACACGCAGCCATTGTTGCGCCTGAATGTCGAGGCCGAGGGCGATGACATTCTCGAGCAGAAAACCGCTGAAGTGCTCGGGCTCGTGCGCGGCTGATGACTGAGGATAAGCATCTGTGGGAATCGCTGAAGCCAGGCGATGACCTCACCATCATAAAAACGCATTACACCCCGGGCCGACAGGACGTCATGTACCCGGCCCGGGCCATGACCAGCGATCACCCCGGCTGGTATGCCTTCTACGCCGAGTGGGGACTGGAAGACATGGAAGTCGATGGCGTGCTCTATGAGAATGGTGGCCAGATCATCGAGTACTTCTCTCCAGAACGGCACTTCAACATCTTTCACGTATTCCGCCGCAACGGCGAATCGTCCGGTTATTATGCCAATGTGACCGAGTTGCCGATGCTGACGGTAATCGATGGCAGTGAGTTGTTTCTGACCTGGATCGACTGTTGGCTGGATGTGGTGAAGTTGCCTGGCGGCGAGATGTCGCTGCTTGACGAGCACGAACTGGTTGAGAGCGGGATTCAGGAATCGAATCCCGGGTTTGCTGCGAAAATTCGTAAAGCCGCTGATGAGGCGTATGCGACATTGGCGTCTGACGAGTGGCCCGTTTAGAAAATACCGGTAATACTGTCTCGCGCTGAATCAGAGATCACGCTCGACCAGAGATATGCTGCAAGAATGATCAGGATGATCGTCGCGGCGATCCACCCAAGCACCGCGCCCCGAATGCTCTCCGGCGGCGGGGTATAGGTATATGCTGGGCTCTGCTCGGCCGGCACGCTCGCGAACCCACCTGTGTAAGTGCTCGGTGGGGGAGGCGCCGGTGCAATGGTGGTGGTTTGGGTTTCTGCGCCTGTATCGACAGGCGTGAACGCGGCCGTATGTTGTGATCCGGCCGTCACCATGGCGATGCTCGTTCCACAATCCTTACAAAACAGATCGTTGGCATCATTTTCTGCGCCGCAATCCGGGCATATTTTGGTATTGGCTGCTGCCATCACTCGCTCCTAATTGGCTTCGGCGAGGAACGTTGTATCCACCACAAATGCGTCTGCTATCCGGAGCTTCTCCATCACCACCAGGCTAACGGCATCGACCATGCTCAGCCCGCGCGACGTGCGGGAAGACATCACCATGGCCCGCGCACGAGCTTCGTCTTCTTCGGTGGCGTGGTAGACGGTGAGTCTGTGGTCACGCAGGAACTGTCTCGCAACGTCGGCTCCAACGCCGTCGTTCAGTAGCTGCACTACCTCGGTAAGCACGAGGTTCGTGGTGAAAAGTCGGTAATTCTCCTGTTGCAATCCGCGATACGCGGCCACTGCATCTTCATGTGAGCGATCGTTGCGATCCACCAGCGCCACAATTGCGCTGGCGTCAACAAACGCGGTTGGTTGGGTCGGAGCGGAACTGTCAGACATGCAGGGTCCTTTACTGGCGATGCAAGCTGGCGGCGCGGTAGCTGGAGAGTCCGTTGACGATGTCCGATCCCGGACCTTCTCCGATGCCGATTACAGCATCGAGTGGTTTGGAACGGGCAGCGGAACGCAGGTCGCGGAGGAAACGATCCTCCTTATTGTTGCTGGCGGTGAACTCCTCCACCGCAGCAGGGGGAATGAACCACTGTCCACCCATTCGCCGACCGGCGAGTCGGCCTTCGCGGAGGTATCGTCGTACCTGTTCCGTGCTGCGATTCAGCATTCGGGCCGCCTCGGCCACGCTCAACCCATCCTGATTGTTGGCGGTATAGTCCATGGAAGAAGTCGTCCCCTGATTGGTAGCATGCAACAACATGTTTATCGATTATATGCCAAATCCCGGAAAGGTAGAGCCCCGTGACCACCGATTCGAACAATAGTAACAACCGTGATCACATTCTTATAGATGTACTCTTTCAGGGAACTCCAGAGGCTATCGCTACCTGGCTTGTGCGCGGTTCAGATGGCTGGGTGATGATCGACTGTGGCCCGAGCACCTCGCAGGCGACGTTGGAGAAAGGCGTGGCCGAGGCGGGCATTGATATGCGCGATGTCTCGCGCATCGTGCTGACACATATTCACCTCGACCACGGCGGTGCTGCGGGTACGTTGATGCGTGATCATCCCCATCTTCGTGTCACCGTGCACGAGGATGCTGCCCAGGTGCTCGTAGACCCGTCGCGATTGCTGAAGAGCGCCGCCAGGAGCTTCGGGGACCGTATGGAGCAGCTCTGGGGCGAGGTGATCGGCGTCGATCCCGATCGCGTCGATACCATCATGCCGGGAGATATGGTTCCGGGAACACAACTGTGGGCAGTTGCCACGCTTGGTCATACCGCCACACATTTGTCCTACCTCAATCTCGATGACAGAGTGCTTTTTGCCGGTGATGCTACGCATGCACGACTTCCCGACTCAAATGTCATCGTTCCAACACTGGCGCCAATCGAACTCGATTTTGACGCCTGGCAATCTACAGCCGTCAAGATTCGGGGGCTCAAGCCAACTGCATTGGCGCTGCCGCATTTCGGTTGGGTCCCTGACGTGGACGAACACCTCGGCCAAATTGAAGAGCGCATCCGTAGCCGCATCGCAATCGCTGAGGAAATCGTGACATCATTGGACGATGTTGAACCGCTCACCGACGCCATCCTTGATCGTACTCGGGACGAATACGCTTCAGGCGACAGTGATCCGCAAGCGCGTCTTGCCAGTATGGAGCTTGCCATGCCGAGCTACCTCGGCGCACAAGGATTGCTGCGCTGGTACAAGGTGCACGGGATTTTGCTCGATCCTCCGAAGTAACAAAAAGCGGCGAGGGATTCATCCCTCGCCGCTGTACATCAGGCAGATTCCTGGTCCGTTGTATCAATCATGCTTTCCGCCGGGTTCACGAGCAGTGGCAACCTGATGAGCAGGAGCGGACTATCGTCCGCCGCGATCCTGTTCGGATCCTGCTTGCCGCACCCGCGACATTCGTGCAAGAGCACTTGTTCACCATTACGCCGCACGATTCTGCCGATCGGTTCCATCGCAGCATGGCAATCGCTCTTGCGATCACCTGGCACGCGAAGGTCAACGTGTCGGCTCCAAAGGCAGTTCGGGCAGTGGTTACGATGTTTGCCACCAGTGATTGGTGCGCCAATACACTGCTTGCAGTGGACACATCGAAACGCCTGATCTTCTGCTGTTCGGGGCGGTCGTGTTAAACGGGTGCGCTTGCGCGCCGACCGCGAAGAATTGGTACGCTTGTGGAACTTTTCCTGGGTTTCGTACTCGTAATCCGAGTCGTATTCTGTGAATGACAATGTCAAACCCTCGGCGTTGGCCGTAATCGGCGCAACACGCGAAATTCGATGGGTCGAGGAGTTGTACGCCGCACATGGCGGCATCATTCACAAGGGTTTGTGTCACAAAAAGCTCTCTTTCGTTCAGGCAATACAAAACCGCCCTCGCGGGGTGCGAGGAGATCACGTGGGTTCGATGCCGTGAACGTAAGAGGAGTCGGGGAGTACCTGGCTACTCTAGCGCTTCAGGGCATCGATCGTGACAAGGACTGTCTGTAGCATTAAGAGCCCTTCTGATAGATGATGAAAGCAAAGGTATCCACTACGGATAACCAGCCGGATTGTATACTGTGCCCTTCATTTGGCGCAAGCGAAAGTACCTATGATAGACGTGCTGCTCCTGGGAACAGGAGCCATGATGCCGCTACCAGATCGCTACCTTTCGGCCACCCTCTTTCGAGTGGGGTCGCATTTGCATCTTATCGACTGTGGCGAGGGAACCCAGGTAGCCATGCGCGAACATGGCTGGGGCTTCAAGCGGCTGGATTCGATATTGCTCACACATTTCCATGCCGATCACGTTGCCGGCTTGCCTGGGCTTATGCACACCCTGGCCCATTCCGGCAAAACCGAGCCGCTGCATATCCTCGGTCCGGCGGGGACATACCAGGTGGTGGAAGGGCTCTTTGTCATCGTCGGCAAATTGCCGTTCGAGGTCTATATCCATGAGCTGGGGCAGGGCGATACAGGCACCCTTCCGAGTGGTGTACGTGTGACTGCAGCAGAAGGGAAGCATCGCGGGCCGGTCCTCACGTATCGATGCGATCTCGACCGCCAGCCTGCCTTCCTGCCGCAGAAGGCGGAGGCACTCGGCATCCCCAGGGAACAGTGGTCCCTGCTGCAGAAGGGCGAACGTGTGACTGTGAATGGCGAGGTGATACGCCCTGATGCTGTGCTCTCCGGCCCTCGGGAAGGTGTTTCATTCGGCATTGCCACAGACACACGTCCGACGAATGCTGTGCGCGAGTTGATGGCTGGTGTGGATCTCCTCATCGCTGAAGGCACACACGGAGATGATGCCGATGCCGACACGGCCGCAGAGCGCGGCCATATGACGTTTCGGGAGGCGGCGACGCTGGCGCGCGATGCGCAGGTGGGCGCGCTGTGGCTAACGCATTTCGGCGTGGGATTGACTGACCCGGTTGAATTCCTGCGAAACGCTACGGATGTGTTCGAGAACACAACGATTGGTGAAAGCGGATTGACCGGCACGATCAAGTTCGAACACGGCTATGTGTCGTCACTCGTCCGCTGATTCGCCAGAAAGCACCATATCGATAAACTCGGCGAGCTCTTCGGGATCCCCGATGTAAATCCAGGCGCCTTCTTCCGAAGTACCCGGGGTTACCAACGGTTCGGTGATGTTCTCCATCACGATGTCCCGCTGATTGAGGTCGAGAGCGATGTTGGCCAATGCCAGTTGTTTCTCCCACCCGAAACTGGTGAGCACGGCGCCACCGGCGGCGCGAATCACCTGCGTCACGCGGGTGAGTGAGCCGAGCGACTGCCCCTTATCCAGCAGGGCGCGCAGCACGAGCATCTGGCGCTCCCGTCGATGGTCATCACTATCCTGGTGCCGGGTGCGGGCATAGGCGAGGGCGGTGTCACCGTCCATTTCCTGCTTGCCTTCTTCGATGATGAGTGTGGTCGTACCGAAGTCCTCGGTGGGGTAGGCGTCATCTTCAATTCGCTCGGGCACATCGATTGTGATGCCACCAACGGCGTCGATGACTTCCTCAAATCCCTCGAAGTCCACCAACACAAATTCGTGGATCGGCACGCCGAAGTTGTATTCAATGGTGTCTCGCATCATCAGCACGCCGGCGATGTTGTTGTCCGGATCTTCCTTAACGCCGATGTTGTACGCGCCGTTGATCTTGCTGAGGCCATGGCCAGGTATTTCCACCTGGAGGTCGCGCGGAATCGAGACAACGCGAACCTCGTTGGTTACGAAGTCGATTCGCGCCACCATAATCACGTCAGCGTTTTGGTCGCCCTCAACTTCTCGTGTATCAACGCCGAGCACCATTACATTGATGTGATTTTCATCGGGCCAGGCCTCGCTGGGACGAACCACATCCGCACGCGTACCGGTGCCGATGATGTCGCGAGCGATTCCAAGTGCCGAAGGGTTGTTGTTGGAAGAGGAGGATTGCTCTGGCCCCACCGTGGCAGTTGGCTCAATGTCTTCGGTGATGTGGTTGCCGGAATCGTCAGCAACGGATTCAGGCGTGGCGTCGGTTGATTCGTCATCATCATCGCTGACACCACCGAGCTTGGTAATGCTCGTTGGCAACTCAACAACGGCCTGGTCCTGCGCCCCTTCGATGGCACGGGTAATGTTCCAGACATAGATACCGGCAGCCAGGAATGGGGTCAAGATCATCAACGCCACAATCCAGACCGCAATTTTCTTGCGTCTGGACCAGTGCTGTCGCCGACGCGATGCTGGTGGTTGCCCTGCAACAGGGTGTGCGTTCATCTGAACTCCTGGCGCCTCAAGATGCCGATGGGCAAGATGCGAAAACCTCTTATCATGAGTGTGCGTTGTATTGCTGATGTTCTGCAAGTGTACGGACCCCCTGATTTATGCGTCGACTATGCGCAACGGGTATATGTGCGAGCAGCTTCGGCCAGGGCTGACGCAAAGGGAAGGGTGATTAACGTGATTGTTCCAGAGCACATGGAGTGGTTTGTTCGCGACCGATTTGGCTTGTTCATTCATTGGGGAATCTACTCCGTTGCAGCGCGCCACGAATGGGTGCAAAGCCGGGAAAAGCGCACCACAGAAGAGTACGGGCGCTATATGAATTACTTCGATGCTGACCTGTACGACCCCGTTGACTGGGCCCGACATGCCAAATCTGCCGGTATGAAGTACGCGATCTTTACCGCCAAACACCACGATGGGTTCGCGATGTGGGATACCGCTACCACCGCCTTCAAGGTTACAAACGCGCCAGCAGGCCGAGATGTGTTGCGGGAATGGATTGACGCATTTCGCGCAGAAGGATTCAAGGTAGGGTTCTATTATTCCGTGATCGATTGGCATCATTCCGATTACACGCTGGATAGTCCGCACCCCATGCGGGAAATGGACCCGGAAGAGTTCAACCAGGGGCGGGATTGGAATCGCTACCGCGAGTACATGTTCGCGCAGGTACGGGAGCTGCTCACAAACTACGGCAAAATCAATGTGATGTGGTACGACTGGACCCCGCCAGAGCGTTCCGCCGCGGATTGGGATTCGCCCGCTCTCGTTGAGATGACACGCGAGTTGCAGCCGGAGATCATTCTCAACGATCGCATCGATTATTCCGACGGCGCGGATCTCGTAACGCCTGAGGAGTACCAGGCCAAGCGTTGGCCAACACGCAACGGCGAGCGCGTTATTTGGGAGACATGCCAAACGCTCAATGGAAGCTGGGGATACGATCGTGACAATCACAACTGGAAGTCACCAGATCTTCTGCTCTCGCTCCTCATCGATACGGTGAGCAAGGGTGGCAACCTGCTGTTAAATGTGGGTCCGAATGCGCGCGGCGAGATCCAACCCGAGGCTCGGGAGACCCTGGCGATAATAGGTGAGTGGATGCGACTCCACAGCCGGGCGATCCACGGCTGCTCGGCCAGCGAGCACATACCACCGCCGGATTGTCGGTACACCCAACATGACGACCGGCTCTACCTGCATATCCTGAATTGGCCGTTGGCACACATACATCTGGAAGGCTTGGCGGGAAAGGTCAGCTTCGCACGGTTCGTCCACGATGGTTCGGAAATCCGGTTCAAAGATGCCGATCCAGCCGCTATACCGCAGACAATCGAAATGGCGGAAGAAGCGGGTGATGTGATCCTCACTATCCCCACAAGAAAGCCGGGTGTGACCATTCCCGTCATCGAATTGCAGCTTAACGCACGTTAGTGACGCTGATTTCGCTCGCTCTCTCTTGTAGAGAATCGAAGAGGGTGTCATATTTCTGATTATGAACAAGGCTGACGAGATGTCTTACCGTCCCGAAGGACCGAATCAGGAAACGGTCTCCCACAAGTCCGAACGTTCGTGGCCTTTTCAGCGTACGGACGGTTTCGAGAATCCGTCGCTTGAGCGCTATACCGATTTGAGTTTCGCTCAGGAAAAGGCTGGGCATCGTCGGTGGGTGGTCGTGCTGGCAGTATTGATGGCATCGGCAATGCTTGTCGGGTTCGGATTCATGGTGGCGATCTACGCGGAAGCTCACGGTGACGAAGCTCGTGAGGTAGATGCCATTATCGTCCTCGGCACCACTCAGAACTACGGCACGCCTGGTGCCTACCTGGAAGGGCGTCTGCAACACGCCCTTGAGTTATATGAGTCTGGCCACGCCGAATGGATTATCGTCACTGGCGGCCGCATAGAGGGCGATCCGTACACGGAGGCTGGTGTTTCCAGCGACTGGCTCCAGGAGCGGGGCGTGCCCGAAAGCGTGATCCTGCTGGAAAATGAAGGTCGGAATACCTGGGAGAACATGACAGGCGCGCGCGATGTGGCGGAACCTCACGGGATCGAACGCGTTCTCATAGTGAGCGATGGTTTCCATCTCTTCCGGGCCGAGCGTATGTCCAATGCCGTAGGCTTTGAGTCATATACTTCCCCAACGCCGTACAGTCCGATTGAACCCTGGAGCGCAGGGGAGTTCAGCTACGTATTTCGAGAAACGGTAGCTGTTATCGTACAAATTCCGAGGTGGTTGTTCTGAGCAAACAGCAAGAGCGTGGCAGTATCGTGCTGATCGGCCCAACCGGAGTTGGGAAATCTGCTGTGGGTACTGCGTTGTCTGAGTTATTGAATTGGCCACTCGTTGAGCTCGATGAACTGCGGAGCGAATGGTACCCGGAGTTCGGGCTCGATCCGGACGTTGAGCGAAAGGCAATGGAGCAGGGCGGCCTGCGTGAGTTGGTGAAGGCCTGGAAGCCCTACGAGGTCATGAGTGTCGAGCGAGTGATGCGCGAGAACCCCACCAACACAGTCATCACTTTTGGCGGCGGGCAGAGCGTCTACGAGGACGAGGAGCATATCCAGCGGGCCAGGGCTGCCCTGGACGTGGCGAGTCGCGTAATCCTGTTGTTACCGACGGACCATGGTCAGGACTCGCTGCGGGTATTGCAGGATCGGCTGCGGAATGTGCCGTATGTAACCGAACAGCCGAATCCGAATGAGTTCGTGCGCGCGTTCGCGCCGATCCTGATGACGCAACTGCAAAGCGAAAGCAATTCCATGCTTGCCACCGAAATGATCGTTACTGGCCATAGCACCCCGCAAGAACTCGCACAGCATATTCATATAACGATGGAGTAGGTGAGCTTGCAGCGAGCGTGAAAACACGAAGCGCAGGCGGGATGGCCTGCGCTTCGTTTACCTGTCTTCGTTGTTTACTAACGCTCTGCAAGATTCCAGTTGGCTATGTTCCAGTAGTGGTACTCGAACGGACCAAAACCGAAGTTCTCGGCGTTCAGGCGCTTGCTGTAACCAACATTCAAACCGTAGTGCACCAGCGGAATCACGGCGTAATCGTTGACCACCATATCGTTGAGGTTGATCAGTCGCTCGATCAGCTTCTCATCGTCTGATTCAACTCGGGCCGCTTCAAGTTCCGCGTCGTACTCTTCGTTCTGCCAACGCGAGTTGTTCGAAGCCGACCACCCGTTGGATTTCTGGGCGATATTAGCGCCCTCAGGTCCCGTGTACCAGTTGTTCATCAAGGTAAGCGGGCGCGCGTTACCTACGCTCGTAGAGTAGAACTGCAGGTCGCGGTAGAAGTGGGTGAGGTTCTGGTCATTCCCGGCCGAGCCATCGAAGAAGAGGCCGGCATCAATCTGCTCGAGTTCGACAGCAATTCCAACTTCCGCTAGATTTGCCTGGATAATCGATTGTGTCTTCTGTCGGATTGAGCTCACGGATGTTGCCAGGCTGAGTCTAAGCTCCTCGCCATCCTTGGTTCGAACCTGCGCGCCGTCTTCCAGCACCCATCCTGCTTCGTCCAGTAGGGCCTTCGCCTCTCCCTGATCGTAGACGGCGGTATTGTGGGATGTATCGATAGCCGGGTTTCCAAGAATGACGTTGGCCGCCGGCTCATTGCCTTCCAGGTACAGTTCGGAAGTGATGACTTCACGATTGATCGCGAGAGCAAGTGCTTTACGCACACGCACGTCCGAAAGAATCGGGTGTGGCGTGTTCATTTCCGAGAACTGGCCGTTGACCTCTGTGTGCGGGTCACTCATGTTTACGTCCATGAATTCCAGCGAGACAGTCGGCGTGATGTCCAACACGCCTGGAGAATCCTCGCCAGTCATCGGCTCGAGAATTTCAGGCTCCACATTCAGCAGCCAGGCGAAGTCGTACTCACCTGTCTGCAGCGTCGAGCGGGCGGCCGCTGCAGCGTCTCCACCACCCTTGAGCAATACGCTACTGAAGAATGGCTTGTTCGGCTCGCGGTAATTTTCGTTGGCAACGTATACGGCCTGGTCGTTGGGTGTGAACTCAGTAACCACGAACGGGCCTGTGCCAATCGGTGCGATACCAAAGGCGTCATTCACCTCCTGAGTCTGCTCATGCAAAATGTGCTGCGGCAGGATAACGGTGCCGCCAGAGCTGGAGACTACCTCAAACCAGATCGGGTTCGATTCCTTGAAATGGAACGTGACGGTGAGATCGTCGATGATCTCAACATCCTCAACAGTGGCAAAGATGTCGTAGGAGAACGAGCCATTGTCCTGATTGATGTTCCACTCCCAGGTGAACCGCACATCCTCGGAGGTGACTGCCTCGCCATCACTCCAGAGAAGATCTGGCTTGAGAGACACCGTGGCCCACGTAAGGTCCTCGGCCAGCGTGCCATCTTCCACGCTCGGTACTGTGTCGGCGAGCATCGGCGCGAGGCTACCATCTTTCATCACCACAAAAAGGGGTTCCATTACCAATGAGCCAGCGAGGTAATCTTTCACGCCCGTGCTTCGGTATCGATTCAGGGTTGTCGGTGCCTGCCACTGCAGCATCTTGAGCTCGCCACCTTCTCCGCGGGCCTGATTCTCGGTCCCGCTGGAGGGGATAGCTATCGGCCCGGAACCGGCTGATTCCGGACTTGCGTCCTGTGCGGATGCGCCCTTGAGTGCAACAGTCGCCGCTACGGCAGCTCCTGCCTGAACGACTGTTCGGCGTGAAAGCGATGGATCAATACTAGCCACGAAATCTCTCTCCTGAAAACTGCGCGCGTTAGTAAACGCGCTATGCCACCCGGAAAAGCCAATGACCTTGAGTTGTAGTGGGAATGAACATACCGGTGCCTGCGCACCAGAGACAATCCACCCGTCAAGGTGAAGCGCGAACGTCTCTGGTCGCACCATTCACATTAGCGTTCTTATTTGGATAAATGTCAAGTGGTTTCAAAGGCAGGAGTGCGAAAGTCTTCAGAAACAACAAAACCGGGCACAAAGGCCCGGTTTTGGCGTAGTATCGTGAACTATTGGTACCGGGAGGGGGATTCGAACCCCCACGGGTTTCCCCGGCGGATTTTGAGTCCGCTGCGTCTGCCATTCCGCCACCCCGGCACATCCGCCCACAAAGTGTACAGCAGCTTTGGCTCATTTGTCCCTTGTTTTGTACGGTAGAATTAAGTCGGACGTGCATGGGAACGCACGCGTAACCACAACGGGTATTAAGGTGTACATTCTTGAGCCGATGACATTGGAAGATATCGACGAGGTCTCCTCGGTGGAACGCCAGGCGTTCACGCATGCCTGGCCACTTGCCGCTTATCGGCGGGAACTCCGGAACCCGAAACAGAACTACTACATCGTATTGCGGGATGATCCGGATGCGGAACAGAGCGGCGATATTCCTGTGCAGATCGGTCCCGGCACCCCTCGCCGCCAGGGTCGGTTCGCGTTCTGGCCCCTGGGCCGTCGGGATTCGAAGAAGGAAATACCACCAATAGTCGGCTTTGCCGGCATGTGGCACGTGCTGGATGAAGCCCACGTCACCACTATTGGTGTGCTCCCGGAATTGCAGGGCAGGGGACTGGGCGAACTCCTGTTCCTTAATCTCATTGACGAGGCTATTCGGCGTGAAGCCACCTGGCTCACCCTCGAGGTACGCGTGAGCAACTATGGTGCTCAACAGCTCTATCGTAAGTACGGATTTTCGATTCAGGGTAAGAAACCTCGTTATTACACCGATAACAACGAAGATGCATACATCATGTGGAGCGAGAGCTTCCGGAACCCGGATTACCTCCAACACATCGAGAAGCTCCGTCGCCGCCTGCACCACAAGTTGAGCTTCTTGCCGTCGGGAGCGTCTTCGTGAAGATATTGGGAATAGAAACGTCCTGCGACGAAACTGCGGCCGCGGTGGTTGAAAACGGGACCGATGTGCTGAGCAATGTCATTTCCTCGCAAATCGATCTCCACAAGGCGCACGGGGGCGTGGTGCCAGAGCTTGCCGCTCGTGGCCAGGTTACGGCGATCATCCCGGTGATTGAAGCCGCTCTAACCGAAGCGGATGTGGTGATCGATGACATCGATTCCATCGCCTTCACAAACACGCCGGGCCTCGCCGGTTCACTCCTTGTGGGAGTCAACGCGGCCAAGGCCTGGGCCTGGAGCACCGGGAAGCCAATGATCCCGGTCAACCACCTTGAGGCGCACGTGCACGCGAACTGGCTCCAACGGGCAGGCGAATCCATGCCAGAGCCGGAGTTCCCTGCAGTGTGCTTGCTGGTATCCGGTGGACACACCGAACTCGTGCTGATGCGGTCTCACGATCACTACGAGCTGCTCGGCCAAACAATCGACGACGCCGCTGGTGAAGCGTTCGACAAGGGCGCTCGTCTGTTGGGCCTTGGCTATCCGGGCGGTCCGGCGATTCAAAAGGCAAGCGAGGGTGGAAATCCAGATGCGTTTGCTTTCCCGCGCTCGCAGCTGGGCGATTCTTTTGATTTCAGCTTCAGCGGCCTCAAAACGAGCCTGCTCCGTCAGGTCGACCCCTATCGATTACCGGACGACCGACCAAAAGAAACCGGCGCGATTTTCCCGAAGCACCGGCCACCGGTCTATCGCGACGACATGCCACTGGCGGATCTGGCCGCGAGCTATCAGGAAGCGATAGTTGATGTACTCGCCTCCAAGCTCAATCGCGCCACTATCGAGACCGGTGCGAGAACGATGATGCTGGCGGGAGGCGTGGCTGCCAACCGGGATCTGCGCGAGCGCATTCAGCGCGATGTACCGGAAGATGTAATTGTGCGATGGCCCGCAATGGAATTCTGCACCGATAACGCCGCCATGGTTGCTGGCCGTGCCTGGCATCTCGCCCAGCGTGACGTGTTTGGTGATTTGGCAACTGATGCTCACCCGAGAGGATCTATTACACATGCAGTCCACTAATATGACCGACCTTGCCTTGTTGCAACGAGCCAAGGATGTAGCCGTTTCCCTGGCGGAGGAAGCCGGCGATATCCAGCGAGCAGCACAGCATGATGACAATCAGGTTCATTACAAGGGCTCGATTGACCTCGTAACGGATGCTGATATCGCATCCGAGAAGCTTATCTCCGCTGGCATATTGCGGGAGTTTCCCGAGCACCGCCTCACCGGGGAAGAGGGAGCTGTTGGCAGTACTGAGCATGGGTACCGATGGCTGATTGATCCGATTGATGGCACCACGAACTTCGCGCATGGTCAGCCACACTGGGCCGTGAGCATCTGCCTGGAGCACCAGGGCAACCCGGTCATGGGCGTTGTGTACGATGTCGCCAAACGCGAGATGTTCACCGCGATCACCGGACAAGGCGCTTATCTCAACGGAAAACCGATTAAGGCTTCCTCGGCCGACGAGCTCATTCAGGCCATGGGTGCAACCGGATTTTCATATGACATTTCAGAGCGGGCCAACAGCTTCCGCCTGTGGGAATCCTTCAACCAGAACGCCCGGGCAATGCGACGAAACGGCGCGGCTGCGCTCGATATGGTGTGGGTAGCGTGTGGCCGACTGGATTTCTATTTCGAGCGTCCCATCAATAATTGGGATGTCTCGGCCGGAGTGATAATCTGCCGCGAAGCGGGTGCCCAGGTGAGCCGCACAAACGGTGAGCCGTATCAGATTGAGGATCGGGAGATATGCGCGACCAATGGTTTGTTGCATGAACAGGTGATACAACTCATTCATCAAACATTGGCAGATGAGGCGAGTTAACACCGGAATCGCAAGATATGATCGTGTATTATGGCTCCAGAAGGGCGCGTGAACACCGTTCCGCGGGTGACGAGGAGGTTACATCGTGAAGTTGATCTTTGCCATTGTTCAGGACGAGGATACGGATGTACTTACCGAGTCATTGATCTCGGCCGGGTTCCGGTTTACGAAAATCGCGACCACTGGCTCCTTCCTGCGTACCGGTAATACCAGCCTTATGATTGGTGTCGAAGATGCAGGTGTGCCGACTGTAATGAATATTCTCCAGCGCTCGGCCCGTCGTCGTACCCAGATCGCGGTGCCGTACTCGCCCGCACTCGAACCAGGCCTGTTATATATGCCGGAGAACTTCGAAGTTGAGGTAGGCGGCGCTATCGTCTTCGTACTCGACGTCGAGCGTTTCGAGCGCATTTAGAACACACTGATATTTCGCCCGGTCACCAATGGTGGCCGGGCTTTTTCGTATCGCAAAAATAAAGTAATCGACTCGCCTTGGCCTTGATACGCTCAAAAAGACGAGAAAGGAGCCCGATATGTCTAACGTGCGAGTTCATTGTTTCTCAATTTCGCTCGATGGCTCTGGAGCTGGAGAAGGGCAATCACTCGATGCGCCATTTGGTCACGCGGGTGAGCAGTTACACCAGTGGATGTTCAGGACGGCCCACGGCGCGGCCATGTTCGGTGAGACTGATGGAGAATATGGTGTCGTGAACGATATGGTGGAACGAGGTTTCAACGGGATTGGCGCAACAATAATGGGCCGAAACATGTTCGGTCCACAGCGTGGCCCGTGGGAAGATGAATCGTGGACCGGCTGGTGGGGCTCAAATCCACCGTACCACCATCCGACCTTTGTGATGACACATCATCCACGTGCTGAGCTTGAGATGGATGGCGGTACGACCTTTCATTTCGTATCCGGCTCACCGGCTGAAGTCCTGCAGCTGGCTCGAGATGCAGCGGGCGATCAGGATATCTGTGTCCGCGGTGGGGTGAGCACGCTGCGTAGCTTCCTGTTGGAAGGACTGATCGATGAAGCCCACCTCGCTATCGTACCGATCGTTCTTGGCAAGGGTGAGAATCTGTGGGATGGGCTATCCAATCTTACCGACACCTATGAGGTGGCAGAATCCATCGGTGTAAACGGCACAACGCATCTTCGACTGGTTCGGAAATCAAACTGATTCTTTTCTCTTTACGTGAGCAAGCATCGTTGGCTGACCTCCCAAACCGTGATACAAGTGAACGGTAGAACATAGCGGTTGTTGGAGGACACATGTCAACGAATTCATGGACAGACAAGGTAAGCCGAGACGCGATCGTCGAGGTGGGTACACAGCTGGTTTCCATTCCCTCGGTAAGCGGCGACGAATACGAGGTAATGCAGTTTGTGAAGCGCTGGCTGGATGAACGCGGTATCAGCTACGTGGAAACCGCCAATGACCCGAAGCGGCCAAATATCATAGCGACCGTCGGCAACCCGGAGGAAGGTCCGCTGATCGCGATGAACGGTCACCTCGATGTGGTGCCGGTGAGCGACGCTGGCAGTTGGAATACGGATCCGTTCGAGGGCGTGGTGAGCGAAGATGGCCAGAAGATCTTCGGTCGTGGCGCCAGCGACATGAAAACCAGCGTAGGCGTAATGATGCACATGCTGGAAACGTTCAAGGATGCTCCACTGAAGGGCGCCCTCAGTGCCCACATCGTGAGCGACGAGGAAGTTGGCGCCAACTTTGGCACGAAGCACGTACTCGCCGAAATCGAAAAGGGGAACTTGCCCCGACCGGATTACGTGTTTATCGGTGAGGGTAGCGAGCACAAGATTCGCAACGCCGAGCGCGGTGGCCTCGCTGTGAACGTCCACTTTAAGGGTCGTGCCAGTCACACTGCCGCTGCCCGCGTGAACGGTATTAACGCCCTGCAGAAAGCTGCCAAGGGAATTCTGGCGCTGGAACATCACATTGATACCTTCCACCCGGCAGTTGGGTATCCGGTACTGAGTGTGAACCAGATCGAAGCCGGTGTTGCGCACAACGTTGTACCGGGGGAAGCGATGATTACGATCGATCGCCGCCTCGTTCCCGGAGAGGACAAGGAGAGTGCTGTCGCTGACATTCGCGCCAAGCTGGATGCAGTGGCCGCGGAGGATCCCGAGTTCGTTTACGAGCTGGAAGTCGATCCGGACGGATCGTACATCGCACCGAACATTACGCCAGAGGATTCGCCGCTGGTGCAGGCATTCCAGAAGGCTGTGCGCGATCTCACTGGAGAAGAGCCGGAGTACTTCGTGCAGTGGGCCGGTATGACGGACGGACGCTTCTACCGCCAGCACAATATGGACACTGTCGGTATGGGTCCACGCGGCGAAGGCGCCCACGGTGCCAACGAGAGCATCAATATCGATGACCTCGAAAAGCAGGCGAAGATTTACGCCCTCACAATCAGCGATCTGCTGGGCGTGTAGGTATCCAATAATTGATGCCGGTGGTTGAAAGCTCGGGCACAAGGCCCGAGCTTTCCAATTTGGTGATCAGGTTTGATCATCCATGAACTCTGCAATGAAATCGGCAGGATACATTACTCTCGGTCGGTCAATCACCAGGACATGGAAGTCCTTATCGCCTGTGAGAATTACATCGATATCGTTGTCCAGGGCGGCGTCGACAATTGATTGATCGTCTTGGTCACGGATAACGGGTTGGGGGCTTCGTGGATGTGGGATTGATTCAACGAAATGAAGATTGCTGGAGGACAGGAAAGCAGTTACAACCCCGAGTGCATTTGGTGCCCTCATTTCCACTTTCTCAAGAATCTCGTTTGCAATATGAGGAGTAATAATTGCATCGTGGTTGACCATTACCCATTCTATGAGTCGGACCATTGTTCCAGATTCTCGGATGAAAGCGGAATACAAGATATTGGTGTCGATGAATACCTTTATTCCTGATGATCATCTTGAGGAAGGCCAAAATAATCCAGTATTTCTGCTTCGGTCTTCAGCCCCTTCTCTTCAATTGTTGTCAGGAAACTGGCGCGAACTTCATCTAAAAGCTGAGAAACAGACTTGTTGGTCGCTGCTGCTTGAATCTCCTGTAGGTCAAGATCGTACTTCGCTGCAGCTTCCGCCAAAAATCGCGCTTTTAGTTCGTCCGACCTGGATTTTTCGGGCGATGCTATCGAGTCGGCATTACGAACCACAAGATCATCACCCACCTGAATGAAGACAATCTTGCTCCCGGCTTCAAGATCCAGCTTTTCTCTCACTGCCTTGGGTACAGTTACCTGACCTTTAGACGTAACTTTGGCGATTTCCATGCTGTTGCCCTTTCATTCCTTACTTGTAAGGATGTCATGGGCCCAGCAGCTGCGGCGCTTATCGCCCCTTGCGAGCGTTGAAGCAGTCCCTGCAGTACACGGGGCGATCGCCGCGCGGCACGAATGGCACCCGCGTATCCGATCCGCAATCTGCGCACACCGCATCGTGCATCACACGGACATCCCGTCCATTGCCGCTACGGTAAGTATTTCCCGCCTGAGTGTTCTCGCCGACCAGGAACGGATCAAACGAATCCGTGCGCATGTAGAGGTTTACCAGGTCACCGTTCCGGCGCTGACGGTCTCGTTGTCGACAGCCCGGGCACAATGCCGGTCGGGAAAGTCCATGGAGTTCGCGAAACTCTTGCTCGGCGGTGGAGTAGTCGAAGTTTGAATCACATTGGTTGCAAATTATGGTCGCTGTCATAGTCATCTCATCGTTCGTTCAATTCACTCATTCAATTGTACGTCAGTCCCGCCGCGAACTGTGATACAAGAAGTGAACAAGCACGTAAAGCAGTGAGGATATGAGCAACATGACTATGAACAAGTGGGTGGAGCAGGTCGATCGTGATGCGATTATCGATATCGGCAAACATCTGGTATCGATTCCGTCAGTCAGTGGCAATGAATTCGAGATTATGCAGTTCGTGAAGCGCTGGCTCGAAGAACGCGACATTGAATACATGGAGACCGCCAACGATCCACAGCGACCCAACATCATCGCCACTATTGGCAATCCAGGGGATGGACCACTCGTCGCCATGAACGGCCACCTCGACGTCGTACCAGTCAGCGATGAGGCCAGCTGGAAGACGGATCCGTTTGAAGGCGTATTGAGCGAAGACGGCTCAACGCTCTACGGACGAGGTGCTGCCGATATGAAATCGAGCGTCGGCGTAATGCTGACGATGTTGGAGATGTTCCGGCAAGCGCCACTCAAAGGCGCACTCACGGCTCATATCGTGAGCGATGAGGAGAGGGGAGCCACATTCGGCACCAGGCATGTCATTGCGGAAATCGAGGCCGGCAACATTCCGCGACCAAACTACACAATTGTTGGAGAGGCGAGCGATTTCAAGATTCGTATCGCCGAGCGCGGCGGCCTTGGTGTTAAGGTTCACCTGAAGGGGAAAGCCAGCCACACAGCGGTTGCCCGGGTACTTGGAAAGAACGCTATCCAGAAGGCCGCCAAGGCAATCCTCGCGCTGGAGCAGCATCTGGATAGGTTCCACCCGGCCGTTGGGCATCCAGTGCTTAGCGTCAACGGGATTGAAGGTGGTATTGCCCATAACGTTGTGCCCGGCGAAGCGACGTTGGACATTGATCGCCGCACGGTGCCGGGCGAAACTGTAGAATCCGTAATCGCCGATATTCGGCAGAAGCTCGATGCAGTGGCTGCCAATGACCCCGATTTTGTTTATGAACTCGAGTATGATCCCGAGAGCTACACCGAGGCGAATATGACGTCGCCAGATTCCCCGCTGGTGACGGCATTCCAGAACGCGTTGCGATCATTCGACCGCGAGCCGGAGTTCTTCGTCGAGTGGGCGGGTATTACCGATGCCCGCCTGTATCGGCAGATCGGTGTGGACACCGTCATCATGGGTGCTGTTGGCCTCAACGAACATGGTGCCAACGAGAGTATTTTGGTTGACGATCTCGTCACCCAGGCGCGCATCTACGCCGCCACGCTCGGTGAGCTGCTTTGTGTTTAGATCCCCACTGGAATCGAGCCGGCGTACATTCGCCGAATCACATCTTCGATATCTGGCTCCTGAAGGCTCATGTCTCGTACTTCGCCAAAGGCGCCCGCCCGGGTGAGTACCTCGGGCGCGGAGATGGATTCGCGATCGAACGCAATCGTCACGCGTGGTCCATCGATTTTCGCGACATGGATCTCACCATTGCTCATTGACGCTATCGCCTCGTCAGGATCTGCGGCGAAATCGACGATCAACTGCCGTCGACCTCCCCACCTTGATTTCAGCGCCTGAAGCGCGCCATCGTACATAACCCGGCCATGATCGATCACCAGGATGCGCGGACAAAGCTGCTCGATATCATCAAGGTCGTGTGTGGTGAGCATGACTGTGGTCTTGCGCTCGCGATTGAGCGTTTCCAGGAACTCCCGAATCGCTGATTTCGCCACGATATCAAGGCCAATGGTCGGTTCATCCAGGTAGAGAATCTCCGGGTCGTGCAGCAGTGCCGCCGTGAGGTCACCACGCATTCGCTGGCCGAGGCTGAGTTGCCGCACCGGTGTACGCAGGAAATCGTCGAGGGCCAGGAGTTCGGTTGCGGTGGCGAGGTTTTCCCGAAATTGATCCTCTGGCACCCGATACATGTGCTTCAGCAGTTCAAGGCTTTCGATGAGCGCGAGATCCCACCATAGTTGTGTGCGTTGCCCGAAAACGACCCCGATCTTCTGCGCCAGTTGCTTCCGGCTCTCCCATGGTGTCAGGCCGGCAACCGTTGCCTCGCCGTTGCTCGGTACCAGGATCCCGATCAGCATTTTGATCGTGGTGCTTTTACCGGCGCCGTTTGGCCCGATGTAGCCGACCATTTCTCCGCGTTCGATGCTGAACGAGACATCTTCAACTGCCGTGAATTCGCCATCGCTGTCTCCGCGGATGAGCGAAGTCAGCGATCCGATTGCTCCCGTGCGATGTTTCTTGATCGGGAATCGTTTTGTCAGGTTTCGTACGTGAATCATCGACATGGTTAACTCCCCGTTGAGCGATAGTGACGAATCCCCTGACGCCAGCCCCAGGCGACGAGCAGGCAGAAGAAGGTGACAATTACCGGTCCTAACAAGACAAACCAGTCCGGCATCCCGAGCGGATCCGGTTTATCCAGCAGATAGAGGGCAGGATAGTAGGTGACGAAGGCAACAGGGATCACCCACATGAAGAGCAGACGCATTGTTCGGCCAAAGATGTGCATCGGGAACTGTGCCAAATCCGAGCCACCGTACGTGAACGCATTGATCGCCTCGACCCCGTTGACTGTCCAGAAGCTGAGAATTGCTTCGATGGTAAAGAGCGCCATGAAGAGAGCGATTCCCGTTGCAAGTGTCAGGGGAACGAGCAGCACCTTGTCGATGCTCCAGGCGATCTCTACTTGCGTAAGCGCGAAAGCGATTACCAGAAGCCCCTGTACACACTGTCCCAGGTGGCGCAGACTGAAGTCGCTGGTTGCCGCATTGAGCCAACTTCCAAGCGGACGCGTGAGGATGCGGTCGAACTCGCCGCTTCGTATTTGCGGCGCAACGTTATCCATGCCGACTGTCAGCAGGTCAGCAAGGCTGAAGCAGATCATGCTCATGCCATGCAGCAGGGCAACTTCGCCGAGCGTCCAGCCGCCCAGGGTGTCGAATCGGTAAAACATCGCGAACAGGGCGAGGATTTCGGCTGCGTGTATCAGGAAGTTGCCGAATATCTGCATCCAGAAGCTGGCGCGGTAGGTCATTTGTCCGCGCAGCCGAATACCGGCGACTTTCAGGGCGATATGGAGTTCTTCGCGGAGTGTGATCGGCTTATCCACCTTGCACCACCACTTTCCGCTCTGCTACGTGGAGCACTCCGTAACATACTGCCACCATTACTGCCGTCCAGAAAACTTGCAAAGATAACCCTTGCAGGATGCTGACCTGTCCGAGCCAAATCTCTACGGGAGTCATGACCATCGACCGGAATGGCAGCACGTTGATCACGTCTCGTATCAGTGGTGGGTACTAGGAGATCGGGAGCAAATGCCCGGAGAAAAGGCCGGTAAATACCACCATCAACGCCCCTATACCGCGATGATCGAGCAGCCAGAATCCGCTCAGGTTCATAAGAAAACGCACACAGAAGCTGACGATCACCGCGAAGGGCACAGAGATGCCAAAAGCGACCGCCCGCTGCCAGGTATCTGGCCAAACGAGGTCGAAAAGCATGGAGCCGACGATGAGTGTTGGCGCGCCCCGGGTGAGAATCTGCCCCGCGGCGCGACCGAGATCGCGACTCAGCCAGTAACGGAAATAATCCATCGGCTTCAGCATATCCATCACCACGGTGCCGGAGCGAATGGTATCGATAATCAACCACCAGCCCCAGGCTAACACTGGCACAATCAGCGACTGGCCGATCCATGTATACGTGACTGTTTGTTGGGCAGTGAATCCACCCACGCTGGCGTTATCGGGTCGATCCCAAAAGAGTGCAAGGTATACGGAGGAGAGCAGCACGCCGAAAATGGAGTTCGTGAACAATCCCGCAACTGTTGCAGCCCGATATGCGAACTGCTGCTGAAATGAGCGTTTGCCCAGCTCAAAGTACATACGCATCGCGCCATCCCTTCGCGTGCAATACGGACAAAATCGCACGCGGTTGTGCTGCATCAGCATCCACTACCGTGGTAACGTGCTATGCAGAAATCCCGTGCGTGTGTTGTTTCCGTTCCGGTCCACGCGTACGTGGCACAACGATGTCTCACGTTGTGAAGCGGAGGCTGAATATACGTCAACCGCGCATAATGTGTCAACCAGGGAGTTGAATCTCATGTCCGATCAATCTTCAGTCCGACTTCGCAGCGATATCCCGGTCGAAGAAACCTGGGATCTTTCCCAGATGTTTGCTGACGACGAAGCGTGGCAGGCCGCTGCCGAAGCCGCTCCCGCCGCCATCGAGAACGTGGCTGCATATCGTGGTCGATTCCATGAGGGGCCGGCTGTTATTCGTGAGGCGCTCGATGCGTACTATAGCCTCGAAGAAACGTTGGGAAAGTTGATTGTCTATGCGCTTTTGCGTCGCGATGAGGATCAAACCAACACCGAAAGCCTGACTCGCGCCGACAAGGCAATCCAGATCAATGTACTCGCCAGTCAGCAATTGAGCTTCGTCACTCCAGAGCTCGTGGGACTCCCCAAAGCGGAGATGGACGCAGCGATCGCCAGCGAGGAGCTGGAGCCGTATCGCTTCCTGCTGGAGGACATTGAACGCGGACGAGCCCACGTGCGCTCGGAAGAGGTTGAGACCGTTCTCGCCCAACTGAGCGAAGTGCTTAGCGGATCTGGCCAGGCAATGAGCGCCCTTGATGACGCTGATATCGATTACGGCACGATTAAGGACGAGGACGGCAACGAAATTCATCTCACCCAGGGGCGATATGCCATGATCCAGGAATCACGCAATCGCGAGGTTCGGGCAGCGGCCAGTGAGGCGTTCCACAAGCAGTATCTCGACCATACATTCACATTTGGTGCACTTCACACCAACAGCGTTAAGACGGACGTTGCCAATGCGCAGATTCGTAAACACGAATCCGCCCGCGCAGCCGCACTTTTCGGGAACAATATTCCGGAAACCGTCTACGACACGCTGGTGAGCACCGTGCGGGAAAAGGCAACTCCGGTCGTTGACCGATACCTGCAACTTCGCAAACGCGCCCTCGGCCTGGATGAATTGAAATCCTACGACCTGCGTGTACCGCTCGCGCCGGAGAGCAAGAAAGAGTACTCCTTCCAGCAGGCGGTAGATATCGTGCTGGGTGGCGTTGGCGCGCTGGGCGAACAGTACGTGAACGACCTGCGCACGGGCTTTAAGAGCCGCTGGGTGGATGTGCATGAAAGCAAGGGGAAACGATCCGGCGCGTACAGCTGGGGAGCGTACGGCGCCCCGCCAGTGATGCTGATGAACTGGAACGGTACGCTCGACGATGTGTTCACGCTCGCCCACGAAGCCGGGCACAGCATGCACAGCTTCTACGCCGAGAATGCGCAGCCGATCCAGTACGCCGGGTACTCGATTTTCCTGGCGGAAATCGCTTCTACAGTCAACGAGGTTTTGCTCAACTGGCACCTGCTCAATCGGCCCGAAGGGCAGAACCCGGTGCAGCGGTTCGCGCTGCTCAACCGGTTCGCCGATACATACACGGGCACGGTGAGTCGACAGACCATGTTCGCTGAATTCGAGCAGCGTACACACGAAATCATCGAGGGCGGTGGAGCGCTTGTACCTGAGGTGCTGAGCGATATGTACGGCGAACTCTTCGCCACGTACAACCCGGGTGTGGTGATTGACGATAGCGTTCGCATTACCTGGGCGCGCATCCCGCATTTCTACAATGCGTTCTATGTTTACCAGTACGCCACGGGCATGAGTAGCGCTATCAACCTGGCAACTGCCGTTCGGGATGAAGGTGACGCCGCTCGAGACCGATATCTGAAGATGTTGGCCGCCGGTGGTAGCGACTACCCGATGAACGTGCTCAAGGCTGCAGGTGTCAATCTGGAATCTCCTGAGCCGATCGAGCAGGGCATTGCGGAGTTCGACCGGGTCATCAGTGAGATGGAACAGCTGGCTGATGACGGCGTTCTGGAGCAGGCAGCCGCGCAGCTTGACGCTGATTCGTAACGAGCAGATGAGCGACACAAAGAGCCGAGCCGCCCGGTTCGGCTCTCTGTGCCCTTAACACGCCACGATTGATGGGCCCTGATCCAGTGTTGTCGTCTGCGCTACCCGCCCAGTGGAATTACTCGATGGTCTGGTTCGGGTCACCCGTGCTGACATCTCGGCGGGTGTCTCGTTACACTATGTCTGACAGTGTACAGGTTTGACACCATTCAGAATCACGTTACGAATGGTTAGGCAAAGGTGACGAAGCCGAATGGAACAAGATGATCTCCGTGTGCCGGTACTGAAGCGCATTGCCGAGCAGGCGATGAGCGATGAGGAATTCCGTCGTGCCGCCGCGGCAGATTTGGATACAGCCCTCCAGCAGTGGGGGTACGATCTTTATCCACGGGAACTCGAGCTGGTGCATAAATTCCGCGCTACACTCGCCGAAGCCGGTATCGACCTGATGCTCTCCAAAAACGTGGATCTCGATTCCATTTTCGATGACGCCACCGGGGAAGACGTCGAACGCATGATTGATGAGCAGTCCCGGTAAACCGGTCAAGCTTGCGCTCAGTGCGGGAGTGGCGACAAGTCGCTATCCGTGTGAGGCGTGGGTCCCGTAGAGTCGATCGCCAGCATCACCAAGCCCCGGGCGTATGTAGCGCATTTCATCGAGTTCGCGGTCCAGCCGAGCAATATAGATTTCCACATCCGGGTGGGCCCGGTGAAGCTCCTCAACGCCTTCTGGCGCGGCGATTATCCCCACAAACTTGATCCACGTTGCGCCCCAGTCCTTGAGAACGGAAATGGCATCTCGTGCAGAGCCGCCCGTGGCCAGCATAGGATCGAGCACCACGATCAGATCGTCCGGATTCTCATCTGGCAACTTGTTGTAATAGCTCACCGGGGTGTGCGTGACTTCGTCACGATACATGCCGAGGTGCCAGACCTCTGAACTCGGGATCATATCTACAGCGGCATCCACCATACCGATACCGGCCCGGATAATGGGCACCAGCCCGATACGCGCTTCCAGTTCGTGGCCTTCTGCCTCCTCGAGGGGCGTATTATATCGGATGGTTCTCACCGGCATATCTGCCATAGCCTCGTATACCAGCAATGCCGTAAGCTCGCGCACCAGTTCGCGGAACATGCGAGTATCGGTGGAGTCTTTTGAAAGCAGCGTCGCCTTGTGCTTGATCAATGGATGATTACTCACATGCAGTTTTGGCGTCATGTATTGCCCCTTCGGCTGAAAGCGGATGCTCAGGAAAGTCTAGTCCAGCAGGCCCAGTTCCTTCAGCTTTGAGAAGCTTTCTTCAGTTCGACCCTCGGGGATGTATTCCAGCCCGATGGCTCCCTGGTATTCAAGTTTTTTTAGCGTGTCGAAGAACATCTTCCAGTCGATATCACCGGTTCCAGGTTGATGGCGGCCGGGGACATCGGCAATCTGAATGTGCCCGATTTGGTCGAGATGCTCGCTGATGAGTTCTAGCGGGTTCTCGTCCATTTGTAATGCGTGATAAATATCGAGTTGAAGCGCGATGTTGTCGTTCTCGATTTCCGAGATCACATCCAGTGCGGCGAACGCGGTAGGAAGCGCGAAGTCGGGGACATCGATTGTATTGACTGGCTCCACCAGCAGGAGCACATCTTCCTCTGCCAATTCTTCCGCTGAAATCCGAATGTTCTGGAGCAGCGCCAGGTCGTTTTCATCGATATCTTCACTCGCGCCAGCAAGCAGGTTAACGGCCCTGGGGCGCAGTTCGTCCACGAACTCGAGTGCTTTTTCCAGCCCTTCCTTAAACTCCTCCCGTCGCGCCCAGTTCGCCCCAATCCCGCGGTCTCCGGCTTCCCAGTCGCCAGCGGGCAGGTTAAACAGCACCAGTTCGAGCTCGTGCTCCTCCAGCTGGGCCCGGATATCACGGGCGGAATGATTGTACGGAAATTGCACCTCCACGGCGCTAAACCCGGCCGCACGTGCGGCAGCAAAGCGCTGGATGAACGGAAGCTCGGTGAAGAGCATGGACAGGTTGACACTAAGTTGGACCATTGAATTCTCCGACGATGACGGCAAGCACTGCAGCTATTCTGCCAAATATCGGCGATAATCGGGAGGAAGCAAACGTATATAGCCCCCGGAGGTCTTTTTAATGGTGTCTCTTCCCCGTTTGACGCTCGCGTCTGGTCCTGTAGATGTTTCTGCCGAAACACTACGCGCAATGCAAAAACCCGTGGTTTATCATTACGATCCTGCATTTTTGCAAACATTTCGACATACCACAGAGTTGATGGCGCAGGTGTTCCAGACAAAGCATGACATCGTTCTCATGCAGGCGGAGGCCATAGCTGCGCTTGAGGCCGCGGCGGCAAGTGTCATTGAACCCGGCACCAGGGTGCTTAATCTGGTGAGTGGAGTTTTCGGCAAAGGGTTCGAGGGCTGGATCACCAAATACGGCGGTGAGGTGATTGAGATCGCCGTGCCATACAACGATGCGATCGATCCGGAAGATGTCCGACGCGCCTTTGAGATCGATCCCGATATCAGCGTGGTGAGTGTTGTTCACTCCGAGACGCCAAGCGGTACGGTCAACCCGGTCCGTGAGATCGGCAAGATCGCGAAAGAGCATGGCGCCATTACCATTGTGGACACGGTCTCCGGATTGCTTTCGGAAGATTTTTCGCCGGAAGAGTGGGGAATGGATATCGCTGTGGCTGGTCCGCAGAAGTCGCTCAGCGGCGTTCCGGGAATGAGCCTTGTGGCAGTGAGCCCGGATGCATGGGAGCGCATGGAATCCATGAAATCGCCCCTGCGAGGCAGCTTCCTGAGCCTTCTCGACTGGAAATCAACGTGGATCGATAACGGTCGGTTTCCGTACACACCCAGCGTCAGCGATGTATACGCGCTGGAAAGTGTTCTCCAGCAGACGCTGGATGAAGGTGTGGCAAATGTCGTGGCACGGCATCATGTGAGCGCCCGTGCCACCCGGGCGGCCGTGCGCGCACTCGGCCTTGAGCTTTGGGCAGTTTCAGAAGATATAGCCTCAAGCTGCTGCACCTCAGTGGCGACGCCGAGTGGAATCGATGAAGCGCAATTGCGGAATATCATGCGCAACAAATATGGCGTCATGATTTCTGGTGGCTACGGGGATCTCTCGGGCAAGTTGTTCCGTCTCGGTCATATGGGCCTAAGTGCCCACCCAACGTCGGTCATTGCCCAGCTTGGTGTGCTGGAACGATCGCTCGCAGATCTCGGGCACAAGGTCGAGTTTGGCGCCGGCGTGGCAGCGGCGCTCGCCGAGTTTGCCAGCTGGGACGACGAGCACCGCACCTATCGCTAGGAGTCAACTTTCTCCCACGCGGCTTTCATTTCACGAACGGTGAATTCCTGTTCGGCTGGCATGCCGATCATGGAGGTGATCATCACTTCATCGGCCTCACAGGTCTCGGCAAGCTCCTTGACCTGTGCCGCCACAACATCGGGCGTGCCAATGAACTGATTTGATTGCATCGAATCGAGCTGTAGTTGGAACTGCGGCTCGATGGTGGGGATGATCTTCTTCGCTTCTTCCAGCGTTGGGGTTGGCGCCATGCCACCCCGTAGCAAGCGATACATACCGACCCGGTGAATAAGCGAAAGTTCCTTCGCATATTCCTCGGTTTCCGCCACGATCACGCCAACGGCCAGCATGGATTGCGGCTTCTCGAACCGATCCGACGGCTCGAATTGTTCCTTGTATGCCCGCATCACGTCTGCTGCAAGAGGCTTGTTGATGTGCGCGGCAAACGAGTAGCCGAGTCCAAGCTGGGCGGCGAGTTGGCCGCTAAATGCGCTCGAGCCCAGCAGCCATACTGGCGGCAGCTTCTGGTCGGCGGGAGTGGCGACGATGTTCTCGAAAAAATGTCCTTCCGGAAACGACCGATCGTCGTACGCCAGCAACTCCATGACGTTCTGTGGGTAGTCTTCCGCTGCGAGGGCATCCGGGTTACGCCGCAAGGCGAGCGCGGTCTTTTGGTCTGTTCCTGGTGCTCGGCCCAGGCCAAGGTCGATTCGGCCCGGATACATCCCTTCCAGCAGGCGGAATGTCTCGGCGACCTTGAGCGGCGCCTGGTTAGGAAGCATGACGCCACCAGAGCCAAGCCGAATGGAGTCGGTTTGCGCTGCGATGTGCGCGATCATGATTTCGGGGGAGCCGCTCGCGAGCCCTTCAGTATTGTGATGCTCGGCATACCATACGCGTTGGTAGCCGAGCTCTTCCGCTGTTTGGGCTGTTTTGACTGCTTGTTTGATTGTTTCCGAGGATGTACTTCCACCTGGAATGTAGGTGAGATCCAGCAATGAAAATGGGCGTGTCATTCGTTCCCCAAGGCTTTATACCCCTGATACCAGCGGAAACTTTCCACTCCTAGCAGGATAACCGTCGCGATGCTTGTGGCTACGCACCACTGGCATACGGCGTAGATCACCCTGAGTTCAAGCCAGGTCAGGTATGCCCAGTAGAGCACCGCCGCAACCAGGATCATGAGGATACCGGTACTGATCAGGTCCGCCCAGTCTGTACGCATCTCACGGAGCACAAGGCCCACGATGAGCGTGATAAACATCGCGACTCCGAAGAGCGCAATCGGGATGCCGAACATGGTGCTGTATTTGGAGCTTTGCACGATGCCGCAACCCCCGGAACCGCACACAAGTGCTTCCGGGCTGTAATGAACATACGCCAGGTAAGAAGAGATTGCCAACCCGATAAGCGCCAGAAGCACGCTCACCAATGTGAGCGGCTTCTGGCGGATGGCGATCATTGGGCTGTCTCAATAGAGACTTCGATCTGACGCTTGATCAGATCGTACCCTTCGGCAGTTTGCTGAATCACGTTTACATCGCCGCTGCCGTTATCCAGAATGAACATCGGTGTTGCGGTGATCCCGTGTTGCTGGCCTTGTTCCACTGAGGCGGCAATGGCCGGCAGGTAACGGCCGCTATCCATGCATTCGTTGAATGCGTCCATTTCCAGGCCCTGATCTTCGGCGAATCTGTTCAGGTTGGCGCGGCTGTAGGCGCCTTGCTGGACGCCGCCGAAGTTACCGAACAGGCGATCGCTGTATTCCATGTATTCGCCCTGCTCACCAGCACACATGGCCGCGTGTGCGGCCTGGGCGGATTCGTTGTTTGAATCATTAATTTCAACGGATACGTCTTCTGGATCCGCGATGCTGCTGTCGGTACCGAGCCGCGGGAACTCGTGATAGACCAACTTCACCTGCCCATCACGTACGAAGTCATCCATAATCTGCGGCAGAGTTTCATCGTGGAACGATTTGCAGAAGTTGCACTGGAAGTCACTATACACGTGCATGGTTACCGGCGCGTCCGGATCACCAACGGCGGCGCCCGTTGCGAAATCGAGCGTGCTGGGATCGAGACCGCCCTCGGGCGTGCCAGCGCTTTGCACGACATCGCTCTGGGCTACGTGGACGTCGGAATAGTCGATCTCAATACCGCTTGAGGTCGGGCGGTTCACCAGGATGAAAATGAGCGCGATGATCACCGCAGCTGCCACGCCGCCGATTATCATCTGTAGTTGTCGTTTTTTCTTTTGCTCTGCCTGGGCTGCTTCCTTGCGTCCGGTTCGGCGAGATGCGGGTTTCGCTTCCGATTTCGGCGCGGTCGCCTGAGGCTGGTTCGCCGTTGTTTGTTTTTGTTGGCGATCAGCCTGCTTCTTTGCTCCAGACTGACCAGCATTGCGCCGCTTGCGCTTGTTTGGCTTTCTGTTGCCAGGGTTCTGACTCATGCTCGCGAACTCCAGGTAGTGGCGGGAACCGCCGTGTCGAATAGCATCTGTTTCGCTAAGTTTACTCGCAGCCTATACGCCGTGCGAACGTTTATTGGCGCCAGTATCACATGGATAAACGACAGCCACCCCGTTGCGGATTGCAAGGGGGTGGCTGGCCGGGACACTGGTATGACGGATTAATCCGTCTCTTACGGAAGGACTAGTAGAAGTCCTCACCGCTGTTGAGAAGAACTCGAACTTCTTCGCCTCGGGGGCCTTTGTCGCCCTCGCCAAGTCGGAACTCAACCTCGTCACCTACACGCGGGCGAACGCCTCGCACGGATGACTGATGGAAGAATACGTCCGACCCACCGGCGGACTGTCGAATGAAACCGAAGCCCTTGATTTCGTCGAATCGATCAACCACACCAGTGCCAATTGGCAGGGTGGAGGGGTCAACCTGTGGGCGCTGTTCGCGCTGATTCGATGGGGGATTCGGGTTGCGCTCAAGTACGTTGACCTGAACGGCGCTTGGGCCCTTGGGGCCGCTGCCTTCTACGAACTCGACGCGGTCACCTTCACCGAGAGGAGTCATGCCAACTACCGAACGATGTACGAAGAGGTCATCTCCGCCTTCATCACGGGCAATAAAACCGAAGCCCTTTTCGGCGTTGAACCACTTAACTGTACCTGTTTGCATTTCCTGATTTCCTGTACTGCGTTGTGCGACCGCTAATACGAACCCGCACTATTTCCTGATGCCGGCAACTGCCGACACGTGTGATGTCACACGGTGAAGTGCCCGAGACCCATTATACGTTGTTTTCATGAAAATAGATGGTTCTTTCCAGGAATTCGTAATTTTATCTTCCGCAGTGGGTTGAGCAATACCCCATGGGGGATTAAATTGCCCTTAGTTGAGCTCTGCCTCCAGTTGTTCCTTCAGGGGCTCGTACCCGCCCTCTGGCAGATAGAAGGGATCGCCATCGTTGAGAATCATCGTGGGCGTTCCCTGCACGCCACGGTCAAGACCGTGTGCAACCATGGCGATGATGCCGTCCTCGTACACACCACCGAGGAGTGAAGCAGTGAATTGGTCGACATCCAGCCCCAGTTCATCGGCCGCATTAATCAGGTTCTCGTCGGCGAAATCGCCATCAGCGGTTTGCAGCCTACCATCGTACAGCCACTCCCGGTACGACAGGTATTCGCCTTGCTCTGCGGCGCAGGCGGCGGCCTCAGCGGCCTGCACGCTTTCGATTGAGTCATCGCCAAGCGCATCAAAACTCGGCACGCCAATGACCGTGAAGTCGAATATCTCGATCTTCATCCGGCCCGGCGACACAAAGTCCTCGATTAATCCGGGCTCGATATCTACGTGAAACGCGCGACAGTGGGGACAGCGGTAATCCGCGTAGATTTGGAGCGTGTTTTGCGCGTCGGTATCGCCGAGAATGTAACCACGCAAGTTATCCAGATCGAGTTCAACGACGGGTGTTGAAGCAGGTGTCGCAGCCGGTGTTGCCTCAGGGATGTCCGAGAGATCCCGAATAAACGAGGCGTTTTGGAACGGGACGTCGTTTTCATCGTCCTGCGCAGCGGTAAAGCGAAATCCGATGGCTGCGGCGGCGAGTCCGGCCGAAGTGATTGTCATGAGTGAACGTCGGTTGAGCATTTCGTCATCCTTTTCGTATCGTGTTCGGTGTGAATTGGCACAACTGCGCATACAGTACCCCGGCCACGGTCATGCGACCAACAGTGGGGTAAGCGTTTACCATTGAAGCCGTAGACGCAGGAAAGAAGAATCCTGACGAGCTGGATTATGAGGTTTCAATGGAATTTCTCAACAAACACAAGCCAGATAATTCGCATCTCGAGGTGAATGTAGACGAGGTTGCAACGGCTTTGGAGAACGACACCCATGTGTTGCTCGACGTGCGCGAGCAGGATGAATGGGATGAGGCTCATATTGATGGAGCCGTTCACATTCCCATGTCCGAACTCATGGAACGGTTGGGTGAGCTCTCCACCGACAAGCCGCTCCATATCATGTGTCACAGTGGTGGCCGCAGTTTGTACGCTGTTCAGTACCTTTCCCAGGCCGGCCATAAGGATCCGAAGAGCCTCGCCGGCGGAATCGTCGCCTGGGCCGAGGCCGGCAGGCCGATTGTGTTCTAATCACCAACTCGAACAACTTGGCGTTATTCGAAACTCCGAAAGTTCAAACGCCCGGTCGGTAGCGACTTTTACCGTCCGGGCGTTTGCGCATACATCTTTACAAAAGATGATGTCGATTAGCTCGCAGGAGTTGATTCCTGAAGCGGCTCAACCGAGCCGGTCGGGTAGATTCCAACGACGAATTCGATGTCCATATCGTCATCATCGTCATCATCTTCGTCGGGATGGATGAAGGCGCGTCCTTCGAATCCGCTGCCATCGACTTCATCGAGCTCAATCAGCAGGGAGTCTTCTTCAACCTCACCCTCGATGTCTCCACAAACGAGCACCGCTGAATCCGTACTTTCGGTTTCATGCACCACCACGGCGTAGTCGCCATCGACCAGCGCCTGCACACCACCGTCGATGTCATCCACATCGTCCTCTTCGGCCATCAGGCCATCGGGCATATCCTGACCCTCGCCGATGTATTCCCAATGTTCGGCGACATCGTCGCGGTCGTCATCGAGATCGTCGATTTCGTCCACCACTGTGGCGGAATCGAGCTCGGCACAGGTGCCTTCGTAGAGATACGCCTCTGGCTCATCGTCGTCTGCGAACGCGGATGTTGCACCCAGCGAGAGCGCGAGGGAAAGCCCAACCGCACCGGCGATGCGGGTGAGTGAGTGATTGCGAGAAAACATAGTGTTCCTGCCTCCTGACATAAATAACCGATACGAGGCCTTGCCCCGTGAAGCGAACAGCGCGACTCTTGATCATCGCTACGGCTCTGCCAACGTCCCCAGTCGCAAGACTCGCGCCTTAACGATTTGGGCGGCGGAGAGGTTCATTACGGTTGATCAAAACGCAGTAACGAACCCATCGGTTTGCAACACAGTCTGCATGAATTCTGCTCGTTTAAGAGTGCGCTCGAGCGGTGTGGCGTCCTCACCCTGTGCAAAGGGATCCTTCGCCCACTCGATCAGTGCGGCCAATGGTAGCCCAACGCGCGCTTCCGATCCGCTGAACTTCGGCAAAATCTTCATGAACGCAGCGCTATCCAGTGCGGTCATGTGATCATCATTTTCATACATTCCATTGGCTTCGGCATTGGCGAGGAATTGCATGATCTCATCGAACACACGGTAACCGAAGTGGAATCGATAGTTCGCGAGATTGCTGTTCAGCGTTTGAATCGAACGCCGAATGTCCTCATTCTCCAGGACGAACTCCCGAATCTCATCCTTGCGGATTTGTGGAAACGCTCCATTCTGCGAAAACACCTCCAGAAACTGTTGTTTCTCCGAATCGTCGAATGTATCGTCATCAACTTCGGGCACTGCGCGAGGATAATCGCTGAAATCGACATCCGTCAGCTCCATCGTGAAGGCGCGATCTAGCACCTTGGGGCTGAATGCGTGCGTGGTTTCATCCATGTTGACCGTGCCGATGATGTACAGGTTCGGCGGCAATCTCACTTCTGTTGGCGGCGCCTCGTTAGCCACGATCTCAGGGTAGGTAAGCCGTAAAGGCTGATTCGTGAACCCGTAGTCTTCATGTTCCGGATCGGATACGCGGCCCGATTCCAGGACGGAGAGAAGATCAGCGAAGTAATACTCCACGTGCGCCAGGTTCATCTCGTCCAGGATCACGAACCACGCAATCGGGTCGTCGCTGCGATAGTTCTCCGCGGCATCGAGGATGAAACGCAGGAAATCGGTCCACTCATACGTTTTTGTCAGCGGGTTGTAGTACCCGAGAAGCGACGTGCTATCCCGCCAATCCGGCCGTACGGAGAGGAAGAGGGTATTCTTGCGATTGTCGTGTTTTGTGTCTATTGACGATTCCACGTCGAGCCGCTCGAATGCAGCAGTGTTGGGTTCCCCACGGTGGAGAAACACTCGATAAGGAGTCCCATTGGGCCAGCCCGCGATGAATTCCTGAACTTCCTTCGAATACTCCATTGAAGGATAGCCAGGATGGCTGTTTTCTGGACCACGCCTTGCGAAAGTGATTGTGCCTACGACGTTACCGAGTTGAACCGGCACGGGAAGCGACTCACCGGGAGCGAGAAAAGCTAACTGATGTGCATCGGTCGTCAGTATTGCGGTGCCGCCCTTTTTCGCGGATGCGTTGATTGTGGTGGTGAAAATAAGCGTGTTGTCAGGAGCAGTCTCGTCCTGCGTGGAAGAGTTGTCGCTGGGTGACGCTCGGTTTAATGATGGAAGGAGTTCGGTGAACCCCGTCGCAATTTTGCTCTTGCCGGTGCCGCTAATTCCGCTCAACACTACAAAACCCTTTGTTTGCAGGGCGGTATAGAAATCCGCGATTTGGGTGTCGGAGTAGTGAAGCCCGCTCGCCGTGAAGTGATCGCTGATGTCCTGAGGCGAAATCTGTAGAAGTGACACATTGACCCCCAGCTGTGGTTGTTCGTCCGGTTCTGAAACATGGCTCAGATCAACTAAGCTATGCTGGCCGAGTGCCTGAAGAATCCGTTTGAACTCGATCGGCTCGAGCGTAGTGAATCCCCAGAGTCTTCGGTTGTAAGCTTTCCGAATTTGTCTGCTCTCGACTTCGGAATCCGAAACCCAGTGCCAGGTTACAGCCCTGTGATGAGAGTCTTCATCGAAATATGCAGGGCCGGTGATTTGGCCAACTGCGGGTACTGGAGCCTCTACGATCACCCAGTCGCCTGGCTGCGCACCAAAGATGAACATCCAAAGTCTGTGAGCAAACCCATCGCTTATTCCATCCAGCTCTTTGATTTCGCGAGTGAATGCCGCTCGATCGGCAGGAAGAGTGGTTGCGTCAGAAGAAAAATGCCCGAGCCTGTGAATTAGCTTGTCTTCCGCCATTGCTTGTTCGTAGGCTTCCTTTTCGTAGGGTCGCCGCAAATCGTACGTCTGCTTCCAGAACCCGGTCGGCTGGGCAATACGTGAACGGTAGGATTTTGGAGACGGTGCTCTCTTGACCGACTCCGTTGTTCTCAGAGTTTCAAGTTCGTCGACATATCCGGGCGAGGGCAGCTTGATCCCTGTTTTATTTTCGAATTCGCTGAGAATACTGGCTTGGTGGTCTCTCCAGCGATGGGCGTTCCATTCGGCGAGTTTACGAACCACTGATTGATGAGCGCGGCGAAGGTCGTGGAGATTGTGCTCCACGAAATCGCTCGTCAGCTTGGTTGTGAGTATCCATTCTTGTTTCAATTCTCTTGGAGTGGAAATCGATTGTATGCGATTGATGGTGGACTCATCCAGACTGTCACGGTCTAAGGCAATTGTAATCCCACCTTCTAAATCATAGGAGAGCACCGTGTTGTGGCTGACTCCGAATACTGGCCAGGTATTCTCTCTACTGGAATATGAATAAAGCGCCCAGCTCTGAGAATTCACTTCGTTTGCGATTTCGATGTCTTCTGCGAGCAACTCCACCAAGAAATCCGGCCACTCTGCTACCGACTGCTCTGCATCCATCAATCATCCCTCCACTTGCGGCGATAGCGGCACCGCGCCGATTCCGTCCAGATCACATGTCACAATCGCGTCGATGACCTCGCTCAAGTTCGCCACTGGCTGCGGAGCACCGTCTGCATGCCAGAACTCACCTCGCGTACCCGGGTACAGCACGAGCGCGGCGTTCACGCCTTGGATCGCATCTCGATAGCCATGCATCTTGGTGATGTCTCTCGTTGAGGCTTTGGACGCCGGTTCGAACTCTCCATCGACCTCAAGGTCGGCAGTCGAGGTCATCGCGAACTTGGCGTCCAAAATCACCATTCCGCCATCCTCTGCTTCCCACACGAAATCGGGACGTAGCTGCACGGGCGTGTAGGTCTCCGATCCAAAGAATGTCCGTTGCGTTGTCAGCGTGCCGATGCCCTCAAACTCCGCTTTGAGGCCCCAATCTTCTGGGTAGATATCATGCTGCAAGCGCATTTTTGCAGAGACACCAGTGTGCTCACCGATGGCACTGGCCAGCTCGAAGAACTGCCAGTATTCGTACAGCGTGGGAACATCGCGAAGGTCGACTGCCTCGGATAATCGCGTCAGCACCGGCACATGTACTTGCGAAAGCCTGTTCCAGAAAATCGTCAACTCGCGATACCCCGGCTTCATCTGGAGCACGCGAGAGTAGGCGGGAATACGTAACGTTGCATCTATGCCGCGGAACCGATCGGTTTGCAGCAGGATCCGAATCGATTTCCTCACTGCGGAGAACGTCGCCTTGTCACCGTCAGTGGCATCTCGCCACCAGTGTCGCTCCTGAATCCTCTCCATCAGCACCAGAAGTCGCCGACATGCAGCCACCACAAATCGGTTCTCCGGTGTGTTGTAAGTCTCCTCAGGGCGGCGTTGTCTAATCCGTAAGGGCTGTAGTTGTTCAATCGGACTCGCCGTCGATGAATCGTTCGGCGCACCCGCTCGCGGACCAGTCAGCATCGAGTGCAGTGCTTCCGCATCAATCCGCCTTGCCTGATGAATGCGGACGTCTTCCACCACATCGCTCAGTTTGCGATGCGGCTCAGCTGCAATAATGCTGAGTGCACGAGCCAGTTGTTCGCCATGGTGCCGCAGAAAATGAAACGTGAAGAAGAGATTCGGTATGCCGTGTTCATGCACGATTTGGCGAGACGTTTCCGCCCGCATAACGAAGGGCATCGCCCGAATGCGTGCCGAAAGCTGGTCCACCATCGTCTGGGAGAAATCGAGCGAGTCCCGCAGCGTCGGGAACTTCGTCGCCAATACTTCCGCGTAGACGGTGGCTCCCATTCCGTCTGGATATTTGGGCGTCAGATCGGTGAGACCAAGGCGGTTAGAGATGCTTACGATGAACGAGTTGGTCAGTCCAATCCGTTTTGCCCACGTATTCCCAACCCGGAGTCCAATAGCGCCTGGAATGGTCACATGATATTCGCGCCATTCATTGAGGGTGAACGCAACGCCTGGCACGCGGTGCGCAACATCAGGAGGTACCGGCTCCGGTTGTTCTACCGATCCCTCAAACCACTGATGGACCGCGGGAGCGCGGACTGTCTCTGATTCATCTGTCCTCACGATTGCCATGGCTTGATTATGCCACGGTCACTCTCCGTAGCCACTTGCGCGGGAAACCTGCCTGAAGCGCGGAGACGAGCCGCAGGTACTCCTCTGCGAAATACCTTTCGTCGGCGAGGGTGCCAAACACGTCTTTGTTTGAGAGGAATGCGCTGGCGTCGTCTGTGAGCGGAAGAAGCTCAGCGGCCATCGCATCGATAACTTCCACGCCCACAGCGTCAGCCACTTCCAAATAGCGGAACCAGCTGGCGATCACCGCTGCCCCCATGGTTACCTGGCGGTTTGCGGCGAGGTTGTCCCGAATCGTTGGTAGTACGAACTTGGGAATTCGGTCCGATGCGTCTACGGCCAGGCGCGCCAGCGTATCGGCGATGTACGGATTGCGAAACCGTTCGAACAGGCTCTCGATGTACTGGTCGACATCGATCCCGGGCACTGGGTCGAGGGTCATTCGGGCTTCTTCCAGATACGCCCGCAGGAACAGTTCAACGTTTTCATCTCCGACCGCTTCGTACACATACTCGTGCCCGAGAAGCGTGCCGATGTACGCCTTCGCCTGATGGGCTCCGTTCAGTAATCGCAGCTTCATCAGCTCGTATGGCGCAACGTCGTCAACCAACTGGACACCAACCCGCTCGAAGTCGGGTCGACCATTGCTGAACGTGTCCTCGAGGACCCAATGCGTGTACGGCTCTGTTCTCACCGGCCAGGCGTCATCTGTTCCAAACATGTCCTTGACCAGTGCGCGATCTTCATCTGTCGTTACTGGAGTAATGCGGTCCACCATCGAATTCGGGAATGCGACATGCTCATCAATCCAGCTCGCGAGCGAGGGGTCGATTTCACGGGCAAACGCGGTGATGGCGTGGCGGGCAACGTCTCCGTTGGCAGGCAGGTTGTCGCAGCTCATCACGGTGAATGGCGGGATGCCTTGGTCGCGGCGGGTTCTTAGCGCCTCGGTGATGTAGCCGAATACCGTTGTTGGATTTTCAGGGTTGCGCAGGTCGTGTTGCAACGCCGGGTTCTCGATATCGAAGGCGCCACTCGTGTGGTCGATGTTGTATCCACCCTCTGTGATCGTGAGGGAAACAATGCGTATCTCCCGATCGGTCAACTGCTGCAGGACTGCTGCAGGATCCTCTGGCGCGAACAGGAAGTCGCGAATCGAGTTGATCTCACGGCCGAACACGTTCCCTTCAACGTCGATCTCGATCAACGTGTATCCATAGTTCTGGTTGGCAAGCGCATCGCGCATCGCGACGTCGTTGGGCATCACCCCGATGCCAACAATCCCCCATTTGTTGTGGTCGCCCTGGGAAATTAGCCGATCGATATAGATCGCCTGGTGGGAGCGGTGGAAGTTACCGACCCCGAAATGCGCGATTCCGGGCGAAACGTGTGCTGGATCGTAGGTGGTGCTTATAAACGTTGCTTCGCCTGTCATAACGCATATCCTGGTTTGGTTTCCGCCTCCGCTGAAGGCGCCTTCTCCGGATCCTCTTCTGCGTCCCGTTTCGTCGCTTGGTCCTGCCGATCCAGAAAGAGAAGCGTTACGGCGATCGTCGAAAGAGGCATGAGTACAGCATAAAGCAGACTGCTCATTCCGTTGGCGAACCCCACCGCAGTGCGACCGATGGTGAGGAGTCCGAACCCGACAAGGATGCCGGGCAGTACCGCAATAAGGTCGAATACGATCAGTGCTAATGCCGTTCGTATCCAGGATCCGCGCACAATACGAAAGCTCTGCCGCAGCGCTGCAGTTGGTCTTGTGGTGCGGTCAAACACCAGGATCTGGACGAAAAAGTGCCATTTCACGGCTAACCAGATTGCGATCGGGAATCCGATTGCGGTCGCCAGGAGAAGCCCGATAACAGCAACGAAGATCACGAACGCAATCGAAATGTCCCTTGCACGATCCAGAATGCCGACATACGCCTCCGGCGCAATCATCCGGTTCCCGTGCAACACCTGCTGAACGGCATATACCAGGGCCGGTGTAACGATCATCAACATCGCCAGCTGCTGGATTCCGCCGATCGTCATCACTGCGGTGAGCCTGGCCCCACCCGTGTCGTTAAGCCAATCCACGATAAATTTCAGCGGCTGTCTACCAATAAAGAATGCCTGGAGTCCGTTGAACATGATTCCGATCGGTATGGATACGAGCCCGATACCGAGAAAGAGCCTCATATTGTTGCGGTAGATGCTGACAGCCCGCATCATCAACGGCATGGATGTCTTGATGAAATACCCAAGCGCAACCAGCAGTCCGCCCGCGATTGGGTAGGAGAGCCATGGCCGCACCATGAGCTCGAGGAGCAGCGAGGACCCTGCGCCAGTGATCGTGCAAAAAGCATCGGCCATATTCGGGCCCAGGGCATCACTGCCAGGCACGACGATACTGAATGGCCTCCACCGGTCCATCTGATCAAACGGTTCTTCCCAGCGGCTGTTGAAGCCGGGGCCACGTGGGCCATTGAACGAGCCAGGTTGTTTTTCGCCCCATCGTCCTTCGTACAACAGCCAGGCGAATTCGCTTTCAGGCTCCACAACCGCCGGTATCAACACCACATCCAGCGGTGTTCGACCGGATGGGGGAGACGATACATCGCACCCGAAACCCGAGTTCCGTTCACCCCAGGCGAGAAAGGTGTCGTTACTGAAAAAGGATGCGTGTGAACCTGCTGCCGGGTAAACGATCGGATGCGTACGGTCTTCCAGTTGAACTTTGTCATCGCCCCACTCGGCAACTTCGCCATTCCCGTGTTGGGCATAGCCGATTCTGGACGGGGAGATTTCCAGGGCATCCTCAACGCTTTCCACCTTGTCCCAAACGAGCTGGATACCCTCCCAGTCGGATTCATGGGTGTTGTTCCAGTCGTTGAAATACCAGTAGAACCAATACTGCAGCGCGAGACGATCGTTTACCGGATCGAAGGTAACCCTCGCGTACGTGGTGGGGACGAATCCCTCTTCCTGTATCCGTGCCCGGGAGTCGGATTCGTATGTACAGCCCGGTTGGCGCGGATCACCCGGAAAGTCCATGTAGGTTTCCCGCCCGAAGGTTGCGAGTTCCTGCGCGGAGGGTCCGGTGGCGATAATCTCGTCATCATTCTCACCATCGCGGATAACCACATCATCATTGCCAATTACCATTTCGACCGGGAGGGGCAGGTAGGGTTCGCCTTCGTCTGGTGGCGTTCCGCACCGTTGGCTCTGAATGCGCACATACATTACAGGGGCATAGCGATCGGCGAGTTCCTGCTCTGCCGACAGGTTCGGCGTTTGCGCTGCAGCTTGAACAGGAAAGGCACTCCCCAGCATTGCGATGGTGAGAATCGCTACCAAGACGTTTGCAACGAGTTTCAAACTGCGAACCTCCCGATAGCCGACCGTGCTGCACAAGCGTATTTGCTCGCTTAACACCGGGAATTTGCACATTCTGTGCCCGGGGGTGTCGCTTTCTGACCGGGTTGTTTGGATGTACGATACAAAGGCTATTTATCCGTCAGGTATCGAGAGGGACAATCCGTGAGTGACAGGTTCACAAACGAACTGGAAGAGCGCCTGGTGCGCTACGCGCGCATAGATTCGCAATCCGATGAAACGTCAACGACTCATCCAAGCACCGAAATACAGTTGGAAATACTCAATCTGCTTGTCGATGAGCTGAAGCAGATAGGCGCATCCGAAGTTGAGCTCACATCGTACGGGGCTGTCACGGCCACCATTCCGGCTAAGCAAGGCTTCGAGAACACGCCGGTGATCGGCTTCCTTGCACATGTGGATACCTCCCCGGCGTTTAACGCGAGTGGAGTCGAGCCGATCGTGCACCGGAACTATGATGGTTCGGTCATTACATTTCCCAAAGATCCGAACCTGCGGCTCGATCCCGCTGAATATCCCTACCTGGCCAGCAAGACAGGTGATGACATCATCACAGCCAGCGGTGATACGTTACTTGGCGCAGACGACAAGGCGGGTGTCGCTATCGTGATGGCGATGGCGAAGTACCTGATCGAATCTGATGAGAAGCACGGCAAGATTCGCATCGGGTTCACGCCAGATGAAGAGATCGGCGGTGGTGTCCATGCCGATCTTCCTGCCGACCTCGGGGCGGATTTCGCCTATACGCTGGACGGCGCGGACGTTGGCGAAGTTGTGTTCGAGACATTTTCTGCCGACCGGGCAGCGGTAACCATCAAGGGTGTATCGACGCACCCTGGAGACGCGAAAGACACCATGGTTAATGCTCTCCACCTCGCTGCCAAGGTGATCAACACGCTCCCGCATGTCACGCGTACGCCAGAAACCACTGACGGCCGTAACGGCTTCATTCACCTCTATTCAATGCAAGGTACTGCGGCCGAAGCCGAGCTTCTCTTCATCCTCCGCGACTTCGAACTGGATGGTCTCGAGCAGTCCGGCGAGCTGATCAAGTCCGTCTGCGACACGGTGCAGCTAACTGAGCCACGAGCACAAATCAGTTGCGAAATAACGTCGCAGTATCGCAACATGCGCTACTGGCTGGAGAACGATATGCGCCCCGTGGAACTGGCGCGGGAGGCGTGCCTGGAGCACGGTATCCAGCCGATATCCACACCCATTCGCGGCGGGACTGATGGATCGAGGCTCACTGAACTCGGTGTTCCTACACCAAATCTCTTCACGGGTATGCAGAACATTCATGGTCCGCTGGAGTGGATAAGCGTCCAGGATATGGAGAAAGCCACTGATGTCTGCATCTCGCTAGCCAGCTTGTGGGCCAAACAGACGCCATGAAGCCGTGGCCGCCATGTTGCGGAAGCCTGTAGCCAGTAGACGAAGTTCATCCGCACGTTCGGTACAGGAGGGCACATATGGCTGATGCCAGCAAGGGGTTATTGGATCAGGGGAAACCATGGCGATCTGATGTGAAATGGCAGGTGGTTGCTGTTGAGGCGATCGTCCTGCTCGCCCTCGGGGCGTTCATGCTTGTCTCCACCGACAGGGCTGGCGAATGGATGCTTCAGATTATCGGGCTCGTGCTGCTCGTTGTGAGTCTGCAAGCCGCCTGGGATTCGATTCGTGGAGAGATCAACCGCCTGGCCGCTATGGAATCGTTCCGGGCCGGTGTTGGCGTAACCATAGGTGTTATCGCTACCAGCCTGTGGTGGTCGGATTACGTCTCCACGGATGCCGTACGTTACATCCTCGGCTGGGGTCTCATCGTTTATGCCGCGTTGCAAATCCTTGCGCTGGCCATGCCAGAAGGACGTGAGGAGATGGGGCTCTCGACACTAGTACTTTCCGTGCTCACGCTCATACTCGGCGTACTGTTGCTGACGTCCGATGAGGCTGCTGCAGAGGACCGGTTGCGTTTCCTCGGCGTGGTACTACTGGCTTTTGGCGTTCTTCTCGGCGCGCTTGCCTACCTGATTCGGAGTCAATCGACCCAGCCATCTCGGTAACCGTGGATCAGAACACAACGTTAATTGCGCGGCACCTTTGCTGGCGAAGCTGGAGCAGTTACCTCCAACTCGGCTTCGTCATGAGGTGCCAGTGCTGGAACGGTGTCCGTTGATTGCACCCATCCCAGAAGCACGTGATGCAGCGCCTCTGCGCCCACAACCGGTTCGGTTGGAAACGACAGTTCAGCGGGGTGAAAGACGAACGGCCGGGTCTGTCCTCCACCAAGTCCACCGTGGCTTCCTACCAGTTCCTCGAAGGCATATACCTCATCCGTTTCGGGGTTGTAGGCACTCATCACCAGCATGTCCGGAGCGTTGCTGAAGCCATCGGTGCGGCGCAGATGGTGGACAGCACGTTCGCCATACGGGGCCAGCGGATTTTCTCCGACGGCGTAGCCATCATCGAGATAGTAAATACCGCGGCTACCGATCACGAGCGTGCCCTCTGTTTCAGATCGCATCATTACGAATCCGATATCGTCGTAGTTGAGCATTCCGGGCAGGAGCATGGGATAGCGATCGACGATTTCTTCATACGTCATCCGCTCCGGATGCTTGGGAAACGAGATCAACCCGAGATTGCCGGATGCCAACACCATGACGTCCGTATCAACGCTCTCGTCATCTCTCTCGATGTTCAGCATCTGCTCCCGGCTTTCTGGCCATTTGCGCAGCGCCTTTTGTAACAGGCGCACGGTGCGGTCGTCCTCCTGGCTTGTGAGCGCTTGGCGCAACGTGAGCTGAATGTGCCCTTCGTCCTCTACCAGTGAGTCGTGAACGGAGATGCGCGAATCGGGATCGACCAGCGTGGCGACGAGCTCGCCCAGCGTCTCGTTATTTCGCTGGCGAAAAGTAGGGCCCATGCTCTGGCCATGGTCGGAGAGGATCACGAAGTGATAGGGCCTGGAGGCATTGACGGATTCCCTCATTAGCATCCCGAGCACGGTATCGATTCGAGTGAGCACTTTCATCGAGTCGTCGCGATCGATGCCTGAGTGATGGGCTACTTCATCGTAGGCGAAAATCGTGCAGTACACGCTCTTCACACCCCGATACATATCGGCAAGGAGCATGAACTGCGCGAACTCGAGCATGATCGTAGTTGTAGCAGCACGCACGAAGGCATACCGAAATCCACGTCGAATGCGGGGTAGTATGTTTTTGCGAACCTGGTTGAATGCCTGCCAGAGTTCCCGAAGTACATCGCCGAAATAGAGCGCAATCGTTCGGCCAATGAGATACGGGCTTGCGTAGAGACCGAGGTAACTGCGCGCCCCACCCCGATCGCGTCGGCCCAGTGTGCTGTAGGTAAGCAGGCTGTCGGGAGCATCGCCGGAGAAGACATTCCAGCGGCTCGCCCCGTGGTGATGCAGGAGTCCCTCGCCATCACTGAGCTGAAGTTCCAGGTGGCGGGCGGTGACGATGCTGGAGCTGACCATCAGTCGACCTTCCGGCTTGTCATACCAGCGGAAGGCGGGGATGCCTTCGTTGTCTCCCAACAGGATTCCAGCCTGGCTTGCACTGGTTTGGCTGGAGAGGTCGGTTTCCCATTCGTTCAGAACGTGGCTGCCGTTTGCCTGCCACTCGGCAAGGTTTGGCATCCAGCCGTCATCGATCGCCTGTTGAAGCAGCGGCGCAGAGAGGCCATCGATCTCGATAAACAGGATGCCGGGATCTTCATATGTCTCGTCCGCCTTATATGTGCGACGCAGCCGTCGCGTCACGAACCAGTCATATGCATCCAGATCCCTCAGCGAAAAGAGGCCGCCGAAGAGGGTATAGCTAATTGTGAGCCCGATTGTGATGATGATTCCGGTCTGGACATTTTCGACCTGCGGTTTGGCGAAATCCCAAAACGCCAATCGGTCGGCAATGAACAGCACCAGCGCACCGGAAAGGAAGAGGCTCAGTATCGGGAAGAGTGCGGGATGAATCCTGGCCGAGATGGTGTAGAAAATAGGCCAGGAGAGTAACTGGGCGAGGGTGAAGATGAGCGCGACAAACGCGACACTCGGGATGGGGTCGATATCGAATCCGGGCACCAGGCCTGCAAGTACAAGGAGAGTAACCCCTTGTACCAGTGACACGGTGATCGCCCATCGCAGAATCCGAACCAACCTCAGTCGCCCTTTCATTACCCCTGTTGGCCACTTCCGCTAGTGTACTCTCGCTGGATAAGCGTCAATAGTACGTGCCAGGGCCTGCGATTCGACACCAGGAGCGGTACACGGGCGGGATACCAAAACAACGCCTGTCCGGAGTGGACACGCGCTGTAATCTCGTTGATTTCATCGGGGTTTATGGTGGTGGGCCCCCCGGGACTCGAACCCGGAACCTGCGGATTAAGAGGTGCCCACATCTCCTAACGTGTATCACGAAACCCTATATCAACAGGGCGTCATGTGTGCCATGTGTGCCAGCAGCGCCGGGTATAGGCAGCGAGATAGGCAGCACAGGTTCGTTACCCCTTCAGCGACCACCGCCGCTAAGGTTGGAGGACTACTTGACGAACAAAAGAGCCCCGCGCTGGCAGCAATCCAGCCGGGGCAATGGCACCACTAGTTAGGAGTGGAGACATGGCCAATCTGCCAAATGACCTTCGAATGCTGGAACTCACCACGCAATTGGAGACCATCGATACAACTGCCACCAAAGACGCGCAGTTTGACGCTCGAGACGAAATAGGAAGAAGTTGGCTCGAATCCATTGGCGTAACGCCTGAGGATTGGATGCTTGATTTTGTCCAGGCGGAAGGGCAGTTCAGCTGGCAAAGGGAACGCCAACGGTTTGACCTAACAGAGGCTGAGACAGTGGCACTGGCAACCAACGAATTCTTGACCCGCTACCTCTATCGCAACCCGCTTGATGTATTCCTATCTGGAGACGTCGACCGATTCTCACAGGGCATTGATACGACCGTCGCAGCTTACCACCTGAGTGTGTGGGCCTCCGACTGGAGCTACCAGCGATACAAATCGCTCGCTGGCAAGGCCAGCGATAAACACCGGGGTGAAATGCATAATCTGGCCCGGCTCTGGTGGAATCCGACGGGCTTCGAAGTAGTACTTCCAATTGGTGATGATGCAATGTCCCGGAAGATTGCTATGGATGTTTCGCCCGGAGAGTTTAGTGATTACGCGATCTCCGAGATGCCGAAACACTGGGCCGTAACGGATGGTGACGTGTGGGCGGCATTTGTCGTACCGGTTCAAATCGCTCGTACCACGCTATCCGCGTTTCCCCTGGTAACTGAAAGCACGAACCAAACAACCGAACAAAGGAAATACGACGGTATTGGCTACACGCTCACCGGCGAAGTTCACATTCACCTCGTTGGGGATCCCCTGTTACCGGACGTTACCTCATGCATCGAGGGCGTCAGGAAGTGGGCGAAACGATTTGCGGGTAAGCCTGTTGGTGCTACCTGGTTGACCGTGGATCGCATAAAGGGGTATGTGACCGGGTTTCATCACGAATTTGGCCGCTACCCTCGAAAGATCGACGCGTCTCGAGACTTGCTTGGCGCACAAACCGAACAGGCGCTGGACTATCACCTTCGATTCCTGGGCGTCCGTTGGAGCGATCTAAATCGCGGCTAATTACTGCTTGGTGTTTTTTGGTGTTTTCATTTTGGATTCTTGCCACATTGGTTACAGAGCGCCAAGAGGCGCATGTGTACCGCTTACCGGAGGTGGCAGTAGTGAAGCAAGGATCTGAAGTGCAAGTCGTTCGGATAAGGCCCGCAGATTGGACGCGCATGACTGGCATGAGTAAGCGCGAAACCTATCGCCGGATTTATGCCGGTGAATTGCGAGCCGTCCAGGTTGGCAAGATGTGGTTCATCGACGCCCACGAACTGACTGACTTTTTCGAGCGGATGAATGAAGCCGCATAGCAAAACGCCTCCAGGGGGCAATCCG